>CAZZLC010000029.1:77439-85289 GCA_964655065.1 uncultured Enterobacteriaceae bacterium | reverse complement strand
AGCTCACCAACTGGGTGGGGGCAACCAGCCGCTGACCGCCGACGTGGTAAGTCGACCCTTCGGAGGTTGGCCATGGAGGCAGGGGTGCAGGTCAGGGCCATCTGGTGGGCCCTCGTCGTCGGCGGGCTCGCCTATACGTGCGCGCTGATCGGCCTGCTGGGCACTGGCGAATACGCGCTCGATCTGCCTGGTGTGACCAAGCTGCTCTACCACGCTGCCGGGGTCCTCGCCTTCGAGGAGCCCGACACGGCGCCCGAGGGAAGCCCCGTCTACGCGTTTGCTCGACCGCTGACCCTGATGTTCGCGGCATTCGCCGCAACGGGAGTGGTGCTCGAGGTGTTCGGGCCGGTGCGCGAGACGTCGATGCGGTTCCTGCTCTGGTTGGGCCAGACGTTTCGTCCTCCGAGCGTGGTCATCGGGCTCGGCTGGATCGGCGGTCCCCTGGTGAGCCAGCTCCGGAGCGGGAGGCGCCCGGTGATCGCGGTCGGCATCGACGACGACAGCCCCAAGGTCGACGAGGCCAGCCGCCAGGGCGCCCTCGTCATGATCGGCGACGTCACCGAGGCCGCGATGCGCGAGCGCATTCCCTTCCAGTTCGCGACCGAGGTGTTCGTGGCCACCGGCGACGATGCCCGCAACGTGGAGGTGGCCGGAGCGCTCCTCGAGGCGGCGCAGGCGTGGCGTCGACCCCCGGGCCGCGGTCCCCTGCACTGCTACGTCCACCTCGAGAGCTCCGAGCGCGAGCAGGCCCTCGGACGGCACGGGTTCTGGGCCAACCACGGCCCGAGCATCGAGCTGCACGCCTTCTCGCAGCCCGAGCTCGTGGCTCGCGACCTCTTCTTCCACCCGCGTCAGGGGATTGGCATCGACACGACGCTCCAGCCGGTCCCCAAGTCGGACGAGCCGTTTCACCTGTTCGTGTTCGGATTTGGCCCCACGGGCCGGGCCATCGCCCGTCACCTCGGCCGCTTCGGGCACTTCGGCTCGCTGCGGCGGCCCCGACTCACCGTGTTCACGGCCGAGCCCCAGGCGGAGTTCGCCGAGTTCCTGCAGCGGCACCCCGGCTTCTCGCCGGCGGGCCTCGACCTCTCCGAGCCGGTCTTCCGCACGTCGTGTGCGGACCGGTGGGAGCAACGGCACGGGCGTCCCGTGGTCGAGCGCTACCGGATCGGGTCGGACAACGCCGTCGAGTACGCCGTCAACGCCGAGGTGATCGAGCTGGCCGAGAACGTGCAGTCCGATCGGGTCACCGGCGCCATCCTCGATCGCCTCCGGCCCGTGGATGGCAGCGTCGTTCGCGCCGCCGTCGTGCTGTGCTTCGAGGAGGACCGGCTGTCGTTCGAGGCGGCGCTGAACCTCCAGCACGCCCTGTTCAACGCCGCCGCCGAGTCGGACGCGTCGCCCGAGCCGGTGCCGATCTACGTGTACCTCCCCGTCGAGCTCGGGCTGGCCCGGGTGATCGGCGCCGAAGGGCAAGAGGAGCCGGACACCCCGGGAGCGAGCTTCCCGCTCCGGCCGTTCGGAGCCCGCGACGTCGTGGCGTCCTACGAGCGCATCACCATGCCCATGCTCCGGGTCCACGCCACCCAGGCCCGGACCGTCTACGAGCGTCTCGAACCAGGACGCCGTCAGCAGCTCCACCCCGACTTTCTCGCCTCCAACTTCGACGCCGCTCAGCACGCGATCATCAAGCTGAGCGCGCTGGGCATCCACCTCACCGACCCGGGTGTGCCAGCGCCGCCCATGCGGCCGAGGGTGCTCGGGTCGCTCCTGTCTCCCGAGGTGGACGACAAGGTCGCCCGCGTCGATCTCCCAGGTCTCGACGACGCGAAGTTCGCCGAGCTCGACCGAGCGGTCCAGCAGCGGCTCGCGCTCGTCGACGTGACCAGGAAGATCGACCCGAAGCTCCTCGAGGCCGCCATCGACGCCGCGGTCGACGACTTCGAGTCCGCGCTCCGAGCCGTGGGCCGCGACCCCTACCTCGTCGCC
The DNA here is from genome assembly GCA_964655065.1 of uncultured Enterobacteriaceae bacterium. Classification (GTDB taxonomy): domain Bacteria; phylum Myxococcota_A; class UBA796; order UBA796; genus DRPG01. Next base: position 83,300 of record CAZZLC010000029.1, on the reverse strand, counting down.
CGCATGGAACACAACCGGTGGATGGGCGAGCGCCTCACCGCGGGCTGGCGCTACGGCGAGCGCTCGAACCTCCTGCGCAAGCGCCCCTCGATGGTGCCCTTCGATCAGCTCGATGCCCACGACCAACGGCACGACCGCATCGACCTCGTGCGCTTTCTCGTGCAGGAATGGGCGTGGGGCCGCGCCGCCTACTTCGTCGAGGATCCGGCTCTGGCCGGATCGACCCTGACCACGGGCACCCCGAGGCGCTCGGCGTAGCGGACCACGTCACCGGTGCCTCCGAGCGCACGCGACGGCATGCCGTTCCACACGGCCACCACGAGGTCGCACTCCCGTACGAGCATGGTGCCCGCGGCCATGTAGGCGTGCTTCGTCTTTCGGATGCGGTCGAGTCGGATCATCCGGTCGCATCGCTCGATCAGGCCCTCGAGCACCACCAGGTCGGCCGGCGCGAAGTCCCTCGGGTAGTGGGCGAACGGCATGATGCCGACCAGTGGCAGGTCGAGCTCGAGGGCTGCCTGGGCGAACAGCGTGTCGGCTCCGATGGCCAGGGCGCTCCACGCCTCCACGCCCGCGCCGTTGATCCGACCGACCTCCACCATGCTCTCGAGCACCTGCCGGCAGGCATCCCTCACGCCGGTGTGCAGGTCGTCTGCGAGCATGCGGTGGCCGGTGACGCCGATGCGGATCGGCCGTGGGCGCCAGCTTCCGTCGTCAAGAAAGGGCACGTCGACTCCCGAAGCCGTGTAGCCCAGTGGGCTCGTGCAGTGCCTGTTGTCGAATCGGCAAATGGGGGCGGAGCCCCGACAGGGTGCGGTTAAGATGGCCCCGTGCGCGCTGGCCCGGGAACTCAGATGACCGCCACCCACGTCGCTTTCCTCGCGTTGCTCGCCGCGTGCACCGCGCCTCCCGAGCCGGTCCGGTCCCCGGTCATTCCTGAGGTGCCCGACCCGACCTCGCCGCTGCCCACTGCCGACACGGGGCGTCAGCTCACGGGCGGTGACGGCGTGAAGTTCGCGCGTGAGCTGCGCATCGTCGGCTTCATCGGCTGGAACTCCGAGGAGCAGCGGCTCACCGACATCCGCATCGGGAACGCCACCTACATCTCGGGCTTCGAGGTGCAGCTCGCGGTCGAGGACGGCGCCAACTCCAGCGTCGACATCGACCGTTGCTCGGTCGTCGTCAGTCTGTCGGGAATCGGGGACAGCGAGCTGCAGGCCCCCGACGAGCACTTCCGCATCGACATCCCGGCCGGCCTCGAGGACCCCGCGTTCCCCGACGGCGTCAAGCAGACCTACTCCGAGTGCGAGTCGCGGGGCTTCACCTCGGAGCAGTACCCCGAGGGGTTCACCCTGGAAGACTACTGGGCGTCGCTGCCCTGGGGTCTCGCCATGCTGTCTGGCGACCTCGACGCGGAGCTCGAGCAGCGCCTGGTGCTCGGTGGCTCCGAGCCCGAGCGGTTCGCGCAGGGCACCCAGAGCGGGCGATTCGAGTCCGAGCGCTATGGGCACTTGACCTACTGGCGCGCCTATGAGATGGACGAGTTCGGCATCGTCGAGGGCATCAACGGGCAGATCACCGCGCCGCGGCTCACCCGGGATGAGATGCTCGCCGGCGAGCCGGGCAACCCGCCGACCGCCTACTACATCTTCGACCAGCTCGTGCAGTGGAACCTCCCGGATCAGATCACCATCGTCCCGTGAACGATCGCCGGGTGGCGCTGGTCACCGGTGCGAACGCCGGCGTGGGCCTGGCCACCGCGCGGGGCCTCGCGGCCCGGGGATTCCACGTCGTGCTGTGGTGCCGGGACCCCGTCCGCGGAGGTCGGACCGCGTCCGAGATCGACGCGGTGAGCTCGGCGGAGCTCGTGGTCGGTGACCTCGCGGATCCCGGAGCGATCGCCACCGGTGTCGAGCAGGTCCGGTCGCGGCACCCTCGGCTCGACGTGCTGGTGAACAATGCGGGTGTGTACGCTCCCCGTCGTCGGGAGGCCCCGGACGGGCTCGAGTTCACCTTCGCCGTCAACGCGCTGGCCGGCTTTCGGCTGGTCCACCACCTGCGCGACCTCCTGGCCTCGGGCGGGCGCGTGATCTCGGTCGCCTCCCGAAGCCACGCCGAGGGACGCATCGAGCTCGACGATCTGCAGAAGACGCGGCGCTACGACGCCTACCGGGCCTACGCCGACAGCAAGCTGGCCGTGGTGCTGCTCACCCGGGCGCTGGGGCGGCGGCTGGCCGGGACGACGATGGCCGCGCAGTCGATCCACCCCGGCATCGTGCGGTCGGAGTGGGCGCAGGACGAGCCGAGCCCGCTCGGCGCGCTCTTCGCGCTCGCGAGGCCGATCTTCCGCAGCCCCGAGCGCGCCGCGGAGACCACCCTCTGGCTCGCCGAGCACCCGGATCCGCGGGCGCTCCAGGGCGCCTACGTGGTGGACCAGCAGGTGACGCGCCCCTCGCGACGGGGTCGCGACGACGCCATGGCCGAGCGGCTGTGGGCCCGCTGCACCGAGCTCGCGGGGCCCGTGCCCCGATGGCCCGATCAGGCGTAGGCCGTCGCGAGGACCTGGTCGTCGAGCCCGAAGTCCTTGGCGTCGTAGACGTGACGCCCGTACTTGTGACGAGGGCTGGCGGCCAGCCGGTCGCGGACCGCGGCCTCGTCGCTCTCGTCGAGCTCGGCCCCCGCGAAGGCGGCCACGCGGCGCACGGTGTCCAGCGGGTCGGCCACCAGGTCGTCGTACGCCACGTCGAGGATGGGGACGGCGGGGTTCGCCTCGCGGAAGGCCCAGGCTCGCTCCCACATGCGGGTCGTCTTGCGCAGCCAGTGACGCCCGATCTCTCGCGGGTCGACGTGATCGCTGCACAGCCCGACCGCGTGGGCGACCATGCTGCAGAAGCTCGGCAGGGTGTTGCGCCCGTCGCGGTGGGTCCACACCAGCACGGCATCGGGCAGGGCCCGCGTGAGCTCGGGCAGGAACTCGAGGTGGTGGGGGGTCTTGAGCACCCAGCGGGTCGTCGGATCGGGCTCGAGCGCCGTGAGCACGCGGACCAGCCAGTCGTAGGCGGGGGTCTGGTCCTGGGCCTCGAGCCAGGCGGCGTAGCTCGGCACCCGGTACGTTCCCTCGAACCCGGTCGACAACCCCACCTGCTCGAAGAGCACGACCTCCTCCTCGGGCTGGTGGGGCTCGATGGGATGGGCGGCCACGAAGTCGGGAGCGAGCCAGCGCACGGCGCGAGCGGCCCGTTCGGCGTGGCGAACCCGGCCCCGGGGGCTGCGCTCGCCGGGCCACGGGCCGGGATTGAGGGCCTCCCACGAGGCGAGGCCGCGGTGGGTGGACAGCGAGGCGAGGAGTCGCTGCAGCAGGGTGGTGCCGGTGCGCTGCAGCCCGACGATGACGATGGGAGCGGGGCGCGAGGTCGTCGCGGACGGTGAGGCCACCGCCTCCACGTTCCGCCGGGCCCGCAGCGCGCCGACGATGCGGGCGTGCGTGATCACCCGTCCGAGCGGGGTGAGTCGAGCCTCGTCCCGCAAGCTCCGGGCCAGGATCTCGAAGGGCTCGGGATCCCAGTGAGAGGCGGCGTCGGCGGCGCGAAACCAGGCCTCGGCGTCGATTCTCGGCTGCGACCCGTCGCCCAACGCCGCCCAGGCCGCGTTGAGCACGCGGAGGGCCAGGGGACGCCGGGCGTAGTCGCGGGAGGTCTCCCGGCTCACCCGCGCAGCTCGGCCCGGCGGACCACGCGACACGTCGGGACGGGCGGGTCACCCTCGGGGCGCACCCAGCGGAAGCACATCGCGCCAAAGCGGTGGTTCTGGGTGGACAGCCAGTTGGGCAGGCCGGGGTCCTCGTGTGCGACGACGATGCGGATGCGGCCATCGGGCCCGGTCGCCGCGACCTTGCTGTTGGTGTGGATGCGGTCGTAGCGGTAGTCGAGGCTCTCCATGAAGTGGTTCGACACCTGGAAGTTCCAGTGGTCGCAGGGGTGCGGGTCGCTCTCGATGACGAGCGCCTCGTCGTCGCCGAGCCGCCAATAGCTGTGGTGGTAGACGATGTCGGCCACGCCACCCATCTGGTTCGACAGCGCCTGATCGAAGCGCGGCAGCTGGTTCTCGTGCTTCAGGAACCCGTCCACCCAGTCGGAGAAGATGCGGCTCGCCCCCGCCACGAGCATCGCAGAGCGTCGCAGGCCCTCGTCGACCGCGGGAGCCGTGATCGGCGTGGGGCGGCCGTCGCCGCCGATGCGCTGAAGGGTCAGCTCGGGCAGCGTCTCGGTGGCCGGGTCGAGCCGGGACTGGCGCACGATCAGCGTGCCCGACTCGGGCTCCATCGGCAGCCAGTCCACCCCGGGGCCTGGGTCCTCCACCGAGAGGACCACCTCGAAGCGGCCCTGCTCGTCGACGGTGAGGTCGACGCCGTCGAGACGCCCGGTCGGTGGCATGCCCCGGCCCTCGCCGTACTGACCCTTCTGGGTCGCGAACTCGAGCCAGTGCACGGTGCCGCGGGTGCCGGAGAGCCGGTAGGTGTACGCGCCGGAGATTGCGGCGTTGTAGTAGACGTTGTCGGGGTTGTCGTTGCCGATCTTGGCCGTCTCGTGCACGACGCGCTGCAGCACGGGCGCCTTCGGGTCGGCGTGCTCCACGAACGTCTGCAGGGCGGCCCGGGTGAGCCGCGTGAGGTACCGGAGCCCCTCCGCACGGGTCTGCGGGTCGTCGGGGGCGCGCTCGATGACGCTGCCCGCCATCTTGAGCAGATCGCAGAACTCGGCCCAGGACTGGCCGCTCACCACTCGCCGCGTGGCTTCCTCGGGATCGGGGGCGCCGAACATCACTCCTCCGGACGTTGAATCAGGGCGGCCACACGGCGCTCCGTGCTCGCCCACAGACGGTCGCCGACCGCCGGATCGCGCACGCCGTCGCCCGGCGGCTTCTCGTGGCCGAGGTGGAAGTACACTCCCGTCCGGCCGTCGAGCTCCGGGCTCGCGACCACCCAGGAGACCCAGGTGGCGACGCGGTCGGGGCCCGGGAACAGCGTGCGCATCACCAGCCCCGCCGCGGTCTTGAGGAAGGCGGGCGCCTCGCGGGCGATGTCGGTCGCGATGGCGCCGGGGCAGAGGTGGAGGACCTCGAGCTCGGGTGAGCGCGCGGCGAAGGCCTCGACCCAGGTGTGGAGCAGGCGCTTGCTCGTGCCGTACTGACGGAGCGCTCCCGACGTGGCGTAGTCGACGGGAACGTCCCAGGCGTCGAGGTCGACCTCCGCGTGGCGGTGCGCGTCGCTGCCCACGACCACGAGCCGCCCCCCGGAGGCGAGGCGTCTCCGCCGGACGAGCCCCTGCACGAGCTGGGCATTGGAGACGAAGTTCACGTGGACCATCACGTCGAGCTCCGCCTCCGTGGACCGCGACCGGGCGGCGACCATTCCCGCGTTGAGGACCACGCGATCGAAGACGAGACCGTCGCTCTCGAGATCGTCGAGCATCCCCTCGACGCGGTGGGGCTCGGTGAGGTCGAGCGGCTTCACGACGAGGTCCGCCGCGGGCACGGCGGCCCGCACCTCGGCCGGGGCCTCCTCGACGCGGCTGCGGCACACCATGACCACCCGGGCCCCGCGACCGGCGAGCACCTTGGTCAGGGCGAGCCCGAGACCCCGCGACGCGCCCGTGACCAGGATGGTCTCTCCGTCGAGGCGCAGATCGGGCGGCAGAGCCACCCGAGCGGCCGAGAACTGGTCGAGGATCCCGGTCATGGTGGCGGTCAGCGGGCTGTCGTGGCGTCGTTCGGCGATGGCGCGCTCCGGGGCCCCAATCTGCCACGGCACCGGTCAGATGCCCAGCAGGGTGTCCCACACCGGCGCGAGGACCGCCCCGTTC
>CAZZLC010000029.1:0-77339 GCA_964655065.1 uncultured Enterobacteriaceae bacterium | reverse complement strand
GCTCACCGTTGTGGGCGATGACCGCAGGGTCGACGAGCGCGGGTGCGACGGCGTACAGCGTGGCGGCGGGTGAAACGCCGCTGTCGCCCGTCGACGGGGGCAGCCCGGTCGACGCGGTCGGTGCCTCTGGCGCGTCGGAGTCCCCGGTGGCCTCCGGAGCCGGCGTCTCCGCGGCGGTGCACCCGAGCCATCCCACGACGAATCCGATCATGCCTTCCTTCTCGGCCGCGACAACGACGACGCGGCTTCTCTATTGGTCGCGATCGCCCGGGGGCTCACGTGCAGCCCGAGCCCCGCTCGCGGACGCATCGTCACCGCGGGCATCAACGCGAGCGGTGACGACGGATCGGGGGCCACGCGGAGTCGCTGCAGCCACGTCGCGAGCACGAGCAACGCCTCGAGGTGCGCGAAGTGGCTGCCGATGCAGACCCGAGGCCCTCCCGCATAGGGGAAGTAGGCGAATCGAGGCAGCTCGTCGGTCTCGCCGTTCAGCCAGCGTCGCGGACGGAACGCCTCGGGGCCGATCCACAGCCGCGGGTCCCGATGGACCAGCCACTCGGGCAAGAGGATCTGGTCGCCAGGCTCGATGTCGTGCCCGTCGACGCGCAGCCGCTCGACCGCCGCGCGTCCCACTGCCCACACCGGTGGGTACAGGCGCATCGTCTCCTTGACCACCGCGTCGAGGAGCTCGAGCTCGCGGACGTCCTCGAGGGTGGGCCGGCGGCCGTCCAGCACCAGGTCGAGCTCGGCCACGAGCGCGTCCTGGACCTCGGGATGCCGCGCGAGCAGCCACAGCGCCATGGTCAGCGCGACGGCCGTGGTCTCGTGTCCAGCGGCGAAGACCGTGATCGCCTCGTCACGAAGCTGCTGGTCGTCCATGCCCCGACCGTCCTCGTCACGGGCGGCGAGCAGCCGTCCCAGGAGATCGTCGCGGTCCTCGCCCGACGCCCGGCGGACGCTGATGATGCCGTTCACGATGGAATCGAGCGTGGAACGGGCGGCCTCCATCCGTCGCCGGGTGCGGCTGGGCAGCCAGCGCGGCATCAGCCGACGGGGGCTGCGGATCTCCTTCTCGAAGGCGTGCATGAAGTCCGCGATGGCTCGGCCCGCTCGCTCCGTCTCGTCGTCGAGACTCCCGAACAGGGTTCGGAGCACGATCTCGAGCGTCACCTCGGTCATGTCGTGGTGCACGTCGTAGTGGCCGACGCCTCGGGTGAGGGCTCGCTCGACTCCGCCGTGGGCGGCATCGACCATGATGTCGGCGTAGCTGGCGATCTGGCGAGGGGTGAACGAGGGGGCCGCGAGCTTGCGTTGGCGCTTCCACAGTGGGTTCTCGCTCGTGACCAGGCCCTCTCCGAGCACTCGCGACAGCGACCGGGTGGTGCGGTCCTTCACCACCTTGCCCGCCTGGGTGACCAGCACCTCCTCGATGCCGCTCGGCGAGGCCACGAGCCAGTAGCGGAAAGGGCCGAGTCGGAAGGCGACGACGTCGCCGAAGTCTCGCTGGAGCCGCTCGAGGAACGCCACCGGGTCGCGGGCGAACTGGGGCAGGGAGCCGAGGAGGGGAAGCCCGCGGGGGCCGCGGGGACGGTTGGGCGTCACGGGAGCTCCTGGACCGGGTCGGCCTCGGTGTCGGAGAGGCGGGCGAGTACGAGGCCACGTACCTGGTCCCCGGCCCCCCTTCGAGATCGCCCGCGAAGAGGGGTCCTTGACGAGGTCCTCACGTGGGCGACAGCCGGGCTGGCAACCGGCACGTCGCCGAGCGCACGCCCTGCGGGCCCTCGCCGTCTCGCGAGGTGCGCCCAACCGAGGCGACCACGTGCGAAGGTGCGATCTTACGCCCTGTCCAACCCGCGCCCGGACTCCGTAATGATCCCTTGCCTGTCGTTGTTGATGTCGGTCTCGCACGCGTTCGCCCCCGACGGGCCCGACGAGGCGCCAGAAGATGGGCCGCGCCCCTTGGTGACGATGGAGCCGACCCGGATCTTCCCGGTTCACGCCCCCGTCCAGCGTCAGCTCGCTCGTGGAGCCGCCTGGCAGGAGTTCGTCACCGGTGAGGGCGAAGGCTGGAGGGCGATCTTCGACGAGCACAGCGGCTCACCCCACACGATGTGGGGCCCGGGGCTTCCCGTGCCCACCGACCGCGACGATCTGGTCGAGGCGGTCCAGGGGTTCCTGGTGCGGAACGCGGCGGTTCTCGGCGTCGAGGCGGGCACGCTGGTGCTCGCTGACGATGGTTACCACGCCCCGAGCGACACCTGGTACCTCCACTTCGACGAGCGGCGCGAAGGGGTCGCCGTCTATCGCGGCGGGGTCGGGGTCCAGGTGAAGCACCGCAATCTCGTGCTCCTGCAGGTGATGACCACCCAAGATGTGCGGTTGGCCGGAGACTGGGCCCTGTCCGACGCGCAGGCGATCGCGCTCGCGACCGCCGAGGGACCGGCCCCGCGCGCGGTCCACACCGAGACGGACGCGGTCCGTCGGCTGCTCGACCGACAGACGCCGCGGGGGCGGGAGCTCCGGCGGACGTGGATGGTGAGCTCCACCACCGACGCACCGCTCGGGCGGTGGGTGAGCTTCGTCGATGCCGAGACGGGCGAGCTGCTCAACGTGCACAACGACGTGGCCTTTGCCTCGGGGGTCGTCGAGGGGCTCCATCACGTGCGGAACCCCGACCCGAGCGTGCCCCTCACCGTCTCGCACATCCCGCTGGCCATCGTGGACTCGGGCACCGGCACGGCCTCGACCGACCTGTTCGACGGCACCTACACCGTGAGCGACGGCGAGACCTACACCACCACGTTCCGCGGCGCCTACCTGAACGTCATCGCCGAGGGGGAGCCGGAGGGGTTGCTCGTCGGCACCACCCCCAACCTCCTGTGGGACACGAACAGCGCGCTCCAGTCCGAGATCGACGTCTACGTGCACACCCACGTGGTGCGGGAGTGGGGTCGTCGGGTGGCGCCCAGCGTGCCGATGGTCACGAACACGCTCGAGGCTCGGGTCGACATCAACCAGGTGTGCAACGCGAGCTACACGCCGGGGCAGAACGTCATGCGCTTCTACTCGGCGGGCTCGGGCTGCAACGACACCGGTGAGAACGCCGACGTCATCTACCACGAGTGGGGCCACGGCTTTCACGACACCAGCATCGTGACGGGCTCGTTCGACCGCAGCATCTCCGAGGGGGTCGCCGACACGGTCGCCTTCCTGCTGACCCGCGACCCCGTCATCGCGCCGTACTTCCGGACCGACGGCAGCGGCATTCGCGAGGTCTTCACCGACAAGATCTATCCCCAGGACTTCAACGAGAACCAGGGGGTCCACCGGAACGGCCTCATCTTCGGCAGCACCTACTGGGACCTCCTGGACCGGCTCGAGGCGGTCGAGGGCATCCCCCAGGGCACCGAGAGCACCGAGCAGATCTTCGCGGGCTCCCTCCGGAGCGGGCCCGGCGTCACCCAGCTGTGGGGGGCGGCGCTGGTCGCCGACGACGATGACGGGGACCTCGGCAATGGCACTCCGCACATCTGCGAGATCTACGACGTCTTCACGCAGCACGGGGTCGGGCCCGACGGCGGTCCGAGGGGCCTCTTCGCCATCGATCACGTGCCGCTCGAGCGCGTCGACGCTGGACAGGACCTGGTTGTCGAGGTGGACGTCCTCGACCGGACCGGTGGGAACTGCCCTCCGGCCGCCGTCACCGACGGACGTCTCCACTACCGCATCGACGGCGGCCGGTGGTCTGACGTGCAGCTGTCTGGCACCCCGCTCGCGGCGACCATCGCGGGCCAGCCGGTCGGCTCGATCGTCGAGTACTACGTCTCGCTCGGCACGGGGCCGGAGTTCTTCGTGCCCGAGGGCGGCGTGGTGACCCCGTACGTCGTGCTCGTGGGTGACGACCTGCCGATCGCGTGCTGGGACTTCGAGGCCGACGACGGAGGCTTCACCCACGCGCTGCTGGCCGGCGAGCCGACGGCGGGTGCCGACGACTGGCAGTGGGGCAACCCCGCCGGGCGCGCGCAGGACCCCGCCGACGCGTTCTCCGGCAACTTCGTCTGGGGCAACGACCTGGGCAACACGATCGGCCAGAACAACTTCAACGGCGAGTACCAGAACGAAAAGCAGAACGTGCTCGTCGCGCCGGTGGTGTCGACGAGTCCCTACACGGACGCGATGCTCACCTATCGGCGGTGGCTGTCCGTCGAGGACGCGACCTACGATCAGGCGGAGATCCTCGTCAACGACGCGGTGGTGTGGGGTAACCGGGTGGGCTCGGGCGAGGAGCACCACATCGACCGGGAGTGGGCGAACCACGTCGTGAGGCTCGGGCCAGCCGTCGACCGTGCCGATGCGCAGGTGGCCTGGCGACTCACGAGCGACGGTGGGCTCTCGTTCGGCGGCTGGACCATCGACGATGTCTGCATCACCGTGCCCGCCACCCCCGACAACCGTCTCGCCATCGACGATCTGGGCGCCGAGGTGCTCTCCGATACCGAGGTCCGGCTCACCTGGACCCATCCCGCTCACGCCCCGGTGGAGCGCGTGGTGCTGGTGCGAAACTTCGAGGCCTTCCCCACCGGTCCCACCGATGGGATGGTGCTGGCCGAGTTCCTGCAGCCAGACCTCGACAGCGCGGCCGTCTTCGACGAGGTCAACTACGATCCCGGCGACAGCTACTACGCGGTCTATGGCTACGACGGGACGGACTGGCTGTCGTGGACCATCGAGGGGTTCAACGCGGTGCAGGTCGAGCTCGTGGGCGGGACTGCGCCCGACGGCTGGCCCGACTACCCCGAGCCCCCCGAGGACACGGGCGTCGAGGACACGGGCGACCCCATTGCCCCCGTGGACACGGGCTCGCGCGACACCGGCGTACCGCCAGAGCTCGAGGACACCGGCGCGCCCACGCGGCGTGGGGAGACTCCCGAGTCGGAGCCCGGCGACGGGTTGCTGGCGGAGCTCTGCGGATGCTCCACCACCCAGCCCCGTCCCGTGGCCGCCCTGGCGGTCGTCCTGCTCGCGCTCGTCGGGTGGCGACGTCGCGGCTGACCGCGGTTCGCGCTGGATCGGGCAGCGGGTTGCGCCCCCCCGGCGGTTCCGGGGTATGGTCGGCCATCCCGGGAGGACCTGTGGCCACTGACAACCCCTACGTGCCGTCCGAGAGCGCGAGTGATTCCGCGACTTCCGACCACCGGACCCTGCTCGCGCAGACGCAGCCGTGGCTCATCCTGATCGGGGTGATCACGGCGCTGGGTGCGGCGCTCTTCGGCCTGGGAACCCTCTTCGTGGGCCTCGCGTCGGGCGTGGGCCTCCTCGCCGGCTCGCAGTCGTCGGAGTTCGCCGAGTTCGGGATGGCAGGTGGGGCCATGATGCTCGTCATGACCGCCTTCTACGGCGGCTTCGCCGTGCTTTACGGCGCGTTCGCCTGGTTCCTGATCAAGCAGGGAATGGCGATCGCCCGCTACCGCGGAAGCGGCGCGTCGGACGACCTCACGATGGTGCTGCGCGCGCACCGTGACTTCTGGCGACTCGCCGGCATCACGACGCTGGTGCTCCTCGTGCTCTACTGCGCCACGTTCACCTTCTTCATGTCGGCGGGGGCCGCGCTGCAGCAGGTGTTCGAGAACGCGGTCCCCTGACCGTCAGGGGGCGGTCGCACCAGCGGGTCGGGATCGTCGATCAGGGCGAGCGCCCGACGCGCGTCCGCGTCTGCCGGCCTGGTCGGACCGTGCGTGGCTGGCTCGGCTACGCGAGCTTGGTCACCACCGCGCCGTCGGGGCCCGTGATCGCGTCGATGACCTCGACGGCAGCGGGACCGAGAGCACAGGTGGTGTAGGTGGGGACCCCGCGAAACTCGGTGCGGCCCGCGTCGCGAATCAGCGCGCAGGCGATGCCCGCCGCTTCGGCGAGTCGAAACGCTTCGAGTAGCGCCGCCTCGTCCTCGACGGAGAGAACCACCTTGGTGAACCGGGCGCGCACCCACTGCGCCATCGCATCGTCGAGTGGCACGACCAGCACGTCGTCTTCGACGGGGTGTCCGTCGACGGCGACCGAGACACGGTCGGGCGGGACCTGACGCCGCAGGAACACCGCCAGGGACGCGTGGGCGCACTGCGCCGCAATCTTGCCCTTTCGCATCTTCAGGTCGCGGCGGTAGAGCAAGACCTGCTTGACGTCCACGATCACCTCGTGGTGCTCGTTAGCTCGCATCCGCCGTCCTCGACACCCCCGAGAGAGTCCGATACCGGAAAGTGCAATGCCAAACCGGATGATCGAGGGTCGTATGCGAAGCTTCCTCCACGTTCTTCCCTGGTGCGCCCCGTGCTGATTCGTGCGCTGGACGAGCTCGCCGATGCACCGCTGCTCGTGTCCTCGCAGTCCGGGACGGTCACCCGGGGTGAGGTGAGGGACCGGGCGGAGCAAATCGTAGAGCACTGCGGAGAAGCCCTCGTCGGGCGGCTCATCGGCATCCGAGGCCGCGCGACGTTCGAGAACGTGGCCTGGCTGGTGGCCTCCGTCGGTCTCGGGGCGCTCGCGGTGGTGCTGCCGACCGACGGCTCGGCTGACGAGGTCGAGGGGCTCGAGCTCGCGGGCATCGTGGGCGAGCGGGCGTTCACCGTGACGGGCTCCATCCAGGATCCCGACCCGGCTCTGCTCCTCTTCCATCGCGTGGGTTCGGGTCGCACCGAGGCCACGCGGCACGAGTGGGCATCGCTCGCCGAGCGGATCCACCCTGACGGCACCGGCCGCGGCGCGCGCTGGCTCCTCACCGAGCCGATGTCGTCCTTTGCCGGCTTGCACGTCCTGCTCGAGGCGATTCTCGGCTGGGGGACGGTGTGCGTGCCGTTCCCCGCTGCGCCACGTGAACAGCTGGACGCCGCGGCGGCGGCCGGGGTCACCCACGTCGCGGGGACTCCCGCGTTTTTCAGGTTTGTCCTGGATGCCCGAGCCGCGGGCGCCCGCGACTGGACCCCGCGACAGATCACGGTGGGCGGTGGGCCCGTGCCGCCCGACCTCATCGACGATCTGCGCGAGCACTTCCCGCGTACCCGACTCACCCACCTCCGGGAGCAGCGGGCCACCCTCACTCGACGCGAATGGCGTTGGTGAGCGCGATGCCGCCGGTGAAGAGGTCGATTCGGCCGCTCGAGGGCCACACCCTGGCGTAGAGCGTGTCGCCGGGGGTCGCTTCGAAGGTGACGGTGGTCTCGCCATCGAGCGGCGCTTCGACGACCACGTCGCCGTCGACCCGCTTGATCTGCAGCACCCGGCTCGGGGTGTCGGAGGACGCGGTGGCGGTGAACGTCGCGGGGCCCGCGATCCGCTCGCCAGGGACGACGCGGCGCTCCTCGCGGGTGGCCTGGAGCGTGATGGTGGTGCCGGGCTCCGCCATCCGCACCCTCCCGGCCGCGATGGCGTCGACCGGTTGCTCCCCGTCGACGACGAGCACCTCGAGGGTCGGCCAACCGATGGGCGGATCGGTGACGGTGCCCGGCGGCTCGGTTCCCCAGCGGTGACAGTCGCTGGCGCCGATGGGCACGATGTCACGGCCCTCGGCGACCCGGCGCTCCCACTCCCCGAGGGACTCCTCGTCCCAGGGGTCGAAGCGGGTCGTGCCGTTGTAGACCTCGAGCGCGTCGTAGTCTTCGCTGGTCCAGTCGTACTCGATCCAGGGCACGGCGGCGTGCGGGTGGTTGACGATGGCGAAGCCGCCGGCCTGACGGCACTGGGCGAGCGTCTCGGCGCCGGTGACCGTGCCGGGGGGACGGTCCACGAAGCGATCGAGCGCGAACGTGCCGTCGAGGGGCAGGCAGCCGACGTGGCCGGTAGGGACGTCGGGGCTCTGCAGCGAGAACACGGGGCTCATCTCGTTCGCCGGGTAGGTGCCGGGGGGCCAGTCGGCCTCGGGGAGCTCGGGGCCCTGGTTCGGGCAGTCCTCGACGTCGCCCGTCTCGCAGTCCATCGACCCCATGCTGTTGCTGTGGTCGGTGACGAACACGAAGTCGAGGTTCGCGCGGGCCATGGCCGCAGCGAGCACGTCGGGCGTTCCCAGTCCGTCGGTGTCGTTGCTTCCGACGCTCGAGTGGACGTGCACGTCCCCTGCGCGCCACGTTCCGATCGTGTTTTCGACGCGATCAGGCGCGGAAGAGCAGGCAGAGAGCACAACAAGGGTCAGCATGGCGTATCCTCGGGATCGGAGTGCGCGTGGGTGGTGGCGATGGAACGGCCCGACGATACCCGACGCGCAACAGGGGGAGCCCGTGGTCGAAGGCGACCTTCGCGCCGCAATTCTCGATGATCCCGATGACGAGGGAGCACGCCGGGTTTACGCGGACTGGCTCGGCCAGCGCTCGCGGCCCGGGCAGGCCGCGCTCATCCGGATCGGCCTCGCGGTGCGGCGCCTTCGAGCGTGGGACCCGCGCCGGGTCGCGCTGCGTGTCGAGCGTCGGGCCCTCGACGCGATGGGGGTCCCCGACGCCCTCCTCGAGGCGCTGCCCAAGGTCCCGGGCGTGGAGTGGCGCGACCACGATGGGGTGATGGCGGCGGCGAGCGTGCCCCACTTCCACCTGCTGGTGCAGGCGCAGGACGCGCTCCGGGCGCAGGGGGTCCGCGCGATCCAGGTCGCCTGGCCCGAGTCGGTCGAGCAGGCCCGACAGCTTCAGCCGATCCCGGGTCTGCGCGAGCTCTACCTCACGGGGGCTCCGCGCTCGGCGGCCTCGGTCGAGGCGGTCGCGGCCTGTCCTGCGCTTCACGATCTGCGAGCGCTCAGGGTCGTCTGGCCGCTCGAGGCCGACGCCGTGCGCACGTTGCTCGGCGCGCCCTGGGCCGAGGGCCTCGAGGAGCTTCGGCTGTACGAGTCGCTCGGGGAAGGCGGCTTCGCGGCCCTCGTCGAGCACGACCTGCCCTTCCTGCGCGAGCTGCTGGTGGGCGGGCCGTCGGTCCCCGACGCCGCGCACCACCTCGCCGGCTGGGCGAGCCTCGACGAGGTCGCGACGCTCACGCTGCGCGGGCCCGAGATGATGACCGAGGCGATCGAGACCCTGTGGGGCTCGCCCAACCTCGGCTCCCTGCGCGACCTGCGTCTGGACGCCGATTCGCTGCAGGGCTTCCCGAGCGACCTCGGCACCTCGCGGATCCGACTCGAGCGGCTCGAGCTCCATCAGGGGCTCTCCAGCTCCGCCGCCGAGGCCCTCACGCTCGCGAGCAGCGTGGAGTCCGTCCGCAGCCTCGCCATGATGGGGAGTCCTGCGCCCGAGACGGAGGCGGCGCTCGACGTGTTCGCGGCCGCAGGCACGCTGCGGCACCTTCAGAGGTTCCACGTGACCTCCGCCTCCGCCGCGCCTACCGTCGTGGAGCGCGTCGCGGCCGGCCAGCCCGAGCGCCTGCACACGCTCGACGTGCACGCAGCCCAGCGCAGCCGCCGCAGCTTCGGCGATGGCGCGAAGGCCCTGCTCGACAGCCCCTCACGCCGGCTGCTGCGGGCGCTCACCCTGCGCACGCCCGAGGGGCCACACCCCGTGGCGTTGTCGGTGGTGGAGCCGATCCTCGAGAGCCCCCGGCTGGAGCTGCTGGACCTCGGCATCGGCTGGCGGCCGTCGGCGCGTCGGGAGGCGCTCTACGACCATCGGGTGATCCAGCGTCTGCTCACGACCGGAGGACTCGCTGACGAGGCGCTCGGAAGGGTCTCTCGTCGTTCCGCTGCCTGACGTGGGCTGGAACGGCATCGCCGCGGGCTCGCCGCTGCGCGGGTACCAGGCGCGAGCCGTGGAGCGGCTGTTGTCCAGTCTCGCGGAGGCCGGCAGCCGGGGCTGTCTGGTCGCACCGCCCGGTTCGGGCAAGACGCGGGTGGCGCTGCACGTCGCCGCTGCGCTGGAGCTGCCGGTGGACGTGCGAGTTCCCACGTTGGCGCTCGTCCGGCAGTGGGAGGAGCGGATCGCCACGTCGCTCGTCGACCTGAGCGACGAGGGACGCACGCCGCCGATCGCCGTCGCGACCTACGCGAGCGACGACCCGCTGTCGGCGGGCAGCCTCGTCGTGCTCGACGAGGCCCACCACACCGGAGGGGCCTGGGGGGACGCGCTCACCGAGCGATTGACCGCCGAGCACCGCGTGCTCGGGCTCACCGCGACGCCACCGCTCGACGGCTCGTCGCGCCGCGGCTTCGAGCGTCTCGTCGGGGCGGAGGCCGTCGAGATCGACACCCCGCCCCTCGTCCGCGACGGCGCGCTGTCACCCTACCAGGACCTCGTGTGGCCCGTGCTCTGCGACCCCGAGGACGCCGGGGAGGCCAACGAAGCGTGGAAGGCGCTCCGGCGGGCCCGCGACCAGGTCGGACTGGCGACCTTCGTGGCCGCTCAGCTCCGCGAAGACCTCCTCGCGCTGACCGAGGCCCGGTTCCGGCACGACGATGGGCTGCTCGTCGCGCTGTGCCGCGTGCACCTCGCGTCGGGGGGGCTCCTGCCGAGCGACCTGCCCCGGGACCCCGAGCTCACGGCCGAGCCCACCCTCACCGACTGGGCGATGGTGCTGTGGGCCAGCGGTCACCCGGAGGCACGCCGAGCGGTGCGGTCGCTCGGCTACCGGCCCGCGAAGGGTGGGGGCAACGGCCTGGTCGCGTCTCGCGACCCCACCTGGGCGGGCCTTGCCGCGTCGCGGGCTCGGGTGCGAGGGCTCGTCGAGGTGCTGGACCTCGAGCACCGGCACCGGGGGGACCAGGTGCGAGCGCTCGTGCTGACTGAGCGGGACGTGGCCTCGGGGGGGCGCCGGGCATCGGCTCGCGCCATTCTCGAGGCTCTGGTCGCCGACGCCCGGAGTGACGTGCTGGACCCGGTGCTGGTGACCGGATCCGCGCTGTGGGTGGACGACGACCTCGTGCCCCGAATCCGCCCCCACCTGCCCGACGTGCAGCACCGACCTGTCGGCGGCCATCACGAGTTCGACGTCTCGGGTTGGTCGACCGCGGACCGGGTGGCGCGCGTGACCGAGCTGTTTCGGCGCGGGGTGACGCGTTGCGTGGTGGGGACACGCCACCTGCTGGGCGAGGGATGGGACTGCCCCGCGGTCAACGTGGTCGTCGACCTGACCGGGATCCGCGCGTTCGTGACGGTGCACCAGGTGCGCGGACGCGGACTGCGGACGGATCCGGCGGATCCGTCCAAGGTGGCGTCGCTGTGGGAGGTGCCGGTCGTGGTTCCCGGGTTGCCGGGAGGCGACCGGATGCTCGCGCAGCTGCGGGAGCGCCACGCCCACACCTTCGGGGTGGACGCTCGTGGGCGCGTCGTGCGCGGGGTCGCGCGGATCGATCCGGCGCTCGAGGGAACGGTCACCGAGCTCGCTGCGGCGCTGCCCGAGGTTCGGGCGCGTATGGCGGCCCAGCTTCGCGACAGCAACGGCGTGGTCGATCGCTGGGCGGTGGGCGCGGACTACCGTGACGCTCTGACGTACGTGGTGGGCCCGTCGGTCGACGCGGGCGGCTCGCGCGGGCCCGTGCTCGACGTCGCGCTCGAAGCGCCGCACCTTCCGGTCGTGGTGCGGCAGGTCGAGCCGGTCTTCCCGGCTGCGCCAGCCGCCGGGGCCGGGATCGTGGCTGCAGCGGGGAGCCTGGCGATCGGCGGAGGGGAGGCTCTCCTCGCGGGTATCCTGGCCATCGGGGCCGCGGTGGGGCTCGGTGCCGCGTTCCTGTGGCCCTGGTGGCTCGCTCACCGGGCGTGGACCACCCGGATCGGCGACTGGGAGGCGGGTCGGCCTCCGCCGCGGATCGGTCGGGCCCGGGCCGTGTTCGCGGCAATGACGGCCTGCGACCACATCGCAGGGGACCTTCGTGAGGAGGGCGAACGGGTGTGGCTCGAGGGGGAGACGCAGCACGGCCGGCGCTTCGCGAGGGCGCTGATCGAGCTGGAGGGACCCGTCACCTACCCGCGGTACCTGCTGCTCGCCGATGAGGGGGAGCAGACGGTGGTCTGGCCGGTACCGAACGCGCTCGGGACGGACCGGACGAAGGCGCAGGCCTTCGCGGCGGCATGGGCGGAGCAGATCGGAGCCTGCGAGGTGGTTTTCGCGCGCCGCGGGCGTGGTCGGGGGCTGCTCGAGGAGGTGTGGCGCCAGCCGCCGCGCACGGCGCCCGACGTCGACGAGGTCTGGGCCTGAGGGCCGATGAGATCGGGTCGGGGCAGTAGGACCGCGAGACGTCAGGAATATCGGTCGTTGCGCCAGGGGTGGGCGGACTTGGAGTAGCCGTTCTGCTCCCAGAACCCGAGCTGGTCCTCGACGAGGAACTCGATCTTCGAGATCCACTTCGCACCCTTCCACGCGTAGAGCTGCGGCGTGATCATTCGCACGGGGCCGCCGTGCTCGCGGGGCAGCGGGGCTCCGAACACGGTGTGCGCGAGCAGCACGTCGGGCTTCAGGGCCTCGGCGAGCGCGACGTTGGTGGTGTACCCGTCGAAGGCGTGGCACAGCACGTGCTCGGCGGTGTCGTGCACCCCCGCGAGTGCGGCCAGGTCGGCGAAGCGGACGCCGCGCCACGGCACGTCGAGCTTCGACCACGTCGTCACGCAGTGGAAGTCGCTCGTGTCGTCGACCTGCGGCAGGGCCTGAAAGGCCTCCCAGTCGAGCGTCTGGGGGTGGTCGCAGGCGCCCGAGAGCTCGAGCTGCCAGCGCGCGGTCGGGACGTCCGGCTGGCGGCCGAGGTCGAGGACCGGCCACTTCTCGGTCACCACCTGGCCAATCGGGACCTGCGGCATGCCGTGCCGGTTGGGGGGGCCGCTGCCGAGCGGCCGGTCGTCCGACATCGCCGGGGTGTTGGCCATCTTCTTCTCGAAGCGGGCCTTGAGCTTCATCCGAGCGGCGACGATGCGCTCCTGCTGTTCGTCCTCCACGGAACCTCCCGCGAAGCCCTATCGTGGCAGCGACGGGTCGATCATGTCGTGGAAGGCGGCGACGAGCCAGCGGTCCAGTGGGCCGTGGCGACTCACGCTGACCGTCACGCCGTACTCGACCACCCGAAGGATGGTGCTCTCGAAGTCGCCTTCGGTGACGAGCAGATCGTGGGTACGGACCCTGCGCTCCACGGGGTGTCCACGCAGTCCGACCCGCAACAGCCCTCCGAGCACCGTCGGCGGTGCCATGTCGGCGGGCTCCCGCTCGAAGGGCACGACCATGCGCTCGGGCCCGTCCGGGTGGAGAACCGCGCGCACGGCGCGAGACACTCCGTCGACCGGAAGCTGGGCCAGGGGAACCGGCCAGCCGCCGTGCCCCTCGAAGCGCCACGGCAGGTCGGCGAGCCACGCCGCGGTGCGGTCCGGGTCGGTCCAGCCGCCCGAGATGGTGGAGAGGAACCAGCGCAGGCGCTCGGGAAACCTGACGTCCAGGCCCGCCTCGAGCTCACGGATCGCGCGCGGCGACAGCGGTGCGCCACAGCGCCAGGCGTCGGCCTCGAGCAGCGCGACGTGGAGCTGCACGAGGTCGTCGAAGGGGTCGCCGCCGAGCTCGGGAAAGCGATCCCGCAGCAGGGTCCGCACGGAAGCGAGCCGGGAAGGCAAGGCGGGGTCGCCGTGGGCGAGCACGAAGCCCGGGGTGCCACCCGCGAAGGCCACGATGAGGTCGTCGAGCACGGTGGTGGCGTCGGCCGGCCAGGACAGGGGGTGGCCGAGCCCGGTGACCCCGGGCAGGGCGCGGTCCCAGCGGTGGCCAAAGGTCGCCCGGGCGGTGAATGGTCCGATGCCGTGGGCCCCGTGGACACGGAGGGGAGGCACCCGGCTCGGTCGATCCGGGGCGTCACCGCCAAGCCACCGCAGCACCCTGGCCACGAGGGGCTCACCACGCTCGTCGAAGGCGTCAGCGGCGACCAACGCGGACTCGGGGTCCCGAGCCGCGAGGGTGCCGAGCTCCTCGTCCGGCAGGCCTCGACGGGCCAGGGCGACGAGCGACTCCCAGCGGCTGCCGACGAGGACGGGGTCTTGCGGGCTGTCCCAGGGCACCCCGCGGACGAGCGAGAGCGTCTGGCCGGGGCCGAGCCGACGACCGACGACGTGCAGCGCGGGCGCACCGTGTCCCAGCGGCTCGATCGGCACGCCTGCCGCGCGGGCGCCTTCGCGTCGCGCGGCGAAGCGAGCGGAGAGTCCATCGAGGTGGCACGGTAGCCCCTCCTCGACCGCCAACCCCCACACCACCCGGTCCGTGCGGCGCGGGGCGCCGGGACGTTCCACGATGGCGTCGAAGGCCAGGTCGTCGACGGTGGCGGAGTGGACCGCGATCGCATCGAGGCTCGACGCCTCGCGAAACCGGCCGAGATCGACCGAAACGCCGAAGCGCAGCGCGTGGGGGCCAGGTGGCGTCAGGAGGACGCGGGCTTTGGCGAGGTGCTTCACCGGTCCGGCCGTGCCCTCGTTCAGTCCTCGCAGCCGTCGGGGATGCCGTTGCCGTCGCTGTCTTGGGTGTCGTCGAACCCGGGGCAGACGTCGCATCCGTTGGGGACACCGTCGCCGTCGGCGTCGAGCCGATCGTCGAAGCCCTGACAGATGTCGCATCCCTCGGGCACGTCGTCGAGGTCGGTGTCGATGAAGTCGCTGAATCCCTGGCAGGCGTCGCAAGCGTCCGGGAAGGTGTCCTGGTCGGTGTCGATGCGGTCGTCGCCGAGTCCGCAGCGATCGCAGTCGTCGGGGATTCCGTCGTCGTCGCTGTCGAACTTGTCGTCGCCGTCGGGGCAGACGTCGCACGGGTCAGCCACCCCGTCGCGGTCGGCGTCCTGTTCGTCGTTGACCGTGGGACAGAAGTCGCACTCGTCGGGTACGTCGTCCTGGTCGAAGTCGAGCCGGTCGTCACCGCCGGGGCACACGTCGCAGGCGTCGGGGACGAGATCTTCGTCTTCGTCGGTCTCGCTGCCCTCGCAGATCCCCGTGCCCGTGAGGGCCACGACCTCGATGGGCAGCTCGCGGTCGTTGCTCTGCACGAGGATGCGCGCGAACGTGGGCAAGTAGAGGTCGGGCTCGAAGCGCACGCCGAAGGCGCGACTCTGCAGCGGACGCAGGGTCAGCGTCTGCTCGAGGGGGGGCTCGAGCCGAAACGGCGGGTCGGGCTGCTCGAAGCGGATGCTGCTCACCACCAGGTCTACGGTGCAGGAGTTGCCTACGGAGTAGGTCCGCAGGAGCCCCTCCTCGCCGACCGGGTGCTCGCCGAACTCGATGAGGCCGGGCTCGATCGTGATGCACAGCGCGGGGGTCTCGACGGGCTCCACGCCACCGAGTGGCGGTTCCTGCAGCCCGCCACGATTGCTGCAGGCGAGCGCGAGCAGGACGAGGGTTGTTCGGAGCACGACGCAGCCTCCAGGAGAGAAAGCGAGCATAGCTGACCAGGCCGCGGATCGGCATCCCGAACCTACCCACAGGTGTCCGAACTCGACAGGATCGCTCCGGTTGGGGACAATGGGGGGCATGACCCGAGCTCTGCCCCTCACCTGGACGCTGGACGTGGACGTCCCCGTCGACTCCGCGCTGCACCGGGTGGTGCGCCAGACGTTGGAACAGCGCCCCTCTGACCGGCGACCTCTGCACCGGGCAGTCACCGGGGCTCTGGGGACGCTGCTCGGTCGACCGCTCCCGCTGCAGGCGGCGATGCACGGCGACGCCGTGGGCGTCGACCACGTTCGGGTGGCGCTTCCACCGGGGCCCCGCCGGGCACTCCGGCTCGTGGTCGCCGCGATTCCCTCGCGATGGCGCTGGCGGTCGGACGGCGACGCGCTCGTGGGGCGAGGACCGCGCGCCGTGACACCGCTGCAGGACCGACCTGTCGGACTGGTCGCGGTGGCCTTCGCGTTTCCCGATCATCTCCACGAGATCGTGCTGAAGCAGCTGCCCGTGCCGGTGCGCGGGCTACGGTCCGGTGAGCTCGTCCTCACCGACGTGACGTCCGACGGTGGCGACGTGCGCTTCCGGCTGCAGTTCGACGACGCGGAGCGTGCCGCGGCCGCCGCGCCGGGGGTCGAGGCCCTGCTCGCCAACGTCGCGGTCGAGCACGCCACGCACGGACTTCGCTACGACGGGTCGTGGTCGCTCGACGGGCCCTGCGTGGTTGGCGAGTACCGAGGCACGCCGTCGCCCGACTGGCCGACCGTGATCGACCGGCTCTTGGACGCCCAACGGTCCGCCCGGACCGAGGACCCGCCGGTTGCCGGTTCGGTGCGCGCCGGATAATCGGCTTCGAATCTTTGGATGGCGTGTGGCGGACTTCGTCGTCGTCGACCAGGATCTCATCACCTGGATGCCCACCTTCGGGGCTGTGGTGGCGCTGGCTCCGCGCTGACGCCGAGGGGCACCCCTCCGCATCCGGGATGCCGGAGCGCGCTCCGCACCATACCGGGACCCGTCGTCGTGGAGGCCCTGGGTTGCTCGCGCTCCTCATCACCGTGCTCGTCCTGCTCGGCTGCTCGCCCGACCCCTACCCGGGAGAGGTCGGTGACGTGCTGCACGTCAGTCTCCGCACCCTGCCCAAGACGCTGGATCCCGCGAGGGTCGAGGACGAGAGCAGCGCCAAGCTGACCGCCAACGTCTTCGAGGGATTGGTGAGCTACCACCCTTACGCTCGGCCGTACCAGGTGATCCCGGCCCTCGCCGAGTCGCTGCCCGAGATCTCCGAGGACGGGCTCACCTACACGTTCCGGCTGCGCGAGGGGGTGACGTTCCACGACGACCCCTGCTTCCCGGGCGGCGAGGGGCGCGAGGTGGTAGCCAGCGACTTCGTCTACGCCATGAAGCGCTTCGCGCACCCGGCCACGAGCGCGAAGAGCCTGTGGATGTTTCGCGACCACGTCCGCGGGCTCGTCGCCTACCGCAACGAGATCCAGGCTCGAATGAACGCCGAGACGGAGGCCGGCCGCCTGCCGAGCGACACGTATGCCCTCGACGACGTTCCGCTGGTCGGCATCGAGGCCGTCGACGACCACACCCTGCGCATCCACCTCGAGGGGCCCTACCCGCAGCTGATGTGGGTGCTCGCGCTGCCCGCCGCCGGGGTCTACCCGCGGGAGTGCGTCGAGCACTACGGCGACGACTGGCGAAACCACCCCGTGGGGACCGGACCGTTTCGCGTCGTGGAGTACAACCCGGTGTATCGGGCCGTGATGGTGGCCAACGAGGACTACCGCGACGTCCGCGTCCCCGACCCGGTCGGTGATCCCGCCCAGCGCTATCCCGACTGGGAGACGGACCTCGAGGCGGGGCGACTCGAGCGCGCCGGGCAGCGCATCCCGTTCGTGGATGGCGTCGAGATCCGCTTCATCCAGGAGGACCAGCCGCGCTGGTTGTACTTCAAGAACGGCCACACCGACTTCGTGAACCCGCCAAAGGACAACGTCGCGGAGGCGCTGCCCCGCGGCGAGCTCTCGCCGGAGCTCGTCGAGCGCGGCGTCACCCAGCAGCGCTGGGTCGAGCTCGGCATCGTGTACGCCTGCCTGAACACCGAGGACCCGGTGATGGCCAACGTCGATCTGCGACGCGCCATCGCGTTGGCCTACGACCACCGCTGGACGGTCGACAACCTGTACGCGGGCATGGCGGTGGTCGCCCACAGCCCCGTGCCCCCGGGCGTGGCCGGTCACGACCCGGACTACCGGCCGTTCCACTCCGAAGACGGCACCGCCCAGCTGGAACGAGCCAAGGAGTTTCTCGCCGAGGCGGGGTACCCGGGCGGTATCGATCCCGAGACCGGCGAGCGGCTGCACGTCACCTTCCAGGGCTCGGGCACGTCGGTGACGAATCGCCAGTTCGCGGCCCGGTTCGTCGACGAGATGCGCCGCCTCGGCATCGAGGTGGACGTGGTGCCCAACACCTTCCCGCAGCTCATCCAGAAGATGCGGAACAAGCAGTTCCAGATCGCCTCGCTGGCGTGGGGCTTCGACTACCCCGACGCCCAGAACGTCCTGCAGCTGCTGTACGGTCCCAACAAGGCGCCCGGCATCGGGTCGGCGAACTTCGACGACCCCGAGTTCGACCGGCTGTACGACGAGGCCGCGGTGTTGCCGGATTCGCCCGAGCGGACCGCGCTGTACGAGCAGATGACCCGCATCGTGGCCGACCAGGTGCCCTGGATCACCCGCGCGCACCGCATTCGGCCCCACCTCGCCCACGAGTGGCTCCACGGGTACAAGTACACCGAGGTCAACGACCAGCACCTGCGGTACGTCTGGCTCGACGATGCCCTGCGGGATGCGCGCGTCGCGGAGTGGAACCGCCCCGTCCGCTGGCCGCTCGCAGTGCTGGTCCTTGGCTTCGGGGGACTGCTCGTGGCCTCCATCCTCGGGAGGCAGCGATGATCCGCTTCCTCGTGCGACGCATTGGCTACGCGATCCCCGTGCTCCTCGGCGTGGCCCTGATCACGCTGTTCCTGTTCGACGTGGCGGGCGGTGACCCCGTCGCCATCAAGCTCGGCAAGAATCCCGACCCCACCGAGGTGGCCCGACTCCGCGACGAGCTCGGGCTCAACGGGAACTTCGTCGTCCGATACTTGGACTTTCTGCGACAGACCGTCACCTTCGACTTCGGACGCTCCTGGGCCGACGACACGCCGGTGCGCGAGGTGTTCTGGCGGGGCCTCGGGCCCACGCTGTCGGTGTCGGTGCCCGCGTTCACGCTCGGCGCGCTGCTCGCCATCGGCATCTCGCTGCTCGTGGCGCTCTACCGCGGCTCGGTCCTCGACCGCACCGTGACGGCGCTGGCCGTGGCGGGCATCTCGGTGAGCTCGCTCGTCTACATCCTGCTCGGCCAGTGGCTGCTCGCCGATCAGTGGAAGTGGTTCCCCGTGTGGGGCTACGCCTACGGCCCAGGGGCCGTCGTGTTCGTCGCCTTGCCCGTCATCATCTGGGTGAGCCTGTCGGTGGGGACCGACGTCCGCTACTTCCGCACCGTGGTGCTCGAGGAGGTCGGGCGCGACTACGTGCGCACCGCTCGCGCCAAGGGACTGCCCACCCGGCGGGTGCTCCTCGGCCACGTGCTGCCGAACAGCCTGATTCCCATCATCACCCGGCTCACCATCGGCCTTCCGTTTCTCGTGACCGGGAGCTTCCTCCTCGAGATCTTCTTCGGGATCCCCGGGCTCGGGAGCACTCTCTACACCGCCATCACCAGCTCGGACCTGCCCGTCGTCAAGGCGTTCACCATGCTCGGGTCGGTGCTCTACATCGTCTTCAACATCGTGGCCGACGTGCTCTACGCCTGGGTCGACCCGAGGATTCGACTCGAATGAACGCTCCTGCGACCCCCGCCCGGCAGGCGTGGCAGCGGTTCTCTCGCGACCGCGTCGCCATGGCCTCTCTCGTGACCTTCGTGGCGTTCGCGTTGATCGCGCTGGGCGCCCAGATCGTGGAGCTCGTCGACGGTCGGCCGTTCGTCTACGATCTCACGCTCGCCGAGCTCGGGTTCGACGTCCCCGAGTCCGCGACGCCGCCCTCGCTCGAGCATCCGCTCACCGCGATGGGGTCGACGTCATCGGGCAAGTCGGTGCTCCTACGGGCGTTCCACGGCACGAAGGTCGCGTTCGTCGTGGGCACCTTCGGCGCGGGGCTCGCCGTGATCATCGGGACTACGCTCGGCCTCGTGGCCGGGTTCTTCGGACGGTGGATCGACGAGGTCGTGGTCTACGTCTACTCGACCGTCGCCTCGATCCCGTACCTGCTGCTCATGCTCGCGCTCGCCTTCATCGTGCGCGAGGGGCCCGTGGCCGAGTGGTACCGCGGGCTGTGGTTCGCGGACTACCTGTCGCTCGGGCTGTTCAACATCGTGGTGGTCGTGGGCAGCACGTCGTGGGTCACGCTGTGTCGGCTCGTGCGGGCCGAGGTGAAGAAGGTGCGGGCGCTCGACTACGTGCAGGCCGCGCGGGCACTCGGGCTGCCCAACGGGCGCATCCTCTTCTCCCACATCCTGCCCAACGTGGCTCACCTCGTGCTCATCAACTTCAGCCTCACCTTCGTGGTGGCCATCAAGAGCGAGGTCATCCTGACGTTCCTCGGGGTCGGGGTGGATCGCGAGCCGAGCTGGGGGCAGATGATCGCGGACGCCAAGAGCGAGCTGATGCAGGGGATCTGGTGGCCGCTGCTCGCGAGCGGGCTCGCGCTGTTCGTCCTCACCCTGTCGGTGAACGTGGTGGCCGACGCGCTAAGGGACGCGCTCGACCCCAGATTGCGCACGTAGGGCTACCGCAGGGGGGGAATGACCCGCCCGTCGCCACCCAGGAACGGAGCGTGGCGACGGTCGTAGTGGAGCGCCGCCCAGGTCTCGGCTCGACCCTTCACCCGCTTCAGCATGCCATCGAGCTTCGATGCCGTGATGCGGGGCACGATCCAGTCGGGGATGTTCCCGTCCACCACGAGGCTGGCCTGGAACATGATCAGCACGTGGTCGTCGTCGACGGCGGCGAGCAGCCAGGAGCCTCGGTTCCACGAGGTGACCACGGCCCGGTCGAGGTGCTCGGGGGTGATGCCCTCGACGGGGGCTTCGCTGACCATGGGACGGACGTCGGCCAGGCCCTCGGGGTACTCCCGCCAGGTGTGCTCCCAGCACCGATTCTCGGTCGCGTTGGCCATCGCGACGTTCGCGCGGGACTTCACGATGTACTGTCGGTCGCGCAGGGGCCACGGCAGGGGCACGTAGCCGTACCAGACCGCCTGGTGGTCCGGCAGCGACTCGATCAGGAACTCCGGGTTCTCGCCAGGCTCGGCGTGGGGACCCTGACAGGCGAGCCACGCCTCGCTGACCGAGGCCTCGGCCATCACCACCCCGACCGCCGCGGTGGGGTCGGTGCCCGCGCCGCGCTCGAGCATCTGCACCACCTCACCCTCGCGCAGCCGCTCGAGGCCGCGAGCGTCCAGCGTCGGTGGCCGATGGGTGGCGTGGGGCGCACAGGTCGTGAAGGCCAGCGTCATCGCGCGGTCGAGAGCGGTCTCGCCGAAGGCGAGGGCGGGGACGAGCACGGTCGTCCAGAGCACGGGCGCCTCCGAGCCGCGACGTAACGCCACCGTCGCACAGTCGCCCCGTTGTCCGCCGGCAGTTTGCGGGATTTGACGGAAGCGAGGGTTGACGGTCGGGTCTATCGACGGTCATGGGTGGGGTGCGTTGCCCCGTCGATTGGGCGGGCGGTCCGACCGAAGTGTTTTCCCTCTCGATCGATCGCACTCTTCTGGTCTGACGGGGCAACCCCTCCCCGCTCGCCAGGTTGCCACTGGGGTGAACCGGATCCGCTCGGGGCCTCGGCGACCAGCCGAAAGCCAATCGTCGGGAGCCGGCTCTCGGGTGGAACCCCCGCGCGGCTCGCGAGCCGGCAGGCCTGTGCGTCGGATTCCCAGCTTCCCCCTCGAATCACGTGCCGATTCTCGGTGAGGACGCTCGTCGTCCACTCGTGGACGCCACCGGCGACGTCGGCGACGCCGTACGGCGAGCGGTCCTCGGCGAACTGCTCGACCGGTCCGAGGCGTGGTCCCGCGGGGAGGCTGTCGCGCATGTGGCAGAAGCAAGCGTCGAAGGCCTCGCCCCACGGGTAGGCGCGGCCGTCCGCCCCCCGGGCGAACTTCTCCCACTCGTCCTCGGTGGGCAGGCGAAGCGGGAGTCCCCTCTGCTCGCCGTACCAGCTCGCGTAGGCCAGGGCGTCGTCGAGGGAGATGCCGACCACCGGCCAGTCCGGCGTCCATCCGTGGGGGAGTCGCCAGCCGTGCTCGGCACGCTCCCACAGCGGGATGGACACCCCCGTCACGAGTCGCTGCCCCGGCACCCGGCGGGTGGCCTCCTCCGGGTCGAGTGCACCGAGGAAGTCGAGGTAGGCCGCGCTCGTCACGCAGGTTCGGGCAACCCAGAACGCGGGGAGCCAGGGTGCACAGGGGTCGACGGGACCCCGTGCGTGGCGGTCGCCGCCCATGCGGAACTGTCCCGCCGGCACGAACACGAAGCCGTCGGGGTCGTCCTCGGGTCCCGTCGCGACGATCTCGGCGTGCTGGACGCGACGCAGCGCCACCGGGAGGCGCAGGGGGCGGAGCCTGCGCGGGACCTCGACCACCCAGGAGCCAGCGGACAGCTCGAGCCGCTCCACGGGCAACTCGACTTCGTGACGCAGCATCTCCGTGCGGTGTCTCCCGTCGGAGACGACCTCGTAGATTCGAGCCGAGCCCGTTCCCTCGACGGTGAGCTCGGCTCGTCCCTCGAACAGCTCGCCGAACCGGCCCCGGTCGTGAGCGCGGATGCGCTCGAGGATGAGCGTGCGTTCACCGGGGGTGTCGTGGGCCTCCGACAGCCGCAGTCGCTCGTACCACAGCTCGGCGAGCAGAGCGTGCGCGTCTTCGAGTCGGGGCTCGAGGAGGACCGCCGCCATCGCGAGCTCGGTGGCGCGGGTCCACGCGTGGGACTGTTCCTCCAGCAGACGCTGTGCTCGAGCCTCGCTCGCCCACAGTCCCACCTTGGCCTCGGGCGGGGCGTGCGGGGGGATGCGGGCCCGCTGGACCGCTGCGACTCGCCGCTCCTCTTCGAGACGACGCTCCCGCTCCCCGAACGCGAGCCACTCCCGGCGCGCCTGGTTGAGGCTCTCGGCGGCCTCGGCGTGGCGCCTCGCTCGGCTCACCCGCCCGGTGAGGACGGCTTCGAAGGCGTCCGCGAGCTCGCGTGCGGACGGTCGGAGATCGGGCTCGGGTGACGCGCCTCTCACGAGGAGCTCGCCGATCTCGGGGTCCACGCCGCTCGGGGGTCGCTCGGGGAGGATGGCCTCGCGCAGTCGAGCGACGGTCTCCCCCGCGGAGAGGCCCTCGGGGAACGGGCGCAGAGGGCGTCCGGCGAGGAGCTCCCAGGCGATCGCCGTGAGGGCGAACACGTCGGACGGGGCGCTCGGCCCGCGGCCCGCCAGGCACTCGGGGGCCGCGAACTCGGGCGTGCCCGAGAACGAGCCCTCGTGGGCGACTAGGCCAGCCCAGTCGAGCACGTAGGGGTGGAAGGCGTCATCGACGGCGACGTTCGACGGCGAGAGGTCGCCGTGCACGATGCCGAGCTCGTGGGCGTGCGCCACGACCTCCGCGACCCGCATCAGGATGCCGAGGCTGCGCTCCGACGGCCAGGTGAGCTCCCGATCCCGACGCCAAGAGCGGATCACGTGCTCGAGAGTGCGCCTCGGCCCGAGCGCGAACACCACGCACAGCAGTCCGTCGGCGACGAGCAGGCGGTGGACGGGGAGGACGGCCGGATGGGCGAGACGGCTGGTCGTCCTCGCCTCGTCGTGGAGCGCCCGGCGGGCATTGGCCCCGCCGTCGGGCCGGCTCACCTTCACCGCGACGGCCCGCTCGAGGAACGGGTCCCACGCCTCGTAGACCCAGCCCACCGAGCCCCGCGCGATCACCCCGCGGGGCTCGAGGTCGAGGCCCGTGGGAAAGGGCGGAGAGTCGGCAGCGGTCGCGCGGTGGCCCGACCCGGGCACCATCTGTTCGAGCAGCTCGTCCAGGTCATCGGGCTCGTCGGGGTCGATCACCAGGGCCCTCCACTGTCCCAGCGCGAGATGAGCCGATGCAGCCACTGCCGGGAGACACCGAGAATCTCTGCCGCGCGGGTGCGGTTGCCACCGGCGGCGTCGAGGGCGGCTCGCACGCGCTGCTGTTGGAACCGCTCGGTCGCCAGGGCGAGGTCGGCCGGCCAAACGTGGTCCTGGCCAGGGCCGTGGCTCGTCGACGGGGGGAGGTCCGGCAGGGTGATCGGTCCCTCCCCCCGGGCGGCCACCCGCGCCAGCGCGCCGCGAAGCACGTTGAGCAGCTCGCGGACGTTGCCGGGCCACGAGCGCGCGCGCAGCGCGGCCAGCGCGTCGGGCGCCACCTGCGGTGGGTCCACCTTCGCCTCCGCCGCGGCCCGTGCGAGCAGGTGATCGACGAGCGCGGGTAGGTCCTGCAGTCGCTCCCGGAGAGCCGGCGTGCGGATCACACAGGCGGAGAGGCGGTGGTAGAAGTCGGCGCGGAAGCCGTCCTCCGCCTCGTCGATGGCGCGGTGGGTGGCGGCCACGATGCGGCCCTCGAAGGTGTGCTCCCGGTCGTCGCCGACCCGGCGGTACACGCCCTCCTGCAGGAGCCGCAGCAGCTTCGCCTGCACCGCGTCGGGCAGCTCGCCGACCTCGTCGAGGAACAAGGTCCCGCGACCGGCCTCGGCGACGAAGCCTGCACGGGCCCGCACCGCGCCGGTGAACGCACCGCGCTCGTGGCCGAAGAGGTGGCTCTCGGCGAGCTCCCGGTCGAGCGTGGCTGCGTTGACGGCGACGAACGGCCCTTCTCGACCCGACAGCGCGTGGACGGCTCGGGCCACTGCCTCCTTGCCGGTACCGGTCTCGCCGAGGATCAGCACGGGCCACGGCATGGGGGCGAAGGCTCGCACGGAGGCGTAGAGCTCGCGCATCGCCGGCGCGCTGCCCACCAGTCCCTCGATGGGAGTGGGGCCAGGGGCTTCGGTCGGCTCGGGCTCTGGTGGGGGAAGCATGGCTCCTACCAGCACGCACAGGGCCATTACCTGTGCGCGGGCGGCGGGCCCGAACCGCCCGGGGTTCTCGGGGTCGTGGAGGTAGAGCGCGCCTCGGGTTCCGATGGGCACACAGCCCACCGACCGGAGCTCCAGCGCCTGGACGCTCGCGGCACCGAGGAAGCGGGCATCGGAACGCGCGTCGTCCGACCACTGGGCATGGCCCAGCTCGGCGACCCGGCCGAGCACCGACCGGCTGATCTCGGCGGGTACGACCCAGGTACCGTCCGCGGTTCGCCCGGCTCCAGTGCCCACCAGGGCACGCACCCGGCTGCCCCGGTAACCGTCGGACCACGTCATGGCCCACGCCTCTGGCGCCTCGGTGAGCGCGACGGCCTCGTCGACCAGGAGCTGCAGCCGCTCGCGCTCCGAACTGGCGGCCGCGAGCGCGGGAAGGCGCTGCCGTGCCCAGACCGTGGCCCGTCCAGCCCGCAGGAGCCGCACCAGTCGGTCCTCGATCGCACTCGCCGCGGAGGAGTCGATGCCCTCGAGGAGCTCGAGCCCGCGCTTCACTTCCTGAGGTAGGTCCGCGTCCATGCCCGACTCTACACCAGACCATCAAAGAGGGCGTCCACCCCCGGTGGTGGCGATCGAGCCGACCACGCGGGCGCCCCTCGGGACGCCGTGTTCACGAAGACATCGGGTCCTCCTGGATCTCGGAGGGCGACGCAGGTCTGCCACGCGGGGCGGGTGTAGCGAGGCTCGAGCTCCTCCGGGCCCTCCCCGAGCGGGGCGCAGGCTTCGACCAGATCGATCGGACCTGGCTCCACGGCGAGGGAGAGCCGCTGACGGGTGCGCGCGACGAGGTCGCGGAGGCGCCGCGCCGTGAGGAACGTACCGATGCGTACGGCGACGACCCGGGTATCGACGCCGCTCGCGGCCAAACCCAGCCCGAGGCCCACCGCGGTGCCGCCGCTCGCCGAGGGCACCCAGACGCTGCGGGGACAGGGGAGCTCCTTGTTCACGATCTGCTCGGCGAGCTCTCGGCCACCGTCCACCCACCCGAGGGTGCCCTGGACCGACGATCCGCCCACGGCAATCACCGCCGCGTCGTGGATCGCGGCTACCTCGCGTACGGCCAGCGCGACCCGGCGGGGGTCGCGTCGAACGGTGACCGTCTCGCAGACGGTGAGGATGCCCGCGCCGTGACGCTCGGCCTCGGGGGTCCGCGGCTCCGCGAAGAGCACCGCATGGGGGACGAGGCCGTTGGCTCGGGCGTAGATCGCCGTGGCGTAGACGTGGTGGGAGCCGACTCCCCCGCTGGTGACCACCGCCTGCCGACCGCGGGCCAGCACCTCCGCGAAGATGGAGCGGAGCTTGCGGACCTTGTTGCCTCCGTAGGGCTCGGCGACGCCCGACTCGTCCTTCGTCCAGAGCCCTGGCAAGACTTCGTGGACCGGCGTGGGGGTGATCAGCTCGGGAAGCAGGGTCATGGCGGGAGGGTAGCCCGGTGTCGTGGGTTGCCGGTCCCGCTCGCCGTCGCGAAGCGCATTTCGCCTACGGGGTTCACGATGATCCGGCTTCTCGCGCTCGCCGGCCGGGTTGGCGTCAGTCCACCACTGCACTCCCCGGGTGCGAGATGCCGAGGTCGGCTCGGTGAGCGCCGAGACGTGCGGAGGCACGGGTAGCCGGGTGCTCTACCTGCTGGAACCTCGCTGATCCTCCGTGCCTGCACCGAGGGTCGGAGCTAAGGTGAGGGGCTGGGGCAGCGCACGCTCCTCGAGCCCGGAGGCGTGATGGATCCGCGGGTCATTCCCTTTTATGGCGCCGAGGAGCCGGCGCTGTTCGAGATCGAGCGACGGGCGATGGACCGCGACGGCGTGGTCATCGGCTGGCTCCACGAGCATCTGCCTCGCGGGCTCGTGCTCGACGTGGGCGCCGGCGACGGGTTCACCGCGACCCGCCTGTCGACCGACGAACGCACGGTGGTCGCCCTGGAGCCAGCGCCCGGCATGGTGGGCCCGGTGGAGGGCCGATCGCGGCTGGTGTGGGTGCGCGGAGTCGCTCAGGACCTTCCCTTCCACGACGGGACGTTCGACGGCGTCTACGCGACCTGGGCCTACTTCTTCGCGAACCGCTCGGACCTCGACGACGGGCTCGCCGAGGCCCGCCGCGTGCTGCGACCGGGCGGCACGCTCGTGCTCGTCGACAACGCTGGCGACGACGGTCTGGCCGCCCTCTCGCCGCGACCGCTGGCCAGCGACCCCGAGGTCTTCAGGGCCCGGGGGTTTGCGGTCACCCGCCTGCGCACGGCCTACAAGTTCGACGACCCGGAGCAGGCCCGAGCGCTCCTGGGACGGTACTTCGGACCCGAGGTCGCGGGGAGCTTCGAAGGCACCGAGGTCGACCATCAGGTGTTCGTCTACACTTGGACCAAGTCGGTCGGCACGCCGTGAGAACGCTCGTCGTGGCCCACGGGCTCGAGGGGTCCCCCGAGGGGGCCAAGGTCCAGGCCTACCGGGCTGCGGGACTCGTCGTGGTCGCGCCCGACGGTCGGAGCTTGTCGCTCGCCGAGCGAGTGGCGCAACTTCGGCTGCTCGTTCCCGAGCATCCCGGTGCGATCCTCGTGGGGTCCAGCTATGGCGGGCTCGCGGCGGCGGCACTCGTCGACGAGCTCGGGGAAGGGCACGGGCTGTCGGCGCTCGTGCTCCTGGCGCCCGCGCTGCACTGGCGAGAGCCCCCCGTCGACGATCCGGATGCGCTGGTGGTGCCGACGAGCCTTCCCTGCACGGTGTTCCACGGCGAGGGTGACACCGTCGTGTCCATCGACGTCAGCCGCCGACTCGCGGCTCGGTGTCCCCACGTCGATCTGATCGCGACCGACGACGACCACTCCCTGGGGGCGACGCTGCCTCGCATCGTGGCCACGCTCGCCGACCTCGCTCGGTAGGCGTCGTCTCTCGCGGCGCGAGCCCGTGATCGCTTCGAGCCCGTCACCCGACGAGGCTTCACCGAGCTGATCCGCTGGTTCTGAACGAATGGTTTGGCCCTGGCCCTGCGGTTTGACACCATTGGCCGTCACCTAGGGGGATTCATGTTGATCTCGATGATGAGCGCGATGATGGAGCGGATGGGGCCGTCGTCGGTGCACGTGTTGAAGCCGGTGCGCCCCTGGCGGGCCCGTGGACTCGCTCGCGACGTCTACCGCCGGATGCGCAAGGAGTTCTTCGTTGCCTCGCCGTTCGTGCTCCACTCGCCCGTGCCCGAGCTCCTCGCGGCGTCCTACGTGGTCGTGCGCGAGACGCTGTTCACGGGCTCCGCCCCGCGATCCGCCAAGGAGATCGTCGCCTGGTCGGTGTCCCAGGCGAACCAGTGCCCGTTCTGCGTGGGGGCCCACGGTGCGGCGGTGAAGGCCACCCGCGGCTCGGACGAGTCGCTTCGGGTGTGGGCCGAGGCGTCGGCCCAGGCCACTCGACCGGAGCTCGCCACGCTCCCGTTCGACGAGCACGCCGTGGAGTACTTCGGGACGATGGTGGCGTTCCACTACCTGAATCGCATGGTCTCGGCGTTCCTCGACGACAAGATGATGCCCACGCCCGACTTCATGGACGGCGCCGCCAATGCGATGGCGTCGATCATGATGGGCGGCATGGTCCGCAAGCAGCGGAAGATCGCGCCAGGTGACGGCCTCGAGCTCCTGCCCGAGTACGACGAGGCGCACGCCTGGCGTCCCGCGTGGGCCGAGCCCGTGCCGACGATTGCCGATGCGCTCGCGGGCTGGTCGGGCACGATCGAGACCGTGGCGCGCGAGCGCCTCGACGCCTCGCTCCTCGAGGGGCTCGCGGGGTCGATCGACGGCTGGCAGGGCGGAGCACCCACCCTGGGCCTCGAGTGGCTGGACGGCGTCCGGCCGGCGGTGTCCGCGGACGACCGCGAGGTCGCGGATCTGGCGCTGATCACGGCGATGGCCCCTTATCGGCTCGACGACGACCGCATCCGGTCGGTGCTCGGGCAGCGGCTGGACGAGTCCCAGACGCTCGCGCTCGTGGCCTGGGCGGCGCAGCGGGCGGCGCGTCGCGTGGGAACGTGGGCTCCGGCGGCGTCGGCGGTCGCGGCCTGATCTCGCCGGGGTCGGCTCCTCCGAGCGGATCCTCGACTACGCCGGGCCGGGCTCCGCGATCATGTGTGCCCGGCCCACCGCGATGTCGACCGTCTTGCGGAGCCGGGTCCACACCGACTCCTGCACGTAGGGAAGCCCGTGCTTCTCGCAGAGCGCCTTCACCTCGGGCTGAATCCGAGCCAGTGTCGACATGGGCAGATCGGGAAACAGGTGGTGCTCGATCTGGTAGTTGAGCCAGCCGTGCAGGAAATCGTTGAGCTCGCCTCCCGTCTGGAAGTTGGTCGAACCCACCACCTGCCGCCGGTAGAACTCGGCCTTGTCCCCCATGGGGCCGGCGAAGCGGTGGAGATCGCTGCCCGCGTGGTTGGTGACGATCACGACGAAGCTGTGCAGGTTGGAGAGCAACTCGGCGAGCACGACGTTCACGAGCACGCTCCCGACCGCCCACGGACCGAGGGGAAGGAACAACAGGGGCAGCACCACGAATCGCCACAACCCGTAGGGCAGGACGCAGCGTGTCCAGAAGGCGGGCAACGTCCACATCTGGGCCAGCGAGCGGTCGCTCCCCAGCAGGGCCCGCAGCGTGTTCGGTGCGTAGTAGCTCCACTTCCAGGTGAACATGAAGAACAGGACCATGGCGTGGCGGGCGAGCGGTGACCACCCCTGTTCTTCCATCCAGGCCACGTTCCGCTCGAGGAGATCGGGGTCCTCCTCCTCTCCGAGCCGGTAGTGGTGCAGGTGGTTGTGCTCGTGGGCCCACGCTCTCGGATCGATCCAGTCGAGCCAGTCGACCCATCGCCGCCATCCCGCGGCGAAGCCACGGCTGGTCTGGCGGGGAGCGGCGCCCGGGACGTGGTCGTAGCCACGATGCAGCGTATGGTGGGCGATCATCGCCCAGCGGGCGAACACGCCCGTCGACAGGAGGACGATCGAAACGGGGTTCGGGGCGAGCCACGCCGTAGCGAGGCCCGCCAGGGTGGACAAGCGCCCCCAGGCGGCCATGCGACCGCGGTGGTCGAGGTCCTCGCGAGACAGGGAGGCTCGGGCCCGCTTGCGGAGCGCGTCGAGATCGGCGGCGAACGCGTGGGCGTCGAAGCCGGTGGCGGTGGTGGGCATGAGGCACGGGTAATCGCGACGTTCCCGCGCTCAGGTGCGCCACATCGGTGCAGGGTCAGGTGAACCGGCGCAGGAGCTCGACTACCGGCCCTTCGTGCTCGCCGAGCGCCTCCAGCTGCGCACGCATGCGGACGCAGCCCGGGACGTCCTTCCGCCGGAGATAGGCCAGTGCGAGGTTGGTGCACATCCGGACCAACACGGCGCGGGTGCTCACGGGCGTGACCGCCTGCTCGAAGGCCGCGTCGTCGGACAGGCCGGTCTGCTTGGTGAACCGCCCCCGCAAGACGTCCTCGCGGATCACCACGCCCCCGTGGAACGGATCGACGAAGAAGCGCTCCTCGGCATCACGGGGAGCGACCAGGAAGTGGCTCGGGAAGCCGATCGGATCGAGGGCGAGGCCCGCGCGCTCTCCGACCGCGATGGTCACGATCGACAGGAGGATCGGCAGCCCCCGACGCCGCTCCAGCACCTGGTCGATCCAGGAGTTGCGGGGTGCGTCGTAGTCCTCCTCGTCGCCGCGGATCCCCTCCGTGTGGAAGAGGTGCAGAGTCAGTCGGGCGACCCCCTCGATCGCGGTGGCTCCCGGCGGGAGGCGCACGGGTCGCGCGAGGGCGTCGAGCGCGCGCTTGACGCCGTCGACGTCGGTGAGACCGTGGTCGATCGCGGCGAGCGCGATCGCGGCGTCTTCGAGGTTCCCTCCGGCAGCGGAGGACAGGGTGATCTCGTTCACGGGCAGCGGGGTCCGAAGCAGAAGGTCTCGTTGTCCTGAAGCGTGAGGGCGGTGTCCCAGCTCACGTCGTGAGGCAGGTTGTCCTCGGGGGTGCCGGTGGCCCCGAACGCGCCATCCTGGACGTCGAGGAGCGTGCCTTGGGGCGAGGCCCAGATGGCGCCACCGGTCGTCGCCGCCTCGTTGGCCGTCAGGGTGCAGGTCTCGAGCCGTACGTTCGACCCGTCGCTCACGACGAGCCCGCCACCGACGTCGACGTTGGCCAGGTTGCCCGTGAGCGTCGACCGCCGCGCGAGGAGCTCACCCCCGTTGACGGCGATCCCGCCTCCCTGGGCGGCCGTGTTGCCGCGGATGGTGGTGTCGAGCAGCGTCAGCTCGCCAAACGAGAGGATCCCGCCGCCGCTACCGGGGCAGAGGTTGCCCTCGACGATGCCGCCGGTCAGCTCGACCGTCGCTCCGAGGTCGATCAAGATGCCGCCACCGCCCGGCGTGCCCGACGGGTCGTCGACCACGTTGTTGCGAACCTGCACGTCGTCGAGCTGGTGCAGGCCTACCCCGAGCAAGAGCCCTCCGCCGGCCGAGTCGCTCGTGTTGTCGTGGACGTCGACGCGCTGCGCGAGGAGCGACCCCTTCGTGACCTCGAGGGCCGCCGAGCCCGCGTTCCCATCGATCTCGACGTCCTGAAGCGAGGTGGTGCAGCGGTCTGCACTCAACGCGGCATTGCCGACGAGCACGTTGTCGGTCACCCGAACGTCGCGCATGGTCAGGACGTGGGGCTCGGCCGACGACGCACAGCGGATCCCGTAGGCCGAGCCTCCGGCGCCAGCGACGGTGAGGCCCTCGATGGTCACGGTCGAGCCTGCGTCGTCGATCTCGATCGGCGACCCGTTCACGCCCTCGACGCGCACCGCGTCGCGGCTGGTGCCGTAGCCCCGGACCTCCACGTTCGCGCCGCCGAGGATCGTGATGGACGCGTACCAGGTGTCCTCGCACAGAGCGAGCTGGCCGTCGGTACCGAAGACGGCCTGGGCCTCCTCGGAGTCCGTTCCGGTGAGCAGTCCGGTGACGTCCACGCGGCCGCTCGGGTCGGTCCAGCTCGCGAGGCCGTCTTCGTCGAGCTGGGGCGAGGTGCAGTCGTTCCGCACGCCGTCGCAGTACTCCTCGGCCCCCGGGAACACGTCGTCGCGGGTGTCGTCGCAGTCCTCGCCCGTCGTGGAGCGATCGGGCGGGAGCAGGCAGGTGACGAGCGCGGTGGTCGGGTCGCCGAACCCGTCCCGATCGCTGTCGGTGTAGGAGGTCACACCGCCCTGGGACGCGTCGAGGGAGGGGTCGGCGTCGTCGATGGCGTTGTCACAGTCGTTGTCGACGCTGTCGCAGATCTCGGTCGCGTCGGGGGAGATCGCCGCGGAGCCATCGTCGCAGTCGCCGGCGATCGAGACCGTGTCCTGCGGCGCGCGACAGGCCCGGATGCCGGTGGAGGGGTTGCCGAATCCGTCGCGGTCGGCGTCCACGTAGTGCAGCGGGGCCACGCTCGGGTCCCGATCCGGGTCCTCGTCATCGACGAGGCCGTCGCAGTCGTTGTCGATGGCGTCGCAGACCTCGGCGACTCCGGGTCGAACCACGTCCTGCAGGTCGTCGCAGTCGTTCGGGTTGTCGGCCAGACCGTCGAGCCGGCGACACGCGAACACCGGCCGCTCGGGATCTCCGAAGCCGTCCCCGTCGTCGTCGACCCAGAACTCGGCCCCCGTCGACGTGTCGACGTCGTCGTCGTCGTCGTCGACGAGATCGTCGCAGTCGTTGTCGATGGTGTCGCAGACCTCGAGCGCGTCGGGGCTCACCGTCTCGTCGTTGTCGTCGCAGTCTCCCGCCTCCGCGGTGAAGCCCGAGGCAGGCTCCTCGCAGGCGAGCATCCCGCCGCCGCTCCCAAAGCCGTCGCCGTCGAGATCGCGGTACCACCGGGGGGCCTCCGCGAGCTCGTCGTCGTCGTCGACGAGGTCGTCACAGTCGTTGTCGACGCCGTCGCAGATCTCGGGAGCGCCAGGGAACACGGTCGCATCATCGTCGTTGCAGTCTTCGTCGGCGCGGATGCCGTCGCCATCGGCATCTCCCGGAGGCCCAGAAGGGGACTCGAGGTCCCCGGCGCAGGCCACGGCCAGCAGCAGCACGACGCTCACGACGCGTCCGATCATCGCTCCTCCTCGTCCGGGCAGCCCTGGATTCTATCAAGGGCTTGTCAGTCCCGCGCGGGGTGGGTCGCCGACGTCCGCGCCTTCCAATAGGGGTGCCGGCCGAGGAGATGCCGATGATCGTGGTGTGGTTCGCCCTGTGGGCCTTGGGGTGCGGGAATCCGGCCTATCCGCCGACGCAGCCGCTCGAGGTGGATCTCCGGGCGTGTCAGGTCGACGAGGAGTGTACGATCGTCGAGCTCGGGTGCTGCGACGAGTGCAACGGGGGAACCGCGGTCGCGGTGACGATCGGTCAGGAGGAGGCGGCGCTCGACGAGTTCGGCGAGGCCCGCTGCGGCAGCGTCGTCTGCACCCGGCTCGCTTGCCAGCCGCTGATCCCTCGCTGCAGCTCCGAGGGGCTCTGCGTGGTGGACCGCAGCCTCCGCAAGGTGCCATAGATCGAGCCGGTCACCGCTCGGCCACGGCCTGCTGCAGACCCTCGAGCCATCCATCCGACATCGCGGACACCGTGCCTCGCGGGTACAGCGCGGCGACGGGCCAGATGCGGCTCTCGAAGGTCTTCTCGTCGACGACCTCGGTTCCGTCGGGCACCGGCGTCAGTCGGAAGGCGCGCGTTCCCCGCACTCCCCACCACTTCGTGGACGTCCACTGGAGGTGACGCGGCGGGTCGACGACCTGCAGCTCGACGTCGAACGACACGGGCACGCCGGGTCCCATCGCGAGCACGTACGCCATCCGCTCACCGGGCTTGAGCGTGCCGAAGCGGGTCACCCTGCGCACCGGCGGGCACCAGCGAGGCCAGTCGGGCACGTCGGTGAGCACGTCCCACACGACGTCGGGCGGGGCGGGGATCGTGACGGAGGATCGAAGGACGAGAGGCCGCACGTCAGCTCGACGTGCCCGAGCGCCGGGCACAACGGGATCGAGCGCCCCGGTTCACCATTTGCAAACCGCCAGGGACGCGCTCGGGTAGGGGTTCGCCGCGGAGCAGGGGTAGGAGGGACGGCATCATGGAGGTCTCCGACTGGCGGGGATCGTACCCGGACGAACCCCCGGTCGCTCGCACGGAGGTCGAACTGCCCCGATGACCGACACCCTGGCCCACGAGTGCGAACTCCTGCACGCCCTCCTGAACCTCGGCGAGCGCGTGGAGATCGAGCCCTTCCTCACCGAGGTGCTGCAGCTGGCCCGGTCCGCCACGGGCGCCGACAAGGCCTACCTCGCGATCGGCCCGGGCTTCGACTCGGCGACGCCGCGGTGGTGGCGTGCGTTCCCGACGAACGACGAGCTGGTGTTCGGGATGCGCCGGCAGATCAGCGTCGCCCTCCTCTCCGCAGCGGCCCGCGGGGGGGTGATCCACACGGTCGACGCCTTGCTCGACGAGCGCTTCGAGGATCGCCCGAGCGTGCGGGATGCCCAGATCCGGGCGGTGCTCTGTGCGGCGCTCCGGGCCGGTGGAGAGCCCCAGGGCGTGCTCTACCTCGCGGGGCCGCCGGGTCGGTTCGACGAGCGGGCCCGACGGCTCGCGAGGCTGATCGTGACGCACCTGGAGCCGGCCGTGCAGCGGACGTTGTCGGGTCTGGGGAGTGCGGAGGACGACCCGACCCGCCCCTTCCGCGCGCGCCTCCTCTCCGACCACCTGGCCGGACAGTCTCCAGCGTTCGCTGGCGTGCTTCGCGATGCCGCCATGGC
The DNA here is from genome assembly GCA_964655065.1 of uncultured Enterobacteriaceae bacterium. Taxonomy (GTDB): domain Bacteria; phylum Myxococcota_A; class UBA796; order UBA796; genus DRPG01. The sequence continues at coordinate 43,040 of CAZZLC010000029.1, read as the reverse complement.
CGCGACGACGGACACGCCCCTGCTGATCACGGGCCCCCCAGGCTCGGGCAAGCGGAGTCTCGCGCGAATGATCCACGACAGTCAGCCCGCACGAAGAGGGCCTTTCGTGGTGGTCGACACGGGGAGTCTGTCCGCCGATCGCGCGGCGGCCGAGGTCTTCGGCGCGCGACGAGGCGCCTGGCCAGGGCTGGACCTCGACTGTGACGGGCTCGTTCACGCGGCGGACGGCGGTACGCTCTACGTCGACGACGTCCTCGCGCTCGCCCCTGCGGTTCAGAGCGCGCTGAGCGTCCTCCTGGAGCACCGGAGGGTGAGACGGGTGGGGGACGCCGACGACCATCGGGCGCCCGACGTGAGGGTGATGGCGGCCACGAGCGGGGATCCGGAGCGGGCCCGGGACGAGCAGCGACTTCGCCAGGACCTCTACTTCCAGCTGAACGCGCTGCGGATCGCGGTGCCGCCGCTCGCCGACCGCCCCGAGGATGTCGTGCCCCTCGCTCTGGCGCTGGTCGACCGGCTGGCGCGGGAGGCCCAGATCCGGGCGCGGCCCCTCTCCAACGCCGCCTGTGCCTGGCTGGAGTCCCGATCGTGGCCCGGCAACGTGCAGGAGCTGCAGAGCGTCCTCCGAGCGGGGCTCGTCCGCGCGAGCGCGGAGGACACCGCGGTCGTCGGCCCCGAGCACCTCGGCGCTGGGTGAACGTGCAGGTGGCAGGTTGCAACTGTAGACCCCCGGTGTGATGCCCACCGGTCGGAGGATCCCGTGCCGCAGACCGCCGACCCCCGTGACCGCGACGGCCAACCCTGGGGCCGGTTCCGCATCCTCGGCGAGCTCGGCCGCGGAGCCCGCAGCCGGGTCCTGCGGGCCTACGACACGAGGTGGCGTCAGGAGGTCGCACTCAAGATCTGGTCGACGGACGCGGTCGAGGGGCTCGACGAGCTCCGCCGCGACTTTCGCCTCCTCGCCCGCACGCCCTGCCGGCACCTGCCACGGGTTCGCGAGCTCGTAGAGGAGGAGGGCAGCACCGCGCTGGTCATGGAGCTGGTCGAAGGCCACGACCTGTCGGACGTCCTCGCCACCATCGATCCGACCGAGCTCGCGGTGGGGCTGTTCTCGGCCATCGAGGTGCTCCACGCCTCGGGCATCGTCCACGGCGACATCAAGCCGCAGAACGTCCGCGTCCGCTCCGACAACACCGTGGTCCTCGTGGATCTCGGCCTCGCGTACTCGGTGGCCCACCCCCGAGCCAGCCTCGACGGGACGCCCCACTACTTCTCGCCCGAGCAGCTGAACCGGGAGTCGTGGGGGCCGCCGAGCGACATCTACGCGGCGGGGCTGGTGATCCACGAGGTGGTCGCCGCGCCGCTCGACGCCGCGGCGCTGAATCGTCGGGTCGACGTCACGCTGTCGCGGGGGACCATTCCGCTTCCGCCCATCGCCAATCCGTCGCTCGCCGACGTCCTCCGGCGATGCCTCCATCCCGATCCGAACCAGCGCCCGTCGGCGGAGGACTGCCTCGTCGCGCTCGCGGGCAGGCCTACCCGCTCCGAAGATCCCGACGCGTCGCACCGCGTCGTGGCGAAGCGGTGGCTCGGCGCTGCCCAGCCGCGACTCGTCGTGGTCGGTGACCCCAAGTCCGGGCGGGCTCTCGCCGACACGCTGTTTCGGGTGGCCGTGGGACGGCAGTGGTCGGTGCTCCGCTTTGGAGGCACCCGCAGCGGGCTGCGTCCGCTGCACGCCCTCGAGGGACTGGTCGACGATCTTTCGGCCCACCTCGATGCTCTCGACGACGTCGACCGCGCCCTCCTCGAGACGGCATTCCCCGCCTTCGCCCGGAGCCGGGCCACCGTGGTGGCCCTTCCGGGCCCTCGACACCGGGAGCTGGCGCGCGCCCTGAAGGCGCTGGTCGCCGCGAGCGTCGACTCGGAGCGCGACCAGGGGACGCTGTTCATCGTCGAGAACGCGCAGTGGATCGACCGTGACAGCGAGCGGATCCTCACCCACCTGCTCGACGAGGGGGACGTGCGCGCCTGTGTGGTGTCGACCACCGAGGAGGCTCCCCTCGTGGCCTGGACGGTGGCCGAGTCCGAGCGCATCGACCTTGCCCCGCCCGTCGAGCGCGCGGCGGAGCTTCCCCAGGCGGCGGGTCGACTGGCGAGCCTGATCGCCAGCCTCGGGGGCCGGGTGACCACGCTGTTCGCGCTTCGCCACGGCTCCGCCGAGGCCGTCGATGCACTCGACGACCATGGCCTCCTCGACTGGTCCCGCGACGCGTCCACCGTCGCGCTGGTGCGACTGCCGCCGGGTCTCCCGCCCATCGGGGAACCCGCGCTGCGGGACGTGCTCGAGGAGCTGGTCGACGCGCCCCCCGAGACGAGAGCCGGGCTGCTCCGGTTCCTCGGGGACCACGATCGGGCGGTGCCCGAGGCGCTCGAGAGCGCACGTCAGGCGTTGGCCCGAGGCGCGCCGTCTGCGGCGGAGCGGTGGGTGCGCTACGTCGTGGAGCACGACGACCGTGTCGACGGGCACGCCCTGCTCGCTCGGTCTCTCGCGGACCAGAACCAGCCACTGGACGCAGCGCGCGCCGCCACCCAGGCAGCGGCGCGGGTCGAGGGGGCCGACCGCGGGCACCACCTGGCTGCTGCCGCGGATCTCTGGCTGCGAGCGGGCAACGTCTCCCGCGGTCTGGTCACGCTCACCGAGGCCTGCGGCCTGCTCGGGTTCTCGCTCCCTCCGTCGGGGTGGCGCGCTCGTCTCGCCACGCTGCTGGACCTGTTCTGGCTCCGCCGCCACGCCCTCGAGCTCGATCCGGTGGACCGGCCTGCGCCCCCGAGGCTCGTCGCGGCCTGGGCGGCGGCAGCTCCCCTCGCGTACTTCGAGTACACCCAGGCGGCCGCCATGCTCGTGCGGTACCTCCGCATGGCCCTCGAGGATCGGCACCTCGATCACGCGGTGCGTGCCGCGGCCTTGCTGTGGAACGCGCTGGCCCTGTCTCGGAGTGGTCGCGGCGAGGCCGAGCGGCTCGACCGCTTCCTCGAGCGCTGGACCGGCCAGGCCTCGCCGGTCACACGGGCGTTCGTGGCGACCACCCGGGCCTACGTGATGCTCTACACCGAGCGCATGGGCCAGTCCGCGTCGGTGCTCGCCGAGGCCATCGCCCAGTATCCGCCGACCGAGGACGGCGGCTGGGCGCTGTCGGTCGCCCGGGTGAACCGGCTTCTCGCGCTGCACTTCTCGGCGCCTCCCGACGCGGCGTGGATCGCCCAGGCCGAGCGCCTCTCGCAGGTGCTGGCCGACCGATCGGACCGGCTGTCGTCGGGGCTCTGCGAGATCGCCGTGCGCTATCTCGTGCCGCTGATCGACGGGGATGCCGAGGCCGCCGCCCGGATCCTCGACGACGAGGTGGCGCGACAGGGGACGCTGCCGGCCGCGTACCAGTGGGTGACCTCGTTCGCCCGCTGCCGGGTCGCCTTGCACGCGGGCGACCCGCAGAGCGCCCGGATCGCGATCGGTCGACGTCCACCCAAGGTCCTCACGGATCTTCAGCACGTTCGGACCGGTCACGCTTGGCTGCGCGGACTGGCCGAGCTTGCCGTGGCCGCGAGCGGAGCCCCCTGGTCCCCCAGGGTCGTGAGGCGGAGCATTCGCATCCTCCACGCCGAGCAGCCCCACTGGGGGGCAGGTCACGTCGAGGCCCTCTCGGGGGCTCTCGCGTCGTTCGAGGGGCGTCCCGCCGAGGCGAGAAACCGCACGCAGCGGGCGCTGTCGCTCTATGCTGACGCGGGGCTGAACGGGTTCGTTCACGCCCACCGGAGAAATTTGCCTTGGCGTTCACTGTTCTGGCCGGCAATGCTGGAGCGCTGATGCCGACGGACCCCCGAGACCTCCTCTCCTGCCAGTGGATCTACGAGGCCGACCCGCCCGAGCTGCCTGGTGTGCTCGAGCTCTACGGTGCGGCGGACGTTCCGGCCCTGCTCTACCGGGACACCACGCCGCGGCGGGGAGGAGAGGTTCCGAGCTGGGTACCCACACCCTGTGCCCGCTGGTTGGGGGGCGCGCGCCCTCCGGGCACCTGCGGGGCTCCTTCGGCCAAGGCACCTCTCGTGGAGCGGACGCCGATGGACCCCGAGGACCTCGAGCGGGCATTGGCCTCGCTCCCCGACGGCCGACACCTCTCGGTCGACACCCTGCTCACGTTGCTGCACGACCCGGCCCCCGAGGGCCCCCGTTCCGACGACGAGGCCCGCGTGCGGCGCACCCTCGAGCACATGGTGCTGCGCTCGAAGGCACCGCCGCCGCCGCCGCCGACGGCGCTGAGGCGCCGTCGCTCGCTGGTGACCGATGCGTTGTGGCCCGCGGAGCCCCGCCTCGACTGGCCCGCCCACCCCTGGGCCTACCGACCGGGCGGGCCGGTGCCCCGGCGGGACAACCCGCGCGCGTTGCCGATTCACGCCCCCGAGTTCTCGCTGTCGTGGAGCGACGAGTACCGGGCGGCGCTGCTCTCGGCTGGCCACTGTACGCCGTACAACGCGGTGCCGCTGCTTCGGGCGTGGTTCGGCTGGCGACTCGCCCTGTTGCCCCGCTGGGCGCTGTCGGTCCGGGTGTTCAAGATCCTGGCCGACTACCGCGACACGCCGGTTCCGGAGACCCACCTCGAGCTCGCGGACTGGTATCCGCGGCCCTCGGGACAGCCCGATCCCTGGACGGACTGCACGGCCTACACCTCGAAGCGGCTCCTCGACGGGTTCGCCACCTTTCCGCTCCAGCGTTCGGACGACGGCTCCCGCATCGTGCTCGACCACAACTGGGACGACGTGCCGCTGCGGGGCCCCTACGAGCTTCCCAACGTGCGCGTCACCTGGGTGCGCCAGGCCGACGGTGAGTACGCGTTGCGCAAGATCCGCATCGCGTCGCGCGACCGCTCCGAGCGCCGCGACCCGGTCGACGCCGGAGTCGACGAGGACGACCCCGAGTGGTTCGACGTGCGCGAGGTGACCCCCGCCGACGGCCACGCCGCGTGGCAGCACGCTCAGTTCGTGGCGCGCAGCGTGTCGCTCGTGGCCGGCCAGACCGACATCCACCTGGCCCGAACCCACCTCCTCGTCGAGTCGATCGCGCTGTGCCTCCAGGTGCACGGCCGGGGGGAGCGGGCAGGCCCCCTTACACGCGTCCGCCGCATCCTCCAGCCCTTCGTGCGGGACGTCTCCGGCATCAACCGGCTCGGTGACGCGCTCGTGCTCGAGGGCCAGGGGCTGCTTCCCCGCTCCACCGGCCTCGACGAGGCCGGAGTGGGGGCGAGACTGCGCAACCAGCTCGCCCAGGTGGACTGGAAGGGCTTCTCCCCTCGGGGAAAGGAGCACCCGGTGCTCGGCTGGTCCGAGTACGGCGTCGGGGCGACCGCCTTCTGGGAGGGCATCGGTCGCTTCGTGGCGATCCTGCTCCCCGAGCTCGAGCCCCGGGCGCAGGCGCGCGAGATCGAGGCGCTAGGGGACGCGCTGCGGGATCACGCCGCGCACCCCTCGACGCCGCCGGGCCAGCCGGCGACCCCTCTCGCAGGCCACCACTGGCTGTGGCCCGGCGAGCACCCTCGCCCGAACCCCGGTCCCGGCCACCTCAGCCTTCCGGGCACCCTCGAGGAGATCCGCCAGCTCTGCCGGTTCGTGATCTTCCACGCCACGTTCGTGCACAGCTGGGTCAACGATCGAGGCTGGGTCGATGGCGGCTCGCTGCGTCATGCCGCGTTCGGGCTGAGGCACCTGCGGCCGCCCGACAACTGGGACGAGCCGGGCTTTTTCTCCTGGTGGCAAGACGCACTGCCCCGGTTGACCGACTGCGTGCCTCAGATCGCCGTGGGGTGGGTGCTCCACAACACGCGATGGGGGGTGATCGGCGATCCCGACGACCCGTTGCTGCTCGAGACGATCGACAAGGGCGACGACCTCGATGTGGTGCAGGCCTTCAACGCGATCATGAACGCGCCGGGGCCGGGGCCGACCGAGTCGCCGGCCGACCAGCTCGTCTTGGCCGGGCTGCCGTCACTCGATCGGTGGCGGATCCGCATCAATACCTGATCCCGGGGGGGACCGTGCACGACCTCTTTCGCCTGCTCGGCATCTTTGGACGGCGGCCCGCTGCCCTCGCGGACAGCCGCTCGGACTGCTTTCTCGACCAGGTTCGTGACACCCCACAGCCCCCGGTGGTCCCGACCGAGAGCGACCCGACCGGGTCGTGGCGCGACAAGCTCGAGGGACTCTGGGCGGCGTGTCTCGAAGACGACACCCCGGGTCCGGTTCCCCCGCCGGATCCAGCCTTCGTACGCCCGCGCAACCTGCTCAACGCGTTCGTCCACCGCGGCGACACCCTGCCTCGTGGCCACAGCATGGTGATCGGGCAGAAGTTCCTCCACCCGGTGGGGTGCGTGGCGCGAGTCGCCTATCGCCCCGACGAGGGCAACCGGTGCCGGGGCATCCTCGCTGCACCGAGCGAGGGGCTGCTCCGCGTGTCCAACGGCAACATCTCCGACCAGGGGGGCTTCGCAGCCGGCGTCGCCCTGAAGTTCCCGCGCACCGATCGGCCGTCGGCCGACATGGTGTTCGGCCCTCCCGCGTTCGACGTCGACGACACCGACGAGACCATCATCACGCGCGAGCAGCGCACCTGGCTCGGGCCCACCACCTTCGACCATCGCTACCGCGACATCCGCACGCTGTTCTGGATCTTCGATCGCATTCGGGAAGCAGGCCCCGAGGGGGCGGACATGCCCGGGATTGGGCCGTGCGGAACGAGCTTCGCGGGCCGTGCGGTGAGCGTGGATCCGCTCTACGACGTCGATCAGGACGGTGAGAGCAGGGTCACCGACCAGACGCGCTCCGAGGTGCCCATCGGGCTCGTGATGGTACCCAGCGACCACTTCGTGACCCAGTGGCGGCGCGCCAGACGGCGTCGCTTCACGAGGGCGCTGCCCCGCGTCGCGCCAGGCCCGCTCTATCGGGTCTACGCGCTGTGGCACGCCCACGAGGAGCGCGTGCCCATCGGCACCATTCAGCTCGTGGAGCGGTTCGTGACCTCGCGGTTTGCCGACACCCGGCTGTTCTTCCGCCATCCGCCGGGCTGTCCATCGAGGGAGCTCGAGCCGTTCCACCGGAACCCCTCCGAGCCCCGGGGCGCCTGAACACCTTACGTGGCGCTTACCTCGCCGCAGGGGGCACGGGGGCCGAGCGTTACGCATCGGCCGGAGGTGAGGATGTCCGTGCTCTTGCTGTGGTCCGCCCTCGCGGGCGCCCAGTCCGCCGAGACGAGCCCCGACGAGGCCCCGCCGATCGCGTTCGAGACCTACCGGTCGCAGAACCGGTCCTACAAGGGCCGCCTCGGAAGCTATGGTCACATCGTGGATCCCGCGGTTCGCGGTAGCGACAAGCGCCTCGTGGCCGTGACCCCCGAGGGACCGCTGATGCCTGCCGACTTCGCCCGCGCGGTCGGCGACGACCGTCGCGGGGACCGGATCGAGACGCTCACCCGCGCGTCGAACACGCTGCTCGCCTTGCAGTTCGGCACGCTGATCCCCGGGCTCCTGCTCACTTCGTTGGGCGATGGCGCCAGCCCGGCGGGCCTCGGCCTGGTCATCGCGTCCATCCCGATCGGGATCACGGGGATCGTGACCTCGGTTCGGCGCAACAAGATCGCGCGCTACGACATCGAGGAGGCGGAGGCGGCGATCCGCCCCGTCACTCGACGGTGAGCTCGGGCAGGGTCTCCACGATCGAGTCACCGACGTCGTAGTAGTCGAGCGTGGGCTCCAGCGGGGCCGGCTCGCAAACCGCGTCCGGTGACGAGCGACGGTACAGCGTCGAGCCCGCGTACGGTCCTCCCACGGCGAGGACATCGATCCCCACCTGCTGGGCGTCGCCACGAGGCACGCAGGACTCGGCGGTGGCGAGCACGAGCGCGCTCGGCACCTCGCCCGGGATGGTCTGCACGACCCGATCCGTGCACGCCGGATCGGCGAAGTAGCGAACCGAGAAGTCGTCGGCGAACAGGACGTCGCCGTCGACGCAGCGCACACCGTGGTCCTCGGTCACGAGGGCGCTGCACGCCGTGCCGTCGGACCGCACGAAGGGTCCCCCGGCGCCCCGGCCGAGCCTGCCCTCGGGAAAGCCGGGGGCCAGCCACAGGCCGAACTGGTCGACGAAGCGGGCGAACGACACCGGCGAACCCGGGACGATCTCCAGCCGGGTGGCGGGCAGCGTCTGCTCGGTGGCCGGCCCGAGCACGGTGTAGAGCGTCCAGGGGGTCTCGGCGACGGTCTGCTGGGTGCACTCTCCGGTCTGGTCCTCGTAGGCCGTCTCCTCGGTGTAGGGCTCTCCGACGCGCCACGGGCGGGGGCCCTGGAAGTCGGCGAACTCGAGCGCGAGCCGAGGGGCCTCGTCGAGGCAGGGGTTCCTCGACGTGTAGGCCAGCGGGGCGACCTCGCATGCCTCGTCGCCGAACCACCAGTCCACGCCGGGACCCGCGCCGAGGAGGGCCGTGCGGGCGGGGACGCAGCGCGGGCCGAGGCCGCCGAGGTAGCGCATCGCGCAGGTGCCGTCCGTCTCGGTGAACAGCTCCTGGCGCAGCACCGCGCCGTCGTCGGCCACGATCTCGCGGACCCCGAAGCCCTGCTGCGTCACCCGCTCCCGGATCGTGGCGCCGACGAAGGTCTCGGGGTCGACCAGGTCGCCCACGTCGACCACGGTGGGGAGGGAGCCTGGCCAGGGGCCGCAGCTCCCGACAAAGGGGTCGGCCTGGAAGAGCGCGTCGGGCTGCTCGGCCGCAGGTGCGACCTCGCGGACCTCGAACACGGTGCGGAAGAGGTCGCACTCGTCGTCGCGCTCGAGCGGGAAGCCCAGGAGCTGGTAGGAGGGGTCCGCGCAGCGGTAGACGTCGACCGCCTGGAAGCACTCGTCGTCGAGGTAGGCGCGCTCGCCGGCCTCGGTCGAGGGCAGGCAGCGCAGCACCTCGTCGGTCGCGAGCACGAAGCGGCACGGGGTGTCGAGCTGGGTGTCGTGGAAGTAGGCGAAGATCCGCTCGTCGGCGCCGGCCGCCCCGATCGAGCGTGCCGCCAGCCGAGTGCCGCTCTGGAAGCGCGGACCGAGCGCGTCGCCGCCGTCACCCTCGGTGGGGAGCGGCGCCTCGCCGGTGTCGGCCGGGACGGCCTCGCCGGTGTCGGAGGGCTCGGGATCCGGCTCGAGATCGGGTCCGTCGCCGGTACAGGCGAAGAGCGGCGCGAGGACAAACAGGCGCATGGTGGTTCCTCCGACCCAGACGCTTACACCGGGATCAGGGGTCCCGCCGCACCTGAATCACCCAGGGAAGGAAGGCGCCCACGGGCTCGGGCCCGGTGTCGTCGAAGACGAAGCCCACCTGGTAGTCGTAGGTGGAGCCCGAGAGCACCGACGACGGGACGGCACAGGCCCCATCCTCGACCCGACGCTGCACGTAGAGGTCGACGGGCGTGGCGGGGTCCGACCGGAACCGGCACCGGAGGGGGAGGCCCCGGTCGGCCTCGTCCCAGACCTCCAGCGCCGGACCCTCCGGGCGCGTCGCGCGGCGGACCCGCAGGCGGGGCACCTCGAGCTCGGCGGCCAGGGCATCCAGACGTGCCTCCCACCGGGCCGTCACCGCATCGAGATCGAAGCCGCACTGGCCCGCGGCTCCGTACCAGAGCGCGAGTCCGGCCGCCGGTCGCCGCCCCGCGCGACCCAGCGCGTCCAGCACGCAGGGAATGGCGGGCAGTCCCGCCACGTCGACGAGGGCGCGGACAAAGACCTCGCCCAGCCAGTAGGCCTCCTGGATGTCCTGGCGGTAGGTCAGACGGCCGTCCTCGACGAGCAGGTCGAAGCGGGCCTGGCCGAGTGCGCGCACGAGCCCCGCGGCGACCGGATCTTCACCGTCTCCGTCGATCTCGTCGGCCACCCAGCTCGCCAGCCCCTCGTCGAAGAACCTCGTGTGGGCGGTCTGGTGCCACGCGGCCTCGCCGAGTCGCTCGAACGCCACCGCGTGGGCGAGCTCGTGAGTGACGACCTCGGCCCTCGCGTCGGGCCGCAGCCGGATCTTGCCCCCGGTGTAGACGCCGCCGTGGTTGCGCTGGGTCCCGAGGAACTCGACGTCGAGTGGGCCGCGCGGGACCGGGGAGTCGAGGAGCGCAGCGACCGCCTCGAGGCGTCCGGGGAGTCCGGGGAGCAAGGTGGAGACGTGATCGGCATTCGACGGGACGTACAGCACGCGCAGCGGACCTTCGGGGTCCGCCACCTGGATCGGCTCGGGCGCCCGCAGCTCGTCGGCCGTCATCAGCGCCGACGCGAACCCCGAGCAGGCGAGCATGCCGGCCACCGTCGCGCCGCCGACGAAGCGCAGGCGGCTCATCGACGCCGAGCCACGGGAGACCAGCCGTCCGCCAGGGCCGAGGAACAAGCGTCCCGACAGCAGCATGCAGAGGCTGCCGACGACGAACCAGAACACGGGCGGCCCGCTGGGGTGCGAGGCGACCCCCCGCACGAACGTGAGCTCGCCGAAGCTCGAGTCGGGCAGGGGAATCGCGGCCCCGAGCGGCGGCCACGCGAACACCACCATCTGGGCGAGCAGCACCGTCACGATGACCACGCCGATGGCCAGGCCGCGGAGCCACGACAGCAGCATCCCCGCTCCGACCCCGAACCAGACCGCGGACCCCACCACGAGGTGGGAGACGACGATGGGGCGCAGCGAGGGGATCTGGTGTGGCACCGGCGCGTAGCGGTCGTAGGCCGCCATCACGAGGGCGCTGACCAGCGTCACCGAGCCCGTGACCACGGCGGCGGCCAGGACCTTGCCCACGAAGAGCCGGCCCCGTGTGGTGGGCAGGGCGTCGAGGAACTCGACGTGCTGGTTCACGTACTCGTGCGAGACCATGCCGTGGCCCATCAGCACGCCGACCAGGACCCCGACGAAGGCACTGCTGCCGGTGGCGTGACGACTGCCGAGGGGGGCGAGGACCAGACTCTCGTCGAGCACGTCGGTCAGCACCCGCACGGCCAGCAGCACGAAGAACGCGATCCAGAAGGGGGCGAGTGAGCGCAGCTCCTTGAAGAACGACGGAATCACCAGCGCGCCCCCCAGCCGGTGGTTCGCAGCCCCGCGAGCTCCTCGTCGATCCACACGAACTCGGCGACCGCGCGCACCGAAGGGTCCACGGGCAGCACGACCTCCATGGGGCCGACCGGGTCGAGCTCGATCAGCCCGTCGACGTCGCCGGGTCCCGGATGCAGTGACATCGGGTCCAGCCGGCGCCACCGCAGCCACGCGTCGTCCGGAGGTCGGCTCGTCCACGTGGCGTACAGCGCATCACCGCGCGGTTCGATCCGCAGCCCGAATCCGTCGTGGGCCTCGGGGGCCTCCGCGGTGCGGATCAGCAGTGCGGTGCGCCAGTGCTCGATGAGATCGATGCCGGTCACGCGGCGCACCCAGTCCTCGCCCAGGTGGCGTCGGAGTCGGTTCGCCTCGAGCAGGCTGGCCCGGTGGACGGGGCGCGCGAGGAGGTGCCGGAGCAGCTCGACCACGGCTTCCTCGGGCAAGGCGTCCACCGCGGCCCAGGCCACCCCCTCGGCCACGTCCTCGCCGACCTCCAGCTCCATGCGGAGCCAGTTCGGCACGTGAGGCAGCGCGGCGCGACCCGCGGCCGCTCGGGCCTCCAGGACCGGATCGGGACGCAGCCACCCCGGCGTGCCCCGGAGCAGCCAGTCGGTGTCGCTGTTCCACGCGGTGAGCCAGTCCGAGTGGTCGATCAGCGTGCGGTACACCACCTGGCGCACGAGGTCGCCGTGGTCGTGGTCAACGTCGACCACCAGGACGAGGTTGCGGTCCGGGATCCCCCTCACCTCCTCGAAGTCGACGCGGGGCCCGTCCACGAGGACCACGGTGGGGAATGGCCCGAGCCCCGTCCGCTCGGCGAGCGTGGCGAGATCCCGTGCGGCGTCGCGCCCCACTGTCCACAGCGCGCCGTCGCGGGGTCCCGCGACGTGCAGATCGACGCCCGCGACGGGCTGGCGGGTCAGGGCGGACCAGGCGTCGTCGTTCGGCTCGACGGTCAACTCGAGCAGCGTCTCCACGACGGTCGGGACCACGAGCGCGAGCAAGATCTGCACGCCGTAGCCGCGCTCGCTGGCCCGCTCGAAGAGGCGCTCCGTGATCAGGCCGCCGCGGAACGACACCAGCCCGAACCCCAGCCCGACGCCGGCCACGGTCCAGGAGAGGGTCACCGGGATGGCCGCGAGGGGAGGCTGACTGCGGCTCTGGTCGATCGGATCGTGGAGAACGCCGTGCCACAGGACGTCGCCGAAGACGTCGAGCCGAGGGCCGTCGGCCACGAGCGCGAGCGCGATCACGAGGACCCAGGTGAGCACACGGAAGCGGCCGAGGTGAGCGATGCCGAAGTCGAGGGCGAGCCAGGCCAGCGCGTAGAGCTCGAACTGCCAGAACAGCTGGACCAACCAGGGTTGCGGGAGCCCTTCGCGGGTGACCGCGAGAGCGGCCGTCGTGCCGAGGGTCACCGCCACGAGGCCTCCCACCGCGACCACGCCGACGCCCAGTTGTACCGCATAGCGGACGAAGGCCGAGACGGGCAGCGCGGCCACGAACGCGTGGGTGCCTCCGGAGCGGTCGTTCACCACGAGCCGATTGACCACGAAGAAGACGTAGAGCGGCACGACGTAGTAGACGAACCCGGACGCGGCGGACATCAGGGTCGCGAGTCCGTCGCGGAGCACCGTCGCCCACATCGTCGTGAGGATGGTCAGCGCGAGCACCCCCCCGGCGAGGAGCGCCGGTCCGTGGTGCTCGAGCTCCTTGGCGACCATGGCGCCCAGCGAGCGGATCATCCGGCCCTCGGAGAGCGCCGGGCGATGGCCACGAACGCGGCCTCGAGCGAGACCGGGGATGCCGTGGGGGTGCGGTCCCACACCTCGGGCTCGGCCCATCCGACCCCCCCTCCGGGATCCTCGTCGAGCGCTTCGATGCCCTCGGGACGGGCTCCTGCGTACCGGCGCACCCGCGACACGAGCCCCGCCACGGGTCCCTGCCAGAAGATGCGCCCCTCGTGGAGCACACCGACGTGGTCGCCGACGAGCTCGATCTCCGAGACGTTGTGGGTGCTGAAGAGCACGGTCCGCTGCTCGCGGTCGACCAGATCGCGGAGGTGGTCCACGATCTCTCGACGGGTCACCGGGTCGACGCCGGCGGTGGGCTCGTCGAGCAGCAGCAAGGGCGGCCGGTGGGCGAGGGCGAGGGCCAGCGCGAGCTTCATCTTGGTGCCGCCGGACAGCTCGCCGACCCGCTGCTTCGACTCCACGCCGAGACGGTCCAGGAGCGACGCGAAGTAGTCGGCATCCCAAGTCGGGTAGAAGCCACCGACGAAGCGACCGAGCCGCTTCACGCGCATCCACGGATAGAAGTGCTGCTGCTGGCTCACGTACCCGATGGACCGTCGGTGGCGCGGCGTCGCGCGACGAACCACCTCACCGCCGAACTCGAGCGTGCCCTGATCCGGCGCGAGGATCCCGAGCAGCATGCGGATGGTCGTGGTCTTGCCCGCGCCGTTTCGCCCGAGCAGCCCATAGATGGCCCCTCGGGGAACCTTCAGCTCGAGGTCGCGGATCACCGACCGGGCGCCGAACGAGCGACACAAGCCGCGGGTCAACAGAGCATGCTCCAACGGGGGTCTCCCTCGCGATGCCCGAAGGTACACCAATCGGTCCGCGGCAGGTCGTGAACCAGTCATTCGTATATTTGGTCGGGGCATCTGGCTCGTCTGCGATAAGGAGCCGAGATGACGACTCAACGTGCTGCTCGACCTCCTGGCCGCCCCCCTCGCGAGGAGGGACCCGCCGTGACCCGAGATGCCCTGCTCGCCGAAGCCGCCCGGATGATTGGCGAGCGGGGCTTCGAAGGCACATCGGTGCGCGCGCTGGCCCAGGCGCTCGGGGTGAGCCACGGCACCGTACAGCGGCACTTCGCGACCAAGCGCGCGCTCTGGGAGGCGCTCGTCGACGAGGTTCTGGTGCCGAACGTGGTCGCGGGGCGTGGCATGTCGCACGACACCGTCGAGGCTGGGCTCCTCGGAGAGATCGGTCGGCGACTCGCCCCGACCGCGTCACCAGGGCTCACCGGAGCGATCCTGACTGACGCGAGCCCCGGGGCGATGGACCGGCTCGCCTACCTCGGGGAGGCGCTCCGGTCATTCCAGCGCGCCAACCGGGCCGGTCTGGTGGCGCGAGCGTCGCGCGGCGAGCTCCGGAACATCGATCCCAGCGCCCTCATGGCCCTGGTGGGCATCGCGATCGCGACCCTCGGCTCTTCGGCGACCGCACTCGAGGCGATCCTGGGCATCGATCTCGAGGACGACGAAGCTCGGGAGCAGCTGGCTGCCCAGATCACCGATCTGCTCCTGTACGGGATGCTGCCCCGGACCGCTCCCTGATCATCGTTCGAGCCGACAGGTCCCCCGGGCCCCGTAGCCGTCGAAGTCGAGCGTTCCGACCAGGGTGTCCTCCTGTCGGTCCCAGGTGGCGTCGAGCGACCCGAGGGGGAACGCGCCGACCACGAAGCTGAACTGGACGTCGCTGTCTTCGCGGGAGCCCGTGACCCCGGCTCCGAAGGCGTAATCGGTGCGTCCGCCCACGACGAGCTCGAGCGTGGCGCCCCCGAAGATCTGTCCGGAGGTCACCTCGACGAGGTCCATCGTGATCTGGACGAACTGCTCGGGGTCGCCGGGGACGCCCGAGTCGCCCACGGGGAACGGGCCGGAGTAGCCGCCGTCGAGTGTGCAACGCCCGGCCCACGATCCGGTGAGGGTGCTGCGGTCGACGGGGCCGCCCCCGCCGGTGTCGCGCGGAACGGGCTCGGGGGTGGGGGTGGACGTGTCGAGGGGAGCCCGCTCTCGCGGGTCGCTGGCCGGAGGCAGGAACAGGATGCAGCCGACCCAGGTGAGCACCACCACGAGAACCTCCGCAGCGAGGGTAGCCGGTCGGGGGTCGGGTGCGCTCGTGCGGGGTAGGTGGTCGCACAACCCGAGGAAGAGAATCCCATGACCCGTGCGATCGTCGTCCTGTTGTTCAGTGTTGCCTGCGAAGTCGAGGACCCCGCTGGCTCCGTGACCCTCACCTCCACGGCGGCGCTCGATGGGCAGGTCGACCGTGCCGGCCTCGTCGACGCGACCTCCGACGAGATGGAGATCGGTCGCAACGGCAGCGGGATCGGGGTCCGCGGCTTCTTGTCCTTCGACGTCTCCGACCAGCTCCCCGAGGAGGGCGAGCAGGCCGTGGTGAGCAACGCGGCCCTCGTGGTCTACGAGAACAACTTCAACCTCGACCCGTGGGGTACCATGGGCAGCGCTCTCATCGAGGTCGTGGCCTACGAGACCTTGAATGCGGCGGCGTTCGATGCCCCGGCCGTGGCGGACGCGGGCGTCGCTTCGACCGACAGCAACTTCCTCGACGAGCACCAGATCGGGGTCACCGAGCGGCTACAGCAGATCCTGAACGAGGACCCTGCGGCGGGCAAGGCTCAGTTCCGGATCCGCTTCGACGACGACAGCGACACGGACAACCTGAAGCTCAACGACCACCACTGGGACCTGAACACCGCCGAGGCGACCGATCCCGCCGGCTCGGCCCCGACGCTGTCCTTCGACGTGACCTACGAGTCGGCCGAGTAGACCAGGTCAGCAGAGCAAGACCCGCAGCTCAGGCGCTGGTCTGGACCACCCAGGACCGCAGGGTTCGCATCATGGCGTGGAACAAGGGATTAGCGGGCTCGAGGGGGCTGCCGTTGTTCGCGAGCACGGGCTCGTCCAGGATCACGGAGGCGTGGGGCACCTGGAAGTCGGGCCCGATGCGGTAGAGGAAGCCCTGGGGAGCCCGCAGGACCAGCCTCTCCGTCGCCGCGTAGGACGCGGACTGGTCGGCCTCGGAGTGCACGGCCCACAGCGGCTGCTGCGGCACGCGGTCCTCGATGGCGACAATCAGCTGCTCGAGCTGCTCGACGGCGTCGACCGCGGGGCGGGTGTAGCGGTAGGGGTGCCCCCAGGGCGTGGTCTGGACCAGCGACGCCGGACGGTCGAAGCGACCGAGGATGCTCGACACCAAGGGGAGCCGAAACAGATAGTCGGTGAGGCCTGCAATCGCGAGCGCGGGCGAGAACAGGAACAGGCCGCCATCGATCCGGGAGCCCGTCTGGACGGCTGCGTGGACGGCCAGCGTGCCGCCGGTGGACAGACCGCCGATCGACACCTCCCGGCCCGCCCGTCCGGCCTCTTCGATCGCGTAGGCCACGTTGTCGACCCACACGGGCCAGGCGGGGGCAGGGATGGACTCGATGTGCTCGGCGCTCACGCCGTGGCCCTCGAGCAGCGGCACCAGCACGCGGTAGCCCATCGCGGCGAACTCGCGCGAGATCGCGCGCATGAACCACGGGGAGTCGGAGAGCCCGTGCACGAGGACGATGCTTCGCGAGGAGTCGACCGGTCCCTCCACGAAGGGCTCGCAGCCGGGCCGCAGGCGACCCGGATCCATGGTCGCGAAGCGGGGAAAGTACTCGGCCCAGATGCGCCGGGGCGGGGTCACGGCAAGTCGCAGAGTAGCCAGCGCTCGAGCCGGATGCGGTCCTCCGGGCTCGGTCCACCGGCCGGTGGCATGTCGGCGTCGGGGCCCGTCGCCCGGTCGAGGATGCGATCGGCCCACTGCACGACCTCCTCCTCGGTGTCGAAGGTGACGGCCTCGGGGGCTCCGAACCGGTCGGGGGCCGTGCTCGCGTGGCAGCCCTGGCACTGGGAGACCACGAAGCCCTGCCCAAAGGTCTCCCAGGACTGCCGGACCCCGCTGTCGCAGCTCGAGGTATCGGCGATTTCGGGGCCCTCGTCGCCGCAGCCGAGGAGGAGCGCCAGGAGCAACGTCACGCGAACAGCCCGGTGAGCGGGATGGCGCCAGGAAGATGGTCGCCCGGGTCCATGTCGCCGAGGGCGAGGAGTGTCGCCGCGAGGTCGGCGGTGCTGATGCCGACGCGCCCGGTGTCCAGATCGCCGGTCGACGGGTCGACGCCGATACCGAGGTACTCGGGCGTGTAGGCACCGACCTGGCGGTTCCCCTGGACCCCGGGACCGAGCAGCATCACCGTGGTGAAGGGCCAGTGGTCGCGGCCGCCCGTGCCGTTGTAGATCGGCGTCCGCGCCATCTCGGAGATGACCACGAGCACCGTGTCGCTCGCGAGCGGGGCTCCGCTCGGTCCGGTGGTCGTGTCCAGCCGGTCGACGATCTGGTCGAGCGCGGTGAACAGGTTCTGGAACTGCGGCGCCTGCTGGCTGTTGTCGATGTGGGTGTCGAAGACGAAGCCGGTGTCGATGGTCGCGCAGCGGCACAGGCCATCGGCCAGGGCGCCGATCGCGGTCTCCGCTCGCCCGGCCAGCGTTGCGGAGTACTGGATGTCGAAGCTCGCGGCGTCGTCGATGAGGCGCCGCGCCCGCGACCAGCCCTCGGCGAGATCGCGCGCGTGCACGGCCTCGGGGTGGCCCTCGAGTACGGCAGCCACCCGCTGCTCGACGAAGTTGTCGACCCGGCGTCCCACCGCGTCCGGGAGGCGGCCCACCGGTGGCTCGGCCTGTTCGGCGAGGGTGCCACGGACCAGCGGGGACAGGGCTCCCTGGGCGCGGCTGACCAACACCCCGTAGGAACCGGGGAACACGGTGCCCGAGATCGACACGTGGGGCAGGTCGTACGCCTCGCGTGCCCCGTGCGCCAGGAGCGTGGCGAAGTCCGGTCGGTCGTCGGACGTCGAGCCGGTGAGCATGACCGCGAAGCACGTCTCGTGGTTGACGCTGCGGGCCGCGACGCCGTTCATCAGCAGGGTGCGGGCGTGATGCCGCTCGAAGAACTGGCGCACCGCGGGTCGGCCGGGACCGTCGACGAGCGAGAGGTTGCCGATGCTGAGCCGCTCGGTCCCGGGTTCCATGTCGATGGTCCGACTGTCGTACAGCGGCGCGAAGGCGGCGAGGGGATCCCAGCCGCCGGAGGCCTGCACGACGAGGAAGCGAGGGCCCCCTGCCGCCTGGGCCCGGGCGGAACGCCAGCCGAGCGACAGTGCAGCGAGCGCGCCGGAGAGGAAGGTCCGCCTGCCGAAGGGGATCGTCTGCATCGTCGTGCCTCGCATCAGTACACCAGCCGGGCGGGATCGGAGAGGAGTGCGGTGAGCACGGCCTTCCAGGCCGTGGGCGCGTCGGTGATGGCCTCGGCGTCGGTCCAGAGGGCGAGCAGCGCGTCGACCTCGGGGCCCTCCGGGCCGATGACCTGCGACGACGTGGCGAGCACGAGCCGTGACAGCTCTTCGCCGGTGGGGGGACGCTCGAAGCTGCCGACGAGCGGCCTCACGATGCCGCCTTCGACCACCCCGTCGACCACCGCGACGGCGGCCGCCTCTGCGAGGCGTCGGTGCACCAGCGCGAGCCCGGTCGACGGCAGGGCGGCGTCACCCTGATCGCTTCCGCCCGCGACCGCGCGCAGTCCGGCGTCGAGGCGCAGAGCGTCGCGATCCTCGAAGGTCATCCGGTAGCCCGTGAGGGCTTGGAGATCGCTGCTCAGCTGGTCTGGCGTGATCGTCTTGAGCTCGACCGGCTCGGGCTGGCCGCCGAAGGCCGAGGGCGTGCGGGTGCCCCGGTACCGCGGGTCGGCGAGGACGGAGCGCACCAGCGCCTTCACGTCGAGGTCGCTGTTCACGAACGCGTCGCGGTGCTCCGCGATGGCGCCATCGTCGGAGAGCTCGGCGTCGCGGCCGAGCATGCCCCGGTACACGCGCTCGACCCCGCAGCGCACGAAGCGCTCGTCACGGGCGATCTGCAGGCCGAGGTTGACGAGCCCGTCTCCCGGCGTACCGAAGAACCCGGGGGCCCGGCCGGTGTACCGCACCCAGTCTCGCTCCCGGATGGGCTCGTAGGTGGCGAGCGCAGCGGGGTCCTCGCCGCCCTCGTCCATGAAGCCCCACAGGTAGCTCGCGAGCGGATCGAGCGTGGAGTGACAGGACGTGCAGGCGGGTTCCTCGCGGATGGCCTGACGAATGGTCTCGGAGTCCGACAGGTCGACGTCGGTGGGAAAGTCGATGGGTCGGTCCAGGAAGCTCTCGCAGAGCAGCGCTCGGGTCAGCGCGTTGGCCCGCCCCCGGTTCGCGTTCTCGAGCGTCGAGGGGTGCCGCAGCCACATCGCATTGCTCGACAGCACCCCTGCGTGAGGGCGACCGTCGGTGTAGCGGGCGACGAGGGTTCCGGGGAGGGGAGTCACGTCGGCGGACGCGGGCTCGAGCGGCCACAGGTCGAGCAGCTCCTCGCGGACCACGGTGTAGTCGGCGAGCACGAGGTCGCTGTAGGGCCGGTCGTTGGCCACGATGGTGGCGAGCAGGTCGAGGGGCTCCTCGCCAATCGCGGCGCTCGCGCCGGGGCTCGCCTCGCGACCGACGGGGTAGTCGTCGATTCGGGTGCGGAAGCCCGGCGCGAACATGGAGCGGAGGCGGTCGAGGAACCGCGGGTCGTCGACGAAGTCGGCGATGGTGGCGTCGAGGGTGGACGGATCGGCGATCACGGCCTCGAGCTCCGCGATCGTCGGCCGCGTACCGCGGACGTCGAGGCTCGCCCGCACGAGCAGCTGGGCCTCGGTCAGCGTGACGTCGGCCGCGGTGACCGGCGGAACCTCACCATCGGGCTCCGAGCACCCGAGCAGCAGCGTCGCGACCAGGACGGTGCTCACCATGGAAGGCCTCCCGAGAAGTCGACGAGGGTGTCGAGGGCGTCGGTGTTGCACACGGGCTCCGACTGGGGTGCGCCCGCCGCGAGGTGATCGCCGCAGCCATCGCAGCCGACGACCTCGCCGTCGTCCGGGGCGCTCGCGAAGACGACGTCGTGCCACACTCCCCCGACTTCGCGGACCGAGCCGGTGCCCAGGAGCTCGATGTCGCAGCGACCGGGCTCCCAGCGGAGGTCCTGCATGGAGACCCCGGAGATCTCGGGGTCGTCGGCGGCCACCGTCGCGTTGACGAGGGCCACCCGGTAGCCGCCGTAGTTGCCCACGAACACGGAGACGAGTCCCTCGACCCGACCGGACAGCCAGGGGTCGTCGCCTGCGGTGGCGTCGTCGGCGCTCATGCGGCCCGTGCAGTACGACGATGCCGCGCTGAAGTCGTCGCCGTAACGGTGGTCGAAGGCGAAGTAGCCCGCCACTTCGACGAACCGCCCGTCATTGGTCTCGACGCGGAGATCCCGGGCGAAGAACTCCATGCCGTCGACGGTGGAGCCGTCCTCGACCCGACCCGCCTCGTAGCTGTACTCGATGGCTCCCTGGAACGACGTTCCGGCGCTCGTCGTGCACTCGCCCTCGAGGGTCAGCGAGGTCCGGCTCCCCTCGGACCGGTTGGTGATGGCCGGGCATCCGGGCTCGGCGAGGGCCAGCAGGCCGTCGAAGACGTCAGGAAAGCCCGTGGGCACGGCGACCACGAGCTCCGCGAACCGCGACTCGATCGCGGCGGCGACGTCGTCGGTGGACATGGCCGGGGTGGTCGCCGGGACGTCGAGCTCGGGGAGGTAGGGGGCGGGCTCTCGGGGCTCGACGGAGGTCTCGAGGGTGGTGGGGTCGCCGCTGCACGCACACAGCGTCGCGAGCCAGGCCAGTCTCGTCACGTGTCACCTCCGCGGACAGCGAATCATAGCAGGCCCGCCCCCGCGATCGCGTCGCGGTTCAGGGCTGCCAGCCGCCCTCGGCACGCTCGACCACGAGTCCGCCCGGCTGGAGGATCACCGCGGCCGGGTCCACGAAGAGTCCCGGCCAGGACTCCCCGTTGCTCCCGGTGAGCCTGACGGGGTCGCTCGGGATCCCCGCGACGTCGAACGTCGCGCCATTCGAGATCGTCAGCGCGGCGTCGTCGACGAATCGCACCTCCACGCCCTGCTTGACGAAGAGCGTGTTGCCCGGCTGAACCGTCATGGGGGTTCGGGCCTCGTAGGGCAATCCGACCTCGAAGAGCACGAGGTCGCTGGCGACCGTGGTCTCGAACTGTTCGTCCCACGCGATGACCTGGTCTTCGCCACCCGAGTGGCCGCCCCCGATGTTCCCGAGGCTGTCGTTGGCGACGAGCATCGCCCCCGCCGCGTTCCCCTCGAAGACGCAGTTCGTGAAGGTGGACGGGTCCCCCCCGAAGCGGACGCTCACGCCCTCGTCGCCGTTGTCGGCGAAGAGGCAGCCGTCGACGCGGGTGGCGGCGAGGTTGCCCGACGACAGGCCGTCGCCGAGGTTGCCCTCGAAGCGCGAGCTCGTGATCTCGGCGGTGGCGCCGAAGCCGTCGACCACCAGCCCCGTGTCGGCGCAGTCCCGAACGGTGAGGGCATCGAAGCGGGCGGTCGCCTCGCTCGGAACCACCAGAATCCCCGCGAACTCGTCTCTGCCTGCATGCTCGACGAGGGTGTGCGACAAGGTGGCGCCACCCTCGATGGTCTGCGGGCCGAACTCGACCGTGTCCCACGGCTCGGTCGTGGCGGCGGTCAGCCGCACCGGCGCGTCGGGGGTGCCCTGGGAGACGAGCCCGCCCGGGGCGTCCTGCCCGACGAACAGTCCGGTTCCGGGCTCGAATCGCAGCTCGAGTCCGGCGGTCAAGGTGAGCATGGCCGGCTGGTCGGGCAACAGGCCCACCAGCAGCCCCTCGTCGAGGCCATCGCCCCGGAGCCGGAGGGGGGCCCCGAGCGGTCGCCACGTCGCGTCGTGGTCGACGACCGTGGCGTCGACCTCGATCTCGGCATCGTCGTCGAAGGTGTTGCCCTCGCCCAGTCGATCGACGTCGTTGGCGTCGAGGCGGAGGGGGCCGAGCGCCGCTCCGCTCAGCGTGTTGCCCGCGAACGCGTCGGGACCACCCCCGCGGGCAAAGCGGACGCCGTAGCCCGCGCTGTCGGTGATGGTGGTCCCGACGATGGCCGCCGCGCCGAACACGACGATCGCAGCCTGCTCGTCGGGGTCGAGGCCTACACCACCGGCGCCACCGGCGCCTTGCACCTCGGTGTTCGTGAGCGCGACGCGACCGGCCGTCTCCTCGACGACCAGTCCCGTCCACGCCCCTGCGGTGACCGGGCCGACCGGGCGAAAGGTCACGGGTCGGTCATCGGTCCCTGCGGCCTCGAGTACTCCGCCGCCGCGCACCACGATCGACGCGTCGGGGGCCATCTCCACGACCACGCCGGGGCCGAGCGCGAGTCGACCCGTGACCCGCAGGGTCCCCTCGACGCGGTAGGGCGCGTTGTCGCAGAGCCACTCGGTGGCGTCGGTGACGTCCTCGTCGACCACGAACCCGCCCGACTCGAGATCGTCGCAGCCCGGCGGGGGCTCGACGAGCACGCAGCCGCCAGCGTCGCAGGTCGAGCCCGGTCCGAACGCCTCCTCGCAGTCGCGATCGGAGGCACAAGGCACCTCGTCGACGAACGAGCAGCCGAGCGTGAGGAGCATCCTCCAGGCCATGGTCACCTACGCCTCCAAGGCGTCATCGTAGCGGGCCCGCGCCCTTGCCGAAAGGTCACGTGTCGGTCCCAACCGGGCCGGCCTGCCTCGGGACCCCGATACCCGGTGCTCGATGGACGAAACGGCAAAGCGCCTCGCCCCGGGAGAGACCCATGCTGTCGATTGCCCTGCTCCTCGCGTCGTCCACGGCGGGAGCGACCTGCAACCGCATCACCGTCGTCGACGATCCCCTCGATGGTCGGAGCATCGGGTACCACGAGAACTTCGACCGCGACGGTGTGACCGGGCTCACCCTCGTCTACTTCGACGGGGACTGGACGCTCCGCCTGTTCGCGGCGGCGCGCGGCATCTCGCGCAAGCGCGGTGACAAGGGCCATCGCGCCAGGTTCATCGTGGGCGACGACGTGGTCACCTTGAAGGCGGCGAGCCGCGCGTGGCCGATCACCGGCGTTCGCCCACGGACGGGCCTGTTCACGCAGTGGCGGTTCGACTTCCGGGTCTCGAACGACAAGATGGCGGCGCTCGCCAAGGACCGGATCTCGACCGTGGGCCTGCAGATCTCGGACCTCGAGCACCGCTTCACGCTGTCGCGTCGCAAGGGCGGTCGGGTGCAGGAGGCCCTGAACTGCGCGATGGATCAGGTCACCACGGTGGCCGCGAAGTAGGCCTCACGGGGCGAGCTCGTCGCTCACGCAGCGCCCGAGCTGGTCGAGGCAGCCGTCGACGTCGGAGCTGCCCGAGCAGCTCGCCATGCAGGACTCCCAGGTGCTCCAGCAGTCACGGTACGCGCAGCAGGCATCGGCGTCGAGGCAGGTGCTCTCGAACGTCAGGGAGGCCTGACTGCAGGCGAGCGACTCGCAGGTGATCTCCGACTTGTCGACCCCGTCGCAGAGAGTCTCCGTCACGTCGAGGAAGTAGCGGTCGCATTCGGTGAGCTGAGGGCCCGGCGGCGTGCCGGTCCCGCAAGCGGCCAGGCCCAGCAACACGAGTCGCACCGTCACCTCCCGCCTGCGGCTATCCCGCCGGGTCCGCGCGAGGCAACGGTCGGTCCGGAGCCCGGATCACCAGCGTCCGCGCAGCATGCCGTGCCAGTACATGCGCGGCAGGGCGTGCGCCTTGATGGCCCACAGGCTGTAGCGCTCGCGCGACTGGTCGAAGGGCAGGGTCTCCATGATCTTGCCGTCGTAGCCGAACTCGGCGAGGATGAGCCGGCCGTAGCCCGTGACGAGCGGGCAGCTCGCGTAGCCGTCGTACTCTGCGGTCAGCGCCTCGGCGCGGCGGTGCGACATCAGGTTCTGGGCGAGCACCGGAGCGCTGCCCCCTCGCGGAGGCACGCAGGACGCGGGGGCCGGCACGGGTGCTGCACGTCCACCAGACGCCTCGGGGTCCCGAGCACGTCGACGTCGCGCTGAGGTCGATCTGGGACGGTGAGGAGCTGGTGGGCTTCGTGGAACACCTGACGCCGATCGACCATGCGCGTGCACGCCCCGAGGTGGGCGCCCAGGTCGGGATCTCGCGCGCCTTCAACGCCGCCCTGGAGCTGGCCCTCCGCGCCGCACCCACCGAGGTGCCCGTGCTGGTGCTCGGTGAGTCGGGTACCGGCAAGGAGCGGCTCGCCCAGGCGATCCACGAGGCCTCGGCTCGCCGGGACGGCCCGTTCGTGGCGGTGGCCTGCTCGGGGCTGTCGGAGTCGCTGTTCGAGTCGGAGCTGTTCGGACACGAGAAGGGCGCGTTCACCGGAGCGCACACGCGCAAGGCGGGCCTCGTGGAGACCGCGGCCGGCGGCACGCTGTTCCTGGACGAGATCGGCGACGTACCGCCGGCGCTCCAGGTCAAGCTGCTCCGGCTGCTCGAGTCGGGGACCTATCGGCGGGTCGGGGGCAACGCGGTACGGCAGGCCGACTTCCGGCTCGTCAGCGCGACCTGGCGGGACCTGCAGGCGCTGGTGGCAGAAGGGACGTTCCGCCAGGACCTCTACTTCCGCATCTCCGCGTTCCCGATCGAGGTCCCGCCGCTGCGCGAGCGACTGCACGACCTGGAGCTGCTGACGGCCGCGATCCTCGAGGAGCTCGGTGCGCCGACGACGCCCTCGGATGCAGCGATGGCCGTGCTGCGGCGGCATCCCTGGCCAGGGAACGTCCGGGAGCTGCGAAACGTACTCCAGCGGGCGGTCATCCTCGCCGGGGGGCAAGCCATCGACGTCGCGCATCTGGGGACCGTGGCCGAGAGCACGGCGAAGCCCGACGAGGCCCCGTGGGTCCACGAGGTCGTGCCGCTGCACGAGATGGAGGCCGCTACCTCGCGTGGTGCGTCGAGCGCGTGCCGAACCGGGCGGAGCTCGCCGCGCAGCTCGAGATTGGCGAGCGGACGCTGTACCGCAAGCTCGCCCGGCTCCGCGAGGGTTGACGCAGCTTCACCATCGGCTGCCGAGCTATGTGGCTCCGTTCGTTCGCCGGGGGAGCCGTGGCGCGAGAGGGTCGGTACTGGGACAAGCGGGGTGGCGAGGGGCCCTACGACGTGATCGTCATCGGCTCCGGCATGGGCGGGATGACCTGCGCCGCCATGCTCGCCAAGTGGGGGCACCGGGTGCTCGTGCTCGAGCAGCACTACACGCCGGGCGGCTTCACCCACACCTTCCGCCGGGGGCCCTACACGTGGGACGTCGGTGTGCACGCGGTGGGCGAGGTCACCGAGCGGAGCATGCCCGGGCGCGTCCTGCACCGCCTCACCGACGGTCGGCTGCAGTGGGCGAGCCTCGGTGACGTCTACGAGGAGATGCACTTCCCCGACGACGTGCGCATCGACTTTCCCGACAACCGGGGCGGCTTCCGCGAGAACCTGATCGCCGCGTTCCCCGACGACGTCGAGGCCATCGACCGGTACTTCGCTCTCGTGAAGGAGGTCGGGAGCACGATGCGCAACTACTACCTCTCGCGCATCGCCCCCCGGATGCTCCGGGGCGTCGGCAACGCCCTCCTCGCCCGACCCGCCGAGCGCTGGCTGTCGCGCCGTACCGCGGACGTGCTCGCGGAGCTCACCGACGACCCGCGCCTGCGGGCGGTGTTTGCTGCCCAGTGGGGCTACTACGGCTCGACCCCCTCGCGGTCGTCGTTCGCGATGCAGGCCCTGGTCGTCCGTCACTTCTGGCACGGCGGCTTCTACCCGGTCGGTGGCTCGGGCGAGATCGCGAAGCAGCTGCTCCGCACCGTCGCCGAGGCGGGAGGGTGGACCCGCATCGCGACCTCGGTCGAGCAGATCCTCGTCGAGCGCGGGCGGGCCGTCGGCGTACGACTGCAGGACGGCGAGGAGATACGGGCCCCCCGCATCGTGAGTGCCGCGGGCGTCCAGTCCACGGTCCAGCGGCTGCTCCCGGCGTCGGCGACCCAGGGCTGGGGCCACACCGTCGCCGATCTGCGTCCCGCCGCCGCCCACGTGTGTCTGTACCTCGGCTTCCAGGGTGACATTCGCGAGGCCGGAGCCAGCGGGGCCAACAAGTGGTTCTGGAGCACCTGGGACACCGAGGCCGACGTCTGGCGAATCGACCAGGATCCCGTCCCCGACGCCGCGGTCCTCTACTGCAGCTTCCCCTCGCTCAAGGACCCCGAGCACGACCCGGGGCCTGACCAGGTTCACACCGGCGAGGTCGTGACCTTCGTGCCCTGGGAGACGTTCGAGCCGTACGTCGACACGCGGTGGATGAAGCGAGGCGAAGACTACGACGCCCTGAAGAAGAGGCTCGAGACCTCGCTGCTCGAGCAGTTCCTGCGCCGAATGCCCGCGCTGCGGGGCATGGTGAAGCACGCCGAGCTGTCCACGCCGGTGACCACCGACCACTTCGTGCGGCCGGTGCAGGGCTCGATCTACGGCCTGGAGCCCACCCCCGAGCGCTTCGCCAACCCGGTGCTGCGGCCCTCTTCGCCCATTCCGGGCCTCACCTTCGCCGGCTCGGAGGTCTCGACCGTCGGGGTCATCGGGGCGATGATGGGCGGCGTGCTCGCGGCGACGTCGATGGAGCCGATGCGCGGCCTGCGGTGGCTACGGAGCTGACTCGCATGGGACCGGGCTCGACTCGTCGCCCATCCCGAGGACGAAGCAGCCGCCGCGCCGCTCCACCACGACGGAGGCGGGCTCGAGAGGCCAGCCCTCGAGCCCGTCCCAGTCGAGGACCTGGTCGCCGGGCATCACGCCCAGCGCCTCCCCGAGCGAACGCTCGCGGACGCAGCGCACCCGTCGGCGGTCGGAGTTCATGGCGTCGAGTACCCAGCCCACCCCGAGAGGCTCGTCGGTCAGCTCGGTGCAGGGATCGCTGGCCTCGGCGAGGCGAGGGCCGTGGGCCAAGCTGGCCATGGTGGCAGCGGCGAGCGCGGCGATCCGCACGACTCCGGGCCGGTCGAGGCGGTCGAAGGTGTCGGTCTCGCGGTGGTAGTCCCCGTGCAGACCGCTGTGCAGCATCACGGACGGCACGCCGGCCAGCGCGAAGGGAACGTGGTCGGACAGGCCGTCTCGCCGCCCGTCGACGAGCTCCAGGTCGAGGGCGCGCGCGACCGGACCGAGCCTTGCCGGCCAGTCCGTCCCGTAGGCGCGCACCTCGACCGGTCGCTCGCCGAGCCGCCCGATCATGTCGAGGTTGATCATGGCGACGGGGTCGGGCCGCTGGGTCCACAGGTGGTTCCGAGAGCCGAACAGCCCGAGCTCCTCGGCCCCGAACGCGGCGAACACGAGGGTGCGGTGGAGCGGGGTCGGGTGCCTGGCGAGCGCCTCCGCGGCGCAGACCATGCCCGCCACCCCGCTCGCGTTGTCGTCGGCGCTCGGCCGCACCGCCCCGTCGGGATCGAACCCCTGCCCATCGAGGTGAGCCCCGAGGAGGACCACCTCGTCGGCGAGTTCGCCAGAGCCCTTCAGCGCTCCGTACACGTTCTCCACGCGCTCGCCGGGGCGAGCGGGGCGCGCGACCCCGGCCACGACGTGGTCGTGGGCTGCGCGGGCGACCCCGATCGGCACCGCGAGTACGGGCACTGGCGCGCGAACGAAGTGCTGCGCCGCCTGATCCTCGAAGCGGGGGGCCTCGAACAACACGGCGGCGATGTCGTCGAGGTCGGTCAGGTCTTCACGAGCAGGTGGTCTGGACAGCACGCGCACTCGACCGCGAAACGCGCCCGGGGCCGAGCCGTCCACCGCGAAGGCTTCGTGGCTCTGGGCGCCCACGCGGACCCAGGAGCCCTCGCGGCTCGCGATCCGCGGGACCAGGACCTCGGAGCGGGACACCTGGAGCCCCGCGTCCGTGAAGGCCTTCTCGACCACCGTCGCCGCCGCGTCGTAGCCGGGCGACGGAGTGCCCCGACCCGCCCACTCCGGCTCGGCAAACGCCTCGACGATGCGGTTCACGCACGCCTCGAGCTCCGCGACGTCGGGCAGCCACGGACGGGGACCCTCGGGGAGGTCCCACGGGTCGAACGCGTCGGTGAGGGCCTCGCGGTCCGCGACGTGAATCCCGATCTGGGCTCGAATGGGCGCGGGCTGGTCCGCGGCCAGCGCCTCACAGGCAGGGGCGTGCTCGTGGAGGCAGGCGAGCCGTCGCCCGTCGCCCTCGGCGTCGAGTCCGAGCATCACGAGCCCGGCGCACGCCGACGGGGACCCGGCACCGCAGTGGGGCTTCATCACCTCGGCGAGGGCCCTGGTCTGCACCGTGCGTCTGGCGTCGAGCACCGTCCGCACGATCTCGGCGCAGCCCGACGGCTCCAGATCGCAGGCTCGCCCCCAGGCAACGCCGGCCCGCTCGGGATCCGGGTCGCGTCCCCTGCCTTCGGTGTGCCACGCGGCGAGGTCCTCGCACGCCGCGACCCGCCCCGCTCGGCAGGCCGTGTCCATGGCGGCGTAGGCCTGGTCGATGTCGACGGGACCTCCGGAGCCTTGGATGGCCCGCCACGCGGACTCGTGGCAGCCCTCCGCGCTCTGCAGCTCGCAGGCGCGTTCGAGCCGGGCTCGGGCCCCGGGGTGGTCGCGCAGCTCCGTCGAGGCTTCCAGCGCGTAGCCGAGGTAGACGCACGACGCGGCGTCGTTCCTATCGCAGGCGAGGCGGAGCAGGCGATGTCCGGTTCGGTGGTCGCGAGCCCGCAGGGGCCCGTCGAGGTGCCAGTCGGCGAGCTCCCGACAGGTGGCATCGGCTCCGTTCGCGCAGGCGTCGGCGGCCTCGTCGAGGATCGGCTGCGCGGCTTCGCGATCCGTCGACCACCACGGCTCGCAGGCCCCAGGGTGCACCGGGGTGCAGGCCCGCTCGCGCAGTCGCTCCGCTCGCGCGACCCGCCCTCGACCCTCCGCGCGGGTCGCGAGCTCGAGGCAGCCAGAGCCGCCGTCGCTGCCACATTCTGGCCGCGCGAGAGCCAGCGCTGCCCACACCCAGGTTCCGCTGATCATCACCGGAGGCTATTCGGTTGGCAGGCCCGACACCATCCGGTCGAGGTAGGACTGGATCTCCTTCTTCAGGACCGGGCCGAGCAGCGGCCGCACCATCGGCGCCATCATGTTGGAGATGGGGAGGTCCAGGCGCATCGTCTCCGTGTAGTGCATCGTGCAGCCGTCGCCGCTCGGCGTGAAGGTCGCGCGGCCCTTCTGCTCGATGTTCCCGCCGCTCGGCTCCCAGCTGACCGTGGTGCCCTCGAGGGTGTAGGTGCTGCGATAGTCCGGCTTGAACTTGACCACGCCGTGGTCCTCCTCCTGGAGGACGTAGTGGATGGTCGCGCCCTCCACGTCGATGCGCTCCGCCGACTTCGTGGCCGCCGCGATCTTCTCGGGATCGGCGAAGTAGGCGGCGGCCGCCTCGGCGGAGAGCGGCAGCTCGCGAGTCTCTTCGTGACTTCCTTCCATCCAGGCCATCGGGACCTTCCTCCTACGGAATGACTTCCCCGAGCGCTTCGTCGGGCTCGAGGCCGGCGAGCACCCGGGCGCGGGCGACCTTGGCTTCCCAGTCGGTCTCGCGCTCGAGCACGATGCGCTGGGCCTGCGGGGAGCCCGCGCCGTGCATGCACTCGATGCGGAAGGGCACCGAGCCTGCTCCGTAGGTCAGGGACTCCACGAAGCGCAGCAGCGTGGCCCGCTCGACGCCCCCGGCCGCGTGGGTGAGCGCTTCGCCGAGCTCCGGGTGGTCGAGGTCGGCGAGCGACGGGAGGGTCGAGAGCGACCCGCCCGCCAGGTCCTCGGCGAGTCGAACGATCTCGTAGGGGAGCTCGGTCACGTGGTGCTTGCAGACGTTGGCGAGCACGGGATCGACCTGCATCACACCGCACCCGTGGGCGCTGCACCGGTGACTCGCGGCGAGGCCGAGCCCGTGGATGGTCTCGGTGAGGTGGGCCATCTGGACGAGCTTGTCGCGCACGTGCGAGGCACGACGGACGTTGTGGGCCCGGGTGAGCGCGTCGGTGGCGCCGATCAAGACGTCGAGGTTCCCGGGCTTGCAGCCGCCGTAGCTCGCGCGGTGGAAGCCCACGAACGCGTTGACGAGGGTCGCGCAGGCCGCGAGGTCGCCGTCGAGGAACACCCGCTCGCTCGGCACGAATACGTCGTCGAAGAGTACGACGCACTCCTGGCCCCCGAACCGTGCGTTGCCCGCATCCGGGCCGCCGCGGCGGTCGTCGGAGGGCTGCCGTCCGAGCACCATGGTCACGCCCGGAGCGTCGACGGGAAGCGCGCAGGCGACCGCGAAGTCCTCTTCGCCCTCGCGGAGCACCTGACCGGGCATCACCAGGATCTGGTGGGCGTTGGCGGCGCCGGTCTGGTGCAGCTTGGCGCCGCGGATGACGATCCCGTCGGGGCGTCGGTCGACCACGCGCAGATAGTGCTCGGGTTGGTCCACCGGCCGGAGGCTCCGGTCGCCCTTCGGGTCGGTCATCGCCCCGTTGAGCATCTCGTCGCGGGACTGGACGCCGGCGAGCCAGGCCACGAACCGCTGGTGGGCGTCGGGGCTCGCTCCCCAGGTCGCGATGAACGTCGCGTTGATGCCATCGAGCCCCACGCACCGCTGGAAGCACGTCGCGGTGAGTCGACCGAGCACACGCTGCAGCTCGACCTTCGCGACGAGGTCCTCGCGGGAGCGGAACAGCGCGGTGAAGCGGTTCACCGGGCCCTCGACCAACTCGGAGGTCGATGTCGCGAGCGCCCGCGTGTCGTCGCGGTGCGCGAGGGCGTAGGTCGCCGCCACCGCGTTGACAGCGGGCCGGATCTTGGGGTGACCCACGGGCTCCGCCACGCGCTCGCCGTCCACGAACAGGCGCAGGTCACGGGCCCGCAGGCTCTCGATGTATTCGGCCGCCGTTCTCATCGGACGACGGTACCACGGGTCAGTCCTCGGGTCGGCGTACCCAGGTCGGACCGACCAGGATGCCCACCTGGGTCACTCCGAGCACCAGCCCGACCAGCACGCACAGCAGCGCCCCACCGAGCTGTTCAGGGAGGTTCCTGCCCCCCTCGTGGGTCAGCGTCGCGAGGCTCGGTCTCCAGGGGGCGTAGTAGACGCGAACGCCCTTGCCGAGCGGGTAGTCGGTGCACGGGAAGTTGCGCGGGTTGTCGAAGCTCACGGTGTTGCTCGTGTAGCGGCGCCCCTCGACGTCGTAGCGGTACTCGACCCGGGTGTGCGTGCGGCGCTCGCCTTCGACGGCGACCCCCTCCTCGCAGGAGATCACCATTCCGAGGGTGTTGGGCCAGTCGCTGGTGTCGACCGTCGCGCCTCCGCGCTGCCGCAGCGTGAGCGCACCCCAGACGAGCCCGATGGCGACGAAGAGCACCGAGAGCCCGAGCCCCCACCGCGCGATGGCGCGGTTGATCTTGCGACGAGCGCTCGCCTCGTCGTCGAGATCGGGATCGGGGCCACCGATGGTGCGGACCGTAGGGGGCCGACCCGGAGGCGGAGGCGCGTGGGGGTGGTGGGAGGGGGGCCGGGGCGTGGACATCGCTTGCTCGGACGGTTCCTGGGTCTCCTAACGCCCCAACACGA
Source organism: uncultured Enterobacteriaceae bacterium (assembly GCA_964655065.1). Lineage (GTDB taxonomy): Bacteria > Myxococcota_A > UBA796 > UBA796 > DRPG01. The sequence continues at coordinate 11,515 of CAZZLC010000029.1, read as the reverse complement.
GCAGACGGGCACGTATGGGGGTACATCGCCGCGATGCGCATCGGGATCATGGGAGCGGGCTCGGTTGGGTGCTACGTCGGCGGCGGGCTCGCTCATGCCGGCGAGCGCGTTCGTTTCGTGGGCCGACGCGCTCTCGGTGAGGAGGTGGCGGACAACGGGCTTCACCTCACGGCGGTCGACGGCACCGAGCGCCACGTCGACGCGGTGGAGTGGTCGACCGAGGCCTCGGATCTCGCCGACTGCGAACTGGTCCTGGTGGCCGTCAAGGGGCTCGCTCTCGACGAGGTCGGTGAGGCCCTGGCCGGCGTGCTCCAGCCCGACACCATCGTGCTCGCGCTGCAGAATGGCGTCTCCGCCGAGGCCGCCCTTCGCCGGCATCTCGCCCCCCGGCCGGTCTGGGCCTGCTCGGTGGGCTTCAACGTGCGCCGGATGGGCGAGGGCCGCTTCCTCCAGGCGACAGGAGCCCCGCTGTCGCTGCACTGCGACGTCCCCGAGCCGGTGACCGCGGCGCTCGAGCGGGGCGGCTTCACGGTGGCCCGCCATCCCGAGATCGACGCGGTGCTGTGGGGAAAACTCCTGTTGAACCTGAACAACGCGATCAACGCGCTCGCCGACGTGCCGCTGCTCGTGCAGTTCCGGGACCGCGGTCTCCGCCGGGTGATGGCCGCCGCGATCGCCGAGGGACTCGAGGTGCTGCAGGCGGCGGGCATCCGGCCCGTCAACTACCTTCCCGTGCCCCCGTGGCTGCTCGTCACGATCCTGCGCCTGCCGACGTGGCTGTTCCTGCGCATCGCGCGGCGCATGGTCGCCATCGACCCCGAGGCTCGCTCCTCGATGTGGGAGGACCTCGACCGCGGGCGAAAGACCGAGGTGCGGCTCCTCAACGGCGAGGTGGTCGCCCTCGGCGAGCGGCTCGGGGTGGCGACGCCAGTGAACCGGGCGATCGTCGAGGCGATCGAGGCCGTGGAGTCGGGGGCTCCGCGAGCTCCACGGGTCGCCGACCTCGTTCGACGTGCGGCGCGGTGACTACGCGTCGTCGTCGGTGATCACGTCGCAGTCGATCTGAAAGTCGTTGAACTCGGCACAGGTCGCAGCGCGGATGTCGCTCACGCAGTCTGCGCCGGCCGCGGGATCGTACTCGCCTCCGAGGTCACCGAGGTCCACCGCGAGCTCGGCCGTCGACGACCAGAAGGACTCGCAGTCCTCGCGCTCGGACTCCTCCTCGAAGACCTCGGTGCACTCCTCGATCCGATCGCACACGGCGTCGGCCACGCGGTCGGGGAAGGCGTCCTCCGAGATCGTGCACGACACCAGACCCAGCCAGAACCAGCTACGCATCGAACCTCCTCGCGGCCACGACGGCTTCGGCGGCCCGACGACCCGTCTCGGCGGCGCCATTGACGTAACCATAGTGGGCGTCGGAGACGTGTTCGCCCGCCACGACGAACCCCCGCCAGGCCACGGTGGCGGACTCGGGCTCGCCGCGCTGGGGCCAAGCCACGAACGGACCCGTCGACAGCTGCCCCGGTCGGAGCGTCGTGTACGCGCCCAGGCTGAAGGGGTTGTCCCGCCACCGCGTGACCACCATCTCCCCGGTCAGGGCGCCGGGCAGCGCGGGCAGCGTCGGTGCGAACCGCCGGGCGACCGACCGAGCGTCCAGATGTCCCGACACGAGCGCGTCGACCTGGCGTCCGCCGAGAAACACGGCGAGGGCGCCCGAGGGGTGGTCGGGCTGGGTGCGCGATGCGTCCCAGACGAGCCCTTGGTCACTCCACAGCTCGCCGCGGAAGCCCCGGGGCTGCAGCCAGACCCGGCGGTGGACGCCCAGGACGACCTTCTCGTTGCGGCCGAGCTGGTAGGCCTGGACGGCGGCCAGGAGGGGCTTTGGCTCCGGGTCCTGGAACACCAGCTCGAGGGTTCGGAGCACGGTGAAGGGAATGGTGCAGATCACGAAGCGAGCCCTGACCCGCTCTCCGCCCCGCAGGCCGATGTCGAACCCGCCTCCCGGGCGCTCCTCGATGCGCGCGACCCACGCACGCCGCTGGATCGTCCCGTCGGGAAGCGCGCCGGCCATCGCGTCGATCAGGCGCTGGTTCCCCCCGATCACCGAGTAGACCTCGTCGGACTGGGAGAGCACGTCGACCCGGTCGCCACGCACCCGCGGCAGCGAGTAGAGGAGCTCGGCAGCGGAGGACGAGGCGGGCTCCACGCCGTAGTCCGAGCGGATGATCGCCTCGCAGAGCGCGCGAGCCACGGGATCGGCGGCCTCGAGGTAGTCGCGCCCGCTCATGCCGTCGAGCTCCGCGATCACCCGGTCGAAGCGTCGGCGAAGCCTCCGGGCGTCGCGTCGCATCCGCCGCGCGAGGGGGCGCAGCCGTTCGGCGACCTCGGCTTCGGACAGCGTGCGGTCGCCGAACTGGAAGGCGGAGGCGGGAGGGCTCGGATGGGCGCGTTCGTCGGCTCGTCGGTCGAAGAGCGGGAGCCCGAATCGGTCCACCAGGTCCAGCACGTCGTGATGGTCGGTATCGACGAACTCGGCTCCCCGCTCGAGGACCAGGTCCTCCCCGAGCTCGCCGGTGGTGGAGAAGATGCGTCCGCCGAGGCGCCCGCTGCCTTCGAGCACCCGGCACGGAATCCCGGCGTCGTGGAGTCGGAGCGCCGCCGAGAGCCCCGCGATCCCTCCCCCGAGGACCACCACCGGCACGTCGCCAGCCATCGCCGCGGTGGGAACGAGCGCGGCGGCGACCGCCGCGCCGAGGACCTCGCGCCGGGACCACTCGAACGAAGGCATCGCGGGCTCCTCCGCACCGCCGGTATCGCGTCCACCCAGTGCTACGCTCGGGGCTGGAGGAGGAAAGATGGCGACCGCCCTCGACGCCAAGGACGAAGCACTCGTCACGGTGTCCCCCGACCTCGCCGTCGACGCGCTGGCCGCGAAGCTCGACGAGTCTGGCCAGCCTGGTGCCGTCGTCGTGGAGGGCGGCACCATGGTCGGCGTGGTCACCGAGATGGACCTCGTGTTCCGAAACAAGAACGTCCACCTGCCCACGATCGTCGCGATCCTGGACGCGGTGATCAAGATCGACCCGGGCGGGCGTGCGAAGGCAGAGCTCCACAAGGCGACGGGCACCAGGGTGGCGGACCTCATGACCCGCGACGTGATCAGCGCGACCCCGGACACGCCGCTGTCCGAGGTGGCGGACTGGATGGTCGACAAGGGGCTGTCGCTGGTGCCGATCCTCGACGGCGACACCGTCCTCGGCGTGGTCACCCGACGGTCGGCCATGCGGGCGGCGTTCCGTCACTCCTGACGTTCTCGGGTCCCTACTGCAGCGAGTCCGGAGTCGTGATGCTGGGGCCGAAAGCCTCGAGCCAGGCAAGGCCGTGCTCGCGGCTCTCCGCGCCCTGGGCGTGGAATCCCTGGGTGGCGAGCAGCTCCACTACTTGCTCCCGGGTGATCGGGTTGCCGTGGATGACCACGAAGTCCGGCAGGCGCGGGGTGTCCTCGAGTCCGGTGATCCGGCCGGCGACGTCGCGCTGCGAGCGCACGCGGAGGTGGGTCGAGGCGACCCGCACCGTGAACGTCGACCCCTCACCGAGCGTCGAGTCGACGGTGATCTCGCCCTCGAGGAGCTTGGCGAGCTTCTCCGAGACGGCGAGCCCGAGGCCCGTGCCACCGTACTCCCGGGTGGTCGACGGGTCGGCCTGCTCGAACGCCCGGAAGATGGTCTGTAGCTGGTCGTCGCTGATGCCGATCCCCGTGTCCTCGACCTCGATCACCAGCTCCTCGATGCCGTCGGTGCGTCGACCGTTGCGGGACCGGACGTGGATGTGGCCGTCCTTGGTGAACTTGACCGCGTTCGAGAGGAGGTTCAGCACGATCTGACGGAGCTTCGTAGGGTCGGAGTGGACGAAGCCCACGTCGTCGGCGAGCTCCAGGTGGAGCTCGTTGCCGGTCTCGAGGGCGCTCGGCAGGACCTCGTCGATCGTCTGTCGCAGCAGCTCCGCGAAGTCGAAGCGCTGGAGCTCGAGGGTCATCCGGCCGGCCTCGATCTTCGCGAGATCGAGGACGTCGTTGACGAGAGCGAGCAGGTGGCGACCGGCCCGGCGGATGCGCACCAGGTCGGCAACGACCTCGGCGTCCGCGTGGGGGTCGTGGTCCTCCTCGAGCATCTCCGAGTAGCCGATGATCGCGTTGAGCGGGGTGCGAAGCTCGTGCGACATGTTGGCGAGGAACACGGACTTGGCCTGACTGGCGTGCTCGGCGAGCTGCTGGGCGCGACGGGCGGCGTCGCGGGCGATCTCGGCCTGCACCCGTTCCTCCTCGGCCTCCGCCCGGGCCCGCTCCGTCTCGCCGAGGGCGCGCTCGGCTTCGTCGCGGGCGCGCTCGGCGTCGTGGCGCGAGAGCTCGAGGGCGTGACGGGTCTCCTGCTCTTCGGCGAAGAACCGTCGCTGCCATCCGCCCTGAACCGCTCCCACGGTCGCGATCACGGCGAGCACGAGCGACAGGAACCCGAGATCGAGATCGGCGAGGAGCATCTCCGGGGGCTCCGCCGAGGTGGCGAGGCGGGCCCAGATCACGCCCCCCTGGGCGGCGAGGAAGACCAGCGGCACGTGGGCCGGTCGCAGGGCGAGCCCCGCGAGGAGGACCACGAGCGTCATGGCCCAGCCGAAGGGCTCGAAGAGGCCGGTCAAGGCGATGCCGGCCGCGACGCAGGCCGCGAGAACCACGCTGACCACCAGGCCCGTGGCGTCGACGAAGCCGGCTCGGGCGGTGAGGAGGCCCGCGCCACAGGCCAGCAAGACCGTCCCCGCGATGGCGAGGCCGGGCACGGTGGCCGAGCCAGGCAGGACCGCGAACAGCCACGGCGTCATGACCGCGGTGGCGGCGATGAACGAGCCGAGCACGAAGAGCAGAGCCTGGCCGCGACGTCGCACCTCGGTGGAGGGGTGCCGGACGGCGAGCAACCTGCCCTGGAGGCCGCCCAGCGCGGTAGGGCGCGCTGATGTCTCCGGGGTCATGAACGTCTCCTCGATCGAGCGGGGGGTCGCCACCATCCTATGCGTCGCGTCGTCCACTGGCATGGCGTTCACCGCGTCGACGGTCTCCGCCGTGCCAAACTCTCGTCCATTGACTACAAGGGACCCCCTGGAGGCGAGGTGCTGGCGATCGTGCCCATCGCGACGACGTTCGCGCTCGCCGGTCCGTTCGCTCGGCGCGGCGGACTCTTCGCCGGCGCGGACAGCGACGGAGACGGGATTCCCGACCGGCGCGACGCGTGCCTCGCGAGCGACGAGACGTGGAACGGCTACGCCGACGATGATGGCTGTCCCGATCACCTCGCGGTGCTCGACGTGTGGCCGCGGATCGGACCGACCGCGGTGCGGGCCACGGTGACGCTTCACCGCGACGGGGACTCCACGGTGGTAGAGCCGCCTCGGGTGGCCGACGACCTCGTTCCGGGCGAGCGCTTGCGCGTCGACGTCGAGGTCTCGTGCTTCGTCGGCACGCGTCGCTTCACGGTCCAACGCGGCCGCAACCGCGTCGACGTCGCGCTCCGGCCGCGGCTCGACCGTCCTACCTCCTGGCTCGTGACGGACCCGTCGGGCGAGCTCGTGCCCGACGTCACCTTGCGCTTCGACGGCGCCTGCGCGCCGCGGGGGCCGCTCGTCCTGCCCGACGGTGAGGGCATGGTGTACGTCGGCGACGGCGTCCACCCCGTGGCGATCGCCGCCCCGGGCTACGAGCCCACGACCCGCGCGATCGACTCCGACGACGAAGTCTTCGAGGTCGTGCTGTCGCCGCGGATCGACCGAGCGGAGTGACCCCCGGGGACGGTTCGGCTCGCGCCGTCGCCGCTACCGGAGCCTCAGGGCTTCGCCAAAGCGCTCGCGAAGCGAATCGATGGCGTCCTCCGTCATGCGACCGCGGAAGACGTGGAGCTCCGCGGGGCGCAGCCAGGGCGACGCGACCAGCGCTCGTGCGCCTTCGTCGCCGATGCGCGGGTTGTTCCCGAGATCGAGCCTCACGACGTGGCGGAGCCCTGGCCAGGCCGCCAGCCCGACCACCGCTCGGTCCGTCAGGCGGTTGCTCGAGAGGTCCAGCCCGACCAGGCGCGCCGGGTCGGCGGCGATCAAGGCGTCGACTCCGTCGTTCTCGATCCCGTTGCTTCGGACCACGAGCTCGGTGACCGCGGGGAGGCCGGCCCCGCACAGCGCAGCCATGCCCACGGGTCCGAGCTTCGCGTTGCCGATGGCCAGCCGCGCCACCGGCGTGGCGCCGATCGCGGCGAGCGTGGCGGCGTCGAGGGGACCGCGAGCCGTCGTGAGGCAGAGCCGGTGCGGCTCGGGCGCGAGCGCGGCGAGGATTCCCGGCACGTCCGCGGCGGCGTAGCTCCCCCGGACGTCCAGATCCTCGAGCTGGCCCGAGAGGCGAGCGAGCAGGGGACCCAGCTCGCCCGCGAAGCTCGGGTGACCGCCGATGTCCAGGGACCGGAGCGCGGGCGCGCGCGTAGAGGACATCGGGAACAGGGAATCGGCGACCAGTGGCTGCAGGTCGGCGACGACGAGCCGGCAAGCCCGGAGACGGAGCGAGGCGAGGTGGGCCATCCAGGGGGCGGCGAAGAGGCTGCGCATGCCCGAACGCCCCGGGGTCGCGCCTTGCAGTCCGAACGCCACGAGGGCTGCACGGTCCAGTCGCTCGAGCAGCCCGCGCATCCGCGCGGCCCCGATCGACACCTCCTGAAGGGCGAACCCCTCGAGGTGATCGAGGTCCTCCTCCGCGAGGCGAGCCAGGTTGCCCACCGTCGTCCCACGCACCGTGACCCGGCGGAGGTGCCGGAATCCGCCTCCGCCCAGCGCCAGCCGGTGGGTTGTCGCCGACGTGATGGGCGCCGCACGCACGAGTTCGGCTCCGACTCGCTGCAGGACGTGGTGCTCGACATCGACGTGGTGCGGGAGTCCGCCGCGGAACCGGAGGTCGTAGAAGAGGACCTTGCCGAGCTCTCCTTCGGGATCCACCTGGTGCTTCAGCTCGGCGGTCCAGGCCTGGCGATATCGGGCGAGGATGCGTTCGGCATCGGCGTAGGCCGCTGGGTAGCCCGGAGCGTGGGGGCCACCGCGCTCGAGCGCGACCTGGCGAGCCACGAATCGTCCACGGTCTGCATCGTCGCGCTCGATCCACAGGTCACCCAGGATGGCCCGCGGCCCGAGGTCGGCCGGATCGCTCAGGATCTGTTCCCACAGCGCCGTGTCGGGGCTCGCCACCTACTCTTCGGCCTCGTCCTCCGCGAGCCGCTCCGGCGGCGTCGACATCTCCTTCGAGAAGAGGATCCGCAGGTTGCCGCTCTCGGAGCGGTGATGCTCCCGCAGCTGCGAGTCGCCGGACAGCGGCGCGTGAGCGATCTGCTGCCCGGGGGGAGCTTCGGGATCGGGTGGAGCACGATCGACGCCCACGTCGGCCGAGCGCACCGGCGCGTCGAAGGGGTCGTCGAGGACGGGCCGCAGGGCGAGCGGCGACTCGATGCCGTCGTCGGAGTCCTCGAGGGGCGCCGGCGGGGGTTCGGGGGCCGGCGGCGTCGGCGCCGCGGCGGCGGCCTCTTCGGGGGCGCTGCCACGCAGCAGCCGAGCCGCGATGACGCCGCCAATCACCGCCAGCGCACTGAGACCCACCAAGACTCCGACCGACATGGCTCCCCCCGCGGGCCCCGTTGAGCGAGCCCCCGATGGGATAACCGTTCGCGCGAATCCGCTCAGAAGGTGGGGCGACCCTCGCGGAACGCGTCCTTGTCGGCGATCGGGTTCGGCGGCGTGCTCGGCGCTTCCCCCTTGGCATCGACGTGGATCACCAGCGACCGGCCCTCCACCGGGTCCAGCGCCTTCGCGAACGCGTCGGCCAGATCGGCCCGGGTGACCTTCCCCACCTCGGCGATCACCTTGTCGTCCCAGGCGAAGTCGCCGTCGAGTGTGAACGCCTCGTGCTCGAGATCGTCGAGCTCGTCACCCATGCTCTCCGTCTCCTGCGAGAGCGTGTCGACGACCGACTGCTGCAGCGCCGCGAAGGTCTCGTCGTCGAGCTCCCGCAGCGTGGGGACCGCTTCGGCGAGGTATGCCTCGGCCCGCTGGCCGAGCGTCGTGGCGTCGTACTCGCCGGACTGCAGGTAGTACTGCATGCCGAGCCCGTCCTGTCGGGTGCTGGCCGAGCTGCCCACGATGTAGCCGAGCTGCTGGCGCGTCCGCAGCTCCGCGAAGAACGGGGCGCCGAGGTGGGTCGAGCCGAGCCGGAGGATGGCCTCGGTCCGGGGATCCCGGGGTCCGAACTCGGCATAGCGAACCCATGCGTGGTTGTCGGTCCCGTTCTCGTACACGAGCGACGAGCGGCCGACCGGAAGCTGGATCCTCTGGCGCTCGGGCGGCCGGTCGCTCTCGGGCAGCGGCGCGGCGCCGAGGGCCTCGAACAGCTGTCCGACGCTGTCAGCGAGGACCTCACCCTCGAGGTTGCCGTACGCAGCACCTTCGATGGCCACGCGGTCGAACACGACGTCGGCGAATGCCTTCACCTCGTCGAGCGTGATCTCCGAGACGAGATCCTCGTACTTCTCGCGGTGGATCCCGTGGGGGTCGAGCAGCAACGACAGCTCGTAGAATCCCTGCCGAACCGCCAGATCGAGGTCGGAGTTCGCGTACTCGCGAGCGAGCTCGTCCTTGATCGCCGCGAACGTGGTCTCGTCGATCACGATGTCGTCGAGGCGGTCGGCCACGTCGGTCATCAGGGTGGGGATGCGCTGGGCATAGCCGTCGACGTAGATCCGAAGGCCGCGGCGCTCGCTCGACAGCCGAGTGGCGAGGCCGGCCTCGAGCACCAAGTAGGCCCACTCGTTGAGGCCCTCGCGGATCGCGCGGACGTAGAGCTCGGCCAAGAGCCGGGAGCGGGGGTCGCGGTTGACCTCGGGGGTCAGGAGCAGCAGCGAGACGTGCGCCCGCGGCAGCTCGAAGCGGCGATCCTGCTGGAACCACAGCACGCCACGCTCGTCGTCGACCACGCGGTAGGGGGCCTGGGCCGGATCGTTGGCGAGCAGCGAGATGTCGCTCGGGAGGTAGGGGTTGACGGGCGGAAGGGCCATGCCCTCCGTAGGCTCGGCGCTCGTCCAGGCGGCGACCGTCGCCTCGGGGAAGCCGCCCACCGCGTAGTTCGTGCCGTAGTACGTCTCGACCCGATCGGTCTCGAGGCCCTTGGACACCCGAACCACCCGCATGTTGTTCGGACGCAGGAGCGCCACGTACTCGGCGAAGAGCTCGGGATCGTAGGCGCTGTAGGTGTACAGGCGTCGCTCGACCTCGGTGGCGGGGTGGTGGCGCATCTCGTCGGTGAAGAACGCAGCGCCGCGTCCTCCCGTCACGTGCTCCCGGAAGTAGTAGTCGAGGTCACCCACGACCTGCTGCTCGCGGTAGTAGCGCTCGGAGAGGCCCTGGTCGCGGAGCAGCGCGACGAAGCCGTAGATCACCTCGATCACACGGTCGATGTCGGCCATGCCGGTCTCGGTGAGATCCATGTCGAGCGAGAAGATGGCCCGATAGCTCTCGTTGTTGATGCCCGCGGCGAGCGAGGTCGCGAGGCCCTCCCGCTTGAGGGCGGAGAGGAGCGAGCCCTCCCCCTCGTGGCCCATGATCGAGCCCAGGAGTTGGCCTGGCTTGGAAGCCCAGTGCTCGGTGGTGGGCGGCATCGACCACTCGAGGCGGAGGGTCCGTTCGTCGCCGACGGGGACGACGTCGATCAACTGGGGAAGGCCATCGGGGAAGATGTCGGAGGGGTAGGTCGGCGCCTCGACGTTGCGGTTCTCGATGGGGGAGAACTTCTCGCGCGCCAAGGCCTCGAGACGATCGAGGCTCGCGGTACCCAGCATCGCGAGGGTCATGCGGTTGGCCGAGTAGTGGCGCTCGTAGAAGGCGATCAGCTCGTCGCGGGTGGTGCCGCCCAGGGTGTCCACGTTGCCGGTGGAGAACTTCTGCCGGGGGTGCCCGTCGCGATGGAGCAGCCGCGTGACCATCCGGGTGCGCCAGTAGTCGTTCTGGAGGTTCTTCGCGTGCTCCGAGTTGACCGCGTTCATCTCGCGGTCCACGAACTCGGCCGTGAACAGCGGCGCGACGAAGAACTGCGCGAAGCGGTCGAGTGCGCCCTCGTAGGCGTCGTGGTTGACCTCGAACAGGTAGTTCGTGTGATCGGATGCGGTGTAGGCGTTCGAGTAGCCGCCGTTCGAGCGCACGTACTGACCGTACTCCCCCTCGGAGGGGTACTTCTCGGTGCCGAGGAACAACACGTGCTCGAGGAAGTGCGCCATGCCGAGCCGCTCGTCGGGATCCTCGAGGGAGCCGACCTCCACCGCCAGGGCGGCGCTCGACGTCTGGAGCTTGGCGTCGGAGACGAGGAGCACGCGCAGCCCATTGTCGAGGGTGACGGCCCGTTGCTCCCGAACGTCGCCCGGGCGGCGCGCGTCGAGGTCCACCAGCGGGGTCGAGCTCGGGCCCGTCGTCGCCCGGGTGGAGCACGCCGCGACGACGAGCCAGATGACAATCCGCAACCAGGCACCCATGGTTCCTCCCTGAACGTTCCGAAGACCCTATCTGACGACGAGGGGATTACGACTCGCCCATGCCCACGCCGATGGTCCTCCGCGTGCTCCGAGCCTCCGAGCCGAGCTCGTTGTCGACCGGAACCTCCTTCGTGATCGACGGCGACGCGGTCGTCGGACGGTCCCCCGAGGCCGACATCGTGCTCGGCGATCCCTCCGTGTCGCGCCGTCACCTGCGGATCGAGTTCGGACCTCCGCTCCGTCTGCATCCCCTCACCGACCGCAACGGCACCTTCGTCGAGGGGGCCGCGCTGAACGGGCACCACGAGGTCGGCGACGACGGCGTCCGATTGCAGCTCGGGGGCGTGTTGCTCTCCCTGGCTCCGCTCGCGGTGACCGACCCGGTGTGGGAGGTGCTCACTCCGGGCCGCCCATCCGCGAGCTTCGTGGTCCTGCACGACGGGGGGCAGTGCCTGGTGCGCTGCGGAGGGGAGGACCTGCCCCTCAACGGGGCGGCCGCGCGCTTTCTCGCGCTGCTGGCCGAACGACCAGGAGAGGTCGTGCACCACTGGGACCTCGAGCAGGAGACGGGTACGCCCCACCTCGCTCCGCTCGCCTCCCAGGTTCGCCGCGTGCTCGTCGAGGCCCACGAGCGGGGGCTCGTAGACCTGTTCTCCGTGGCTTCGCCCGCGGCCCTCGAGGTCGAGGGAGCGATTGCCGACCTCACCCAGCTGGTGCGACGGATGGTGCAGTCCCGACGGGGCCACGGCTACGCGCTCCTCGTGAAGCAAGACGACGTGGTGGTCCAACGCGAGTGACTCGGTCTCCGGGCCGGCGCGCTTGGCGAAGCCGAGCGCGGAGCAGGCGACGAAGTCGACGGCCGGCCGAGACGGAGACCGCCCAGACATCGCGGACAAGCCTTCTCCAAGCCTTCTCCAACCGAGGCG
>CAZZLC010000028.1:0-86064 GCA_964655065.1 uncultured Enterobacteriaceae bacterium | reverse complement strand
CAGCCCCGCTACGCCCCCCCCATCAGGACTAAGCCCTCCAGGGGGGCGCCCCGCGCCGCGGCGTCGGCTTGGGCGGCGTCCATCGCGGCGGCGACGCTCTTGACCATCGGCAGCAGCAGCGGCCACGTCGGGTCTTTGCTCTGCAGGAACCGGACGAACGACAACGCGACGAGGTTGTCCTCGGTCAGCCCGAAAATCGGCTGATAGGGGACTTGTCCCACGACGACGACCGGCATGCGACACGCCTTGGCGTACCGCGCCGCGGTCGTGGCTTCCCGACCGATCCGGCCGTCGCCCGCCGATCCCGCCCCGATGATCAGCAGCGCATGGTCGGTGACCAGCGGGTCGGCGGGATTCGCCAAGGCGACCCGGTGTTCCCACTCGATCTCTCGCCACGTCTGGCTAACGAGCACCCCGGCCCGCACCGCGACGCCGTCGACCGTGCTCGGACGCAGCTCGCCGAGCCGAGGATCGCGGTCGCGGAGGAACTCCTGAAAGGTCTCCAGCGTCAGCGGTTCGGCCGTCGGGGTGTTGGCCGGTTGGCCGAACAGGGCGACCGAGAGGAGGGTGATCATCGTGGGAGTCGACTCCTGGTGGACCATCGGACCGCGTGACCGAGCCACTCTACGATAGATTCCACGGCCGCCGTCCATCGGGCTTCGGATCGGGTGAGCAACGAGCCTCTCTTAGATCGAACCGACCGCGGGTTTTATTGCCCGCCCGGGGGATTTTACATCGATCCGTGGAAGCCGGTCGACCGGGCGGTCGTGACCCACGCCCACGCCGACCATGCACGCCGGGGATCGCGGCGCTATCTCGCGGCGGAGGGGAACGAGCACATCCTGCGTCGGCGGATGGGCCCCGAGCCGGAGATCGACGTCGTCCCGTACGGGTCGGTCGTGGCCCATCGCGGCGTGCGGATCAGCCTCCACCCGGCGGGTCACGTCCTCGGCTCGGCGCAGGTGCGGATCGAGCATCGGGGCCGCGTTGCCGTCGTTTCGGGGGATTACAAGACGGGCTCCGACCCGACTTGCCGGGCCTTCGATCCGGTGCCGTGTCACCTGTTCGTGACCGAGTGTACCTTCGGGCTGCCGGTCTATCGATGGCCGTCGCAAGAGAGCGTGTTCGAGGAAATCAACGCCTGGTGGCGGGCCAATCGCGACGCCGGGATCGCGAGCCTCCTGTTCGGCTACGCCCTCGGCAAGAGCCAGCGGCTGCTGGCGGGTCTCGAGCCCGAGATCGGGCCGATCGTCGCCCACGGCGCGGTGCAGGCGCTCGTCGAGGACTATCGCAAGAGCGGTGTTCGGCTTCCCGAGACGGAGTACGCGACGGGGCGCAAAGGCCGCGGCGCGTGGGCCGGCGTGCTCGTCGTGGCGCCGCCTCATTCGCACGGATCGGCGTGGGCGAGGCGGTTCGGACCCGCGAGCACGGCCTTCGCTTCGGGCTGGATGCGGCTTCGCGGCACGCGTCGGCGACGGGCGGTCGATCGCGGCTTTGTCCTCTCCGACCACGTCGATTGGCCGAGCCTGCTCGACGCGATTCGCGAGACCGGCGCCGAAACGGTCTGGGCGACGCACGGCTACACCACGCCGGTCGTCCGATGGCTCCGCGAGCGGGGGATCGACGCGTCGGCCGTCTCGACCCGCTTCGAAGGGGAAACCGACGACGCCGACGCTTCTGCCGAAGCGAGCGAAGCCGCCGCCGATCCGCCCGCCCCGGCCGACTCTTCCACCGAGGTTGCCGATTCCTCAGAGGGTTCCGCCGACGTTGCCGACCGGTTGCCGCAAGCCACGGACTCTTCTGACGAGGTCGCGGCGTCGATCCCGGTGGTTTCTTCGGACGCCGGCTCGGCCCGGGCGCGGCCGCCGACCGAGCCGAAGCCCGCGGCGCCCCTTCCCGAGCGGCGGGCGGCTCCTCCCTCGGAACGAGAGGAAGACGAGCAGCTTCGCCTTTTTGACTGACTCCGTGTCGGGCAGATCGCTCCGCGAGGCCGTTCGGCGCGATCGGCTCGGCTAAAGTGTCAGGCGATGCGAGACTTTGCGGCTCTTTATGCGGCGCTCGACCAGACGACGAAGACGAGCGAGAAGCTCGCGGCGTTGCGCGGCTATTTCGAGGCCGCCGACCCGCCCGATGCCGCGTGGGGGGTCTACTTCCTCAGCGGCCGCCGCCCCAAACGCGCCGTCCGGAGCACCCTGCTGAGGGCGTGGGCGTGCGAACTCGCCGCCGTGCCCCAATGGCTCTTCGACGAGAGCTACCACACCGTCGGCGACCTGTCGGAAACGATCGCCCTGCTGCTGCCCGCTCCCGAAGTCTCGACAAGAGAAGAACTTCCGCTCTCGCGATGGGTCGAGCAACGGCTCCTGCCGCTGCGCTCGATGGAGGAGTCGGCCCAACGGGACGTCGTCCTCGACGCGTGGCGGACCCTCGATGCCGACGAACGCTTCGTTTGGAACAAGCTCCTCCTCGGCGGATTCCGCGTCGGCGTGAGCGCCCGCTCGGTCACCAAGGCGCTCGCGGAAGTCGCCGGGCTCGATCCCTCAGTCATCGCCCACCGGCTGATGGGGCATTGGGAGCCGACCGGCGACTTCTACCGGGAGCTGATCGATCCCGACGGCAGCTCCTCCGAACAGAGCCGCCCCTATCCCTTCTGCCTCGCCTACGCCTTGGAGGAGGAGCCCGATTCGCTCGGCGGCGTCGCCCAGTGGCAGGCGGAGTGGAAATGGGACGGCATCCGGGCCCAACTCATCCGGCGCCGTGGGGAGACGTTCCTCTGGACCCGCGGCGAGGAGCTCGTCACCGAGCGGTATCCCGAGATCGCCGACGCCGCGACGCGGCTGCCCGAGGGAACCGTGCTCGACGCCGAGATCCTCCCTTGGAAAGAGGGGCGAGTCCTTCCGTTTTCCCAGCTCCAACGCCGGATCGGGCGCAAAACCATCGGAGCCAAGCTGTTACGCGAAGTCCCCGTCTGCCTGCTCGCGTACGATCTGCTCGAAGCCGAGGGCAACGACCTTCGAGCCGAGCCGTTGGAGGACCGGCGACGCCGGCTCGAAGGGCTGATCCGACCCCTCGAGGATCCGACGCTGCTGCTGGCTGAATTGGTCGAAGCCGATTCGTGGCAAGGGCTTGCGGCAAGAAGGGCCGAGAGCCGCGATCGGCACGTCGAGGGACTCATGCTCAAGCGTCGCGATTCCCCCTACGAGGTCGGACGCGTCCGCGGGTCGTGGTGGAAGTGGAAGATCGCTCCGCTGACGGTCGACGCGGTCCTGATCTACGCCCAGGCGGGTCACGGCAAGCGGGCCAACCTCTTCAGCGACTACACCTTCGGGGTTTGGCAAGAGGGGGAACTCATCCCGATCGCCAAGGCGTACTCCGGGCTGACCGACGAGGAGATCCGGCTGGTCGATCGGTTCATCCGACGCAACACGCTCGAGCGCTTCGGCCCGGTTCGGACGGTGAAGGCGGAGTTGGTCTTCGAGCTCGGTTTCGAGGGGATCGCCCCTTCGACGCGGCACAAATCGGGCATCGCGACACGCTTTCCGCGGATGCTCCGGTGGCGGACCGACAAACGCCCCAAGGACGCCGACACGCTCGACCGCGTCAAGGCGATGATCCCCGCCCACCGGTGACTCGCCGCACGGGGCCGGTGTCACCGGGCCGCCCGCTCGCGGCGGAGGCCGTTTCGTAGAGTGACTTCCGGGCGGAGCGGCCCGGTCGCGGGAAGATTCCGAGAGGAGCACGCACTTGGCCGATCCAATCGCGGAGCTGCTCGAGCAGTTCGCCGAGGCACGAACCCGGATGCTCGAGGAGCTGGGCAAGTCGATCGTCGGCCAACAGGACGTGATCGACCAGATCCTCGCGGCGGTCTTTACCCGCGGCCACTGCCTGCTGGTCGGCGTGCCGGGCCTGGCCAAGACCCTCATCGTCAGCTCGCTCGCGAAGATCCTCGACCTCTCGTTCAAGCGGATCCAGTTCACTCCCGACCTCATGCCGACCGACATCCTCGGCACCAACGTGCTCGAGGAGGACGAGAACAACCGGCGGAGCTTCCGCTTCGTCCAGGGCCCGGTCTTCACCAACCTGCTGCTCGCCGACGAGATCAACCGGACGTCGCCGAAGACGCAGGCCGCGCTGCTGCAGGCGATGCAGGAGCGAGCGGTGACCGCGTCCGGGCGCACGTTCGAGCTCGCGCGTCCGTTCCTGGTGTTCGCGACCCAGAACCCGATCGAGCAGGAAGGGACCTACCCGCTGCCCGAGGCGCAGCAGGACCGCTTCATGTTCTCCATCCCCGTCGGCTACCCCACCACCGAGGAGGAGGAGGAGATCGTCCGCCGAACCACCGTGGGCGACCTTCCGTCGGCCGAGGCCGTCCTCTCGACCGAGGATCTCGTCGACATGCAGCAGCTGCTCCGCCGGCTGCCCGCGAACCCCGAGGTGGTCCGGTACTGCGTTCGCCTCGCCAGCGCGACGCGGCCCGAGGAGGGTCGCTCGGACGCCACCCGGTGGATTCGCTGGGGCGCCGGTCCCCGCGCGAGCCAGTACCTCGCGGTGGCAGCACGGACCTGGGCGGCGCTTCGGGGCCACGAGGTCCCCACCGAAGAGGACGTGCGGGCCATCGCTGCCCCGGTGCTCCGCCATCGCGTGCTGCTGAACTTCGAGGCCGAAGCCGCCGGTCGCACCGTCGACCAGGTCATCGACCAGATCATCGAGGAGGTGGGGTGAGCTCCGCCGCCGACTCCGGCGCCCCCCGCAACCTCTGGGACTCCGAGGTGCTCTCGCGGGTCCGCCACCTTCACCTGCGCGCCCGCCATCTCACCACCGCGCTCCTGCAGGGTGAGCACCGGTCTGTCCGCATCGGACAGGCCATCGAGTTCGCCGACTACGAGGACTATGTGCCCGGCATGGACCTGAGGGCCCTCGACTGGCGAGTGTGGGCGCGCAGCGACCGCCTCGTCGTGAAGCGCTTCGAGCTCGAGACGGAGCTGCCTTGCACCGTGGTGGTCGATCTCTCGGGTGATCTCGCCACCGGTGACGATGCTCGCACCGCTCTTCCCGACCTCGGGTCCAGCAAGGCGGGCTACGCGCTCGTGCTCGCCGCTTCGCTCCTGTACTTCCTCGAGCGGCACGGCGAGCCCGTGGGGCTCGAGATCGTCGCCGGTGACGGCGTCACCCACCGATCGATTCCTCCTCGCGGCGGACAGAACCACCTCCAGTACCTCTTTCTGCAGCTCGCCTCGGTGCGACCGGCCGGCCGTGCCGATCTGGGCGCCGCTCTGACCCGGGTGGGCTCGCGGACCCGCCGACGGAGCTTCGTGGCCGTGATCAGCGACGGAATGGAGGAGCCCGAGCGCTGGCTGCCGACCCTG
Source organism: uncultured Enterobacteriaceae bacterium (assembly GCA_964655065.1). Lineage (GTDB taxonomy): Bacteria > Myxococcota_A > UBA796 > UBA796 > DRPG01. The sequence continues at coordinate 80,701 of CAZZLC010000028.1, read as the reverse complement.
GCCGCGTTCGCCCGTCGAGGCGCCGACCTCCGGTTCTTCCACCTCTTCGACCGCGCCGAGTGGCGCCTCGACTTCGACCAACCCTCCCTGTTCTTCAGCCCCGAGGGCGGCGAGGCCATCGCCGTCGATCCCCCGGGCGCACGTGCGGCGTTCGAGGAAGTCGCCGACGAGTACGTGGCCGAGGTCGAGCGCGGGGTCGTGAAGGTCGGCGGGCGCTACCTGCCGATCGCTACCGACGTGCCGCTCGAGCGGGTCCTCCGCGTCTCGATCCTCGACGAGCACCTGCGGGTGAACCGATGGGCCTGAGCTTCTTCGCGCCGCTCGCGCTGGCGCTGTCGGCGTTCGCGCTACTTCCGGTGCTGGCCCACCTCGCGCGCCAGACGCCGAGGAATCGCCAGGCCTTCGGGGCGATGCTCCTGCTCGAGCGCGTGGTCAAGCGGCTCCGACGACGGCGTCGCGTTCGCGACCCCATCTTGCTCGCCCTCCGTGTGCTGGCGCTGCTCGCGCTCCTCCTCGGGCTCGCGGGGCCCCAGTGGACGATGCCCGGCGGACCAGCCGAGTACGGGGGTACTGGTCAGGTCGTGCTCGTCGTCGACCGCTCCTTGTCCATGTCGCTGGTCGACGGCGGCTCGACCCTCCTCCAGCGGGCGCGGGACGAGGCGGGAGACGTGGTCCGCAGCCTGCCCGACGGCGTAGCGCTCGGGCTGGTCGTCTACGACGACGAGGCGCTCCGGCTCACCAACGTGCTCACCACCGATCACGCGCGAGTCGCCGCCCAGGTCGAGGCCATCCAGCCCACGTCCGGGGGCTCCAATCTGCGCGCGGCGTTGCTCGAAGCCCGGCGTCTCCTCGGAGGCGAGCCCGGCGAGGTCCTGCTGTTCTCCGACGAGGCCGGTCCCCGAATGGTCCCCGAGGCGACCGCAGAGATCGCGAGACTCGTCGAGCAGCGCTCGGCGATCCTGTCCCAGCACGTCCACGCCGATCCGCCTCGCAACGTGGCGGTCACGCACGCGCGGTACCGCGACGGGATCGAGGGTGGCCAGGTGGTGTTGCGAGTGGCCAACTTCGGCCCGGAACCCACCGAGGTGTCCTGCGAGGTCACCCTGCCCGACGGCGCCTCCATCCCGATCTTCGTCGACCTGCCCCCCGAAGGGGAGGCCGAGGAGCGCATCACCATCCCTCGTGAAGCGCAGGGCGGCGTCGGTGAGATCCGCTGCGACGACCCCGACCTCACGCTCGACGACGCGCGCTACTTCCACCTCCCCAAGATCGGGGCCTCGCGCGTCCTCGTGGTGGACGGGGACCCTGGGGACACCCCCACCCGCTCCGAGATCTACTTCCTCGAGCGGGCGCTCGCGCCGTGGGGAGGGCTGCGCTCCGGCGTGTCGATCGACGTAACCACCCCGGTCGGGCTGCTCGAACTCGACGCTGACGTACACCGGGTCGTGTTCCTCGCCAACGTGCCCGACCCCCGGCCCTTCGGACCGCGGCTCACCGAGTTCGTACGTGGCGGCGGCAACCTGATCATCACCGGCGGTGACAACGTCACCACCGACCGCTACAACGCCGCCCTCGGGAGCATCCTCCCCGCCCCTCTGCGTCAGAGCCGCGCGCTCGCCGACCGGGGGGAGGAAGGCATGCCGATCGCGCTGCCCGACGTCCGCGAGCCCCTGTTCCAGCCGTTCAGGCGGGGGGGCCGCGGAGGCTTCTCGGAGGTGAAGACCCACACCGCGCTCACCTTCGAGCCCTTCGACACCAACGACGATCAGGTCTCGGTCCTGCTCACGTATGACAACGGCCTACCGGCGCTGGTCGAGCGCCGCATCGGGCAGGGTCGGGTCGTGGTGTGGACGTCCACCGTCGACCTCGGGTGGGGCAACCTTCCGCTCCAGGCGGTGTTCATGCCCCTCGTCCAACGCCTCGTCGCCTACCTCGGTGGCGAGGCCGGGACGATGCAGGCTCGCTTCGAGGGGACGGTCGGACAGCCCGTGAGCCTGCCCCTGCCCGATCTGGCGCTCGAGCCGACCGTCCAGGGCCCCGATGGCCCGGTGCGCAGTCGCATCAACGGGGCGCAGGTGACGTTCACGCCCGAGAAGGCCGGCGCCTACCGCATCGAGATCGAGAGTGCGCCGCCGCTCGCGTGGGTCGCCGTCAACGTCGATCCCCTCGAGAGCGACGTCCGACGCACGCAGTCCGTCGAGTCCGTGGAGCGTGACCTGGCGCCCGACCTGCTCACCACCGAGCTCGACTTGTCCCCGTGGCTGTTCGGCGCAGCCCTGCTGCTGTTCGTGGCCCAGGCCGGGTGGGCGTTGCGGCCGGGCCGTCGAGACTCGCCGGCCCGGGCGGAGTCCGCCCCCGAGTCAACGGGAGAAGCCGCATGATTCCTCGTCGTGACGTTCTCGCTGCGCTGACGACCCTCGGGCTCCCTCGCCTGGCCTGGGGATTCGGCGAGGAGGCACTCGTCGACATCGCCGAGCTCGACCTCGGGGCGGGGACCCTCTCGCGCCCCAACGCCTGGAAGCGCCTGCTCTACGAGGTCATCCAGACCACGTCGGTCGAGTGCGATCCGGGGACGGTACGGGTGGCCCCCGACGCCCCCGCACTCTTCCAGCACCCCTTCCTCGTGCTCCTCGGCGACGACGGCTTCGATGCCGTGGACGGCAAGGGACTCGAGCAGCTCCAGCGGTTCCTGCAGTACGGCGGGTTCCTGCTCGTCGACGACACGACGGGTGCCGACAGCGGCGGCTTCGACAGCGCCGCGCGACGTCTGGTACAGCGCCTCTTCCCCACCCGACCGCTCTCTCCCCTTCCGTCCGACCACAGCGTCTACCGAACGTTCTTCCTGCTGCGTCGTCCCCTCGGGCGGCTCGACCGGCATCGCTTCCTGGAGGGGGTGACGGTGGGCAACGTCACTCCGGTCATCTACTGCCGCAACGACCTGTCGGGCGCGCTCGACCGGCGGCCCGATGGTCGCAACACCTACAGCTGCGTGCCGGGCGGTGAGCTCCAGCGACGCGAGGCGATCAAGCTCGGCATCAACCTCCTGATGTACAGCCTCACCGCCAACTACAAGAAGGACCAGGCCCACGTGCGCCAGCTCATGAAGGAAGGTCGGCTCGAATGATCGACTGGTGGCTCGGCGGCGAGCTCTCGGCCCAGGGCCGGCTCGCCTGGCAGACCTCGGAGCCCGTGATCCTGATCGCGATCTTGGCGGCCGGCGTCGTGTGGGTCGCGGCGTCGATCGGCAACCGCCCGCTCGGAGCCCGTATCGCCGAGCTCGTTGCGCTCGCGGTTGCCCTCGCCGCCCTCGTGGTGGCGATGGCGCGGCCCGTCTGGATCGAGGAGGAGGGGCGCCTCGAACCAGGGCGAGTCGCCGTGCTCGTCGATGCGAGCCGGTCGATGGCCGTGATGGAGGACGGGACCGCCCGGTCTGCTGTCGTGGACTCGGTCCTGGCCCACGTTCGCAGCGAGGTGGGGGCCGAGGCGGTCGACCTCTACCACTTTGGCGACGACCTCGTCGTGGGCCCCACGGAGTCCTTCGAGCTCCCCGGCACCGACCTCGAGGGGGCGTTCGAAGGGCTCGCCGAGCGAGTCGCCGGTGAGCAGCTCGCGTCGGTGGTCGTGGTCTCCGACGGGCTCGACCGAGGTCTCCTGCGCCAGCGGTTCCGACGCGAGGAGCAGCCTGCCGCGCCCGCCGTCCCTGGCCCGCTGACCGTGTTTCAGGCCGGCGAGATCACCGAGGTTCAGGACATTGCCGTCCGCGACGTCGACACCGGCGGGTTTGCGTTCATCCGCGCCCCGTTCCAGATCACCGCCAAGCTCCAGGGGCTCGGATACTCGGGCCGAGCCGTGCCGGTGTCGCTGACCCGCGACGGCGCCCTGGTGACCACCAAGACCGCCACGTTCGACGACGAAGGGGAGGCGAGCGTCACCTTCGAGGTCGTCGCCGAGTCGGCGGGACGCTTTGCCTACGCCGTGTCCGCACCCGTCTACGAGGGTGACGCGGTGCCTGCGAACAACACCATGCCCGTCGTGGTTCGGGTCGTGCGCGACCGCATCCGCGTGCTCCAGGTGGCGGGCGCGCCGTCGTGGGACGTCAAGTTCCTCCGGAGGTTCCTCAAGGGCGACCCGAGCGTACAGCTCGTCTCCTTCTTCATCCTGCGCACCCAGCGCGATCCGCTCAACCAGTACCGTGACGAGGAGCTCTCGCTCATCTCGTTCCCCTACGAGCGGCTGTTCGACGACGATCTGTGGACGTTCGACGTCGTGATCTTCCAGAACTTCGACTACGGCCCCTACTTCGTGGGCCGCGCTCCGCGCCTCCTCGGCAACCTCGAGCGCTACGTGAAGGGCGGCGGGGCGTTCGTGATGGTCGGCGGGGACCGGTCGTTCGGGCTCGGCGGCTACGGAGAGACGTCGATCGCCGACGTGCTTCCCGTCGAGGTCACCTCCGCCGACGCCAAGCCCGACCTCTCGCCCTTCCAGCCCGTGCTCACCGAGGAGGGCGCTCGCCACCCCATCACACGGCTCGTCGCGGAGCCGACCGAGAACGCCCAGTGGTGGGCCCGCCTCCACGCCATGGACGGCACCAACGTGGTTCAGCGCGCCAAACCCGATGCCACCGTCCTCCTCGACCACCCGACCGCTCGCGATGCGAGTGGCCAGCCGCTCCCCGTGCTTTCCGTGCGGGAGGTCGGCGCGGGCCGGAGCCTGGCGCTCACCGTCGATGCTTCGTGGCGATGGTCGCTGTCCGAGGCCGCGGAGGGGCGCGGTAACCAGGCGTACCTGCGGTTCTGGAAGAACGCGATCCGCTGGCTCATGAAGGACAGCACCACCGCCCGGGTCACCGTGGACACGCCGCGCGAGAACTACGCCGTCGGCGAGGACGTCCGCGTGGTGGTGCGGGCTCGCGACCCGGGCTTCGCCGCCATGCCCGACGCCCAGGTGGAGATGACGCTGGACAACGAGGGACGGACCTCGACGCTCCGGGGAGTGACCAACCGCGACGGGGAGGTCGTCCTGGTCGTCCCTGCCGAGCACTCGGGCACCCACCGCGTCGACGTGAAGGTCGCCCGCCAGGACAAGACGGTGGGCGAAGCGTCGACGGTGTTCGCGGTGACCACGCGCGATCCCGAGGTCGACGAGGTAGCGCCCGACGTGCGCTTCCTGTCGTGGCTCGCCGCGGCCACCGGCGGCACCTTCCACCCCGCCGGCGAGCTCGGCGACGTGTTGGTCGACCCCGACGCCGGGCGCACCGTCCAGGAGGTGACGGAGGTGCCGATCTGGCGTGCCCCCATTCTCGGTCTCGTCGCCTGCATCGCGGCGGGCATCGCGTGGTTCGTGCGACGGCGAGCGGGACTTCGCTGACTGGACACGACTCGCGAGCGCCGACGGCCGCCCGACCCCACGCCCGTTCGGCGGCCCCAGTCCCAGCTCGCCTTGTGGGGTTGACGTCCCGGACAGCGTCGCGAGGGGTTACCCCTCCGCATCCGGAGAGCAGAGATGGCCAAGGACAAAGAGGGTCCCAGAGTGCCCCTCGACCGGGTCCGCAACATCGGGATTGCGGCCCACGTCGACGCGGGCAAGACGACCCTGACCGAGCGCGTGCTGTATTACACCGGCGCGTCCCACAAGATGGGCACCGTCGACGACGGGAACACCCACACCGACTTCGACACCCAGGAGCAGCAGCACGGCATCACCATCGGGGCCGCGGTGGTGCAGTGTCCCTGGAAGGACCACCTCATCCAGATCGTCGACACCCCGGGGCACATCGACTTCACGGTCGAGGTCGCGCGGTCGATGCGCGTGCTCGACGGCGCGATCATCGTGATGGACGGGGTGCGCGGGGTCGAGCCCCAGACCGAGACGGTGTGGCGGCAGGCGAACAAGCACGAGGTGCCGCGCATGCTGTTCGTCAACAAGATGGACAAGCCGGGGGCCGACTTCGAGCGGGCCCTGGAGTCCGTGCGGGAGCGGCTCAAGGCCAACCCGGTCCCCGTCACCGTGCCCGTGATCGAAGAGCGCATCGTGCTGCACTGCATCGAGCAGAAGGCCTACGCGTTCGGCGGCGAGAAGGGAGACGACGTCGAGGTCCGTGACCTCACCGAAGGCGAGATCGAGATGCTCGGCCCGTTCCGGGAGACGCTGCTCCTCGCCCTGGCCGACCACGACGAGGAGCTCGCCGAGGTCGTGCTCGCCGACGAGGAGCCGCCCGAGGAGCAGGTGTGGTCCGTGCTGCGGCGGCTGACCCGCGAGTCCCTGGTGCGGCCGGCGTTCTCGGGCTCCGCGCTGCGGAACTGGGGCGTCCAGCCTCTGCTGGACGCGGTCAACAAGCTCCTGCCGTCTCCCCTCGAGCGGGTGGCGAGCGTCGGGACGCTCCCCGACGGGGCCGAGGAGATCGTCGAGATGGTCGCGGACGGCCCGCTCGCCGCGCTCGCGTTCAAGGTGCAGCTGTTCGACGGGCGACGGCACGTCTTCGCGCGCGTCTATCGGGGCAAGCTCGCACCAGGCGACACGATCCGCATCGGGCACAGCGACACCACCGAGCGGGTGGCTCGGGTGTTCGACGTTCAGGCCAACAAGAAGACCCGGCTCGAGTCGGCCGAGGCGGGGCGCATCGTGCTCCTCGCCGGTCTCCGCCACGCGACGACCGGCGACACGCTGGTCGCGCCCGACCACCCCCTTCAGCTCGAGGCGATCGACGCGCGCGAGCCGGTGCTGGGCCTCGCGGTGGAGCCCATCAAGTCCAGCGACGAGGAGAAGCTCCGGGACGTGCTCGCCAAGCTCTGCGAGGAGGATCCCACGCTGCGCTTCGCCGACGACCCCGAGACCGGACAGATGATCCTCGAGGGCATGGGCGAGCTGCACCTGCAGATGCGCAAGGAGCGTCTCGAGACCGAGTTCAACCTCGAGGTGCGGTTCGGCAAGCCCCGGGTCGTCAAGCGCGAGACGGTGGCCGGGGTTGGTGAGGCGACGGGCAGCGTGGACCGGACCATCGACAGCACGCCGCCGCTCGAGCTCAAGGCTGCCGTGGCCGTGCGGGTCAGCCCTGCGGGTCGAGGCGAGGGGGTGTCGGTGACCAGCGAGCCCGAGTGGAGGCCCGCTGGCTTCGAGCCCACCGCCGAGCAGGCCGAGGCGGTCGCGCAGGGCTCCCGGGACGCGCTGTCGGGCGGACCGCTCGAGGGCAGCCCCCTCGAGGACGTGACGGTCGAGGTCTTGCGAGTCGACACCCACGGTCCGGCCTCCGGCGCGCAGGCGCTCCGGATCGCCGCGGCGACCGCGGTGCGCGAGGCGCTGGTCCAGGCCGGCGGTCAGCTCATGCAGCCGATCATGAAGGTCGAGGTCGTGGTGCCCGACGAGAACATGGGTTCGACGCTGGGCGACCTGCAAGCACGCGGGGCGCAGATCCTGGGACAGAACCAGGAGGTCGACGTGGTCCGGATCGAGGCCGAGTGTGGGTTGTCGGCGCTCGTCGGCTACACCTCGGACCTGCGGTCGATGACCAAGGGCCGAGGGTCGTTCACGATGGAGTTCGACCGCTTCGACGTGCTCTGACACGCTTCGGCTGCACATCCGAGCCTCGCCTCGCGTGAAACGACATCGCCCGCATCCCCGCCGGCCCGACGGGAATGCGACCCCCCTGACGACGCCGTCCTCGGGTCACTCCCTCACCGGCCGCCAGCGTCGTGCGGCTGTAACCCAACCCTCGACTCCGCTGACCGATAGGCGGAGCCGAGGCGCCCATGACCGAGACCGACCTGCATCTCCGCCGCACGTTCACCACGGCGGCCGTCCAGTACGCCGACCACCTCCGCCGACAGGGTCGCACCGACCACGCCATCACGGTGCTGTCTCCGGTGGTGAAGCTCGCTCCAGACGATGCACTCGGCTGGCTCGTCCTCGGTCTCTCCTTCGTCGACCGCGACGACCTCTCCAACGCCACCTCGGCCCTGCGTCGCGCCGCCCAGCACGCACCCGGCCGTCCGGAGCCGTGGGTGGCGCTGGGCCGCGTGCTCGCGGAGCGCGGGGTACGCGACGAGCCCGTGGCCTGCTTCCGCCGTGCCCTCGCCTGTTCGCCCGACCACCTCGATGCCCTCGTCCGCCTCTCCACCGCCCTGCTCCTCAAGGGGGACCGCGTCGAGTCCGTTCCGCTGCTCGAGCGTGCGCTCGCCCAGTCGCCGGACCATCCCGGAGCCCTCGCCGCCTGGGCACAGATCAAGCTGCAGGACCGAGCCGCCGACGAGGTCTACGAGCGCTTGAAGGACGTGCTCGAGCCTCGGACCGCCTCGCCCGACGCCCGGCTGCTCACCACCGTCGCGAAGGCAGCGATCCAGATCGGGAACGCCGCGAGCGCACTGCCTGCCGTCGACCGATCGCTCCGCGTCGCGACGTCCCGCATGGGGCAGGTGCTCTTGCTCCACACCCGAGCCGAGCTCTGCGACGCTCTCGGCGAGGTCGACGCGGCGTTCGAGTCCTGGCAGCGCGCCAACGAGCTGCGGGGCTCGAGCTTCGACCCCGACCAGCACGAGCGCGCGATCGACAGCGTGATCGAGCGCACCCGGGACTTCGAGTTCGGGCCCGTCCCCGACGCCTTCGACGAACGCATCGTGCTCGTGGTCGGGGTGCCCCGCAGCGGCTCCACGCTGCTCGAACAGGCGCTGTCGTGTCACCCCGAGATCGTGGCCTGCGGAGAGCTCGAGGCCTTGCGGGACGTTGCCCTCGCGGTGCCGAGCTCGTCGGAGCGCGACTGGATCGACGCCCTCCCTAGGCTCGACGGTGCGATCCTGCCGCCGCTCCGCCAGTCCTACATCTCGGCGCTCCTCGACGCCGACCAGAAGGCCAAGCGCTACGTCGACAAGATGCCCAACAACCTGCTGCACCTCGGCCTCCTCGCCCGCTTTGCTCCGGGGGCCAGGGTCATCGTGATGCAGCGCGACCCCTTGGCGACCGGCTTCTCGTGCTTCCGTCAGCCGTTCGGCGCCGGCCTGGGCTGGGCGACACGTCTCGAGCACATCGGCGCGTGGATTCGCGGCGCGAGCCGACTCCTCGACCACTGGCGGCAGGTCCTTCCGCTGCGCTTCCACACGGTCGACTACGACGACCTCGTCACCACCCCGAACGAGGTGCTTCCCGGAGTGGTCGACTTCCTGGGCCTTCCGCCCGACGATGCGGTGCTCCGTCCCGAGAACGCCCCTCGCGTCGCGGGCACCGTCAGTCAGCTCGAGGTGCTCGAGCCGATCCACCAGCGGTCGAAGAGCCGGTGGCAGCCGTACTCGAGACACCTCGATCCGCTGCGAGTGGCGCTGGGCATCGTCGACCAACGCCACCCGACGCCCCCGGCTCACGCCGTCGCGGGCTGAGCACCCTCTGCGAGCCTCGGCAGGGAGAGGTTGGCGGGCCGCAGGACGTAGCTCGCCGCGAGCACGCCGAGCAGGACGAGCGGCGGCAGGGCACCGGGCACGTCGCCCGTCGCCACGTGGGCCACCGCCGCGCCGGTCAAGTTGAAGAAGAACCCCGCGTAGGCCCACTCCTTGACCCTCGGTAGCGCGGGGACGAGCAGAGCCACCGCGCCGAGCACCTTCCACGTACCGAGCAGGGCGACGAAGTGTTCGGGGTAGCCGAGCCCGGCCAGGGCTTCGGTCATCGCTCCGCTCAGGTAGCCCACCCCCGATGCGCCAAGCGCGATCGCGAAGAAGCCCGTTGTCACCCAGTATCCGATCTTCCCGGTGTTCATGATTGCCCTCGAATCCTCGGGACGAGGTCGATTCTCTCGCCTCGATCCCCTGGTTCACCAGCAGGATATGACCAGACCAAATTCGCTACAAGACATCCACTTTGCGCATGACCTGCCCACACGGATCACGAATCATGGACGACTGGCCCGCTCCAGAGCTGCTCGACGGGCTGACCGACTTCGTCGCCATCGTCGACGCCGGCAGCGTCTCCGCCGCCGCCCGGGCGCTCGACGTGCCTCGGGCAACCCTCTCCCGCCGGCTCGCCCGGCTGGAGGACCGACTTGGCGTACGGTTGGTCCACCGCACCACGCGCAAGCTGGCCCCGAGCCCGGCGGGAGAGGAGCTGTACCGCCGAGCCGAGCGCATCCTCGCCGAGGTGCGCGAGGCCGAAGAGGCCATCCGCAGGCTCGACGGCGTCCCGCGGGGCCGACTCCGCGTCAGCTCGGTTCCCATCGGTCAGGAGATGCGCATCGCGGATCTGTTCCTCACGTTCCTCGAGCGCTGGCCCGAGGTCGAGCTCGAGCTGTCGAGCACGGCCCGCCACGTCGACCTGGTCGCCGAGGGCTTCGACTGCGCCCTCAGGGGTGGCGTGGTCCGTGACCAGGGCCTCGTGGCACGCACCATCCGCACCAGCCGGGTGTGCGCGTGGGCGTCTGCCGACTACCTCGACCGTCACGGCGCCCCGGCCGGGGTCGACGACCTGGCGAATCACGAGTGCCTGCGCTCCTTCGACGCGATCTCCGGGCGGCCAGCGAGCCGCTGGCCCTGCCTGGACGGAAGCTCGATCCTGGTCTCGGGACGGCTCGTGTCCTCGGAGATGGGACTCCTCGTCCGAGCCGTGATGCTCGGTCACGGGATTGCGCTCGTCCCCGAGGAGGTGCTCGACAGCATCGCTGCCGAGGGTCGCCACCGGCTCGTGCCCGTCCTACCGGACACGCTCGGATTGCGTGGCCGGGTCTCGATCGTGTACCCGGAGCGCGAGCACCTGGATCCCAAGGTCCGCGCCTTCGTGGACCACGCGGTCGCGTTCCTCGGGTAGTCTCCGCGTGGAGTCCCCATGCTCGACCTGCGTCCATTCCGCCTCGTCGACATCCAGGGCCGTCGCTTCGAGTTGGTCGGCACGCTCGGCCGGGGGAGCTTCGGCGACGTCTACCTCGCGACGCTCCAACCCCCGGTCGGGCCCGCCGAGCGCGTCGCCCTCAAGGTGCTGCACCCGAGCGTGGTGCCCGAGCCCGAGACGCTGTCCCGGCTCCGCGACGAAGCCGCTCGCCTGCGCTCGCTCGACCACCCGTTCGTGCTCGCGCCCCGCGAGGTCACCGAGGTCGACGGCCGCATCGCACTGGTCGCCCCCTACCTCGAGGGCGCCGAGCTCGGCGCGTGCCTCCACGGCGAGTCCCACCTCCCGCGCGGCGTCCTGCTCGAAGTCATCGAGCAGGTCGCGGGCGCGCTCGACGCCGTGTGGACGAGCCTCGGCATGGTGCACCGCGACGTGAAGCCATCCAGTGTCCGCGTCGGCCTGCTCGGCGAGGTGCGCCTCCTCGACTTTGGAGCGGCGCGGCGCACCAAGGCGGACGTGGTGGTGGGGACCGTGTCGTACGTCGCCCCCGAGCGCTTCGATCCCGACCGGGAGGACGGACCGGCCGCCGACGTCTTCTCCCTCGGCTGCATCCTCTTCGAGGGGTTCACGGGGCGCAGGTACCACGATCAGCTGAACACCGAGCAGATGCTGGAACTGGCGCTGGATGCCAGCGCCTACGAGGCCTACCGCACCGAGCGGCTCCGGGGGGTCCGACCCGGTCCCGCCGCCGATCTCGTGGCGGCCTTGCTCGCCCACGATCCGGACGCCCGGCCGTCCGCAGCCGAGGTCGCCTGGAACTGCGGCACCATCGCCGCAAAGTGGCCTCACCCCGTCACCCTCCGCGACTGGTGTCGGGATCGACGCTGGCCGCGCCCTGGTCCCCCGCCCTCGCGGGCTGACTTTCGGGTGCCGCTGCCCTCCACGCCCGCGCCCGCGCCGGTGCGGGGTCCCGCGCCAGCCCGGGTCGTGACGCCACCCGACCGCCCCGCTCCAGGACCGCGGCGCTCGCTGCTCGCGGCCGGTCTCGGAGCCACCGGGGTCGCGCTCGCCGCGCTGTCGCTCCTGTTCCTGCTGGTCGGGCTCTACCTGCGGCAGCGCGAGGCGGTCGCGCCGAGCCCAGGTCACGACGAACCGCTCGCGCCGGCACGGTGATAGGTTCGGGGGCCGTCGCCACGACGGCTCCGGAGGGCTCACCGTGCACATCGGTCGTCGCTACACCCTGCTGTCGGCGCTCCAGTGGTCCCGCAGCAACCTGATCCTGCCCCTCGTCTACAGCGCAGCGGTGACCACGCTCGACCAGCTCACCCCCCTGTCGCTGGGTCTGCCTTGGCTGCCCATTTCCGCGATCGCGATCTCCGTCGCGTTCTACCTGGGCTTCAAGAACAGCGCGTCGTACGACCGGCTGTGGGAGGCCCGGAAGATCTGGGGGGCCATCGTCAACGCGAGCCGCACCTGGGCCTTCAGCGCTCGCGACCTCGTCTCGCCGATCCACCTCCCGGCCGACAGTCAGCTCGAGGCCGAGGATCTCGTCGAGGTCCGGCGCACGCTGGTCCGACGCCACGTCGCCTGGCTCGATGCGCTGCGGCACCAGCTCCGGCGGGTCCAGACGTGGGAGCACCAGGGTCGCACCTACGACCGCTACCGGGCCATGGCCCCGGCGGCCGAGTACGACGAGGACCTCGGGCAGATCCTGGCTCGCCACCTCCCTCGGAAGGAGGTCGACGAGGTGACGAGCAAGATCAACTGCGCGGCTCACCTCCTCGCCAACCAGTCCCGGCACCTCGCCGAGATCCGCGACTGGGGAGCGATCGATGGATTCGCCCACCTCAAGCTCCAGGAGGTCCTGGAGGAGCTGATGGCGCAGCAAGGCAAGGCCGAGCGCATCAAGAACTTCCCCTTTCCCCGGCAGTACGCGACCGTGAACTCGCTGTTCGCGGTGCTGTTCACCGCGCTCGTGCCCTTCGGGCTCCTCGCCGAGTTCAACGCGCTCGGTGAAGGCGCGGGATGGCTGTCGATCCCGTTCTCGGCCCTGATCTCGTGGGTGTTCCTCACCACCGACCAGATCGGAGACTGGTCCGAGAACCCGTTCGAGGGCCTCGCGAACGACGTGCCCATCACTGCGATGTCCCGAGGCATCGAGCGTGACATCCTCGAGATGATCGACGAGTCCGACCTGCCCCCTCCGCGCGAGCCGACGGGGCAGATCCTGATGTAGAGTCGGCGCGGAGGAGAGAGACCGATGAACCTCGCGACCGTGGCGAGCCTCTTGTTCGGGGGAGCCCTGCTCCTCCTGGCGACCCCGAGCGAAGCGGGCTGCTCGAGGACCGCCCGGAAGCTGGGCAAGCTCGCCGACGACGTGGCGTACGAGCGCTACGACAGCGTCTCCGCCGCGCTGGCAGACTTCGACGAGGTCAAGCTCGCCCGGCGCCGCTGCGCGTGGGCCCAGCGCCGCTACTACCTCGTGCGGGGGCTGGTAGGCCTCGGGAGCGGAGACTACGACGCGGCCGCCGCCGACTTCCGCCGCCACATCGTCCTCCACCAGGAGCGCGACGAGCTCGATCCCCTCGTCTACGCCCACCTCGGCAAGGCCCACCTGCGGGCCGGTCGCCCCTCGGATGCGCTGCAGGCGCTCCGAACCGCGCAAGAACAGGGCGTGACCGTGCCCGGGCTCTACGAGCTGCGGGCCGAGGCACACCGACAGCTGGGAGCGCTCGACGAGGCACGCGAGACGTTGAGCCGCGGGCTCGAGCGGCATCCCGATCACGTCGCCTTCCTGGTTCGAAGCGCGCTGCTCGAGATCGACGCGGGACGCGTCGACGAGGCGCTCGACATCGTCGAGACCTGGCGCGCGTCGGTCACCGACGAAGAGGTGCGGGCGCTGGGCCAGCTCCTGCGCGAGCGTGGCCACGAAGGAGCCGCGCGGTCGGTGCTTCGGGAAGGTCCCGCCGAGTTCCTGTGGCTCGAGTACGACGAGGTGCCAGCCGCTCGGGAGCAGCCGGTCCCCGAGTACCCGGCGTCCGCTCGCGAAGCGAAGATCGAGGGACACGTGGTCGCGGTGCTCGAGGTCGACAAGGCGGGAGCGGTGGTTGGCGTCGAGGTCGTCGAGGCCGAGCCCGAGGGGGTGTTCGAGGAGGCCGCCAGAGCCGCACTGCAGCGGTGGACGTTCGAGCCCGTGAACCGGGACGGTGAGGCCGTGAAGGTGACCTTCCGCCAGCCGGTGGCCTTCCGGCTCCGATGAGCTCGGCCCTCGCCGGGTAGACGTGGGCTCGACGTCTGGTCCGAGGCACCACCTCGCTTGGCGGTAGCCGTACGAGCTCCGCCATCGGCGGGACCACGAGCTGCGCTCGGACGGTCAGCGGCCGATGTCGCCCGAGAACCACCGGCGCCGGATCGCCTCCCACTCGCCCGATTCCTGGACCATCAGGAGGCCGCGGTTCAGGATCTCGCGCCGGGGCGAGCCCTGGGGGATGGCCATCCCGTAGCGCTGCGGCTCGAAGATCTTGCCCAGCAGGTGTACGTCGGTGTCCTGCTGGCCCGCTCGCCGAGACACCTTTGCTGCGAGGTTGGGGGCGTCGTGGACCACCGCCTCGACGGCCCCCGCCGCCATCGCGTCGACCGCGGCATCGGGGGTCGCGAACGGCACCGCGGTGGCGCCGGCCGCGACCGTGGCCCGCTCGCCGGTGGTTCCGCCGATCACCCCGACCCGCCGACCCCGCAGGTCCTCGACCCCCGCGATCTCGCCCTCGAGGTTCGCCACGGTGAGCGTGCTCGCGAGCTCGGCGGTGAACACCGCGAACATCGGCAGGCTGATGATGATCACGAAAGCCGCGACCAGCCTACCCGTCCATCGCACCGGTGCCTTGTCGCCATAGCCGACCGTCGATGCGGTGACGATGGCCCAGTACATGCCCTCGAACACGCCGGGCACGTAGCGATCGTCGAACGCGTCGTCGCCGCGCTCCGCCCACCACACCAGGTGTCCGCTGACCACGATCAGGAGCAGGAAGCCCAGCACGATCCCGACGCGGCCTGGCGTGAACACCCGTCTCAGCACGGCCATCGACACCACCGACCCCCGCTCGGACGGCACGAGGATGTCGAGGCCCGTCCGGAAGGTGGGCAAGGTGAAGTCGAGCCGTTGCTCGCGCTGCAGAGTGACCGAGATGCCCCCGATCGCGAGGTCGGCCTGGCCGTTCGCGACCGCATCGAGCTTCTCCTCCACGTTCGGAAACGGCACGTACCGCACCCGGAGCCCCTCCTCGCGGGCCACCGCCTCGAAGAGATCCACGGAGAAGCCTCGCGGCTCCGACTGATCGAGCTGGACGAACGGCGCGAAGGGGCTCACCGCCACGACCACCTCGTCCGGTCCCTCTGCGGTCGGCGCCTGGCCGAGCGCCGCCACCACCCAAAGGACCCACCACACGAACGTCATCCGGACCTCCCCGATCGCAGCTCGGTCCGGCCTTAACGGGTCAGCTGCTACAAGAGAGCATGCCGCACCCCGGCTTGTCGCGGGCCCAGTCGGGCTGGCGGCCGAGGTCGGTCGGTCGGGCGTCGGGCGAGACGACATAGGGGTCGCGCAGCAGCCCGAGCAGCCGCTCGACCTCCGAGAAATCGCCGGCCGTCGCGAGGTCGATCGCGGTCTGCGCGAGGTGATTTCGAAGCAGGAACGCTGGATTCACCCTGTTCATCGCATCGGCGCGGTCCGCCGGCGCGCCCTCCCGTCGCACGCGCGCGGCGTACCGCTCGAGCCAGGCGCTCCACCGGCTCACCGCCGACGCATCGAGCTCCTGGTAGAAGGCCTCGTGCAGCGGAGCGATCCGGTCCGCGGCGTCCTCACCGACCTCGACCTCGGCGAGCCCTCGGAAGAACAACGTCATGTCGGTCTCGGCTGCGGTGAGCGTCGTGACCAGGTCGTCGACGAGCGACTCGTCGCCGGACTCGACCGTGCGCAGCCCGAGCTTGCCTCGCATCATCCGGAGCACGTCGTCGGCGATGGACGCTCGGTAGCCGTCGAGCACCCCCTGCAGCGGCTCCGGATCCTCGAAGAGGGGCGAGGTCGCCTCGAGGAACCGAGCGAGGTTCCACATCCCGACCAGCGGCTGGTGACCGTAGCGGTAGCGGCGACCCGGGAGGTCCGTGGTGTTGGGGGTGAAGTCGAGGTCGAAGACGTCGAGCCAGCCGTAGGGGCCGTAGTCGATGGTCAGCCCGAGCACCGACATGTTGTCGGTGTTCATCACCCCGTGCACGAAGCCGACCCGCTGCCAGTGCACCATCAGCGCCCTCGTGCGGGTCGCGACCTCGGTCGCCCACGCGAGGAGCACCGCGTCGGGGATGGGCCCATCGCTCGGCACCTCCGCGGCGAGGACCGGGAAGTGGTGCTGCAGCGTGTGGCGAACCAGCGTGGCCAGCAGGTCCCGCTCCCCCCACGCGGCGAGGATCTGGTAGGAGCCGAACCGCAGGAAGCTCGGGGCAACCCGCGTCACGATGGCGCCGGGCTCGGGCGCGGGGTGCCCGTCGTAGAACATGTCGCGCATCACGTCGTCGCCCGTGGTGCACAGAGCGAGCGATCGCGTCGTCGGGATGCCGAGGTGGTGTACCGCCTCGGCGCAGAGGAACTCCCGAATCGACGACCTGAGCACCGCCCGACCGTCCGCGCCCCGGGAGTACGGCGTGCGGCCCGCCCCCTTCAGCTGCACCTCGAGACGCGTGTCGTCGGGACCGACCGCCTCACCGAGGGTGATGGCCCGGCCGTCGCCGAGCTGGCCTGCCCAGTTCCCGAACTGGTGACCGCCATACCTCGCCGCGTAGGGCCTCATCGTCGGAAGCACGACGTTGCCGGTGAGCACGTTGGCGATGCTCCCCGCATCGACGTCGGGGTCGAGGCCGACCGCGCGAGCCACCTCGGGAACCCAGGCCACGCGGGTGGGCGCGGACACCGGCTCGGGGAGCACGCGCGAGTACAGCGCCTCGCGAACCTGGTGCGGCTGGCGGGAGTCGTCGGGGTCGCCGGGAAGCTCTCGCACGACGCGATCGTCGAAGGTCCATTCGATGTTCATCATCACGCTTGTATGGTCGAGCGGACCCGGCTCCTCGTTACGCCGTCCACGATTTTCGTTCGGGCGGCGTTTACGGGTCCATCCCTGGTGTACGGAGGTCCCGTGGTCACCGCCGATGTGCTTGCCGTCGTGTTCACCCTCGGGGGGCTGTTCGTCGCCGTCCCCGCGTTTCAGCTGGTGGTGCGGGCCCTGTGGCCGCGCGTCGCTCACCAGTCCACGCTCCGGTTCGCCCGAGGACTGGGACGCCCGTTCATCGTGGGCCTGGTGGTGGCGGCTCCGTTGCTCGCGCCGGTCCTGGCCGTCACCGTCGACGTTCCACCCGTGCGGCTGCTCGGCGTGACCTGGCTCGGGGTCGTGCTGGGGCTGGGGCTCGCCGGCCTCACCGGCCTGTCCCAGCGGGTCGGTGAGTCGCTCGTCGAGGGCGTGGAGCCGTCAGGGGCCATCGTCCGCGGCGCCGTGGCCCTCGAGCTCGCGTGCCTCGTGCCGCTGCTCGGCTGGTTCGTGCTCCTGCCGTCGCTCGCAATCGCGGGGCTCGGTGCCACCACCCTCGCGCTCCTCGGTCGCCTGGAGTCCCCGTGATCGATCGGCGCCAGTTGCTCGCCCTCGGGCTCGCCTGGCTCGCGGCCTGCGACGGCCCCCGGACCGTCGCCGCCCGCTGGCTCGGCGCCGACGTGCCCGCCTTCGTCCCCCCGGCGTCCGACACCGTCGATCCGTTTCACCGCTTGCTCGTGAGGGCCGGCTTCGGTCCGTGGCCCGGTGACGTCGAAGAGGCGCGGGAGATGGGCACCGACGGCTGGATCGAGTCCCAGCTCCACCCCGAATCGCTCGACGACAGCGCCTGTACCGCCATGGCCCGGCGCTTCGACTCGCTGCAGGCCGGCCCGGGCGACGCCGCGGAGTGGGAGGACGAGACCCTGCGCCGCGAGCTCCAGCGCTACGCCCTTCTCCGCGCCGTCCACTCGCGTCGGCAGGTCCACGAGAGCCTGGTCGCCTTCTTCGCAGACCACCTCAACGTGTCGATCCACAAGCCGGGGGTCGCCGCCCTCGCCCCGCACTACGTCCGCGAGGTGCTCCGCCCCCACGCCCTCGGGCAGTTCGGCGACCTCCTGCGGGCGAGCGCCCGGTCTCCGGCGATGCTCGTCTATCTGGACGGCGCCGACAACGCGCTGCGGAAGCCGGGCGACGTTCCGCAGGAGAACTACGCTCGCGAGCTGCTCGAGCTCCACACCCTCGGCGTTCGCGGCGGCTACGACCAGCGCGACGTGATGGAGGTGGCCCGAGCGCTCACCGGCTTCGTGGTTCGCGAGCGCCTGCTGCGCGGGCGGGGCTCGGTGGCGTTCGAGCCGGCCTGGCACGACGACGGCGCCAAGTCCGTGCTGGGCACGATCGTCGCCGCAGGGGGCGGGGAGGACGATCTCGACGCCGTGATCGACATCGTCGTCGCGCACCCGAGCACCGCTCGTCACCTCGCGACGCGGCTCACCCGGTGGTTCGTCGGCGACCCCGCCCCGCCCGAGGTCGTCGAGGACGCAGCGCGGACCTTCGCCACCACCGAGGGCGACCTCCGCGCCACCGTCGGCGCCATCTTGCGCTCCGACGCCCTGCTCACGGCGCCACCGCGCCTGAAGCGCCCCTTCCGTTTCGTGGTGAGCGCCTTCCGAGCCCTCGGGGCGGTCACCCAGGCTCGCGAGCCGGTGGTCACCGCCCTCGAGCGCATGGGTCAGGCCCCCCACGCCCATCCCACCCCCGACGGCTACCCCTTCGAGGCCCACCCCTGGCTCGGGTCGCTCTATTGGCGGTTCGCGTTCGCACGGGGGCTCGACGGGCCGGGCACCCAGGTGCCCTGGGCGGCCCTCTCGCAGTCGCTCGGCGACGATCCGGCCGCGTGGTTCGCCCATCTGGTCGGCCGCCGCCCCACCGCCGGGGAGCTCGCCCCGCTGGCGAGCGGACCCTCCCCTCGCGAGGTCGTCGCCTTGATCCTGTCCAGCCCTGCCTTCCAGGTGACCTGATGAGACGCCTCGTGGTCGTGTTCCTCCGCGGTGGAGCCGACGGGCTCGCCTTGGTGCCCCCGGTGGGCGATCCCAGCTACTACGACGCCCGTCCCAACATCGCGATCCCCGAGCCGGGTCAGCCTGGCGGCGCCCTGCCCCTCGACGACCACTTCGGACTCCACCCCGCGCTCGCCCCGCTGCGCCCCCTCTACGACGCCGGCCAGCTCGCGATCGTCCACGCGGTGGGCAGCGACGACACCACTCGCAGCCACTTCGACGCCCAGGACCGCATGGAGCGAGCGGTCACCGAGGCTGATGGCTGGCTCGCCCGGCACCTCCGCACCCGCCCGGGTCCCCCGCCCGGCGCGCTCGCCGCGGTGGCCCTCTCGCCCGCGCTCCCCCTCTCGCTGCAGGGCGTTCCCGCCACCGCGGTCGCCTCCCTCGCCGAGCTGCCCGAGGTCGGCTCCTCTGCCTACCGCAGCCAGCTCGCCGAGCTGTGGCGGGCCGACGCACCGGATATTCCCGTCGACATCGTCCAGTCCGGCATCCAGGCCCTCGACGTCGCGGAGCGCGTGCGGGCGTCGGCCGAGACCCCGGTGGCGGGGCTCCCCGACTCGGATCTCGGGCGAGCGCTCGCCGACGTGGTGCGGCTGATCCGCGCCGACGTCGGCCTCGAGGTCGCCCACCTCGACTTCGGCGGATGGGACACGCACTTCGTCCAGGACGGAATCGTCGCCGAACGCGCCGCTACGCTGGCCGACGGCCTGGCAGGGCTGCCCGCGGCCCTCGGACGAGGCTGGGCCGATACGCTCGTCCTGGTTCTCACCGAGTTCGGGCGCCGGGTGGTCGAGAACGCATCGCTGGGCACCGACCACGGCCGCGGCAGCGTCGCCTTCGTGCTCGGCGGCCAGGTCGAAGGTGGCCGCGTGGTGAGCGACTGGCCGGGACGGGCGGACCTGACCACGACGTGCGCGACGTCGGGGTGACCCTGGACTTCCGCCATCTCGTCGCCGAGGCGGTCACCTGGCTCGGGAATCCGAACCCGAACCGCGTCCTCCCGGGCTTCGCACCACGTTCCGTAGGTATCGTCCGCCCTTGACTGCATCGCGATTGCGATTGCGGTTCGACTGCAATATGGCCATCGCGGCCTCTGCAACGGGGGTCGTGGAGTCCCCGGCTTGCCGAATTGCCACGCCACCATCGCCGCCCTCGTCGTCGGGCTTCTCGGAGCCGAGGCGTCAGTGGCGTGGGCCGCACCCGAGTCCGGCGGGCGGCAGGTCGACGACGCGGCTCCCGTGATCGGGCCCCAGCTCCTCGGCGAGGTTCGGCTGGACTATCCGGACGAGGCCCTCGAGCTCGGCCTTCACGCCGACGTGGTCGTTCGGGTGGCCATCGACCAGCAGGGGCGTGTCGTCGACGTGACCGTGCTCGAGGGACCCGAGATCTTCGAGCCCGAAGCCCGGCGGGCCGCTCGAGCGCTCCGGTTCGCGCCGGCCACCCGAGGGGACCAGCCCATCCCCAGCACCGCGACGGTCACGTTCCACTTCGCGGCCCCCGAGCTGCACGAGCTCCTGGTCGTGGGGCGTGACGACGACATGCGCGAGACGCGCTCCGTCACCACGCTCGACACCGAGGAGCTCGACCGGCTCGCCGGGCAGGACACCGCCGAGGTGGTGTCCCAAGTGGCGGGCGTCGAGGTGAGCCGAGGCAACGGCGGCGTCTCCAAGCCGATCATCCGCGGCCAGGCCGAGCGTCGGATCCTCATTCTCCAGGACGGGGTGCGACACGAATCCCAGAAGTGGGGGCCGGATCACGCTCCCGAGGTCGACCCCTTCGCTGCGGGCTCGATCCGCGTGGTCAAGGGCGCTGCCGCCGCGCGCTACGGACCAGACGCCATCGGAGGCGTCCTCCTCGTCGACCCTCCGCCGCTCCGCGACACGCCAGGGGTCGAAGGCAGGGCGCTGCTCACCGGCTCGCTCAACGGGCCCGCTGCCTACGCGGCAGCCCGCGTCGATGTCGTGCCCGCAGGCGCCGAGCGCCTGTCGCTCCGGGTCGAAGGCAACGTGCGGCGGGCGGCCAGCCCGCGCACCCCGGAGTACGTGCTCGGGAATACCGCGCTGTCGACCTGGAACGCCGGAGCAGCGCTTCGCTATGGCGACGACGACACGCACGCGCGCCTCACGTTCCGACACTACGACCTCGTGGCCGGGATCTTCTTCGGGGTGCGGGCGTCGGCCGAGGAGTTCGGCGTGGCCCCTTCGCCCGAGCAGGTCGAGCGCTGGTCCGAGAATCGCTTCGTCCGCGCCCGCCCCCGTCAGGTGGTGACCCACGACCGCGCGACCCTGCACCTGCGACGCACGCTCCCCGCGGGCCACCGGCTCGAGGCGGTCTACGCCTTTCAGCTCAATCGCCGTCGCGAGTTCGAGGCGGTGCAGTTCGCGTTCGAGGGGCCCGAGTTCGACTTCCTCCTGTACACGAACTCGCTCGACCTCGTCGCGACCCACGCGCCGGCCCTCGTCGGGGGGGCCAGGCTCACCGGGGGAGTCGGGGCCCAGGGGTTCACGCAGCTGAACATCTACCGGGGCAGCACCTTGCTGCCCAACTATCGCGCATTCCAGGGCAGCCTCTTCGCTTTCGAGCGGCTCGAGCCCTCGCCCACCCTCGCGCTCCAGGTCGGGGGACGGGTCGACGCGCTGTCTCGGACCGCGATGCTGCTCGGACCCGACGTCGCCCGGCAGGAGGCGGAGGGCGGACTCGACGACGAGACCATCGCGAACGACTGCCGCGAGGGCGAGTTCCGACTGCTGTGCCCTACCGGGTGGACCACCGCCTCGGGAAGCCTCGGCGGGGTCTGGCAGGGAGCGGACGACCGGCTCGCCCTGAAGCTCGACCTGTCCTCGGCGAGCCGCTTCCCGAGCGTGGACGAGCAGTACCTCATCGGCACGGCCCCGACCTTCCCGGTCTGGGCGATCGGCGACCTGTCGCTCGGCCCCGAGACGACCTGGCAGGTGCAGAGCACCGTCGCCGTCAGACTCGCGGCGGTGGAGGGGGAGCTCTCGGGGTACGCGAGCCGCAGCCCGAACTACGTCTACTTCTCGCCCGATCGCGACAACCCGCTCCGCACCACCATCGTGGGTGTGGTGCCGCAGTGGCGCTTCCAGCAGATCCGATCCGCCTTCCTGGGCGCGGACGGGACGGTGACGCTGGGGCCGCGGTCCCCGATCGGGTTGCGCCTCACCGGGTCGGTGGTCCGGGCCACCGACCTCGACACCGGCGAGTTTCTCGTCAACATCCCGCCCAATCGCGGGACCGCCACGCTGCTCGTCCGCCCGCCCGGACGGCTCCAGCCCAAGCTCACGGTGACCATCGAGGGCGTCGCGCGTCAGACCGGCCCTCCGCTCGATGCCGACCTGCTGCCCCCACCCGACGGCTACGCCCTGCTGTCGGCGTCGGCGGGGATCACGATTCCCGTCGGGAGCCGCGAGCTCCTCGCAGCGCTCGACGGCTTCAACCTGCTCGACGTCCGCTACCGCGAGTACGTCAGCCTGCTTCGCTACTACGCCGACTTTCCTGGTCGTGACCTTCGACTCCGGCTCGGCTTCCGCTTCTGACAGAGAGGAGAGAGAGACCATGAACGGAACGACCAAGATTGCTAGCACCCTGGTCCTCGCGGCCCTGCTCACGGCCTGCGAAGGCGACACCGAGGGCGGTGAGGAAGCCGAGGTCATCACCACCGTCACGCTCGCCTTCATGCCCCAGGGCGGCGGCGCGGACCTCGTGTTCGAGGCTGCCGATCCCGACAACACCGGCACCTTCGACATCGACTCCATCGAGCTGTCGGACGCCGAGGACTACGACCTCGCGGTCAGCTTCTTCAACGATCTCGAGGACGAGGACATCACCGAGGAGATCGAGGAGGAGGACGACGAGCACCAGGTCTTCTTCACCGGCTCCGCGGTGGCCGGTCCGGCCAGCGACTCGATGATGGCCGTGGTGACCCACGCCTACGCGGATCAGGACGACGGTGGCCTGCCCATCGGCCTCGACAACACCATCACCACCGACGCCGAGGGGCCGGGTGACTTCATCGTCACCCTGCGTCACCTCCCGCCCGAGAACGACGTGGCGGTCAAGGTCGCGGGCCTCGAGGACATCGTGCTTGCCGATGGCTTCGGCGGCCTCGCCGGCGAGAACGACGTTCAGATCACCTTCCCCCTGACCGTCGCGCCCTGAACTGTTGCGGGGGGTCGCACGAGAGGGAGATGCCGGGTAAGCCAAGTCTCCTCACCGAGGAGGATCACGTGCAGGTTTCCATCTTCGCTCTCGCCGCCCTCGTCGCCTGTGGCGACACCACCCCGGCCCCCGAGGCCGCGCCCGAGCCGGCCGCCAAGGCTGCCGAGCCCGCGCCCGAGCCCGAGCCCGCGCCCGCCCCGGCTGCCGAGGAGCAGCCGAACATCGTGACCGTCGAGGGCGACGTCGCGATGGTCGCCCTCGAAGGCACCGACCAGATGAAGTTCAACACCAAGCTCATCGAGGTCCCCGCGGGCAGCAAGGTGAAGCTCACCCTCAAGCACACCGGCAAGCTCCCCGCCGCCGCCATGGGGCACAACTTCGTGCTCCTCGAGGCCGGCGCCGACGGTGCGAAGTTCGCCACGGCCGCTGTCAAGGCGAAGGACAACGACTACATCCCGGCCGACATGACCGACCAGGTCATCGCCAACACCGGAATCGTGGGCGGCGCTGCGGGTGACACGAAGGAGGTCACCATCGAGTTCGACGCGCCGGAGGTCGGTGAGTACCCGTTCTTCTGCAGCTTCCCGGGTCACTACGCGATGATGAACGGCGTCTTCAAGGTCGTCGCCGCCGGGTAGTTCCGGTCAACCCTCGGCGCGGCCGGAGATGCGAACCTCTCCGGCGACCCGCGCTGCCAAGGCCAACGAGAACGCCTCGGCGTGCGTCCGCCACGCCCAGTTGCGCTCCGTCGTGCCAGGCTTGTTGAGCCGAGCTGCGTCGTCGAGGGCGAGCAGGTCCTGCAGGGGCACGATCGCGGTGTCCGCGGGTGACCGCCACGCTGCCCGCACCATCGCCCACGGCATGTCCTTGTCCGGTACCGCCAGGTAGCGCCGGACGCGGTCCCGCTCTTCGTCGCCCCGCGAGAGGAACCAGCCGAGCGACGTCTGGTTGTCGTGGGTCCCGGTGTAGCAGACCTGGTTCGGCCGGTGCTTGTGCGGCAGGTAGGGGTGGTTCGGGCTCCCGTCGAACGCGAACTGCAGGATCACCATGCCCGGCAGACCGAACTCGTCGAGCAGGGCTCGGACCTCGTCCGTGATCACGCCGAGGTCCTCGGCGATGAAGGGGTCGGTGCCGTGAGCGGCAGCGAGCGCCTTCAACAGCGGCTGCCGGGGTCCCGGGACCCACTTGCCGTCCTTGGCGGTGGTGGCGTCGGCGGGGACCTCCCACACCGACTCCATGCCGCGGAAGTGGTCGATGCGCACGCGATCGACGAGCTCGAGCAGGCGTCCCATGCGGGTGATCCACCACCCGTGACCCGCCGCGAGGTGAGCCGCCTCGTCGTAGAGGGGGTGGCCCCAGAGCTGTCCGTCGTCGGAGAACGCGTCGGGCGGCACGCCGCTGACCACGAGCGGCTGTCCTGTCTCGTCGAGCCGCCACAGCTCGGGGTGGCTCCACACGTCGGCCGAGTCGTGAGGCACGAAGAACGGGATGTCGCCCCAGATCTCGATCCCGCGAACCCTTGCCGCCGTGCGCAGCCCACTCCACTGTTTCCGAAGAAGCCACTGCAGCGCCCGGTGACGGTCGATCTCGGTCGACAGCCCGTCGCGGATGCTCGCGAGCGCCTTGTCGTCTCGGTGCTTCAGCGCCTCGGGCCAGGCGACCCAGGGTGCCTCGAGGTTCTCCTTGAGGGCGCGGTACAGCGCGTAGTCGGCAATCTCCGGCGGCTCCTTGGCCCGGTCGAGCTCGCCCGAGGCCGCGACGCGGTCGGCAGCCCGCACGAGCGCACGCTGCTTCTCCTTGCGCACCCAGGCCCAGTCGACGGTGTTGGCGGGGCCCGGCGCCAGCGGACGCTCCCGAGCCAGCAGCCAGCCGTCGTCGACCAGCTGGTCGATCGACAGCAGCAGCGGCTCGAGGGCGACCGACGAGTCAGCGGCATAGGGGGAGCCCCAGGGATCGATCGGGTGAAGCGGGAGGACCTGCCACACCCGGAGGTCCGCGGAGTCCATCCACGCGAGCCACTCGCGGGCAGCGGGTCCGATGTCCCCAATGCCGTAGGGCCCGGGCAGCGAGGTCGGGTGGAGCAACACCCCTGCACGGCGCCTCATGCGCGCACGTAGCGGGCGGCGGCGCCGGTCCCGTCCTGGTGGGCCCGGCCGGTGGCCGCGAGCCGCGCGAGGATGTGGTAGACGTCTCCGGCGTCCTCGCCGAGCCGCTCCGCGAGCGCGGCCGCCGTCACGGGTTCGCCCGACAGGCCGTCGAGGACCTGTCCCTGGAGGGTCACGATGGCGCGAGCGGCCTTCTTGCCCGCCTCGACCCCCGGCTGGTGGTAGGCGTTGATGCCGACGAGGCTCGCGTAGAGCCCGACCGCCCGCTCGTAGAGCGCGACGAGCGCCCCGAGCTCCGAAGCCGCGACCCGGGGCAGTGTGATCACGAGACTCGGGCGTCCCGCCTCCGTCAGCGCGCGCCGGGTCCCGAGCCACGTGCCCTGGAGCACGTCCCCGGCCGTGGCGCGACCATCGACCGGCTGCGTCGAGCCCCTCCCGTCCCCGAGCACCGCGACGAAGGTGACGAAGAAGTCGTTGCGGCCGTCTCGAAGCTGCTGAACGAACGCGTGTTGGTCCGTGGAGCCCTTGTTGCCGTAGACCGCGAGGCCCTGCTCGACCTCGTTCCCCGCGAGATCGTGTCGCTTTCCGAGCGACTCCATGACGAGCTGCTGCAGATACCGGGACAACCAGAGCAGCCGGTCGTTGTAGGGGAGCACGACCATCGCCCGGTCGCCGCGGCCGTTGCCCACCGCGTGCCAGCACCCCGCGAGAAGCGCGGCCGGGTTGCTTCGCCAGTCGGCCTTCCGCGTCCAGGCGTCCATGAAGCGCTGACCATCCAGGAACGCGCGCATGTCGATGCCTGCGAGCGCGCCGGGGAGCAGGCCCACCACGGAGCCGACCGAGGTGCGGCCCCCGACGAAGTCGAAGAGCGGAAACGTCGCTCGCCAACCTTCGTTCTGGGCGCGTACGTGGAGCTTGGAGCCGTCGCCCGTGATCGCCACGAGGCGGTCGGCCACCGACAAGCCCCGCTCGGTCAGCGCCGCGTGCACCAGGTCGAGCGACAGCATCGTCTCCGGCGTGCCGCCCGACTTGGAGACCACGACCACGAGCGTGCGGCCGAGAGCATCCCCCACCCGATCGAGCGTGCGCTGCAGACCATCGGGGTCGATGTTGTCCACGAAGTGCAGCCGCAGGCCCTCACCATCGGCCAGCGCCTCGAGGAGCAGCTGGGGCCCGAGCGCCGAGCCGCCGATGCCGAGGTGCAGCACGTCGGTGAACGTCTCGCCCGCGTCGGTCCGGTGGACCCCCTCCCGAACGGCTCCGGCAAAGTCCAGCACCGCGTCGCGGGCTCCCTCGATGGCGGCCTGGTGCTCACCGGCCATCGAGGGGTCTCGCAGCCAGTAGTGCCCGACCTGCCGCTGCTCGTCGGGGTTCGCAATGGCTCCCGACTCGAGCTCGGCCATCGCTGCGAACGCAGCGTTCCAGTCGAGAGCGTCGAGTTCGCCCTCGCTCACGCCCATGGTCGTCGCGTCGACCGACCAGGGCGAGCCTTCGTGGTGTACCCACAAGGCGGATTGCGACATCATTTGCCTCCCCGTGTACCGGTCTCGCTCAGCCGGCGCGAAGCGCGCTCTGCGCGTCTCGCTCGGTCGTCTCCCCTCGCTGCGCTCACGCGAGAACGCGTGACCGCAGGGTCTCGCCGCTTGGGTGGGGGATAACTGCTGCACTACAGACGTGCTCCGAGGCGATAAGCGAGCCACGTTCCCCAAGGGAGAAGTGATGGACGTCATCAGCGCAATCTCCGACCTTCGGCGGGCCGCGGGCGACCGTCGCACCGCGGGACTCGAAGACGCCACGATCCTGCGGTTCGCGGCGATCGACCCAGCTCTTCCACAGGCGATCGCACGGGCGGTCCAGGTCCGGGCCGGGCTCGACGAGGAGACCCGCCGGTCGATCGCGGGACCGGAGGAGGATCTGGTTCGTGAGCTCCAAGCCGGCTTCACGAACTTCTACTCGCCCGCCACCGTGAACCCCTACGTGCCCCTCGCGGCGCAGGGGCCCTGGATCGTGACGACCCACGGAGCCGTGGTCCACGACAATGGCGGCTACGGCATGCTCGGTGGGGGCCACGCCCCGGCCAACGTGCTCGCCGCGATGAACCAACCCCACGTCATGGCCAACGTCATGACGCCCTCGCTCTCCCACCTCCGCTTCTCGGCCGCGATGCGTCGCGAGGTGGGCCAGCGACGGGCGGGAGGCTGCCCCTTCAGCTCGCTGGTGTGCGCGAACTCGGGCTCCGAGGGCATGATGGTCGCGAGCCGCATCGCGGACCACCACACGCTGAGGCAGGTCGGCCCGGGAGGCCCGAAGGAGGGCTGGTCGACCCGGATGCTGTCGCTCCGCGGCAGCTTCCACGGCCGCACCCGTCGCCCCGCCATGGCCTCGCACAGCTCACTGCCCACCTACGAGAAGCACCTCGCGAG
The DNA here is from genome assembly GCA_964655065.1 of uncultured Enterobacteriaceae bacterium. Lineage (GTDB taxonomy): Bacteria > Myxococcota_A > UBA796 > UBA796 > DRPG01. The sequence continues at coordinate 53,075 of CAZZLC010000028.1, read as the reverse complement.
CTTCCGCGAGCGAAGGGTCTGGGTCTGCCCTCCCAACGACGTCGCCACCCTGCACCGCCTCTTCGACACGGCCGAAGAGCAGCAGATGTTCCTCGAGCTCGTGCTCGTCGAGCCCGTGATGGGCGAGGGCAACCCGGGCCTGGCGATCACCCGGGCGTTCTACGATGCACTCCGCGAGCGCACGCTGGCCCACGGCTCCATGCTCGTCGTCGACAGCGTACAGGCCGGCATCCGAGCCACCGGCTACCTGTCGATCGTCGACTACCCGGGCTTCGAGGACGCGTCTCCTCCCGACATGGAGTGCTGGTCCAAGGCGCTCAACGCGGGCCAGTATCCGCTGTCGGTGCTCGGGCTCACCGAGCGCGCGGCGGACGAGTACGTCCGAGGAGTCTACGGCAACACCATGACCACGAACCCACGCGCGCTGGATGTCGCGGTGGCGGTGCTCGAAAGCCTGACCCCCGAGCTGCGCGAGAACGTGCGGGTGCGCGGTGCTCAGCTCGTCGAGGGACTGAAGAGACTGCAGGCCCGGTTCCCCGACATCGTCCAGCACGTGCAGGGCACGGGGTTGCTCTGTTCGGCCGAGATGGACCCCGATCGCATGCCCGTCGTCGGCCACGACGGCCTCGAGGTGTGGTGTCGTCGCCACGGTCTCGGCCTCATCCACGGCGGACGGAACGCCATTCGGCTGACCCCGTACTTCGCGATCACGGAGGCCGAGGTCGAGCTCGTCATCGATCGCCTCGGCGCGGGCATCGCGGCCCTCGTCGACCAGCCCCCCGTGGCGCAGGCGATGTAGCGCTACTGACGCAGCGCCTCGATCTCGGGCGGGGCGCGACCATCGCGCGCTCGCCACTTCGCCGAGCGCTCCACGAGTCGGTCGCGCACCCAGCCGCACACGTCGGCGGGGGTATGCGACGCGGGGACGACGTGTCGCGTTCCCGCCTCGATGACCAGCGTTCCCCGCCGGACCTTCACCGCCGCGATCTCACCGACGGGGATGCGCTGCCCGCCCAGGCGGAGCGTGAAGCTCGAGAGCGACAGGGCCGTTCGCCGCACCGGAGCGAACGCCACGATCGCGATCTGGAGCCCGAGCAGCCCGATCACCGCGACCAGTCCCCACACCGCCATCCCGAGCATCCGCTGCAGCGACGCCGCGGGCCCGACCAGGGCAAGCATCGCGAGCGCGCCCACCCCGAACAAGGTCACCATCGTCGCGACGGCGCGCTCTTCGGCTCGACGGCCCCGGATCTCGACCTCGAAGCCATCGGGGTGCAGCGTCACCGCGTCGGGGACCACGACTCAATCCCTCCCGGCCAGCGGACCGGTCACGCCCACCAGCAGCTGGAGCACGGGCTCGACGGCGCGCTCGGTGGGAAACTGCACCCCGCCGCGCACCTCGAGGCACCAAGGCCCGTCCTCGGGCGACCAGGCGGCGAACCCCCGTGCGGTGGGCCGCGAAGGCCAGGAGAAGCCACCCAGGACCCCGAGCGAGGCGGGGCCGACTCGCGCGCCCGCGCTCCCGAGCAAGTCGACGTGGTGCGGGAAGCCGACCAGCTCCCCCGCGCTGGTCGAGTAGAGGAGGGTGCCTTCGAGGAGAGCCCCCGTTCCGACGTGTGCGCGCAGGATCAGCCCGGACGGTGTCACCACGCCCAGGCTCGCCTCGACGGGTATCGAGATCTTGGTGGCGGGCTCCTGCGGACTGCCGAGGGCGGTGAGGGGGATCCCGAACGCCGACTGGACCCCGACGAGGGCGGTCCACTCGAACGAGGGTTCGGCCGCACCGGCCGTCGCTGCCCAGGCCACGATCCACATGCGCGCACGTTAGCCAGTCTCCGCCGCGAGGACAAAGGGACGGGCATGACCCTGATCGGTGCTTCAGTTGCGATCGCGTGGCGGCTGATCGCCGGGTGCGGCGTCCTCCCCGACGTCGTGATCACCGAGGTCGAGTCCGGCGACGGGTCGCTCGAGCCGACCCTCCGGTACGCGTACTTTCGCGAGGACCCCTCGAATCAGCGGATTCACGTCCGGTTCGCGGACTATTGGAACCCCTGCGTCGCCGACGCCCAGCTTCAGAATCAGGTGTTGCGCAACCCCGCCCCGGCCGACCAGGCGGAAGCGTACCGCCGAACGATGCCCCGACGGACCTGGAGCGCCGACCTGTACCTCAACGTCGCCCGTTGGCCCGACGAGCCACAGCGGGACCTCTCCTTCGACGTCGTTCCCCAGCAGGCGAACGGCACGCCCAACTACAGCCTCGTGTGCCTCCTCCGCCAGTGCCCCTACGAGACCCCGTGTGACCGGTGCCTGCCCGCGGGCGACGGCGCGGTGCTCGGGCTGTCACGGACCACGCGATACCTCGACGCCGAGTACTTCGAGAACAACTTCTCCGACGCGCGGGTCCAGCAGTACGCATCGTCCGGCACCGTCGACATCTCGGAGTGGCGACCGGCCGCGCCCACCTCTCTGCTCGAGGACACCGGAGGGGGAACCGTGGATCCGAGCGCCTTCATCCGGGGAACGGCTCGACTCGCGATGCGGGAGGTCGGCCAGGAGCGGGACGCGAGCACCCTGTCGCTGGAGTTCACCGCGCCGCTGTGCGAGCCGATGCAGGGCACCTTCACCGACGATCTCGCGGGATTCGAACAGGGCGACCTCGACGCCTACGGCCCTCCGGCCACGTCCTGTCACTCCGCGGGCGGGGCCTCGGGGCTGGCGGCGTGGCTCGCGCTCCTCGCGCTCCTGCGGCGAACGAGGGCGAGGAGGGGCAACCACGTCGCCACCGCCAGCGAGGCGGGCGCGCTCGAGCAACCCTGACCGGGGGCGGGCTCGACATCGCCGAAACCGACGGCAAACGCCTGCCGATCGCCGACTCCAAGATCGAGCAGGTCACGATCCCCGCCGGGCTCGTCGGGCTCGTCGCGCGGCAGCTCGGCCGGATCGGTCGCCACACCGGGCACGTTCTCGAGAATCCAGGCGATGTTCACGTCGACACGGGTCGAGCCTCCCCGTCCCCCGATGCACCCGGGGGTGACGAAGGCGTTGATCCCCACCTGCTCACGGCCCCACGGCTGCTCCACGAACCCCGGTCCCCCGGAGTCGCCCGAGCAGACGTTCCGGTCGGGCGTGAACGTGATGATGTTGCTCGCGTCGACCTCCTCGATGGGAAGCTGGGTCGTGCGCTTGACACCGCTGTCGGCGCGTCCGTCGCCGGTCGCCCCGAAGCCGAACACCTCGAGCGACGCGCCCACCTGGTCGGTCCCGAACGGCTCGTCCCGCAGCACCACCCAGGTGGGGTCGGGATGAGGTCGTTCGAGTCGCACGAGCCCGATGTCGCCCGTGAACGAGGCCTCGTCGTAGGTGGGACTCACCAGGGCCTCGGCCCAGGGGATGAGCTCGGTCGGTCCCTCGGCGCGGATGTCGTCGCCCCACACCGCCACGCGCTGCAGCCCCGCCCCGGCGAACCCGTTGGACTGGTCGATGCAGTGGGCCGCGGTGAGGATCCAGTCGTCCTGGATCACGCTGCCGGTGCAGAAGGTGTCGACCAGCTGGGAGCTCTCGTCATAGAAGGCCAGACCCACCACGTCGTCGTTGCCCGGGGGCGCCGGCTCGCCACCCACGACGGGCCACTCGAGCTCCTCGTCGAGCAGATGGCCGTGGGGATCCTCGATCTCGGGGAGCACCCCGGGGGTCGGCCAGGCGCCAGCCACCATCACGCACGAGAACCACACCATGAACAACTCCCGAACCCGCTCGATGCGACTCCTCGTCGGATCCTGGACCATGGCAGCGACGTTGTCGATCGCATCGTGCGGTCTGTCCGAGGAGCGCTGGACAACGCAGGCGGCCACCGTATCCTGCCAGACCCTGCGCCGTTGCGACCCCATCGACTTCCACCGCGATTTTGCAGACCTCGACGCCTGCGTGCAGGCGACGGACCCGGGCGATCGTGCAGGATGTACCTACGACGAGGAAGCCGCGAGGGAGTGCAGGGAGGCACTGCGCTGGAGCTGCAGGAGGATCGGCCGCAGCTACGACGAGGTGCTGGACCGCTGTGACGCGGTCTGGATCTGTGACACCGGCGTGATCCCGGAGCGGCCGGGCCTTCTCGAGTAGGAGTCGCCGAACACCCGCTTTCGAACCGGCCTCGTAACCGGGGGGCAACTGCCCGCGCGGCGAGGGCGCCCTACGACTGCTGGCCATGATGACCCACATTCCTCGCTCCGGACGGCTCCGGCTCGACGGCCGCTCCGTCTCCCCCCACCTCGCAGTGGCCCGCGTGCGTGCCCTCGTGCGCCGCCTGCGCCGTCCGGTGCTCCGGCAACTCGACGTCCTGGTCGACCGTCCCGCGGTCGCCAAGGCGCTCACCGACTGGGCACGCGAGCACGAGGCGCCGTTCGCCGTGGCCGGGGACGTCGTACGCCTCTACCTCCTCCCGGACGACTTCGGACAGCCACCCCGGGCGACCCTGCGGGAGCTCGAGACCCTCGTGTTCGACGACGTGACCGAGATCGACGGAACCCGGGCCGGGGCATCGGCCTGACATCGCGATATGCTCCGTCGGCCGGTCGCAGAGAGGGTCGCGTGCGAATCGTGGGAACGTGCTTGCTGGTTGCGTGCGGGGGAACCGACCTCACCGGGGTGTGGGACGGGTCGTGCACGGTCGACTCCAAGGGCGAGTCGCAGTACGGCCTGACCTACTCGCTCGGCCAGGACGGCGACGCGCTGACCGGCGACGCCATCGTCGAGGCGCCGTTTCTCACCGAGCCGATCGGCGGCACCGTGACCGGCATCGTCGACGACGACGAGGTCACGCTGACCGCGGAGCTCGGTGACGTGGTGCTCGGCTTCACGATCGAGCACGACCTCACCCTCGGCGAGGCCGGCGATACGCTCGACGGTGAGTGCTCGGTCCGTGTCCAGAGCGAAGACCCCTTCGTGGGCACGGGAGCGCTCACCCGGACCGGAGACCTGCCCGAGGAGGCGTGACGTGTACGCAATGGCCCTGCTCGCCCTGTCGTGCGGCGACGCTCCGGACCGCTATCCGCTCACCGGCACGGTGGTCGACGTCCGCGAAGACACACTGCTCGTCGCCCACGACGACATTCCCGGGTTCATGGACGCGATGACGATGCCGCTCGTGCTCGCCAACCCCACGGACCACGAGCGGGTACGAGAGGGTGACACCATCGAGGGCACGCTGGTCGTGGGTCGCCGCACGGTGCTCACCGACCTCGTGGTGACCGCCCGCTCGGCAGCCCCCGCGGTGGCCGAGCCGCGTCCTTCGGCGGAGCGACGACTCGAGGTCGGCGACACCCTGCCGGCCACGCCCGTGCGGCTCGCCGATGGTCGGACCCTCGTCCTCGGACCCGATCAGTCGGGCCCCGTGGCGCTGACCTTCATCTACACCCGCTGCCCCCTCCCCGAGTTCTGCCCCCTCACCATGCGCCGCCTGCTGTCGCTGCAAGACGACCTGCCCGCCGGCGCACGCGCCCTCGCGGTCACCATCGACCCCGCCTACGACACGCTCGACGTGCTCCGGACGTACGGCGAGACCCAGGGGGCGATGCCAGGCCGGGTGGACCTCGGACGGCTGCCCAAGGAGAACCTCCCTGCGCTCGCCGAGCGCGCGGGCCTCTCGGTGCACGGCGAAGGCCTCGAGATCAGCCACGACCTCGTCCTCGTGATCCTCGACGCCAAGGGGCGCATCGTCGCTCGCTATGGCGACATGGAGTGGGATCGCGCCGAGGTGCTCCGCCACCTGGGCGGCTGACGGAGCGGCCGTGTGGTGGATGGCCCTGGCGGGCGCGCTTGCCGACGACGTCGAGCTCGTCCTCGCGGATCCGACGCGGACCGTCGCCCCGCGCGACGCGTGCGATGCCCGGGTTTGCCGGTCGCTCGTGGAGCTCGTCGATGGAGCCACCACCACCCTCGATCTGGCGTTCTACGGGTTTCGCAGACAGACCGCCCTGTTCGAGGCGGCCAAGCGAGCTCGGGACCGCGGGGTGCGCGTGAGGCTGGTCGTGGATCGCACGGTCGACGGCGCGAACTACTACGACGACACCGAAGCCTGGGTCCAGGCGTTCGACGGCCGCGACGACCTCGCGTCGGACCGCGCGAAGGCTCGCTCCCAGCGGCGGTGGACCGGACGGCCTCGCTGCCCGCGCCCCTCGGGCTTCGACGGGCCGCTCCAGTGCCTCGCCTACACGATGGGCGACACCTGCCTGCTCACCGCCCACGCGAGCCGCGAGCCCATCACGTTCACGGGCGACATCCTGCACCACAAGTTCGCGATCGCCGATCGGGCCCGCCTGTGGACCGGCTCGACCAACGCGAGCGACTCGGGGACCGGCGGCTACAACGCGAACCTCGTGCTCCGGGTGGACAGCCCGACCATCGCGGGCTTCTACACGGCCGAGTTCGAGCGGATGTTCGTGCACGGCCAGTTCCACGGCGACAAGCCCCCTGACTCGTCCCCCCGGGAGCACTGGCTGGTCCCGGGTGAAGTTCACGCGAGCGTCTACTTCTCGCCCCAGGACCGGCCCATCGAGAAGGTGGTGCGCCCGCTGGTGCAGAGCGCCAAGCGCAGGATCGACCTCGCGGTGTTCTTCCTCACCCACAAGACGGTGGTCCAGGACCTGATTGACGCACATCGTCGCGGAGTCTCCGTGCGCGTCATCCTCGATGCCACGGCCGCGAAGAACGGCTACACGAAACACGAGGTGCTCCGCGCAGCCGGCATCCCCGTGAAGGTCGAGGCCTGGGGGGGCAAGATGCACGCGAAGGGCCTCGCCATCGACTCGCAGACCGTGGTCGGGGGATCGATGAACTTCACCGGGGCTGGAGAGCGGTCCAACGACGAGAACACGATCGTGCTCCGCTCGAAGACCCACGCAGGCCAGTTCCACCGATGGTTCGACCGCCTGTGGGGCACCATCGACGAGCGCTGGCTGACCGACCGGCCCGACCCCGAGTCGCGCGCATCGGGCACCGCCTGCACCGATGGCGTCGACAACGACTTCGATGAGCTCGTCGACGCAGCCGACCCGGGATGCGGGCGGGGGCTGCCCCTCGACCCGCTCCCGCCCGTGCAGCACCGGCTCACCCTCCAGGCAGGTCAGCGGTGCGGCTGGGGCCTCGTCCGCCGGTGAGCGACGAGCGCCCGCTGCTCGACGCCGTGCTCGCGGCGCCGGAAGACGACACCCCTCGCCTGGTGTACGCGGACTGGCTGTCGGAGCATGGCAACCCGCGCGGAGCCTTCATTCGTGACCAGTGCAGGCTCGCCTCGCTCGACGAGTGGGACCCCGCCTGGCCGGTGCTCCACGCGAGGACCGAGCGGCTGCGCCGCCGCCACGAGGCCGAGTGGGTGGAGCCGCTGGCCGCGTGCGTGCCGTCGCGAGAGGTCTGGGAGACCACCACGCGCGACTTCCGACGGGGGTTCGTCGAGCAGCTCGAGTCGCCGTACCAGTCGATGGACTGGCAGCTCGTCGCCTCGCTCGCCGCGCTCACGCCGCTGCAGTCGGTGGCGTGGCGAGGCAGCGAGTCGTCCGACGCCGTCGCGCGCGACCTGGCCACTGCCGTCGACGCGGGGCTCACGGGCGCGATCGTGCTGTACAGTGGCGGCAGCCTCCGCGCCGACACCTTCGACGAGGTCGACGGGGCCGTCATGGGCCGACTCTCTTCGTTCGGTGTCCGAGCGGCCACCGTGGAGCCGCGAACCGCCGCGCGCATTGGCCAGCTGCTGGGACCCGATCTCCAGTCGCTCACCTTCGGTCACACCCTGGTGGGTGACGCCGGGCTGGTGGAGCTCGCGGGCCCGGGCCGACTCGCGAGGGTTCGCCACCTCGATCTCCGCAGCAACGAGCTTGGTGAGGCAGGGCTGCGGGCCCTGGTCGGCAAGTCGAGCGACGAGCCCGTCGAGCTGCACCTGCGCGACAACCCCGACGCCGCGTCGAGCATCGGCCTGGTGCTCGACTGGCGACCGCTCCGGCTCCTCGATCTCGTGGGTACGGTGGACCGGGTGTCGATCGACCGGCTGCTCGCGTCCGAGGCCATCCTCGGCCTGCGTCAGCTCGCCCTGGCTCCGGGCCAGCCGTGGGCCTTCGACGTCGATCGAGCGCTGGCGTTCGCCAGCCTCCCCTTTCAGCGACTGACCCGCCTCACCCTCGGACGCTGTCGCATCGAGGCCGCGGGGATGGAGGCCCTCGCCGCCAGCCCCGCGCTCGCCACGCTGGTGATGTTCCGCGCCTTCGGCTGTCAGTTCGGCGATCGAGGGGTCGAAGCCCTGGTGGGCTCGCGCTACCTCACGCGACTCGTTCGCCTCGACCTCAACGGCAACGCGCTGACCGACGCCGCCCTCGAGGTCTTGGCCAGCTGGCCCCAGCTGGCCAACGTGGTGCGTCTGGAGCTCGGTCAGAACTATGACATCACCGAGCGAGGGTGGCGGGCGCTCATCGCCGCCGACCAGTTCGTGCCCACCCACCTCGGGGTGAACCATGGCCTGCGAACCGGGAACCCCGGACTCTGGGGGGCCCTCGAGGAGCGGTTCGGCGCAGACGTGCTGCATCAGGACGGGGTACGCTGGCCGTCGCCGTATCCCTCCCCGTACCCTGCGCTCGACCAGCTCTGACCTCGTTCAATAGTCCTCCACGTGTCGCCGTTACGCAGTGGTAGAGGAGGACTTCATGACCACCCGCCGCTCGTTGATCGTCGCCTTGCTCGCAGGTCTCGCCGTGGCCGCCGTGGAGGCCGAGGCCAGCCCGGCCCGCCGGACCATCCGTCGCCGCACGCGCCGCCGGACGCGTCGTCGGGTACGTCGCCGCCACCGGCGCCGCGTGCGCCGTCGCGTCGTCGCTGGACGCTCCGTGCTCGTGGTGCCCGTGGCGCTCGCCGTCGGCTGGGAGCTGGTCGTCGACGACCGGGTCTGGATCGTGACGCGCGTGTACACCGTCGAGGGAGTGGAGACCGCCGAGCTGAAGGCGTCGGACGGCACCACCCGATCGGAGCCCATCGTGCGCGAGGACACGGCCGACAATCGAGAGGAGCTCGAGGGTTCCCCGCTTCCCGAGTCCGACACCACCACGCCGGGCGTCGACACCGAGGTCTGAGCCGGAGGGTGGCCCACCGCCGACCTCACGGCGGAGCGACCGCGGGCTTCGGCATGGCTGTCGGAGCCCCGTCCACGCGAATCCTGACGAGCCGCTGACCGGGGTGGAGCGGGACGGCCCCCTCGCGGGCCGGTTACCCTCCGCTCCGACCTCGCGCCGTTCGCGGGGGACGTGAGTTCGAGGAGAGCCGATGCGGATGGGAATGGGAATCGGGGCCCTGGCTCTGTTGGCCATCGTGGGCTCGGCGCAAGCCGACGCCAAGGCGCCGAAGGCGCCGAAGCCCGGGAAAATTCGGGCCGAGGCGATGCTCGGTGAGGACGGTCCCCGGCTCCACGACTTCGTTCAGTGGCGCGCGGTGCCCGTCGTCGACGCGCCGGAGGTCCCGGCCGACGCGGCTGCCGATGGCGCGACCGAAGGTGAGGAGTCCCCCGCCGATGGCGCGGCGCCGGGGGAGAGCCAGGACCCCGCGGTGACCGAAGACGATGCGACCACCGAGGCGGCGCCCTCCTCCGAGCCCGAGGAGCCAGAAGGTCCCCAGCCCATCGAGCTCGGCGGCGGGGAGCTCGACTCGACGCTGCCCCCCGGCCGCTACGTCCTCGAAGGGGAGATCTCACCCTACGTCTGGCGCCAGGAGATCGAGGTCAAGTCCAAGAAGCGCATCACCCTCGCGGCCGTCTTCGAGGGGGCGTTCGTCGAGTACGCGCCGAAGAACGCGCCGGAGACGTTCACCTGCGGAGCCGAGGCCGCGCAGTTCGAGGGCTCGGACTCCTTCACGGCGAGCAAGCCGACCCGCCGGTTCTTCCAGCCCGGAATCTGGGAGGTCAGCTGCGAGCGTGGTGTGCTGTCGACCGGGAGCACCATCGAGGTGTTCTCTGGCAACGTGGTGCGCGTGACCCCCGACCTGTCCGTGGGCCGTCTCGAGGCCGCGGTCGTCGGAGCCGAGGAGTACCCCGACGAGATCTACTTCGAGCTCCGCGACCGCAGCCCCAACAGCCTCACCGGCCCCGACGTCGCCGTGTACGCCGAGAAGGGCGAGAACCTCGCCATCGACGTTCCGCCCGGCTCCTACGAGGTCTACGCCAAGCTCGCCTTCGACCGACCGGTTCCCGACTTCTTCGCGATCGAGGGCCGCGGGCAGACCACGGTCGACATCGGCCAGACGTCGACGATGGAGCTCGACGCACCATGGGCGCTCGTCTTGCCCAAGCTCGAGATCGGGCGCCGCGGCCGTCAGCCGGCGGAGACGCGCTGGTTCTTCCGGAAGCCCGACGCGAGCCCCGACGAGGACGCGCCGCTGGCCATCCGTCTGAACCCGGAGGGCGAGCCCCTCACGATCTATGCCTACGAGGAGCCGCTCGTACTCGACATTCGCGACGAGTACAACCGCCTCGTCGGTACATCGGCGCCGTTCACCCCGGTCGCGCACACCACGACCGAGGTGCCGATCAAGATCGGGCGGTGATCAGGAGATCCCGGCCGCAACGAGGCGACGGCGGACCCGCCAGGTGACGATCACGGTGGCCAGCACCGTGACCAGCAGGCCGACGAGGCGGGTCCAGGCTGGCGTCTGCACGTCGCCGCGCCACACCGCGGCCACGTCGGAGACCGAGGCTCCGATCACCGTGTACAGCGTCATGGGGAGGACCGAGCCGATCATCGAGCCGATCACGAAGTCGCGGGTGCGGACCCCGGTGGCTCCGAGCGCGTAGGTCATGACGTTGTAGGGGGAGACCGGCGAGAGCCGCAGCAGCAGCACCATCCACGTCCCGCGTTCGGCCACCGCGTCATCGAGGGCCCGCAGGGTGGGCGACCGGTCGAGAAGCCGCCGAGCGTGTTCCCGGAGCCAGGTACGGGCGAGCGTGAAGCCGACGAACCCCCACAGCCCGGTGAGCACGACGTTCAAGGCCAGGCCCCACCACGGCCCGAGGAGAAACCCGGCGGTGAGCTGCACCGACGACGCGGGGAGCCCGGTCAGGGTGATGATTCCGTACAACACGACGAAGCCGGCCCAGCCGAGCGGCCCGGCGTGCTCGAGGGCCCGGAGGAAGGTGACCACCGTCGACACCCCGCTCGGCGAGGCCGTACAGCCGACCACGACCAGCCCGGCAACCGCCGCCAGCACGATGCCCCTGCGCCCCACGAGCCCCCCCGGTGGGGCCGCTGTGCCCGCCCCGCGGTAGGGATGTACCCGGATCGGGGTCGGTCGGCCGCGACGACACACCATCGTCGCCGAGCTCCCTGGTCGCCACGGAGGAAGCGGCGTGGGTCGGCTCGAGGGACTCACCGAGGACGGCGCCTGGCGCCTCGAGGTCGTCGGCGGCACCTTGCGGGCGGCCCGCTTCGGCTGGGTGAGCCGCCCGACCGCCGAGCGGGCGGCACGGATCGAGGAGCTCGTGGGACGAACGGTCCCCGACGTCGAGTGGGAGGCGGTTCTCGTGGAGGCGCTGCTCGGGCACCCGGCGTCGGCCCAGCTGGTTGCGCTGGAGCTCGAGCTCACCTTCGTCGACCCCACCCTCGCCCGGGCGCTCACCGCGCTCGTGTCCCGCCACCGTCCGGCCCTCACCCACCTCGGGTTGGCGCTGCGCGGCACCGACCCTCGTCGGGCGAAGCCCGGGTCGCCCCGGGTCTCCGCGACCACGGCCGAGGCGCTCGTCCGGGCCGTTCCCTCGCTGACCTCGCTCGCGCTGCGGGGTCATCGACTGCTTCCGCAGTTCGCCCACCCCAACCTCCAGGCCCTGCGCGTGGAGGGCTACCGCGCCCTCGCGGGCTGTGGAGTCGCCGAGCCTGGCGTCGAGCACGCCACCCCGGCGCTGGTCGACCTCTCGCTCGCCCTCGATCGCCAGGCGGTCGACTTCCTGTCGAGGGTGGAGCTTGGTCTCGGAGTGGTGCCGGCGGCGCTGCGCCGACTCGATCTCCGGGGCTCACCCGGCTGGTTCGACCCCGAGGCCCGGGATGGTCGAAGCGTGGCGGGCTTCCTCGAACGGCTGTCCGACCGGGGGTTCAGCGCGAATCTGGAGTGGCTCGGGCTACCCGCGCTGCGATCCGTGGACGCCGTGCACGTCGCGCGGTGGGCCGACCGGCTCCCCCGCCTGCAGACCGTCGTCGTCGACCACCTCGACGACGCAGCGCGGAACGAGCTCCAGGGCCGCGTTCGCGAGCTGCGGGTGGGGGAACGCGCCGCCGTGTGGGTCGACACCATCGAGGCCGGGACCGCTCGCGACCGGCTGCGCGATCATCTTGACGAGGGCTTCGACACGGTCCGAGCTCTGATCGCCGCCTGCGGGAACGACCGCTCGGCGCTCCGCGAGCTGCGTGACACCCTTCCCGCCGCGTGGCGTGCGCCGGTCGTGAGCGCGCTCGCGGAGGGCCCCACTTCGGCGCCGGGCGACCTGCCCGCCGGAGCGGAGGCCCGGTTGGGCCGACCGCGCGACGTGCCGTCCCCCCTCGACGTGCCGTGGCCCAAAGTCCACCAGGCCGGAGCTCGAGGGGGATCGACGACCGTGACCCGCCCGGAGCTCGCACGATACGCAGCGGGCAGTCCGGCGGCACCCGTCGCGTTCTCTGGCGACGACTGGCTGGTGGTCGGACACGAGGACGGGAGCGTCTCGGTGAGGGACGCTCGAGCCGGTCGACAGATGGCGGTCTTTCGGGGCCACGGCGGTCCGGTGGTGGCCGTCGCCGCTTCGGTCGACGGCCGATACGCGGCGTCGGTGGACCGGCCTGACCGGGGACGCTCCCGCACGCTCGTCCTCGACCTCCGGCGACTCGAGGTCGCCGCCATCCTCGAAGGTGAGGACGCTCCGGGTCCTCGCAGCGAGATCCGCTTCTCCCACGGACGACTCGAGGCGCGATGGGGACCGTCGCTCAGCGCCTGGGACCCCGCGACCGGCGCACGACTGCGGGCCCTCGACCGCCTGCGTCGCGTCGAGCGGCTCGCCGTGGCTCCCGACGGCCGGAGGGTAGCGACCGCCCCCGACGTCACGGTGTGGGACCTCGGCGTCTCCGAGCCCCTGCGCCGGCTCGGGCGATCCCACCGGGCCCCTGGCGCGGTGGCGTTCGCCCCCCACGGAGGATGGCTCGCCGCGGTCGTCGGTCGACGACCCACGCTGTTCTCCGCCGACGGACGAGTTGCCGGCGTCCTGGACCAGCCCGACTGCCTGGACCTCGCGTTCTCTGGCGCGCGGCTGCTGGTGGCGTCGCCCCACGCTGTCGCGAGCTACGACGTCCCCTCGCTCGAGTTCCGGTGGAGCACCGACGTGCCTGTCCGACCCGCACGGCTCGCGTCCGACGAACAGCGGATCGTCGCGGGGGCCTACGCGGACCAGATCGCGGTGCTCGAGGCGTCCCACGGAGCGCTCGTCGGCCAGACGACGTCCCAAGAGCCCGGGCCCACCCTCCATGCCCTGGCGCTCGGTCCCGACGGCGCTCCAGTGGCGACGACGGGGGGAGAACGACGCGGCCGGAGCTGGCGGTTCGACAAAGACGGGACGCGCGCTGCACGACTCACCGACCGGGCCGGCCGGGACGTGGGGGGCGTGGCGATGGCCTGGTCGGCCGACGGTGCCCGTGTGGCGTTCGCCCGTCCCGGGGCAACGACGATCGAGGTCTACCAGCCGTGCCGAGACGGCCTGCACCTCATCAGGACGCTGTCAGCGAGCTCCGGGCACGAGATCACGGATCTCGCCTACGATACTTTCGGGAGGCTGCTCTCGGCGGGGCGAGATCACACAGTGCTGGTGTGGTCCCGAGCCTGATCACGCAACCGGTGCGGCGTCGCTGCGGATGTCGCCGACGTTGCGCAGACGATGCAGCGCCTCGCGCTCGATCTGGCGCACCCGCTCTCGCGAGAGCTTGAGGCCCCGAGCGATCTCCGACAGGGAGCGGGACTCTCCATCCTCGAGGCCGTAGCGCCGAACGACGACGTGGCGCTGGCGATCGTCCAGGACAGCGTTGACGGCCTGACGCATCCGCGTGAGCTCTTCCGACAGTTCCACAGTGGACTCCGGGTCTTCGACGAGTTCGTCGGAAAGTTGATCCGAGACCGTACGGGCCTTGGGCCCGTCTTCGAGCGGCTCCTCGAGCGAGAGGGCGCGCTTGCGCGAGAGAAGGAAGCGGGCGCGCTCCTCGTCTACACCAGCGTCGTTCGCGAGCTCGGCGACCGTCCACTCGACGCCGCTGTCTTCGTAGGCCTTCATGGCCTTGCGGAGGTTGCGGAGCTGCTCGACCGCCCCGCCGGGCAGCCGGACCATGCGACCGTGCTGGTCGATCGCCCGGGTCATCTGGGCCCGGACCCACCACCGTGCGTAGGTGCCGAAGCGAATGTCCCGGTCGGGATCGAAGCGCTGGGCGGCGCGGAGCAGCCCGACGTACCCCTCCTGGGTGAGGTCGGCCTGATCCACGTTGGTGTTCTTGAGCTTGCGGGCTTCGCCGTGGGCGATGCGGCGGCCGGACATGGCGAGCTCCCAGCGGAACGACTCGGCCTTGTCCCACGCGGCCTTGGCCGCGCGCCAGGCCGTCTTGAGCGAGGCATCTTCGTTGCGGTGACGGGCCACGAGCTCGATGGCCTGGCCGAGTCGATCGACCTTGCCCGCTCGCGTGCGCTCGGATCCCTTGCCCTTGCGCTGCAATAGTGGCTGTACGAGCGGCAAGTGCTCGATTGCTTCCCGTGCCGCCGTCTCTGCCTCTACGATGGCACGAGCGAGCCGCTTCTCATCTTCGGCGCTCAACGTCGTCCAGTGCTTTTCCATGCTGCGCTCCGCCTTTGCACATCGATTGTACACGGCTTGTATACAGTGTGTACAGAGCGCGCCACGAAATTGGTTAGCTTTCCCATTACCACCTTACTACCTGCTTTACCGGCCTCCATAGATTTCGCACCTTCTCCGGACCGCCTCAAAATCAAGGATTGACCGTTAGCGGTGACCAGGTTTTGATGGTTCATCAGGTCGCCGCACATTGTCAAAAATTACTCCACACCGATTATCGAGCCTTGATGCCACTAAAACGCGTTCCGTCGACGAGCAGACGCGAAGCCACGAGGCACGGCAATCGAGGGAACGCGGCTTATCAGCGAAAGCGGGCTCGTGAATGGCGGCCCCGAGAGGCCTGACCCATTCAAAACCATGTCGCTCGTCGGGCTCGACTCACTTCGCGGCCGCCGACTCGTCCGGTCTGCCCGCCAGACGTTGCACCCCCCAGCTGCCCGCCCGAACGACGTCATCGACGATCAGGTAGACCGGCGGCCCCAGGAGCAGGATGGCCAACGTCGCGAAGAGCACGCCGAATCCCAGGCTGATCGCCATGGGAATGAGGAATCGAGCCTGGACGGAGGTCTCGAGGATCATGGGCGCCAGGCCGAAGAACGTCGTCAGCGAGGTGAGCAGGATCGGCCGGAGCCTCCGGATTCCTCCCTGGCGCGCGGCCTCCCAGGCGGTCATTCCCTGTTCGCGCATCTTGTTGATCGCGTCGATCATGACGAGACTGTCGTTCACCACGACCCCCGCGAGGGCCACGATCCCGAAGCCGCTGACCATCGACAGCTCGTACCCCATCACGAGGTGGCCGAAGACGGCGCCCACCATCCCCATGGGGATGGCCAGCATCACGATGACGGGCTGGACGTAGCTCTTGAACGGGATCGCGAGCATCGTGTACATGAGGAACAGCGCGATGACGAAGTTGAGGGCCAGCGAGGTGCCGACCTCGGCCTGCTCGCGCTGCTCACCCGCGAAGTCGACGATGATGCCCGGGTGGTCGCTTCGTAGCCGGGGGAAGAGGTCCTGTTCGAGTGACTCCACGATGCTGGCCGAGCTCTTCGCCGTGGGGGCGAGCTCGGCGCGCACGTTGACCACGCGGCGACCGTCCTCCCGGGTGATCGTGGTCGGCGCGCGACCCCGCTCGACCCGGGCCACGGTCGACAGCGGCACGAAGCTGCCCGACGGGGTGCGGATCTTGAGCCTCTCGAGGTGGTACTCGCTGGTGCGCTGCTCCTCGGGCAGCCGGACCATGGCCTTGATCTCGTTGCGGCCACGCTGCTCCCGCAGTGCCTCCGAGCCGAAGAACGACGCTCGGATCTGACGAGCCACGTCGCTGCCCGTGAGCCCGAGCGTAGCCGCCGCGGGCAGGAGCTTGAAGTCGAGCTGCGGCTTCCCGAGCGCGAAGCTGTTCTCGTGGTCGGTCAGCCCGTCGTAGGTCTTCAGCACCCCGAGGATCTCGTTCGAGACCTCTTCGAGGACCTCGGTGTCGGGATGCGCGATCATCACGTCCACCGCCGCGCCCGCCCCAGGGCCGACGTTCGACTGGAAGATCAGGGACTCGACCCCCGCGATCGGCGGCATCTGGGCTGACCAGAGATTGGAGAACTCTTGGGCCGAGATCTCCCGCTCCCCGGTCGGCGCGAGCTGGACCTCCACTGTCACGAGGTGTGCGCCTTCCTCCCGCGCTCCGTTTCGGGCCGAGGGTCCGGCTCCCAGCGACGTGTACATGCCCTCGAAGACGTCGCCGCCCGAAGCGTCCACGGCCCGCTGGACCGCCGCTTCGAGCGCGCGCTGGACCTCGCGGGTGCGGTCGATCGGCGTCCCGTACGGCAGCCGCGCCGTCGCCGTGACGACGTCGCCCTCGAGCTTCGGGAAGAAGGTACGGGGCACGAGGCCGGACCCCACGACCCCGACCGTCAGTAGGAACAGGGCGACCCCGACCGCAAACGAGACGTAGCGCCAGGCGATGAACCGATCGACGGTGGGGGCGTACCAGCCGTCCCGGAAGCGGACCAGCCCACGCTCGAAGGGCTGTCGGAGCCGTTCGATCACGTCACCCGCCCACCTTGCGGGAGGAAACACCCGCTGCAGGGTGTCGCTGCCGTGGCCGAGGTGAGCGGGGAGCACGAAGAAGCTCTCCAGCCACGAGAACAGCAGGATCATGATCACGAGCATGGGCAGGATGCCGAAGATCTTGCCCATGAACCCAGGCACGAAGAGCAGTGGCGTGAACATGATCACGGTCGTGATGATCGAGAACGACACCGGCACGACCATCTGGCTCGCGCCCCGAATCGCGGCGTTCATCCGACTCTCGCCGCGGCTCTCGGCCTCGTGGATGTTCTCGCCGACCACGATGGCGTCGTCGACGACCATGCCGAGCGTGATGATGAACGCGAACAGGCTGATCATGTTCACCGAGAGGCCGGCCGCGGGCATCAGCGCGAACGCGCCCATGATCGAGATGGGGATCCCGAGTCCGACCCACACCGCCAGCCGCAGGTCGAGGAAGGCGGTGAGCACGAGCAACACCAGGATCATGCCCATCCACGCGTTGCGGGTGAGCAGGTCGATGCGGTCCCGCAGGAGCTCGGAGTCGTCGTCCCAGATGGCGAGGGTGAGGTTCTCCGGCAGCTCGCGCTCGAGATCCGCCTTCATCGCCTTCACGGCGTCGGCCACCTCCTGGGGCGTCTCGTCGCCGATGCGGTAGGCCACGACCCGCACCGCGGGCGCACCATCGAAGTAGTTGTAGAGGTCGGTGTCCTGGTAGCCGTCCTCGATGGTCGCGATGTCACCGAGACGGACGTCGCCCCCCTGTGGCGAGCCCTTGATCACGATGTCGGCGAACTGATCGCCCTCCAGCCGACGGTCGGCGACCCTGACCAGGAGCTCTCCGCCCTTGGTCTTGAGCGCGCCACCGGGGAGCTCGAGGCTCGCGGCCCGCACCTGGGCCGCGATCTGGTCGAGCGAGAGCCCGTAGGCCTCCAGGGCCTCCTGGGGCACCTCGATCGCGATCTCGAGCGGCCGCACCCCCTCGAGCTCGACCTGGGTCACCTCGGGCGAGGTGAGCAGCCGATCCCGAATCTCCTCGGCGATGTCGTGCAGCGCCCTCAGATCTTGCTCGCCGGACAGCACGAGCGAGACGACCTGCTGCCGCCGACTGACCAGGGTCACGATCGGCTCCTCGGCCTCCTCGGGGAGCGACGAGATGCGGTCGACCGCAGACTTCACGTCCGCGAGCAGCTTGTCGGGGTTGGTGCCGAGCAGCAGCTCCGCCCGCACCTGGCCCACACCCTCGCCCGCGTCGCTCGTGACTCGCTTGACACCGTCGAGGCCGCGGAGCTCCTCCTCGACGGCGAGCACGATCCCTTGCTCCACCTCCGAGGGACTGGCCCCCGGGTAGGGCACCTGGACCGCGACGATGTCGAGGTCGAAGGAGGGAAACACCTCCTGTTTGACCCGCAGCAGGCCGACGATCCCCCCGACGAGGATCACCAGCATCAGCAGGTTCGCCGCGACGGGGTTCCGGGCCATCCACGCGATGGCGCCGGTTCCCGTGCCGTCATCCTGACCGTGCGGCACGTCTTGCTCGGTTCCCTCGGCCACGGCTCACCTCTCCTTGCCGAGGACGGTCGTCTCGACCGCCTCGACGTGCATGCCCTCGATGGGATAAGCGAGCGGGCTGACCACGACGCGGCTGCCCGGCTCGAGCCCGTCCGTCACCACGACGTCCTCGGCTTCACGCCATCCCACGCGAATCTTGCGTGACGACAGCGTGCTCTCCTGCTCGACGACCCAGACCTTGTCCCCGCCGTCGAGCGCGGTACGCGGGATGGTCATCACGTCTTCGAGGACGCGGCCCTCGATCGTGACGTCGACGTACGCGCCGGGCAGCAGCGGGATCGAGCCGGCCGGACCGTCCATGGGGGAGGGGACCACCACGAGAAGCTGGGCCGTCCGGGTGGCGGCGTCGAGCTGGGCGAGCAGCCGGGCCACCGACCCGTCGCGCACCACCGAGCCCGTCGCGAGCCGTTGCTCCACCTTGGCGGGCGAGCCGGCCGCCTCCTCACTCGTCAGCTCCACCGCGGGCAGCTGGTCGACAGGGACCGACACCTTGACCCACACCTCGTCGGTGCCGAGCAGGGTCGCGGCCATGGTGTTCGGACCCACGAGCTGGCCGATCTCGAGCGACTCGTCCTGGATCACCGCGTTGAACGGGGCCACGAGAAAGGTGCGCTGCAGGTTCAGCTCGGCCTGACGCAGCGAGGCTCGGGCCGCGGCGAGGCTCTGCTCCGCCGCGCGCAGCTGGGGCTTGCGGAGTGCGAGCGGAGCGTCGTCGGCGCTCCGCCCCTCGCCGAGGAGCGCCCACTCCCGCGCGGCGACGTCCTGCCTCCCCTTCTCGAGCTCGAGCTCGAGCTCCGCGGCGCGCAGCTGGCTCTTGGACTGTTCGACCGCGAGCTCGTAGTCGGTGGGATCGATGCGTGCGAGCACCGTGCCCTCGTCGACCCGGGTTCCGGGCACGAGCGCGTCGGACTGCCACACGATCCGGCCGGTCACCTGGGGCACGAGCGACACGAGTCGAGCGGGCTCGACGGTGCCTGTGGCCTCGATCCGGGCGGCCCGGTCGACCGGCGTCGCCTGCACGACCTCGACCCTCGTCACCACCTGCTCGGGGGCCTTTCGCTCGGCCTCCGGCGACAGGTAGATCATGGCGCCGGCCACGAACCCGGCCCCCAGGAGAATGGCGGCGACGACCGCCGCGTTGAAGCCTACGCTGTTGCTGTTGCTCATGGGGAGACTCCGGTGTCGCCGCCGAGGGCGGTCCACAGTTGCACCCGGGCGGCGAGCCGATCCCGGTGGGCTTGAACGAGCGACAGCTCCGCGCCCTGGAGCGCCGACTGGGCCGCCAGCACGGAGAGGAACGTGTCGATGCCCTGCAGGTACCGCTGACGCGCCTCGCCGTAGGCCGCCCGAGCCGCCTCGACCTGGCTCTCCACCGCTTCGTGTCGCTCTGCTTGCTCGACGTCCCGCACCACGCCGTTCTCGACGTCGCGAATCGCGTTCAGCAGCGCGGTGTCCCACGCGCTCACCGTGGCACGAAGCGTCCCGTTCGCCTGCCGAACCTGGCCGACACCCGAGCCGCCGTTGAACAGGGGCACCGAGATGGCGCCGCCGACGCCCCAGGTGTTCAGAACGAAGAGCTCGTCGCTCAGCGCGTACTGCCATCCCGCGTTGGCGGTGGCCGAGACCGTGGGGAGGAGGGCTCGCACCGAGGCATCGCGGCGCGCCTTCGCCGCGACGATCCGGCTGTCGGCCGCTCGCAGATCGGGACGACGGCTCACCAGTCCCGCTGGCGTGCCGATCGGCGGTGCGTCGACGGGCTCGGGCAGCGCCGAGGGCAGGTCGGGCAGGTCGCCGATCCCCCGGCCCATCAGCGCCGCGAGCACGCGAGCCTGGCTCGCCGCAGCCAGTCGGGTCGGTGGCAGCGCCGCCCGGGTGGAGGCCACGGTCTGACGTTGCTGCAATACGTCGAGGCCGCTCGCCCCGCCCGTCTCGTACCGGAGCTCCAGCACCTCGAGGAGCTCCGACTGCGAGCGAAGCTGCTGGCCGAGGATGGTCACCTGCTCGGCCGCCGAGAGCGCGTCGAGGTAGGCGCTCGCGATCGTTCCGCTCACCATCAAGCGCGTCGCCGCCTCGTCACCCCGCGCCGCCTCGGCCTCGTACCGTGCTGCCTTGTGGGTCAGGACCCCCCGCCCGAACACGTCGATCCCCCAACGGAAGTTGAAGAGCGCCGAGCCTTGTAGGCAGAGGCCTTCGGGGTCGTCGTCGGCGCCCCCGTCAGGCATGGGGTTGCCTCCCGGGGACGGACCGAAGGACGACAGCTCCTCCTCGGTGAGCGGCCCCACCTGACAGCGGAAGATCACGGTCGCGGGCTGGGCGTTGCCGTTGAGGTCGAAGCTGGCGTTGGGGATCAAGCTCGAGAACGCCACCAGGGTGGAGGCCTCGGCGGTCTCCAGGCGGCCTCGCGCCGCGTCGAGATCCGGGTTGCCCGCCAGCCCCTGCTCGACGATGGCGGTGAGCGCGTCGTCACCCAGCGTCTCCCACCAGGGCACGTTCGGAACCTCGCCCGGAACAGCCTCGATCGACCACGACGGGGCGATCGAGTCGACGTCGAGCGGCTCTGGCGCGGCGGCCCACGCCGCCAGCGCCATGGTAGCCAGGGAAATCACGGCTCCTCCTTCGGCGCGATGCCGCGCCACAACGTACGCGCCAGCTGGCTCTCGTACTGGTCGAGATCGACGACCCCGGCATCGCCGATCATCGTCGACATGAACGCCCGCCCGTGGAGTGACCCGAGCATCATCAGCGCGGTCACCTTCGGGCTGTCGCAGGCGATGCGTCCCTGGTCCCTGGCTTCGGCGAGCCAGTGGGTGAGGGCTCGGAGCCCCCGCACGGGAGGGGGGACCTCGAATCGGCTGATCATCTCGCGCACGTCGCAGCCGCTCGCCCAGAGCGTCGCCATGCGCGGCGTCATCTCGACGAGGAACTCGGAGATCGACAGCAGGATCTCGTGCAGCTGCTCGGGGATGGGTCGGTCGTCGGGCCCCTGCTCGACCATCGGGATCCACCGAGGAACCGCGGGCGGCGCGAGCGCAGCCAGCATGAGCTGCTGCTTGGTCCCGAAACGCTTGAAGAGGGCCGCCTGCGACAGCCCGACTTGCTCCGCAATCACCGCCGTGCTCACGTGGGGACCTTGCTCCACGAAGCACGCGCGGGCTGCGGCGAGGATCTCGCTGTCCGAGACGAGGCGAGGTCGGGCCATGGGGCCTCCAGCAGCCGAACGGCCAGGGTTAGTGACCGCTCACTAACCCAGCAGGAGCCCGCACTCGTCAACGAACGTCACGCGGGGACGGTCAGCCCCCGGTGAGCTCGTCGACCAGGGCCACGTACGCTTCCTGGGCCGCCTCGGCGGACATGCCCCGCTTGCTCGCCCAGGCGTCGTACTTGGCGCGCCCCTTGAAGTCCATCATGCCAGGGCGGTCGCCCGTGACGTCGCCCACGCTGCCCTGCTTGAACAGCGCATACAGCTCGAGGAGCTTGTCGTTGCTGGGGCGTGTGGTGAGGGCACTGACCCGCGCCTGGGCCTCGGTGAATCGGTCCGACATCTCGCCTCCCAAGAGAGAGACCCGCCCTAACCGGCGCGAGACGCGGTGCGGACGAGCGCTCGGGTCAGCTGTCCCCACAGCGGCCTCGGGAGATCGTGACCCATCTCGTCGAGGAGCAGCCACTCGGCATTCGGTAGCGCCGCGGCCGTCTGCTCCCCTCCCCGGGGTCGGACGAGCGGGTCGAGCGCCCCGTGGATCACGCAGGACGGACACTGCACGTCCCGAAGCCAGGGCCGACGGTCGGGGGAGGCCACGATCGCGGCCGACTGTCGGGCGGGGCCATCGGCGCTGACGCCGCGCTCGACGCAGCGCCACGCGAGTGACTCGAGCCAGTCCGGATCCGCGGGATGTACGGAGCTGCCGATGGCGCGGTAGGCGTTGACGAACTGCTCGACGGCCGCCTCCGGCGAGGCATCCCGGGGCCGAGTGAGGAGAGCGGCGACCGCGTGGGGCTTCGGCGGACCGCTCGCGAACACGTTCGGCGTGCTCATGATCGACGTCAGCGTCTTGACGCGCGAGCCGTGACGGATCGCCATCACCTGGGCGATCATGCCTCCCATCGAGGCGCCGACGACGTGAGCTCGCTCGATGTCCAGCTCGTCGAGGAGGCGGACCGTGTCCTCGGCGAGGTCGGCGAGGGTGTACGGCGGATCCGTGCGCTGCCAGAATCGTAGGAGATCCCGCAGCCGCGGTCTCCCGAGGTGCGGCAGGCGGGTGGAGAGACCGACGTCGCGATTGTCGAAGCGGATGACCCGGAACCCGGCGTCGGCGAGTTGCTCGCACCACTCGTCGGGCCACATCAGCATCTGCGCCCCCAGACCCATGATCAGGACGAGCGGCTCGTCTCCGCCATCGAAGACCTCGACCGCGAGCTCGATGTCGGGCCGAACGGCGATGGGCTGCACCAAGGCACCCTCCTCGCGGAGCCGGTACGGATCTCGGCGCGCGACCGCAATCGCTATCTGCCGCCGCGGTCCCGGAGCAGGTCGAACGTGGCCTGGAGCTCGGACAACGCCTCGGTGTGCTCGTCGGCGAGGGCGTTCCGTTCGTCCCGCAGCTCGACCAGGCGCGCCCAGCTCGCGTCGGCGAGCCCCGAACGAACGCGCTCGAGCGAGCCGTCGACCCTCGCGAGGAGAGCCTCGGAGCCCAGTGCCCCCGCTCTCGTCCACAGCGCGTCGCTCTCCGCCCCCACCCGCTGGGCTGCCACCGCGATGGCCTGAAGATCGCGACGTTCGGCGGCGAGGCGCTCCCGGATCGGTCCGTCCCGGGCCCCGATCTGCGCATGGACGCGGTCGATGATCCCACGCAGGCGACCCTCCAGCGCGTCGTGGTCGTCGGGAGGCTTCGCGTCGGCCACCTTGGTCGCCTCGTTCACCACCGCCCGAGCGGTCGCGTTGGCCTCGAACGCCGTCTCCACGGCGCCCTGGGTGTGCAGGGCGTCCATGCGGTCGAGGGTGGCGCGCGTCAGACCCAGGGCGGTGGCCGCGGCCTGCACAGCGTCGCGGACCGGACGAGCCGAGCGGCCCGCCGTGCCGTTCGCCTGGGCCTCCGCCCACCCGAGCCGGATCTCCGCGAGGTCGAGCAGTCGGGAGGTCGCCTCGGCGAGCAGCTTCCGGTCGCGCACGGTGGACGGGTCGGCCTGCAGCCGATCCTCGACCGCGCGGACCAGCTCCATCGTCTCCTGGATCCCGTGGTCCGCGAGCCGGCTCACCTCCTGGACGTAGGCAGCCCGCACCACGCGGTCATCGCGCCGCAGCTCGTCGACGGTCCAGGCATCCGCGGCGGCCAGGTCCAGGTCTGGATCCGCGAGGAATCGGGGCAGACGTGGATCGCCGTGGAGGCGGGGGATCGCCTTCACCAGCTTCTCGTAGGTCGCCACCGCGGCGAGGAACGCCCTCTGGGCAGGCTCGGCGGCGCCGAACTGCAGGTAGAGCCGCCCCAGGGTGGCCTGGGCATCGGGACGTGCGGCCTCGGGGAAGAGCTGGATCCGCTCCTCGAGCGCCAGCGCTGCGGCCGGAGGATCGTCACGGCGCAGCTCCGTCCACGCGAGCTCCTCGAGCGCGGTGGGCCGCACGGGCGACTCCGGATCGAACATCCGGTAGAGGTCGGCCGCCTCGTCGTATCGGCCCTCCTCGTAGGCGATTCGGGCGAGCGCGAGCGTCGCGAGTTCCGCGAGGCTCCGGTCGGTCTCGGGGCCCTCCCGCAGGGCCACGAAGGCCTGGGTCGCCCCTGCGAGGTCGCCTCGCTGCACCGCGATCACCCCGAGGTGGTAGCGCGCACGATCGTACGACGGCTCCGCGACCGCCACCCCACCGAACGCCTCGGCGGCCTCGTCGAGGTTGCCGAGGTGCCAGTGGGCCTGGCCGATCGCATACGCGAGAGCGCCGGTCGCTTGCTCGACGAGCCCTCGCCCCCGCAGGTCCTCGTACAGCATCGCGAACTCGGGGGCCGTCCGGTGCTCCGCGTACAGCTCGATCTGTCGGACCGCGGCGTCGCGCGCGAACGGATGTCCGGGGTCGGCGAGAATCTCCGCGTTGATCCGCTGAGCGAGGGTCGTCGCGCCGATGGCGCTCAGCGAGACCGAGAGCACGTGGTCTGCCTCGTGGCGCATCGGTCCGTCGGGCAGGAACGGACGGACCGCCCAGGTGCCTTCGGCGGCGGCCTCGTGCTCACCGACCATGTAGGCAAACAGGACGTCCTCGAAGCGGCTCACCGCGAGATCCTGCGAGACCAGGGTTCGGTTCTCCGCTTCCTCCTCGAGCCCCGCGACGGCGGCGGACAGTCCAGCCGTGCCGCCTTCAACTTCGCTTGCCGCCGCGAACCCGCTGCACCCGAGCCCGAGCACCACGAGGAGACGCGCGAGGCCCACGAGGCCCCGGCCACGCGAACCGAGGAGCTCCCGGGCAGCGCCCGGCAGCCGATGGGGACGACGCACCATGGTGGTTTGCCCATCGGGTCGCAACGGCGCGCCCTCAAGCTGGATATGCACCGGCCATGTCCACTTCGACGCGATCGATGCTGCCGGAGCTCGTAGCGACGGTCGTCGTGCCCACGGTGGTGCTCGTCGGGTTCACCGGCGAGGCGTGGCTGGGGCCGCGGCTCGGTCTGGTCGTTGCGCTGGCTGCGCCCCTGGGCTTCGGCGTCTGGTCCATGGTCCGGGAGCGAAAGGTGAGCGCGCTCGCCGTCATCGCCATCGTGAGCGTCCTGCTCACGGGATCGGTGGGGCTCCTCGAGCTCGACCCGGCGTGGTTCGCGATCAAGGAAGCGGCGGTCCCCGTCGTGCTCGGTGGCCTCACCGCGGCCACGGCCCACACCCGGTTCGCCCTGTTCCCGGTCTTGTTCGATCGGCTGCTCGACCCCGACCGCGTGGACGAGGCGCTGGACCATCAGGCGCGAGCGAGCTTCGATGCCGCAAGTCGGCGCGGTACCCGTCTCGCGGGCGGCATCTTCGCGGCCTCGGCCGTGGCGTCGTGGACGCTCGCTCGCTTCGTGGTGACGAGCCCCACGGGCACCGAAGCCTTCGCCGCCGAGCTCGGCACGTTCACCACCCTGTCGTTCTTCGCCGTCGGCCTCCCCACGACCTTCGCGATGGCCTGGGTGCTCCGCGACGTCCTCGTCCGGCTCGAGGAGCTCGCGGGGGTGGACGTCGAGTCGTTGTTTCGCGGAGATCCCGGCCGCTAGTCTGCCTCGGGCGGCGCACCGACGCCGGGCACGACGGGCTGCCGCGACTTGGTGAGCCGCCAGCGCGGACCGTAGATCACGTGGGTCCAGCCCATGGTGGTGAGCCGGTGGAACACGTACAGCTGATCGATACCGTTGTCGTCTCGGACGATGCGGTACCCCGACGAGCGAGCCGGATCGGCCTCGGCCATGGCTTCCCACAGTCCGGGGTTGATCGCCTTGGCACCCTCGCGGTCGGTCGCGGCGACGACCATGGCCCCTTCGTCGAGCAGCACGGCGCCGACGTCGGGGACGCCCCCGAGCGCACGGGGAAGCAGGTGGTCGACGATCCACTCCTCGTCGAACTGCACCGCGGCCACCCCGAGAAACGCGCTCGTGTCGGTGCTCACCAGCGGTCGGGCCACGGTGAGGAGCCCGTAGCGGTTGCTGTGCCAGTCCACCGAGGACGCCGCGAGACGGGCGTTGCGGTAGACCGGGTGTTCGCGCGGGTCGAAGTCGTCGTCGACGTTCCGGCCCGGCAGCGTGACGTAGAAGCCGTCTTCGAGGCCCACCCAGACGGCGAAGACCGCAGCTCGGTCGTTGAGCATCGGGGGAAGGTGCTGGGCGAACACGCGGGAGACGGCGCCCCACCGGGGGTTCTGCTGCTCGACAGGCGGAACGATCACGGCGGGCACCTGCACGTCGATCCACTGCGAGCCCTCGGTCTTCGCAGGGCTCCGGTCGAAGGCCCCGCCCGATGACGGCAGGGTGCTCGCCGATCGGAACTCGGACGGCGGTCGACCGACCACGCTCTGCCAGCGAACCCCGTTCTCGTAGGCCTCGGTGAGCAGTGTGGCGGTGGCGTCGAGCGGCCCCAGCCCCGCGACGAACGCGCTCTCGAGGATCGATGCCTGGACGGCCCCGACCGTCACCGCCCGCACGAAGGTCTGCCGGTCGCGCTCCGCCCGGGCCTGCAGGGCGGCCTGGACCTGCCAGCCAGCCACCACGATGCCAATGACCAGGAGCGCACCTACCACGACGGCCGCGACCCGGAGCCGGGGCTCCTCGCGCAGGCGCGTCAGCACTGGCGAGAAGGCCTTGGACGCTCCTTCGGCGAGGTGGTGGACCGCCGCTGCGGGCAAGGTCTTCTCGCCACCCTGCGGCGTGGAGTCGTCGCGCCTGGCCGGCACGCGGGTCTCGGCGAGGGCCGAGGGAAGGGGGTCCACCGGCGTCAGCGAGCTCGTCGCGGTCGCCTTCGAGTCGGCCTTCGGGGTCGGGTCGGGGGACGGCTCTTCGAGCGCGAGGGCATCCGCGCTCGCCTCCTCCTCGTCGAGCAGGCCCTCGATCAGATCCTCCACGAGCTCGGGCGGCGCCTGGGTCACCGTGTCGGTGTCGTCGGCGGGCTCGTTCTCGGGCGATCCCCACGCCTCTTCGGACGCCCGTGGCGGGGGCGGCACGCTCTCCGGAGCCGGCTGCACCGTGTCCGCGTCGAAGTCGGCCCTCGGCGTCGCCGGCACGGCCGTGACCATGGACTTGAGATCCTGTTCGGGCCCCGTGGTCCGCACGAAGGTCTCGAGCTCGCCAATGGGCGGCGTCTTCTTGATCACCGTCTCGAGATCGCCGATCGGCTCGTCGTCGTCGGGGAGTGCGGTGAACGGTGACAGAGGCTCTGGCCCCGTGGGCGCGGGAGGCGCTCCGACTCCGGCGACGGGCTCCGGGGCCTCGGGAGGCGCCGCGGGCTCTTCGACGACCGGTGGCGGCTCGTCGGCCCGTCGGGCTGGCTCGACGGTCTCCGGGCCCAGGTCCAAGGGCGGCGGCGCAGGGCGGGGGGCCAGCGCCTCGGCCGCCTCGTCGGGATTGGCGTCGGCCCAGTCTTCGGCGACCGGCACGGTGCCGGGACCGAACTCGTCGGAGAGCGCCTCGCCCTGGCCCGTCTCGGCGCCCAACACCTCGATCTCGTCACTCTCGACCGGACGTCCGGGCCAGGCGGAGTCGTGAACGGTGGCCATGTCCGCCTCGTCGAACAGATCGAACTCTTCGACGGAGCCCTCCTCGTGCCTCACGCCGGGGGTCTCCGCAGGGTCGAAGCGCTGGTCCGAAGGAGGTGCGAAGCCCGAATCGACGGGGGTGGCGGGACGCTCGAAGGTCGGCTCGGGTCCGAAGCCCTCGTCTCGCACGGTGGGCGGATCCTCGGCGCTCTCGGAGGGTGGGGCGTCGGAGAACACGACGGCGGAGGCGCCTTCGGGGTGAGCCGCGTCGAGAACGGCCTGCGCCTGGACCGGGGTGATCAACCGCCACGTCAACAGGTGCTCGACGAAGGCAACGAGGTCGGGATGCTCGACCTCGAGGCACCACTCGGCGTAGACCCGCTCGAGGTCCTGCTGGACATCTCCGACGAGGGAGGTCAACGGTTCGGGGAGCATGGACGGGGCCTTAACTGGCTGGCTCCCCTGATGTCCGGGCGGTCCCCCTCGTGGATCCCCTGGGGGATCAGAGGTGCGAGCCGACCAGCCGGCGGAGCGCCTGAAGTCCCCCTTGGGCGCCCTTCTGCCGTCCGACCTCCTGGCCTCCCTTGAGCACCACGAGCGTGGGCATGGCCTGGACCTTGTAGTTCATCGCGGTCTTCATGTTCTCGTGCACGTTCATCTTCACGACGCGCAACTGCCCGGCGTGCTCGGTGGCGAGCGTGTCGAGGTGGGGCGCGATCGCGACACAGGGGGCGCAGTTCGGCCCCCAGAAGTCGACGAGCACGGGGAGCTCCGACTGGAGGACCTCGGCTTCGAACGTGTCGTCGGTGACTTCCTGCACACCCATGATGGCTCCATCGGTCGACGGTCGGCTCGGCACCGCGCAGCTTGGTGAGGCGGTCGAACGCGAACCCTGGTCGCGGGACCATAGCCTGACCACGTGCCGCTTGGCACGCGAAGACCCACGTTATGATGGCGCCGTGGATCGCATCGCCTACATCATCGCGTTGGTCGCCTGGTGCTTCGTGTCGATCGGACACCTGCTCCCTGCCGTGATCGACGACCGACTCCGCGAGCACCTCCGCACGGTGGCGGGACTCGCGGTGGCCCTCCACGTGACGGGCCTCGTGCTCCATCTCACGATCGGCACCGAGCCCACGGGCTTCCCCGAGGCGCTGTCCGCCATGTCGCTCGGGGTGGGCATCGCCTACCTCTCGGTGGCCACGCAACGTCTTCGCGCGCTGGGCTTGCTTCTCGCACCGCTCGCCTGCGTCCTTCTCGGCACCGCGCAGGTGGTTCCCCACCGCGAGGTCACGGCCCTCACCGAGACCGGCTACTCTCCGTGGCTCCCCATCCACCTCGGGCTCGTGTTCGCGGGCATCGGGGGCTTCGCGCTGTCGTCGGTCGTCGGCGTGACGTTCCTGTGGGCCCGCCACCGCCTCAAGCACAAGAACTTCGCCGGCATGTCGCGGCTGCCCTCGCTCGAGGTGCTCGATCGCATCCAGTTCCGCGCGATGCTGTTCGGCTTCGTCTTCCTCACCCTGGGGATCGGCGCCGGCGGAGCGTGGGCGGCGGTGAGCCTCGGCGACTCGTTCGCCCTCGATCCCAAGATCTGGTTCACCCTCCTCATCTGGGCGTGGTATGGAGCGGCGCTGCAGGTGAGGCTCGTTGCAGGGCGCCGCGGCCGCTGGACGGCCCTCTTCTCCATCGTCGGTTTCGCGGGCCTCCTGTTCAGCCTCGTCGGTCTGAACTTTCTCCTGTCGGGGTGGCACGGCTATGGCAGCTGACGCTCAGCGACTGATGGCGGTGGGGCTCTCCCACCACACGGCTCCCGTCGAGGTGCGCGAGCGGCTCGCGCTCGACGAGCAGGGGGTCCGGCACGCCCTCGACCGGCTCCGCCGCGACGACATCGTCGAGGAGGCCATGCTCCTCTCGACCTGCAACCGGGTCGAGCTGTACGCGATCCCCCGCTCGGTCGAGGCCCTCCAGGAGTACTACGGAAGCTTTCGGGGCCCCGACGGGGAGCGCATCGACGCCCACCTGTACTGGCTTCAGGGTCGCGAGGCCGTGCGTCACCTCTTCCGGGTCGCGTCGTCGCTCGACAGCCTCGTCGTCGGCGAGCCTCAGATCCTCGGGCAGGTGAAGAACGCGATCCGCATCGCCAGCGAGTCCGAAGCGCTGGGGCGGGTGCTGCACCCGCTGACCCAGCGTACGATGTCGGTCGCGAAGAAGGTCCGCTCCAAGACCGAAATCGGCAAGAGTCGCGTCGGCATCGGGAACGCCGGCGTCGACCTCGCGCTCCAGATCTTCGGCGACCTCCGAGGCAAGCGCTGCATGCTCGTGGGGGTCGGGGAGATGGGCCGGCAGGTCGCGGTGGCCTTGCTGTCCGCCGGTCTCGACGAGCTGCTGATCGCAAACCGCACGTTCGAGAGGTCGGTCGCGCTCGCCTCGGAGTATGGCGGCACGCCGGTGCCCTACGAGCGCATGCGCGACTACCTGCCCCGGGCCGACATCGTGCTGACCGCCACCGGTGCCCAGCAGCCGATCGTCACGCTGCCCATGATCCGTCAGGCGCTGCGAGAGCGGCGCTACGAGACCATGTTCCTCATCGACCTCGCGGTCCCGCGCAACATCGAGTCCCGTGTCGACGAGCTCGGAGACGCCTACCTGTTCAATGTCGACGACCTGTCGCGGGTCGTCGAGGAGGGCAAGGCGGCCCGAGCCCAGGCGGCCGAGCAGGCCCTACAGCTCGTACAGAACGAGGCCGACAAGTTCATCGAGACGCTGGGCCAGGTCCAGATCAACAGCGACATCGCCAAGATGATGGCAGGGGCGGAGTCGATTCGCGCGGCCGAGATCGACCGCAGCAAGAAGCTCGTCTCGACCCTCGACGATCAACAGCAGAAGGCTCTCGAGGCGCTGACCAAGGCGCTCGTGAAGAAGCTGCTGCACCGGCCGATGATGGCGGTGCGCGAAGCGGCGAAGACGGGTGACTTCGACGGCGCGATGGCCCTGCTCGACCCCTGGATGGACGACGAATGAAGGAGCGCCTGCGCCTCGGCACCCGAGGCAGTCAGCTCGCGGTGACCCAGTCTGGCCACGTGGCCGAGGCCCTCAC
The DNA here is from genome assembly GCA_964655065.1 of uncultured Enterobacteriaceae bacterium. Classification (GTDB taxonomy): domain Bacteria; phylum Myxococcota_A; class UBA796; order UBA796; genus DRPG01. The sequence continues at coordinate 22,301 of CAZZLC010000028.1, read as the reverse complement.
CTTGGCCACCGGGGTCGAGGTCGAGCTGGTGATCATCAAGACGAAGGGCGACCAGGTCACCGACCGTCCGTTGCAGGCGGTCGGCGGCAAGGGCCTGTTCACCAAGGAGATCGAGGATGCGCTCCTCGCCGGCGAGGTCGACCTCGCCGTGCACTCCATGAAGGACATGCCCACGGACAACCCCGAGGGACTGGAGATCTCGAGCGTGCCCGAGCGGGTCGACCCGCGAGACGCGCTCGTGGGGGCCCGGCTCGACGAGCTGGCGCCCGGGGCCAGGGTCGGCACGGGCTCGGTCCGCCGGGCGCTCCAGCTTCGCCTGCGCCGCCCCGACCTCGAGATTCTCGGCATTCGAGGCAACGTCGACACGCGCATCGCCAAGCAGCAGCGAGGCGAGTACGACGCGATCGTCCTCGCCATGGCGGGGCTCACCCGGCTGGGACGAGCGGGGGACGCCACCGAGGCCATCCCGGTCGACGCGATGATCCCCGCGGTCGGCCAGGGCGCCCTCGCGGTGCAGTGCCGTCGTGGTGACGTCGACACCCAGAGGATCCTCGAGGCGATCCACCACGACGCCACCGCTCGCTGCGTCGAGGCGGAGCGGGCCTTCCTCACCGAGGTCAGCGGGGGCTGCAGCGCACCCGCGGCATGCCATGCCTTCTGGGTCGACGGCAAGGTGGTGGCTCGCGCGGTCTGGGCCACCGACGAGACGGGCGAGGCCCGACACGGCGAGCTGTCCGCTGATCCGCTGCACGTCGGTGCCATGGGCCGCGAGCTCGCCCAGCGGCTCATGAACGGCTAACCGGCGAAGAGCCGTACCAACGCGTCGAGGAGCCCGTTCATCGTGTGGGGACGAGCCACCACCGCCACCTCGAGCCCCTCACGGTACGCGACCTGTGCGGTGGACGGGCCGAGGCACACGATCCGCCCGGCGCGACGCCGCTCGGCGTCTCCCGGCAGGGCACGGGCCAGCCGCTCCGCCGCCGAGCCGGACAGCAGCGTCGTCGCCGCCACGGGAAGCGCGCTCCGCAGCCGCGCCTCGTGGCCCCCGGGGGGCACGTTCTCGTAGGCCACGATATCGATCAGCTCGGCTCCGGCGGCCTGCAGCGAGTCCCGAGTGGCCACGCTCGCGAGGTCTGCTCTCGGGTACAGCACGGTCTGCCCCGACAGATCACCGAGCGCGGTCACCAGGTCGGCGGCGGTGGCCCGCTCGGGCACCACGTCGACAGGAAACCCGATCTGCTGCATGCGGGCGGCAGTGGCCGGTCCCACCGCGGCCCAGCGGGCGTCGGACCATCGGTTCGGCGCAGCGGTCGCCAGGATCTGCGCCGCGGTACCGCTGGTCACGATCACCCAGTCGACGTGCGCGTGTGCGTCGGCCGCGGCAGCCACCGCATCGATGCACCACCGACGCATCAGGAGCGGCACCAGCACCGGCTCGAACCCCGCCCGGGAGAGGGCGTGGGCGAGGCCGCTCGCGTCCTCGGCGGGTCGGGTGACGAGGACACGGAGCTTGCCGGCCAGCGGGGCGAAGCCGTCCACGGTCAGGCGATGGGGCGCTGTCTGGCGAGATCCTTGACCATGTTCTTCTGGTGTGCCTCCAAGGTGCCGCCGCCGATCTCGAGCAGCTTCGCGTCACGCCACAGCCGCTGCACGGGGTACTCCGTACAGTAGCCCGCACCTCCCATGACCTGCATCGCGTAGTCGGCGACCGTCTTGCCCACGGGAGCAGCGAAGAGCTTCGCCGCATCGGAGCCGATCCGGTTGCGGCGCTCCGGGCCCACTTCGCGGGCCACCTGATAGGTGAGCGCCTTCGCGGCTTCGGTCATCGCGTAGCCATCGGCGATGTACCGCTGGATCTGACCGAAGTTCATGATCGGCTCGCCGAACGCCACTCGACGCTGGCCGTAGTCGATCATGACGTCGACGCAGCGATCCGCGATCCCCACGCTCATCGCCGCCAGCGTGAGACGCTCGATCTCCAGGTTCCGCATCATGTGCTTGATGCCCTGACCCGGCTCCCCGAGGAGGTTCCCGGTGGGAACGCGACAGTCATCGAAGATCAGCTCGGCCATCGTCGAGGCCCGCATCCCGACCTTGTCGATCTTCTGGCTGGTCGAGAAACCGGGGCAGTCCCTGTCCACGACGAAAGCAGAGATTCTGCCATCGATCTTCGCATACACGAGGAAGACGTGTCCCTCGGCGCCATTGGTGATGTAGGTCTTCGTGCCGTTGAGGACGAACGAGTCTCCATCGTGGACGGCCGAGGTCGTCATGCCGAGCACGTCGGTGCCCGCGCCGGGCTCCGTCATGCCCATGCCGCCGATCCACTCGCCCGAGAGCACCTTGGGGAGGTACTTCTCGCGCTGGGCGTCGTTCGAGACGAAGAAGAAGTTGTTCACGAACAGCATGGCGTGGGCGAGGTAGGCGAGGCAGAAGCCGGGGTCGCACCTGGACAGCTCGTGGTGGACGATCACCGCGGCCGTGGCGTCCATGCCGCCGCCGTCGTGCTCGAGCGGAATCGTGATGCCGTGGAGGCCGAGCTCCCCCGCCTTGCGCATCAAGTCCAGGTTCAGGACGCCGAGCTTGTCCTGCTCCTCGGCCTGCGGCTCGACCTCCTGCCAGGCGAAGCTCCGCACGAGGTCACGCAGGGCCTGATGCTCCTCGGTAGGATTGAACAGATCGAAGTCGGTCACGAAGACCTCCCTTTCATGAAAGTCCGGGTGAAGGTGGCGTGCGATACCCACGAGGGGTCGGGGGCGTGGCCGGCATCCGAGTTTCGTGGGATGGGGCCCGGAACCCTCGCGGGAGCACACGTTGGCGAAGAAATTGTTCCTGGTGGACGGCAGCAACCACGCGTTTCGAGTGCAGTTCGCACTCCCTCCGCAGCACGCCTCCGACGGGTTTCCCACGCGGGTCCTCTACGGATTCACGCTGCTGTTCCAGAAGATGATGAATGCGTATCGACCAGACTACTGCGTCGTGAGCTTCGACTCGGGGAAGTCGTTCCGACACGAGACCTTTCCCGATTACAAGGGCCACCGGCCCGACATGCCCGGCGACATGGCTCGCCAGTGGGAGTGGCTGCCCCGACTGGTCGAGGGCTTCGGCTACACCTGCATCCAGCGTGACGGCTTCGAAGCGGACGACGTTCTCGGCACACTCGCAGCGCAGTTTGCGGGTGACGACGTCGATGTCTACCTCGTCTCGTCGGACAAGGACTTCTGTCAGCTTCTGAACGGGCACGTCCATCTCCTCGACGAAGGGCGCGCCGGCAAGATCTACCGCGCGAATCAAGTCGCAGAGAAGTTCAAGCTCGGAGACGAAGTGTTCATCGAGCCCGAGCAAGTGGTCGATCTACTCGCGCTGTCGGGCGATACAACTGACAATATTCCAGGAGTCCCCGGCATCGGAGACAAGACGGCCGCAAAGTTGCTTCTGCAGCACGGATCCCTGGACGACATCCTGCAGGCCGCGCTGGATGGCCAGATCAAGGGCAAGCGTGGCCAAAACCTGGTCGACCATGCCGACGCCGCCCGGCTGTCGCGGGACCTGGTCACGATCCGCACCGACCTCCCGCTCGACGTGACGCTCGACGAGCTCGCTCCTCGGGGCGTGCAGGAGAAGCCGCTGCGCGAGATGTTCGACGACTGGGAGTTCATGGAGGTGGCCACGAAGCTCCTCCCCCACCGCGTGGCCGTCGACAAGTCGACCTACCGGGGCATCGGCACGCAGGCCGAGCTCGACGCGTTGGTGGCCAAGCTCCGCGAGGCGGGCCGCTTCGGGGTGTCGCTGCGCACGACCGACACGAAGCCGGAGACGGCCCAGCTGCTCGGCGTCGGCTTCGCGCTCGACGACGACGTGGCCTACGTTCCGCTCGTGCCCCGCAACGGGGTCGACTTCGACGTGAGCGACGCGACCGGGACGGTGCTCGAGGTGCTCGCGGACCCCGGCCTCGAGAAGGTGGGGTTCGACCTCAAGCGCACCCTTCGCGTCTCGCGAGCGCTCGGCGCGGACCTGAAGGGAATCGCGGGCGACATCGAGCTCCTCGACTACGTGCTGGTGGCCCACCGCCGCACCCACGGCCTCAAGGAGATCGCCAAGCGGCACCTGGGCCACAACCTCGCCTACGCTCCCGCGAGCGAGCCCCTGCTGCTCCAGGACGTCGTCGACTTCGCCGCCGAGCCCGCCCACCTCGCCTGGCTGCTCGAGGGCAAGCTCGAGCGGCGACTCGTGGAGGGGACCCGCCGCGTGTACTCCGAGATCGAGCTGCCCCTCCTGCCCGTACTCGCGGACATGGAGGAAGCCGGCATCCGCCTCGATCTGGAGGTGATGGACGAGGTCATGCGAGACATCCAGAAGCGGGTGCTCGAGAAGGAGAAGGCCTGTCACGAGGTGCTGGGGCGTCCCTTCAAGGTCGGCTCGCCCAAGGAGGTGGCGGACATCCTCTTCACCGAGCTCGGGCTCCCCAAGAGCAAGCGGACCAAGACGGGCTACTCGACCGACGCCTCGGTGCTCGAGAAGCTGGCCGAGCACCACGAGCTCCCGAGGGCCATCCTCGACTACCGGGCGCTGCAGAAGCTGGAGAGCACCTACCTTCGACCGCTTCCCGGCTTCGTCGCCGCCGATGGCCGGATCCACACGACCTTCAACCAGGCCGTCGCCGCTACGGGCCGCCTCTCGTCGCAGGATCCCAACCTCCAGAACATTCCGGTGCGGACGTTCGAAGGCCGGCGCATCCGCGACGGCTTCGTGGCGAGCGAGGGTCACGTCCTGATGTCGGCCGACTACAGCCAGGTCGAGCTTCGGGTGCTCGCGCACTTCTGCGGGGCGGGCGCGCTCGTCGAGTCGTTCCGCAACCAGGAGGACATCCACCGTCGCACCGCGAGCGAGGTGTTCGGGGTCGCGATGGACGCGGTCACCTCCGAGCAGCGCACGGCAGCGAAGGCCATCAACTTCGGCCTCATGTACGGCATGAGCGCGTTCCGCCTGGGCCGCGACCTCGACATCTCGAGGGAGGACGCCCAGCAGTACATGGACGACTACTTCGGCCGCATCCCGCAGGTCTCGGAGTGGATCGAGTCCACCAAGGAGCAAGCCCGCGAAGTCGGATACGTCGAGACCCTCTATGGACGACGGCGCCTCATCCCCGACATCTACAGTCGCGACTATGCCGATCGCATGGCCGCGGAGCGCGAGGCCGTGAACACCGTGGTTCAGGGCACCGCGGCCGATCTCATCAAGCGGGCGATGATCCGGGTCCACGACGCGCTGGCCACCGGCGGTTCCCGAGCCCGCCTGCTGCTCCAGGTCCACGACGAGCTCCTCCTCGAGGTTCCCCACGACGAGGTCGACCGGGTCCGCGAGCTGGTGGTCGAGCAGATGATGGGGGTCGCAGACCTGCTCGTCCCGCTTGAGGTCCAGGTGGGAACGGGGCACAACTGGAACGAAGCCCACGGCTGACGGGTTGTCGTTGGTGCGAGACGGAGACCCCATGAGCCACACGGTCGCGGATGACCGAGCCGCCAGCCGTCGAGAGGACGCCGCCATGGTGCAGGCGGTGCTCGACGGCGACGCCACCGCGTTTCGGGGGCTCGTCGAGAAGTACCAGGAGCGCGTCTACACGCTGATCTACGGCATGATCCGACATCGGGAGGACTCCCGGGACCTCACGCAAGAGGCCTTCGTGAAGGCCTACCGCAAGCTCGCGAGCTTTCGCCTCGAGTCCGGCTTCTACACCTGGCTCTACCGAATCGCGATGAACGTGGCGATCGACTTCACGCGCTCCCGGAAGCGCCGCGAGACTGCAGGGTTCTCCGAGACCATCCCCACGCGGGACGAGACGGGTGCCATCGCGGAGATCCACCACGAGGAGAGCCCCTCGCGCCGCCTCGAGCAGCAGCAGCTCCGGAACCAGATCATGAGCGCCATGCAGAAGCTGTCGGAGGATCAACGCCAGGTGGTGCTACTCCGCGAGCTCGAGGGGCTGTCCTACCGGGAGATCGCGGAGGTGCTCGAGGTGCCGGAGGGCACGGTGATGTCGCGCCTGTTCTATGCTCGGAAGAAGCTGCAGCAGCTGCTCCAGTCCGAGGGAGTGGTTGACCCGTGACCTGGACCTGCCGATTCGCTGAATGCCCGACGCCGGCTGGTCGTCAGACTGGCGCAAAGCGGACTCGATCATGAACGACCTCCTCACCATCCTGCGACGCATTCGAGACGGCAAGGCCGCCCCCGCCGAGGTTGCGCGCGCACGTGCGCTCCTTCGCGACGATGCGCGGCTCGACGACGAGCTGCGCTCCGTCGCCCTGTCGGACCCCGAGGACCTGGCCGGGGACGCAGCCGGTCTGCTCGCGGTGCTCGGCGGCGACGACCTCGGCGCGATACTCGCCGGAGCGGTGCTGGCCGAAGCAGGCCCCGCGCCACCCACGATCACCGAGATCGACCTCGACGAGCAGGGCTTCTCGCTCGGACCCGCGATCGCCCGTGCCGTCCGAGACGACGCTGGCCACGTCGAGGTTGCGAACGAGGTGCTGCGGGCGTGCGGGCTCGAGGACCCCCTCCCCGTGGCCGAGGCGGTCCGCGGCGAGGCCGGCGGTGTGGACATCGCCGAGGCGGTGATTCCGTGGGCCGCCGTCGACGTCGGCGAGACCGTGCGCGCCGAGTCCGGGCCGGTCGACATCGTGAACGCGGTCATGGCGGAGATCGCCGAGGGTCCTGTCCAGGCCGCGCCGCGATCGCTTCCTCGGCCGGCCAACGACACCCGCGGCTTCGTGGTCGTGGGCCTCGTCCTCGCCGCCGCGGTAGCGCTCCTCGTGTCGATCGCCGGAATCGACACGCGAGGCGACCCGCTCCCCGCGCTCGCGTTCGCCCACGCCGACGAGGTGGTGGTCGAGGATCTCACATCCGACACCGACGTGCTGATGCTGCAGGGTGGGGGCCAGGACGGTGCCCTGATCCTGTGGGTCGACGAGGAGACCTGATGCCATCACCTCTGACCGGTCTCGCTCGCTTGGTGCTGCCCGGGCTCCTCGCGGTCGGTCTGCTCGCGGCGACGCCCAGTCTCGCGCAAGCCCAGCCCACGGACAAGGTCCAGCGCACGCCCACCCCGAAGTCCGCCAAGGTCGAGGTCTCGGTGATGGTCGTGCACGCGACCGATCAGGGCGAGGTCGACCCTCGGCTGCAGGGGCTCAAGCGGCAGCTCGAGATCATGCGTTTTCAGGGCTTCCAGCTCCTGTCACACGACCGCGACAACCTCGACGAGGGCCAGGCCACCACGGTCAACGTCGCCGGCGGCAACAAGGTGCGCGTCAAGCTCATCGACCGCACCAACGCGCAGGCGCGGGTGCGCATCGAGCTGTATCGCGACAACGACAAGCGGCTCGACACCACCGTGCGTATCAACCGCAACCGGACCTTCCTCGTGGGCGGTCCACGTCACGACAACGGCGTCCTGGTCTTCCCGATCACCGTGACGTACTGATCGCGTTACTCCCCTCCCGATTTGTGATCTGGGGGATTTTGTGCGTTCGATGTGCGGGCTGTTGGTGGTGGCGTGCGGGGGGGTGGACGACCCCCGGCGACCGGGGAACAACCTGGTTCCCGACGACGAGAACCCCGAGGTCGAGACCGTCCCCCCCGACTTCCCGACCGACGACGACGAGACCGACACGCTGCCGATCGACTCCGGGATCGAGCCCACCGAGTTCGGCGTCGACGTGTTCTGGACCGCCAACTACCCGCGAAGCGCGGTCGAGGTCCGCATTGCCGACCCGGAGGGCCGCACCGGCTGGTCGTTCGGCATGGCGGAGACCGAGGCCGGCGCGAGCGGCTGGTTCGGGGAGGACTGCTTCGTGGGCACGGGTGACATCGCCTTGTGCCACCGGATCGAGGGCCGCCGCCTGACCCTGGACCAGGGCGCCTTCGACGAGGTCGAGCAGGGGTCGCGGACGCTGCTGTGGTCCGGCATGAAGCTGACCTACTTCCTCGAGGACGACACCGGTTCCTGCTTCGTCTGGGGCCACGATCCGTCCTATTACGACGCCCTCGGCTGCCAGACCCTCGAGAACCACCGCACCGCCTGGGTCCGTCGCCAGGGGTGCGGGGGGTTCTCCCCGGCCGACCCCGCGCCGCTCGGGGGGCGGGTGGCCCTGACGTTCGACGATGGCCCCCATCCCACGGTCACGCCGGACATCCTGGACGTGCTGCGCGCCCACGACGTACCTGCGACCTTCTTCGTGGTCGGCGAGAACGTCGAGGCTCGCCCCGACATCGTGGCCGAGATCCTGGCCGATCCGCTCTTCGATCTCGGCAATCACAGCTTCGACCATCCGAACCTCGCCGCGATCTCCGACGAGGCCGCTCTCGACCAGGTCGCGTCGACCGACCAGGCGCTCCGGAACGCCGGTGCCACGCCGAAGTTCTTCCGCTTCCCCTACGGTGGTGCGCACTGCCGCATCGCCGACCGCGTACGCGACCGGTTTGGCTACCGGGTCGCGGGCTGGCACGCGGACACGGCCGACTGGTGCTACGCCTCGGGCGGCACTTGCCCGCCGTCCGAGTACTGGCGGGTGCCCGGTGAGTTCGCGAGCGACATGCGCGGATTCCTGATGGCCCAGCTCGAGCGCTTCGACGGCGGGGTCGTGCTCTTGCACGACATCCACCCCTTCACGGCGAGCGAGCTCCCGAGCATCATCGCCGACATCGAGGCTGCGGGCATGACGTTCGTGCGGCTCGACGACGTCCAGACCTTCCCTGCGCTCAACCAGGGCGCCCCCCACGACTTCCCGTGGATTGGTGAGTCGTGCGACCCCGGCGCCGATGCTTGCTGGCAGATCGAGTGGCGCAGCGCCTGCGAGCCCACCACGAACGGCGACGGCGTCTGCGTGCTGCCGTGCTCCCGGGACAGCCAGTGCGCGGATCGCGACGGAGGAGCTCCGCTCCGCTGCGTCGACGCCGGCCCGCAAGGTGGCGTGTGCCTCGCGACCGCCCTGGAGGTCAACGACGAGTGCGCCGACGTCTCGGGCACCTACGTCGACGGTCTGCCCGCCTTCGCCTCGTCCGACGGAGGCGGCGAGGACGTGTGCGTGCCGGGCGGCTGGTAGTCTGGGCGGCTGTCGAGGCCGTCGATCACCAGGTGCGCCATCGCGCCGATCACCCACGCCTCGGTGAGGCCGCTCACGAGCTCCGAGACCTCGCCGACGTACTTCCGCGCGAGCCCGTAGCCGAGCGCGGTGACCGCCCCGAGGAGCCCCACCACCACCGTCGCCACGACCCGACCGCGGACCACTCCGAAGCGCTCGGACGCCATCGCGACGATCGCGATCCCCACCGGCAGGCGGTGAACCGCGATCAGCCACGGCAGCGTGGGCTCGTCGTGTACGGCGAGCGCCGAGCCATCGAGGAGCACGTGCACGCACAAGAGCCCGACGCCGATGACGCCGGCCAGGAGTCCGAACCCGGAGGCACGGTGGATCTGGTGGGCCATCGCGAGGCCGACGAGCGCCGCGGGAACGGTGGCCAGCCCGGCGTGGTCCCAGGCGTGGGGCGCCGCGACGGCACCGAGACCGAGCACCAGCAGGGCGAGCGCGCGTCTGACGGCGCGGTTCGCCCGTGCGTCGTCTCGCACCCTCCGCATCCGGTCGCGCGAGATCGCCCAGGCGAGAGCGGGACCGGCGCCGAGCGCGATCAGCACCATCCACAGCGGCCAGGTCGAACTCACCGACACTCCCGGACCGGCCGTATCGGCGTGGCCCCTCGGCCTGCAACCCGGATGCAGTAACGACGTGCGGCATCGCGTCAGGGCGACGGACATCCGGCCGAAAGGGCGAGAAGGTAGGCGTCGTCGAGCTTGGCGGACCCCCAGAGGAGAGCGGAGAGCCCGACGGCCAGGCCGGCGACCAGGACGAAGGTGACCGAACCTCGGGCCCGGTACTGGCGCACGGTTCCGACCACCGCCATCGCAGCGGCGCAGGCGAACGCCGCACGGCTGAACGGAAGCTCCGCGTACATCCAGTTGAGCATCCAGTCCACGGCCGCGGGCCACAGCTCCACACAGTGCTCGGGATCCAGCGACTGCGGATGGCGTGGAATCAGCACGTGGGCGTAGCCCCAGGCCGACGACTCGGCGATGGCCAGCCAGAGCACGGGCAGCACGGACGCCGCGGCGCCGGCGGCCACTTGACGCGAGGCGTCCGTTGGGCGCGCGGACTCGAGCGCCGCGACGGCCACCAAGCTCGCGAGCAGCAGGTACGAGACGCCTCGGACCCACGCGAACATCGGGTTCCCGGTGTTCGAGCCCACGCCGAACGCCACGAACGCCGCGGACGCGACGCCGAGCAGCGCGAGTGCCAGGGACGTGCGCGTGTCCCAGGGTCGGAGGCGAGGTCCCGTGATGGCGAGCCCGAGCCCGGCCACCGCGAACGTGGGCAGCGCGAAGATCGGCCCCACCACGAGGGTGGTGCCGAAGCCCTGCACCACGGCTTCGACGTCACCGGCTCCGTCGAGCACCGAGGGATCGGTGAAGAACCAGATGGTGAGCCAGAGGCTGGCCACGAGCAGGATCGGACCCGCGAGCAGCGCCTCGGGTGGCACCGGCCGGCGGAGCAACCACAGCAGGTGGGTGAAGCCCGTGATCAGCAACGCGAGGACCGCGGCGAAGAATGGCCAGATCAGCTCTCTGGCCAGGTCGAGGACGGACAGGAACTCCACGGGCCCTCCTGGCGGAAGCGCCATTGAACCCGGACGGAGCCACTCGGCAACGCGGTCGGGATCACCGTCTCCCGAGCAGGCGGCTCCCCACCTGCCCCGTGCGAGACCATGGACTCTCCTCGTGTGGCTCCGACCCGCCGGGTGGTGGCACAGCCGAGAGCAGCTTGCGGAGGAGGTCGTCGTGCTCGAGTCCCAGCGGCAGCGGCTGCCGCTCCACGGGATCGCTGCGCAGGTCGTACAGCCGCGTCCGGCCATCGCGGGTCACCATCAGCTTGTGCTCGAAGGCGACGACCGCCTGAAGCTCCGGCCCCCACCGCCCCGACTGCGCGAGGACCACGCGGTCCGCGAGGGGCAAGCCGAACACCGGCTCGAGGGGCACGCCGTCGGCGCGGGGCAGCGGGGCGTGGTTCATGGCCGCGAGCAGCGTCGGGGCGACATCGACGATCGAGACCGGCGCGTCCACCCGGCCGGGGAACTGCGTCGGCAGGCGCAGCGCAAGCGGTACGTGGAGCAGCTCGTCGTAGGCGTGGTGCCCAAAGGGCACGTCGCGCGCCGTTCGCAGCATCTCCGGGCGCGCCTCGCCGAGGCCCCGTCCCCGATCCCCCGTGACGACGACCCAGGCATCGGCGGGCAGTGCGTCGAGGAGCCGGCCCAGCTGGTGATCGACCTCGCGGACCGTGTCGCCGTAGGGGTCGTCGAGCTCGAACTGCCCGGCGTCCGCGTACTGGACCAGCAGTAGCCAGCCAGTGTCGGGCTGCCGCTCGATCCAGGCGAGCGCACGATCGGTGACCTGCTGGGCGTGCGCGATCCGCGACCAGTCCACGGGCGCGAGGCCCGTGGCCTCGACGATCGGCCACAAGGCAGGAAAGGCGCCCTTGTCTGGCCCCTCCTCCCACCGATCGAAGCCCCGCTCGAGCCCGTAGAGCCTGAGCCGGGGCTCGCCCACGAACGCGGCCGTGGCGAGCCCCGTACGACGCAGGGTCGCGGGCAACGTGGCGGCCGCGACCGAGAGCGCGGTGTGTCGCTGGCGCTCGCCGTCGTGGTGCCCGGCGCGGTGCCGGTAGGGCAGGCGACCGGTGAGCAGGCTGGCCAGCGACGGCACCGACCAGTTGCTCGTCGCGTATGCCCGCGCGAACACCAGCGCCTCGTCGCCGAACGCGTCCAGGTTGGGGGTGGCGCTCGGGTCGGTCTCGCCGAGCCCCGTGTGGTCCGCCCGCAGCCCGCTCACGACGACGATCACGATCGGATCGACGTCGAGGGTGGGCTCCGCGACCTCGGGCTCTGGCCGCAGGCCGATCAGCCCGAACAGGAGACCCCCGAGGGCAGTCCAGGACACGATGGGCACCCACGGCCAGCGTCCCTCCACTGCAAACGCCGCCGTGAACGCCCCCAGTGCGAACGCGAACCCGACCGCGAGCCCCGTGGCCGCGAGGCTCTCGGGGTTCGGGGCCGCGAGCAGGTGGTGGAACAGTGGTGCGATCAGGGCCAGCGAGCACCACATCCACGACGCGAGCCCCAGGTGCAGCCACGCGGACGCCCGCACAGAACCCAGGGCGGTCCCCAGTCCCGTTCCCGCCCCGATGGAGACGAGGACGCCGACGAGGCCGGGAATCCCCAGCACCTCGACCACTGCGGCCACCCCGGGGGCGCAGATCCACCCGAGCGCCGACCAGGCCGCGGCCGTCGCCCAGCGCGGCCCCCGAGCCCCGCCTCCGGCGGCCACCAGGCCCGTGACCACGCCCACGAGCGCGTAGCCGGCGAACAAGGCGGGCCTGACGCCGGCGGGCGCGACGGCCACCCGCGCCAACCCGAGGACGAGGAACTCCCACAGCAGCAACCCCACCGCGGCGATGCCCCCGAGCAGGGCGCCGATCAACCACCCGAGCGCGAGATCGGCAGGGCGGCGGGCATCGCTCGTCATGGCAGCTCTCCTTCCCGCATCGGGGCCGATGGCATCGATTTACCCCACCATCCCCGACCGAGCGCCTCGAGGAGCCGGAGCGGACGGGCGAGGTCCCGGCTCCGCAGGCCCTCGCGGAGCGCGAGCAGGCCGTGGGTGACGAGCAACTCGGGCAGCGCGGCCGGACCGTGGTGGCGACGCACGAAGCGCGCGGCATTGTGGAAGCGCCACCAGGCGGCGTCGAGCTGGCCGGTGCGGACGCCGCCGAAGGGGAGATGCTCGTGGATCACCGACGCGTCCGGCTCGTACCGGAGGCGGAATCCAAGGGCGCGCACCCGGGCCGACAGATCGGCGTCCTCCAGGAGAGCGGTGCCGCCGTAGCCCTCGTCAAAGCCACCCACTGCGTCGATGGCCGTTCGGCGTACCGACATGTTGGCTCCCTTGAGGGTCTCGACATCACGTGCATCGGGGCCGTCCAGTCGAGTGATCACTCGGCCCGAGCGCCCGACCCGGTTGGTGGTGCGCCACGCGTTCGGTTGGAGGCGGCGCTCCTCGATTCGTCCCACCACCCCCCCGACGGTGGGATCGCGGTACGCGGCGAGGTGGGCCGCGATGCAACCTGGGCGCAACACGACGTCGTCGTCGAAGAACAGGACCACGCGCCCATCGCAGTGCACGAGCCCCCGGTTGCGGGCAGCGGGGAGCCCCCGGGCCCGATGGGGAAGGTGCTCGACGCGACGGTCCGCGAGGTGTCGCACGAACCGGGCGGTCGCGGCGAGCGCCGGCGGCGAGGACTGGTCGACGAGGAGAACCCGGGCGGAGCGGGGCGCCTGCCGCAGCACCCCGGGGAGCAGCCGCGCCACCGCCTGCGGACGCTCGAGCGTCGCCACCACCACGGTCAGAGGCACCATGACCAAACCCTACCCCTCCAGCTACAGAGGAGCCGATGGACGATGCCCCGAAACCCGACCATCGCCCGCCGCCGTGCCCCTGGTCAGCGGCGTGTGGTGGGTGCGATCTCGACCACCTCGTGCCTGATGCTCGACACCGGCTCCTCGCCGAGTCGGTCGCGCGGGCGTTCGGGGTCGAGGAGCCACCCCCGATCGTGCCCTCCCCTCGCACCGAGGGTCACCGCGCCCGCATCAAGCTCGCGGTGGAGGGTGATCGCGCGGGGTACCGGGCGCCGCGCTCCCACACGCTCGTCGATCCCGAGGTCTGCCGGATCGCACGTCCCGAGGTGCAGGCCGCCCACTCGAGGCTCCGGGACCTCCTGGCCACGACGTCGACGGCGGGCCTCGAGAGCGTCGAGATCCGCTCGGATGGCCGCCGTGCGATCTACGCCTTCGAGGGCAAGCAGGTGCGCCGGGACGTCCGCGAGGGTCTCGCGAGACTCGGTGACGTCGCGCTCAATGGCAAGCGGGTCGCCGGACAGCCCCGCCTCACCCTCCAGGTCCTGGGGCACTCGCTGACGGCGCGCCCCCGCTCGTTCTACCAGGTCAACCTCGAGATCAACGAGCGGATCGTGCGCTTCGTGCGCGACGCGATCCGCGCGCGGAGTCCCGAGCGGGTGTTGGACCTCTACGCGGGGATCGGCAACCTCTCCAGGGCGCTCGCCGACGACGGCACCCCCGTGCTCGCTGTCGAGTGGCCCGGGCCCGGCGCGGCCGACCTCGAGGAGAACGCAGCCGAGGTACCCAACCTGAGCACGCTCGCGTGCGCGGTGGAGAAGTTCGACCCCAGCCGCGAGGCGTTCGACGCCGTGGTCCTCGATCCGCCGAGGGCGGGAGCCAAGGGCGTGCTCCGGCGCCTGGCCCTCAACCGGCCGCGCGTGATCGCGTACGTGAGCTGTCATCCCCCGTCTGCGGGTCGCGACCTTCGGGAGCTGCGCGGCTACCGCCTCGTGGAGCTGCGTGCCTTCGACCAGTTCGTCGATACGCGACACGTCGAGGCGGTCGCGATCCTCGAACGCGGATAGGAGCTCGCATGCGCTTTCTTGCTCTCGCGGTGGTGCTCTGTGTGGGCAGCTGCTGGGTCACCCCCCAGGAGCTCCAGGACAAGATCGACGAGTTCGAGCCCACCGAGACGGGCGACACGTCCGACACGGGCTTCTGAACCCGAGCCGATCGTCGGGTCGCCGCCCCACCTGCTTCAGGGCGTCGCGGGCCTCGCCAACTCCGGGTCGCCCAGCCCGAGCTCGGCGATGCCGTGTCGAATCCGGCCGATGAGATCGCCGCGTACCGCCTTGGCGGCGACCTTCATCGCGTTGCGCAGCGCGAGCGCCTCCGATCGGCCGTGGGCCTTGATCACGACCTGATCGAGCCCGAGCAGCGGCGCGCCGCCGTAGGACTTCCAGTCGGTGAGCCTCCGGATCTCGTCCAGCCGGCCGCGGAGCAGCCCGAGCCCGAGGCGCCACTGCCAGCGACGCCGGGCCGCGAGCGACAGGAGGTCCTTGACGACGTCGCTCACGCCCTCGAGCATCTTGAGCACCACGTTGCCGAGGAAGCCGTCGCAGACCACCACGTCGACCGAGCCACGGGGGATGTCGAGGCCTTCGACGTTGCCCTTGAACGCGAGCTGACTCTGCTCGAGGAGCCGGTAGGCCTCGACGATGCTCCGGGTTCCCTTGTTGGGCTCCGTGCCATTGGAGAGCAGCGCGACGCGTGGCGACTCGATGGCGCTGATGATCGACGAGTACGCACTGCCCATGACCGCGAAGGCGACCAGATCCTCGGGCTCGGCCTTCAGCGTGGCGCCAACGTCGAGCATCAGCGCAAAGGGATCGCGATGGGGGCCGTGCGTGCGCGCCGTGGGGTAGACAGCCGCCAGAGCGGCGCGTCGGATTCCCGGCAGTCGACCGAACGTCTTGGCCGAGGCCAGGATCGTGGCGCCCGTGTTGCCGGCGCTCACGAGGGCATCGGCTTCGCCGGCCGCGACGAGCCGTGCCGCGGTGAGGATCGAGCAATCGGGGGCCTCCGCGAGGGCCTTGCGGGGCGACGCGTCCATCGAGACGCTGCCCTCCGCGTGGACGATCCGGATTCGGGAAGCATCGTGAGATCGCGTCGCGAGGTCTGCGGCGAGCAGGCGCTCGTCGCCGACCATGACGATCTCGATGTCCACTGGCTCGCGCGACAGCCGCGCAGCCCCCTCTACGGCACACGAGTGGCCGTGGTCACCGCCCATCGCGTCCAACGCAACCCGAATCACCACTCGCTCCCGGTGCGGACCTTCCCCCCCTTGTACCACCCCTGGATACCTTGGTCGGAACCCTTGGCGAGAACCCGCCGGAGGACACGTTGAGCGACGAACCAAAGAGCAAGAACATTCACTGGCACGAGGCGGAAGTGACGACCGAGCAGCGCGAGACGCTGCTCGGTCAGAAGGGCTGCGTGCTGTGGTTCACGGGGCTTTCGGGGTCCGGAAAGTCCACCATCGCGCGGCGCGTGGAGCAGAAGTTACTGTCTCGTCACGTGCACACCTACAGCCTCGACGGCGACAACGTCCGCCACGGGCTGAACAAGGACCTGGGCTTCTCGCCCGAGGACCGGACCGAGAACATCCGTCGGATCGGCTGCGTGGCGCAGCTCTTCGCGGACGCCGGTACGATCACCACCGCATCCTTCATCTCGCCCTACCGGGCGGGTCGGGACGCCGCGCGGGCCCTGGTGCCCGAGGGGCGGTTCGTCGAGGTCCACGTCGCGACGAGCCTCGAGGAGTGCGAGCGCAGGGACCCGAAGGGCTTGTACAAGAAGGCGCGCGAGGGCGTCATCCCCAACTTCACCGGCGTGTCCGCGCCCTACGAAGCGCCCCTGAATCCAGAGATCGTCATGACGACCGAAGACCGGTCGATTGACGAATGTGCCGATCAGGTGATCGCGTACCTGGACGAGAAGGGCTTCCTCCCCTCCGCCTGATTACTCCGCGCCGGCCCCATTGGGATACTGGGGTCCGGGGAGGGGTAGATATTGCCCAAAAACCGCCTTCGTCGTAGCAAGCGCGGGACGAGCCCGACCGGTCGGGCCGCTCGTATCCAGTGGTCTGCCACGGCCTCGGAGCAAGCACCCTTGCGAATCGATCACCTGGGTGACGTCGAGGTCTTCGTCACCGTCGCAGAGCACGGCAGCTTGGCCGACGCCGCCGAGCAGCTCGGGCTGACCGTCAAGGCGATCCACTCGCGGGTCGCCCGACTCGAGACCCGGCTCGGCC
Organism: uncultured Enterobacteriaceae bacterium; assembly: GCA_964655065.1. Lineage (GTDB taxonomy): Bacteria > Myxococcota_A > UBA796 > UBA796 > DRPG01. The sequence goes on along the minus strand of CAZZLC010000028.1, from coordinate 5,494 downwards.
GCAAGCTCCTCCAGAAGGGCGAGGACGTCGTCCTCTCCGACGAGGGCCAGCGCTTCGTGCGCCACGGCCGACGGATCCTCGCCGAGGTACGTCGGGCCGAGGAGGCGCTGATCCCCGCCGACGACATCGTCGAGGGCACGATCCGCGTCGGGCTGTGCAGCGCGGTTGCGGGCGCGTCCGAGGTCGCTCGCATCACCGACCTCCTCGTGGCCCACCCCGAGCTCTCCATCGAGCTCGTCGTGAGCGATCATCCGCTCGATCTCGAGGAGAACCGCCTCGATGTGGCGCTCACCATCGGCCCCGAGCCCGACAGCGTGTTCCGCGCCCACCGCATCGCGGCGCTGTCCGACACCGTGCTCGCGGCCTCTCCGGCGTACGTGGCCGAGCGTGGCGCGCCGACCGAGCCGAGCGAGCTCGTGCGGCACGCCGTGATTCGGCGCCTGGTCGGGGGCACCCCCGAGACCACCTGGACGCTGCTCGATGGCGACCACGAGCCGCACGAAGTCATGGTCTCCGGGCGCTTCGCCTCGAGCGACGCCCGCCTGCGCCTCGAGGCGATGCGGGCGGGCCTCGGAGTCGGGCTTGTCCGCAAGCCCAACCTCGACCGCGACATCGAAGCGAACCGGCTCGTACCGGTGCTACCGAGCTTCCGCTTCGCTCCGGTCGTCGTGTCCATCGCCTATGCCCGGGCGACCCCGCATCCGAACCGGGTCGACGCCATGGTGCAGTTCCTCGACGACATGCTGGCCGGCCAGAGCCTCGACGACGACTCCGTCGGAGCCGCGAGCGCCCAGGCTTAGAGGGACCACACGGCACCGACGGCGAACTCGAGCTCCGGGACGAACCCCTCTCTCTCGAAGGAACCCCCGGCGTCGACCTCGGCGAGGATGCCCCAGCTCTCCTCCGGGCCGATCCACACCGAACCCCCGAAGCTCCCCAGTACCCCCGGGAAGATGTGGGTCTCGCCCTCGCGCCACAGACCGGTGAGCGACGGGCCTCCCCCTGCGGTGAGCGTCGTGCGCTGCACCGACCACACCCGCTTCAGCAAGAGGTCCACCGGGACCGAGAAGCCAGGACGGCCGACGAGGCCCTGCACGGCGATCTCCACGACGCCGCGGTGCCCGATGGGCCGCTCGGCGATGAACCCCAGTCCTGTCCAGGTCGTGACCTCCTCTTCCTCGAAGGCGAGGAGCTCCACGAGCTTGGCCCCGATCGCGCGGTGACCCTCGTGCTCGTCCGCGTCCTCGGCGAGCGCCGACCCCATCGCCAACCACACCATCCACGTCACGTCGTACCTCCGGCGTCCGAGGGTCCGAACGCCGAAGCGGTCGTTACGCGAGCTCGGAGGATGCACGACCCCGGAGGGCCTGAACGTCGGCCAGCGCGCCGTCGGGACGTTGACGGTGCGCCCCCCAGGTTCGGATCCCCTGCTCGATGGCGGGGACCAGCGTGTCGAGCGTCGATGCTCTCATCGTGCCGACCGTCCACTCGCCGTGGACGAGGACCAAGCGAAGCCGTCCGCCCGGCTCGCGAGACACCCTGCGGATCCGTGTCCAGGGTACGGTCGTCGACCAGGTCGCCGGCCACGACCAGACCGAGTCGAGGTCCGCCTCGTCGGGCAGCAGCCCCTCGAGGTGCTCGAGCTGGACCCCATCGCGGCTGACCTTCAGGGCGACGTGGCGACCCGTGTAGGTCGCGACGACTCCGGCGAGCATCACGAGCCCGACCATCCCGAAGACCAGGAAGTGCTCGGGCTCGGTGCGCCCCGAGACCGCCAGTCGCCCGACCAGCGCGGCCAATGCGACCGAGAAGCCGACCAGCATGGCGCGCTCCACCGTACCGCCGCGAGGGTCGTGCAGCACCCAAGCCTGTCGCTCCCAGTCGGTCTCGTGGCGTACGAGCCGAGGATCGATCAGCGGGCTTCGGGGGATGGGGTCAGCAACCATGGTCCCGCCTCGTGGACGACCATCGTACACCCGGGCCCCCAGGGGGGCTAGGAGACCTCGAACCCCCGGAGTTCAGGAGGCCACCGTGAGGCGCGTCGCAATCGTCGCAGGCCAGCGTACCCCCTTTGTCAAGGCGTTGACCCACTTCAAGGACATCTCCGCTGTCGATCTGGCGACCCACGCGGTCAATGGGCTGCTCGACCGCACCCGACTCGACCCCGAGCGCGTCCAGGAGCTCCAGGCCGGCGTGGTGGTCGTGGACCCCCGCGTCCCCCACCTCGGTCGCGAGGTGGTGTTCCGCTCGCGGCTTCCCCCGTCGACCCGGGCGGTCACCGTCACCGACAACTGCATCACCGGAACCACCGCGATGATGCACCTGCACGACGCGATCGCGCTGGGGCGCATCGACATCGGCGTCGCGGCCGGGGTCGAGAGCATGTCGAACACCGCCATCCTCGTCTCGTCGCGGCTCGCCCACGCGCTCCGCGACAGCCAGGCCGAGCGGTCCACCGCCGGCAAGCTCGGCTCCTTCACGCAGATCCGCCCGAAGGACCTGCTCCCGAGCACCCCCGGTGTCGAGGAGCCGTCGACCGGGCTGTCGATGGGCGAACACACGGAGATCATGGTCAAGACCTGGAAGATCCCGCGCGAGGATCAGGACGCGCTGGCCCTCCGGTCCCACCAGCGCGCCCACGCCGCCACCGAGGACGGCCGACTCACGGCGGAGATCGCACCCCTGGCTGGCTTGTCCCGCGACACGATCGTCCGCGCCGACACCTCGATCGAGAAGCTCGCTCGCCTGAAGCCCGTCTTCGACCCGGAGAACGGGACCCTCACGGCCGGCAACAGCTCACCGCTCACCGACGGCGCCGCCGCGGTGCTCCTGATGTCGGAGGAGCGCGCCGAAGCCGACGGGCTCGAGCCGCTGGCCTTCGTCAAGGACGTGGAGCAGGCGGCGATCCACCCCGATGACGGACTGCTCATGGCGCCGGGCGTCGCCGTGCCCCGGCTGCTGACCCGCAACGGACTCACCTTCGACGACATCGGCGTGATCGAGCTGCACGAGGCGTTCGCAGGACAGGTGCTCTGCAATCTCGCGGCGTGGGAGCAGGGATGGCAGGAGGAGCCCATCGGAACCATCGAGACGGACAAGCTCAACGTGACCGGCGGCTCCATCGCGATCGGCCACCCGTTCTCGGCGACCGGTCTCCGCATCGCCACGACGGTGGCCAACGAGATGAAGCGCCAGGGCGCGCGCTACGGCCTGATCAGCATCTGTGCCGCGGGCGCCCAGGGCACCGCGATGCTGCTCGAGCGCCCGTAGCACCTCGCCGTCCCGTAGCGCTCCGCCCACCACGGTCGCCATGACGTAGGCCGGCGTCCCGCCATCACGAGGGCGCCCGTGCAAAGCGGCTCGCCTGCCCTGGCCGCGTCGGCGAGCTTGTCATACACCGTGCCATGGCGAAGACGTGGTGTTGGGGCTGCCTGGCCCTGGGTAGTTTCGTGGCGGGCTGCGTGGCTCCCCTCGAGCGGGCCGAGCCGAGAACGACCGAGCCTCTCGAGGAGCTCCCTCCCGAGGTGGAGGAGCGCTTGGAGAGCTTCGTCGTCGGAGCCAACTTCCCCTGGCTGCGGTACGGGCACGACTTCGGCCGGGCGTGGGGAGACAAGGGCGTGCGCAGCGACCGGTCCCGAAAGCGCCTCGCCGACGACTTCGACGCCCTCATCGGCGCCGACGTCGTGCGCTGGTTCGTCTATGCCGACGGCCGAGCCCTCGACACCAGCACCCCCGAGATGGTCCTCGCGGACCTCGAGGCGGCCCTGGTGCTCGCCGACGACCGTGGGATCGCCTTGATGCCCGTGCTGTTCGACTTCTTGTGGTTCGACGAGGCCTCCGTCGTCGACGGCGTGCAGCTCTTCGGACGCCGCGAGATCGCCGTGGACCCCGAGCGTCGAAGGGAGCTCGTCGAGCGCTGGATCGTGCCCCTGGCGGAGCGGTTCGGCGACGACCCGCGCATCTTCGCCTTCGACCTCATCAACGAGCCCGAGTGGGCCATCTACGACATTCCACGCGATCCCATCGTCGGCGACCCGGTGAGCCTGGCCGAGATGGAGACCTTCATCTTCGACGTGGCGATGGCCCTTCGCGGGGGTCGCCCGCTCACCCTCGGCAGCACGTCGTACGACGACCTCGACCTGCTGTGGGCCGACGCGCCGCTCGACATCCTGCAGGTGCACCACTATGGCCGACGCAGCCTGCCACCGGCCGACGACCTGGAGACCGGACTGCCCGTCATCGTCGGCGAGCTGCCCACTGCGGACGTCGACCTCGAGAAGCGAATGGCCACCTACGAGGAGCTCGGCTACGCGGGCGCCCTGCCCTGGAGCCTCAACGGTCAGGATGCCGCGACCTCCCGCCCCGTCCTCGAGGACTACTTCGGAAACTCAGGGTAGGTCGTCGTCCGGCAGGGTGCGCGGGTCCCGACTCGAGTCGGAATAGAGGCTCGCGGGGAAGACGGCGAGGTTCACCTGATACACCCGGTTGGGTGACTGACGCGCCGCGTTCTCGAACACGGGGCCCAGGACCTCGTACAGTCGCAGGCGGAGCCCCTCGTAGTCCTCTTCGGACAGGGCGACGGTGGCGGTGGCGAACAGACGGTCGGTGGGCCGGGTGTGTCGGAGGGCACCGACCGCCATGCGGAGCGTCTGCTCGTGGATGGTGGCCGCGCAGCGGGACTGGGCCTTCACGTGGATGTCCGGACCGGTGGTGGAGTGAACCGACGGCTGGCGCTCGACCGGCCGGTAGTCGGCGTCCAGGTACCCGTGGGCACGCAGCGCTTCCATCGATTCCTGGGCGACGGCGGTGGCCACGCGCGGCCGCAGTGTCGCCCCCACCCAGCTCGGCTCGGGGACGTACCCCTCGCAGCGAGCGAGCTCGAGGATCGCCCCGGTCTGCCACCCCCCCAGTACCCGCAGGAAGTCGTCATCGGGTTCGGGGACCTCGACTGGCTCGGTCGCCTCGACAGGTCGTTCGCGCATCGACCGCGACGGCCCGAGCTCGCGCTCCACGAGCGACAGCAGCCGGTTGCGCTCGCGGACAGTGAGGGACAACCGGTCCGCGATTTCGTGTGCGATCTCGGGTCTGAGCCGCCGCCGACCGTTGAGGATCTGGCTGTACCAGGCCGGCGAACGACCCACGAGCTTCGCGAACTCGAACTGCTTGAGTCCTCGGTTCCGTTGGAGCTCGCGCAAGTACTCGCCGTAGCTCTCGATGTCGCTCGTTTCCGCCACTTTGTCCCTCCGGTGACAGAGGGTCGCCGGAGGGGTCGCCGATTCACAAATCCGTGAATTCACACAGCGTGAACCGTCCTCAGAATCAATCGGGAACCACTACAATGGGCAAATGGCCGGTTCGACGGTCCGGCCCCGATCCACTCGCAGCGGGGCGCGACGTGACACGGACCCCTACCGGATCACCGGCTTTGGAATCCAGACAGCGCCGGCGCGCTTGGCGAAGCCGAGCGCGGAGCAGGCGACGAAGTCGACTGCCG
>CAZZLC010000027.1:51459-87276 GCA_964655065.1 uncultured Enterobacteriaceae bacterium | reverse complement strand
AGACCGAGACCGCCCAGACACTGCGGTCCCGCGTTCTCGCGTGAGCGAAGCGAGGGGGAGACGACCGAGCGAATCGCGCGCAGCGCGCTTCGCGACGGCGAGCGGGACCGGTCGACAGTGCGGTCATGCTTCCTCCGATGGACGTAGGTCGGCGGCGGGAACCCTCACGTCGACGCGCTCCACGAGGCCGCGCCTCGAGAACACCGACTGGGTCGGAGCGCGGCCGAGGCTCCGGCCCTCGATGCGCTCGTCGGATCCGTCGGCCCACGTGATCCGCACCTCGGGAGGCCCGTCGTGGGCGACGAGGACGAAGGGGACCTGCGCGACGGTGAACGCCAGGGACCCGATGGGCAGCGTGAGCGTCTTCCGCTCACCCCGGTGACCCGTGATCGTCCAGCTCGCCTCGGTCGTGAGCAGCTCCTCGCGTCCGAGCAGTCCGGGGGCGACCTCGAGGGCTCCCTCCCGCACCCGGACACCGAGCTCGCCGTACCGGGCGAGGAACGTCTCCTTCACCTGCCCGGTCATGCCGGGCTGCTGCGCGCCGAGGTGGAATGGGGTGTGGGAGTAGGGATCGGTCGGGATGGCGCCGTACTCGGACACGGACTTGTTGAACGGCAGGCCTGCCCGAACCCGCCGGTACGCGTCGGCGAGCCGAGCCTGGACATCGGCGGGCTCACCCTCGTCCACCGCGCGCTGCCAGGACTCCTGCACGGACACGAGCAGCTTGCCCACCATGTGCCAGTACACGCTCCCGAGCCCCTCGTACTTGTGCATGGTGCCCGATCGGCCGGTGAACGCCTGGTGATCGAAGGTGCGCTCGTAGGCCTCGAGCACCGCCGTCCGCCCCGCCTGGACCGCCGTCGTCCAGGTCTCGTCGGCCGCGATCGTGTCGAGGACCTTGTCCAGGGCCGAGGCGTTGTCGAGATCGGCGTGCCAGTGCCAGGTTCCGGTGACGTCCCGGGCGATCACCTGGCCTCCGACGATGGGATCGGCAGCGAGCGCCGCGAGCAGCGGGGTCGAGTCCACGGTCTCGGCGGACACCTGGTTGCGCACCAGGAAGCCCGGCCGCTCCCGATTCGGGTAGAGCACGAACGTGTGCTGGTCCTCGCGGTACAGACCGGAGGCGTACAAGGCGTCGACGAGCTCGATGGCTTCGGAGCCCGAGAGCAACCCGCTGCCCAGCACCGCCACCTGGCCCTCGAGCATCTCGGACAGCCGCTCCACGCGTATCCCGTCCGCCGTCCACACGAGCGAGTTGTAGCTGTGGTACAGCCCGTCCTCGCGGCGATTGGTGCGCAGGGTGTGGTCGATCCAGCGGAGGCTGGCCCGGCAGAGCTCCCTGACCCGGGTGAGCGACATCGGCTGGCGTTCGCCCAGTCCCTGCTCGTAGACCGTGTGCCGGTACTCGGAGAAGGCGGTCCCCAGCTTGTCGAGGATCCGCCTGCGGAGGCTCTCGGCGACGGGGGCCGGCTCCGCGGGTGGGTCCTCGAGCGTGAGCGCGCCCACCACGCCCTCGAGCCAGTGCTCCACCTCGACCGACACGAGGAACTTCCGAGGATTGTCCTCGTCCACGAGCCGGTCGAGCACCGTGAACGCGTGTCGGAGCTGCGCGGTCGTGACGATCGAGAGTCCCTGGCCCACGATCGCGTTGTTCGCGTCGTTCCACTCCGGCCGCTGGGTGTTGAGCCAGATCCCGCCGTCGATCACCAGGTTCGACATCTTGGCAAGCAAGCTCACGAGCAGCTTCTCGACCAGATTGACGAGCTTGACCTGCCCATCGGCGGTCACCAGTCGCCCGTCGCTGCCCCACGCCTCGGCGCTCGCCTGGCTCCGTGCGTCCGCAGCCTCGTCGAACTCGATGGTGTCCTTCGCGTCGGCCAACAGGTCCGCGTAGGGACGAATGCGGTAGGGAACGTCGGCGTAGCTGAAGAGGTCGCGACCGAGCCAGCCCCGGATGCAGCCCGGCTCGTGTGCCTCGGCGGCCTCGACGAGTCGGAACAGGTACACCACCTGGTGGTCGCCCCAGTACCCGATGTTCGACCAAGGATCCTCGGGGTCCGGGACCTCCCAGTCGATGCCGTCACGGGTGAGGCGATAGGCGTTGAACCCGTCCATCGTCGACGCGTTCACGAACTTCGCGACCATCGAGGGATAGAACGCTGGGAACGACCGTGCCAGCGCCTCCCAGTTCTGGAAGATGTCCCGCCAGTTGCCCTGGTAGTCGTAGCAGGGCGTGCCATCGTCGTGGGTGAGAACGATGTCGAAGGCGTTCCAGGGCCGGCTCGGATCACCGTGACGCCGACTGAACGTCAACGGCAGGTACTCGAGGGCGAGCCGACACAGCTGCGGGTCGCCGACCTCGTCGACCTGGTCCTGGAGGTCGGCATACGGGAGAGCTTCGGCCCGCTCGGCGAGCCAGGCCCGGTGGCGCGCATACACCGGCCGGTTTCGCTGTCGTACGAAGCGGGCGAAGTCGCCAGTGGGCACGTCGTGGTCACGCGCGAAGACTCCGCCCCTCATGATGTTGTAGACGACGTTGGCGAAGTGGCTCACCCCCACCCGCGGGTCGCCGGAGTGCTGCTGGGCGTCCGCGGCAGCGGCCAGATCCACGAGAGCCCGCTCGCCGGCTTCCAGGTCCGCCTCGAGTGCTGCCCGAATCGCCGGTTCGTCTCGGAGCTGCCTGTCGAGCGACACCACCGCACCGTGGGCGAGGTGCACCTCGGCCACGAGGGTCCACTCGACCGGAGCCGAGCTGGGGTCCACGGTGGCGCGAGCGAGGTACGCGCCGCGCTCGCCCAGTCGCCGGTCGCCTCCGTCCACGGGCTCCCCGCGCCGAAACGCGCCGAGCGCGGTCTCGGTGAGAGAGACGGTGGCCTGCGGGAGACCGAGCCGCCAGACCACGTTGGCGCGAAGGGACTCCGACGGGGCAGCGCGATCGGAGAGCCGGGCCTCCATCGCGTAGCGAGCCATGGTGGTGTCCGCGTCGTATTCGGCCCGCTTGTAGGCGTCGACGAGGGCGGAGAGCGTCTGCTGCGCGTTGAGCGGCACCTCCGCCGGCAGCAGGTTCAGCAGGCCGTCGAGGAGGTCGACCGGGCCGGTGCCGGACGTCCGGGCAAGGCGAGCTTTGCGCACGAGCCCAAACCGCCGGCTCGTGGTGTACCGCACCGTGAACACGAGCCCCAGGTCTGGCGCCTCTTCTTCCAGCTCGACCCAGTCGGCGTACACGGACTTCCGGAGCCTTCGGGTGCCCCCCTCCCGCACGCCTCGCGGGTCGAGGGGGTGCCACAGGGAGCCGTCGGCGGTGCGCAGCCAGGTGACCCCGCCCGTGATGTCGGCCGCGTGGTGCAGTCGGTCGTCGGTCTCGTAGGGAAAGAGGGAGCGCTCGGCCTTCCGCCGGCCCGCGGTGATGCCGCCCGTGCTGGAGAGGAACACCCAGTGGTCGCCGGCGCTCACGACGTGGATCAGGAAGGGCGGCAGCGCCGTCAGGTCGTCGACCTGCCAGTAGGCGCCGTCGACGAGGTGGCTCGTGGGGACTCGGGTCATGGGACCAGCTCCGGGTAGCGATCGTGCATCACGGGCTTGGGACGTCGGGCCTCGGTGAAGAGGCCCCAGTGCTTCTCTGGCTCGTCAGGGTGGTCGGAGCCCTTCCAGGGCTCGTCGAACGCTTCGAACAGGTACGTCGTCACTCGTCGCTCGTCTGCCCAGTTCATCAGCTCGGTCACGTAGCGCTTCTGGAGTTCCTCGCTGGCGTTCGCGGGATCCATCCCCCGGCCGTTCGATCGGGTCGCCCAGCCGGCCTCGGTAATGGCGACGGGCACGCCCGGATACCGGCCCGCGACTCGCTCGTAGTCGGCGTTGGTGACCTCCATCGCCTCGTCCACCGAGCGGAACTCCCACACCGGGTAGGAGTGGATCGAGACGAAGTCGAGCTCGGGCACGAGCGGCTCGAGCGCGTCCGTCCACGGGACGTGGTTGTCGCAGAAGGTCACGGGCTGGGCGATGCGGGAGCGGAGCTGGCGGACGAGCTCGATCACCCGAGGCACGGGCACGAGGTGATCGGTCCAGGAGACGACGGCCTCGTTGCCCGCCGAAACCGCGGTGACGATCGACGGGTAGCGGTTCGCCAGGGTCGCGGCTCGGCGAATCTCGGCCTCGTTCTCGACGCGATTCTGCGCGAGCACGTCGTCCGGGTACATCCCGCCCCCCCAGGGGTTGTCGGGATTGTTGGCCTCCGCCGTGAGGTACGCGCCCAACAGGACCGTCAGCCCGAGCTTCTCGGTCGCGATCACGTCGAGGACGAGCTCCGCGTGAGGCCCCGAGTCGTAGATCCGGATCTCGGAGAAGCAGCGCGCCACGATGTGGAGGTCCTCGAGCACTTGCTCTCGGCTCGGGTAGATGCCCGCGTCGGGGCTCTGCCCCCGACGGTAGCCGGAGTAGCAGATGGCCACGTGCTCGCTGATCAAACCTTGAGTCTCCCGTCGGACGTCCACAGGCCCCAGAACGCCCCGGCTCCGCCCTCGGCGCCGACCTTCCAGGCCTCGTCGAACGCGGAGAACCAGAACAGCTCGACCTGGTTCTCGTCGGCCCACTCGATCAGGTTCAGCGCGTAGAGCACCATGTTGTCGAGGCCCGGCTCTGCGGCTCCCTCGGACGGGCCCTCGCTCGGCCAGCCCGTCTCCGCGATGATGACGTCCTTTCCGCCGGCCACGGCTTGAACGCGCCGGACCATCTCGGCCGCGTAGGGGATGGCGTACTCGATGGGACACTGCTCCCAGAACGGGTAGCAGTTGATGGGCAGGAAGTCGCAGGCCTCGACCAGCGCGGGGTGCTGGACGAACTGGAAGTAGGCGTCGACGTAGCCCACGGGTACCCCGGGCACGGCCTGCTGCACTTCGTTCACCAGGGAAACGATCTCCTCGACCGACGCCTCGCCCCTGAGCAACACCTCGTTGCCGACCGCGATGCGGTCGACGTGGCCCTCGCGGGCGTGGGCGACGAGAGCGTCGAGCTCGACTCGGTTGCGCTCGGCGTCGCTCCCGATCCACGCTCCGACCAGGGTCTTCAGCCCGAGCTGCCGACCGATCGAGGCCGCCAGCTCGTTGCCTTCCGTGCTCGCGAAGGTGCGAATCCACCGGCAGTGGGGGGCGATGATGCCCAGCCGCTCGCGCACCTGCGCATCCGAGAGCATCACGTGGTCATCGGGGTTCTGCCCCTCGACGTAGGCGCTGAAGCACAGGCCGTGGATCTTCTCGTCGAGGAGCTTGCGCAGGCGCGCCTTGCGCTCGTCGGACGACAGCTCCGTGAACTTCAGGGAGGCCTCGGCGACGAACGCCCCCATCAACTTGCCGTCGCTATCCTCGGGGGGACGGGACATCGGAACTCTCCATCAGGTGGATTGCAGCGTCACGAGCGACGCCGGGGGGAGGGTGAGCGCCAGGCTCTCGCCGCCATGGTCAATCCGGCAGTCGAGGGCCCGTTCCCCTTCGTGGAAGACGTGAACGACCCGTCGACCGTCTGGATTGACGAGTCCCGCCGCCCACACCCCACCCGGAGACTCGACCGTGGTGCGGTGAACCACGGCTCCGGGACGGGTGCTCCGGGAGACCTGCTCCATGATCGCGAAGAGCGGGGTGTAATAGACCGTGTCGGTTGGTCCGTCGACGAGGATCGGAGCGAGGCAGAAGTTTCCGACGTGGTTGGGGCCCCCGCGCTTGTCCAGCACCACGTTCCAGTCGATCCATCCCGTGACGTGGTGGGCGAGGCATCCGACCAGGTCGCGTGCGTAGCGGAACGCCGGGGAGTACGGGGGGTGGTCCGAGCGGTCGTCGAGCCAGTCCCAGCCCCAATCGGTGGCCTCCTTGCGCCAGTACCAGGCATCGTCCTGCCACCAGGGGAGCGGGGCCGACTCGCTACGGTCCTTTCCCTTGCCGAACACGTTGTCGATGCAGCCCTCCGACTGGAGGACCGGGTGGTCGGGGAACCGGTCGTGGAGCTTGTCGAGCTCGGCCTCGTAGACCTTGAAGGTGCTGTCGTACCAGTGGACCGCGATGCCGTCGACGGCCTTGCGCGCCTTGCGACGGTCGAGCACGCCCGCGGCGAACTCCTCCGCTTCGGACCGATTCTGGTCGTAGCAGAAGATCTTGGCGTCCACGCCAGCCTCGTCGAGCACCTTGCGGAGCACGATGGCGAGCTCGCCCTGCTCCCCCGGCGTCATCTCCATGCTCTCCCACGTGCCGTTGTTGCCGTGGGGCTCGTTGACCGGGGTGAACGCCCAGGGCTCGAGCCCCTCCTCGCGATAGGCCAGCGCGTACTTCGCGAGGTAGCGGGCAAAGGTCTCGTGGTGCTCGGCGAGCAACTTCCCGCCGCGGTTCGCCTCCGGGTCGTAGAACTTGCCATTGTCCTTCATCCACGGCGGGGCGGTCCACGGCGAGGCGACGAGTCGAAAGTCGGCTCCGGGGATGGCGCGCGCGCCCTTGAGGAGCGCGAGGTGTCCGTTCTTGCGATCCACGTCGATCGAGAACCCGGCCAGGGACGGGTCGGGTTCCTCGGCGTAGGTGTAGCTCGAGGTCGAGAAGTCGCAGCTCGCCACGTGGGTGCGCACGAGCGAGTAGGCCGCACGTCCTGGCGAGAACAGGGCGGCGAGGATCTCCTGACGCCGGGCGGCCGAGAGCCGGGCCATCGCTGCCGCCGACGCCTGGGTGAGCGAGCCGCCGACGCCCAGCACGGTCTGGCGACGGACCGAGGGGTCGACGGTGACGTGCACTTCGGCTGCGCCCCCCACCGGGCGGACGGGGAGCGGCGCGAGCCGTCGACCACCCGCCTCGGTGACGAACGCAATCACGCTATTCCTCGCCGGGAAGCGGCTGTGGAACGGGGTCGAGGAGCGGATCGACGCGCTGGTAGACCCTGACGTAGTCGACGAGCATCTCAGCCGTGTCCGGCGGGGCGACGGGGTTGTCGTTGCTGTCGAGGATCGGGTTGCCCGAGCTGTCGAAGAGCTGGTCGTTCACGGGGTTACCGCCCACCGCCAGGTTGAGCAGCATGTAGAACTCGTGGTCGAACAGCCACGGCGCGCTCGGGGGCAGGTCGGCCGGGGTGGCCAGCGCCACCTCCTCGCCGTCGATCCGCCAGACCACCACCTGGGGATCCCAGATGATCTCGTAGGTGTGGAAGTCGTCGGCCCACCCTTCGAGCTGCTCGTCGACGAGGACCGGGAAGCCCACAGCGTTCTCGCCGTTGTAGAACCGCCCGTGGAGCGCGACGCCGACCGAGCTGGTGCCGAACACCTCCATGATGTCGATCTCGCCGCAGTCAGGCCAGCCGACCTCGTCGATGTCTGCTCCGAGCATCCAGAAGGCCGGCCACACGGCACGCTCGACCGGGGTCTTCACGCGAGCCTCGACCCGGCCATAGCGGAAGTCGACCTTGTCCTTCGTGGTGATGCGGGCGCTCGTGAACTCCGCCCCCTCGAAGGCGTCCTGGCCGGGGTTCTCGCGCAGCATGGTGAAGCGGAGCTCGCCGTCACCCGTCTGACCGATGTTCTCCACCCGGTTGGTGTAGAACTGGAGCTCGTTGTTGCCCCAGCCATTGTTGCCACGCCCGATGTCGAAGTTCCAGTCCCGCTCGGGCGGGCCAGCCCCCTCGTCACCGTCGAACTCTTCGCTGAACACGAGCTCGTAGACTTCCTCGGACTCCTCGGCGGTCGTACAGGCGACGCCCCCGAGCAGCAGCGAGAAGAACGCGATTCGGTGCACGGTCACTCCTTGGTCCAGTAGAGGTCGTCCACGAGCAGGACAGAGCCGTCGGTGCTGTTGCCCGCGAGCAGCGAGAAGGGGACGCGGATGCTCGAGAAGTCGAGGCCGAAGTCCTCGAGAGGGATGACCAGCGAGTGCCATTCCCCGTCCGACGCGAAGTCGCCGTACATCGGGTCGGCGATGTTGACGGTGGCTGCGCCGCTCGAGTCCTCGACCTGGATGGTGGTGCCCTCGAACAGGTCGTCGGTGGCCTTGAACGACACGCGCATGGTCGTCCAGCCGGTGAGGTCGTAGGGGACGCCCTCGTTGACGACGCCCACGCCCCACCACGCCACGCCGGCGTCGAGCACGGTGATGCTCGCGGAGGTCAGACCCTCGATGAAGTCGCGTCGGTTGACGCCCGTCTGGGCCGTAAAGACGAGCGGGTTGGCGTCCTGGTTGACGACGTAGTCGAACAGGTCGGTCATGGCGCCGTTGCCGCCAAAGTCGAGAGCCTCGGACGCGTCCCCCTCGTAGAAGACGTTCAGGCTGAGCCGCTCCTCACCCTCGACGAAGGGATTCGGGCCGTCGAGGAACTCCTCCGGTCGGAACTCCTCGAAGACCGGATACACAGGGTCTCCCTCTGGCACCGGCCGACAGGCGCCAGCCGCGATGCCGACGAGGGCCATCGACGCGAACAGTCTGCTGCTAGTCATCATCGGTCACTCCGGATTGAACGGCGATCGTCGTCTGTCCATCGGGGCCCACTGCGAGGTACCAGCCGTTCTCTGGCGTCCCGCCGAGCGCGAGGATGCCCTCGATCGTGGGGGCCATGAGATCGAACGGCACGCGCCCCGTCCCGTCGAAGGTCACCGCGCCCGGGAACTCGTCGAGCACCGTCTGGTAGCCCGTGATGGCGAGCTTGCGGACGACTGCGAGATCCACGTCGTCCACCCGACGCTGCTCGAAGATCGCCTGGGCTTGTGAAGCGGCGAGGAACTGGTTCTCGCCCGTCGGCTCGATCGCCAGCGCCGTGGCCGCTGCGTAGAAGCCCGGGACCGGTCCGGGCCCGTTCTCGGCATCGACCATCTGGAACTTCGTCTCGATGCTCACGCCATTGCGAAAGGGATTGTTCGGATCGAACAGGATGCTCCGGTCCGGGTGGACCCCCATCGTGTCGGAGATGATCTCGAGCTCGAGGTCGCCGAGAACCGTACCGAACTCGAAGAACGGATCGGGCACGTCCTCCTCGCAGGCGACGAGGAGGGGACCGAGGAGGGCGATCAGGGTCAGCGGTCTCATAGGCTCAACCTCACGTAGGTGCCGACTTCGAACTCGTTGGCAAGGGGTTCTCCGGGGCGCAACTGCCGATTCGAGCCCTGCGGACCGACGGCGAGATCGGGCGAGAACTCATTGAGAAGCCGGTACTTCGTGAAGAAGCCGACTCGCGTCGTCGTACCGATCATGGGCATCCGCTTCAAGCCGCCCGAGATGTCGACGTAGGTCTGGAAGGGGAAGGTCAGGTTGAAGTCTCGGTGGAAGTCGTAGGGGCCATAGTCTCCGAACTTGACCCAACCCTGCAAGAGCATGCTCTGGTAGAAGGCCCGCAAGCCGCCACCGCCGCGCAGAACGAGTCGCTCGTCGGTCCCTCGAGCCTGCTCGGTGCCCGCGTAGGCGTCCCAGTGAAGCTGCCAGGGACCCACGTTGTTGATCACCCGGGCCGTGACGTCCCACAGCTCGGCCGGTGGGGCCGCGCCGCCAAAGGCGAACAGCGTGCCGTCCTCGAGGAACCCGAACGTCGAGTCCCGCGTGGTCAGGAGGTTCCGGTACATGATGGACACGGACCCGGCGAACCCGGCGTCCTCGCGCATCTGGTTGTCCCACGCGAAGAACCAGGTGGCGGGCGTCTGGTCGTAGGAGATCAGGAGCTCGGCCGCGATCTGCTCTCGGTTGTCGAGGACCGCGAAGGGATCCGTGATGAAGTCGCGAGACCGCACGGCCGGCTGCAGCACCGTGGACACGGGGTCGTACTGCTCGGTGATCGGCACGTTCGGTCCGATGAGCGGCCGCTGCCAGAGCGCCGCCGGGGCGATGACGACCTTGCCGAGCTGCAAGGCCATGCCGGCAAACGCATTGGTGTTGTTGCCGCGGTTCGAGGCGCGAAGCCGCCAGCCCGCCGTCGTCACGCCGTAGTCGCCGCCGCCGTCGGCCACGAGGCCCTGGTAGGCGCCCTGCACGAAGCCCGACAGCTTGCCGATCCGGCCCGTGATCTTGGCCTTGGCCCCGAACGTGTCGATCATCCGGATCTCGTCGTTGATCACGTCGAAGCCGCTGTCGAGGTAGGACTGATCACCCGCGGCGTCCACCTGGTAGACGAACTGCTGGCCGATCTTGGGCGTACCCGCCCACACGCCGCCGATGTCGATGGTGAACTTGTCGCCGCGCTCGAAGCCCAGGTGGACCCCCGTCCGTCGGGTCAGCTGCTCGGGAACGGCCTGCGACTGGGCGACGCCACCGGAGGGTGGGGTGGCGATGTCCTCGTGGTGAACGATGTCGAAGCGCCAGCGCCCCATCGGACGCGAGTACTTCGCGACCACGGCGGGGTTGGCCCCCCACCACAGCTGCGGACCGATCGCCACCTTGAGGCCTTCGAGGCCCTTCTTTCCGGTGAAGGTGAAGCCGATGGGCACGTCGGCGTTGTAGATGTCCGGGAAGGGACCGTAGTTGGCCTCGGGGAAGATTCCGAAGAAGTCGCCCTCGTACCACCAGTGGTAGTGGCCGGTCCGGTAGTAGCCCTCGACGTCGAAGTACTTGGTCTTCCAGTCCATGGAGGCGCGGTAGAGCTTCACGCGCTCCAGCGCGCCGAGGTTGAAGCCCTCGACGACCTCCGCGGCCTCGCCGGTCCGGTCACCACGGTTCTCGAAGAAGATCCCGTCGATGCGGTTGATCGGCACGCGTCCGAGGACGTTGACCGACGTCTCGAACCGGAGGTTGTCGTCGGGCTTGGCCTCGGCGCCGATGAACACCGACTGCAGCGTGTCGACCGAGAGGTTCGTGGGGGCGCGACCCTGCTTGCCCGTGCCTCCCACGGCGTAGGACTCGAGGTTGACGCGGAGGTCCGAGATCCGGAGCTTCTCGTCCCCGCCGCCGGAGACGATCCGTGCAACGTCGTAGTTCTGCTTGTAGAGCGTCGGCTCGAGCTTGGCGAAGTGCTGCCGGATGACCTCCTCCGTCGTGTCGGGAGCGTAGGGGTCGAGCTGGAAAGCATCCTTGAGCATCCAGTACGCGGTACGAGGCTGGACCTCGTACAGGCCGTCGGACCCGGGCGGCGTCTTGGCCGCGATCCCGAACCACTCCTCGTTCATGTTGTTGCCGTCCTCGACGAAGTCCCACTGGTACGCGCGGTTGGACCAGCTCGCCGTGGGATCGTGGACGTCGAGGTTGATCTCCTGGTTGTACTTCCACCAGCCGTCCGACCACTGGAAGATGTAGCCGCCGATCGCGACGCCCGTTCCCCCGTTACCGTACGCCTCCTCGTAGAGCTCCTGCCACAGGTCCTTGAGGTAGGACGCCTGCATGATGGTGTCCTCGCGACCCTCCTTGGCGTTATAGGCGTCGGAGCCGAACTCGGCGTAGTAGAACGGGATCCCGAGCTCGTCCTTCACCCGCTTGAACAGGTCGGTGGAGCTGCGGCCACGGTAGACGTTCGCGGCGAAGATGTCCTGGTTCGGCGCCAGCTCGGCGATGAGATCGAGGTAGCCGAGGTCCCCGTTGCAGATCGACACCAGGTGGGTGTCGTTCTCGGCGTGGATGAGATCGATGATCTCGCCGTACAGGGAGTAGAGATGGACAGCTTTGGCGCGCTGGCGGTCGCCCTTCGGCAGGTTGGCGATCTCGAAGCTCTCCCACTCGAGCCCGTAGTTCGCCTCGTTGCCGAGCATGAAGCCGATGACCCCGCGTGAGCCGTAATAGGGGCGGACCTCCTCGAGCGTCTGGTCGACGAGGAACTGGCGAACGTCCGGGTCACCATAGGGCGTCTGCGCGATGTACTGGTTCTGGTAGGTCACGCCGTAGCGGCCGACCAGCGGGTTGACCATCGTGTAGATGCCGAAGTTGTCGTAGATCCACTCGACCCATCGCGGCGGGACGTTCGCGTACTGGCGGATGGTGTTGATGCCCATCTGCTTGAGCAGGCCCATCTCGGTGCGAAGCGCTTCCTCGATCTTCTCGTCGGGGAGGCTCCAGAAGTCGTAGCGATAGTTCTCGCCGATCGGCATGTAGGCCCAGTTCATGCCGAACAGGTACGTCGGCTCGCCGTCGACGAGGAGCTGGAAGCCCTTCTCGTCCTCGTAGACCTGCACCTGGTGTGGCTGCGCGAAGGCGCTCGACACGAAGCACCACAGAGTGAGGAGCACGCTCATCGGAGCCTCCTCGACCCGCGTTCGCGGGGTGTCAGACGGGTTGTGACCAAGGCTCCTCCAGGAATCGCGCCGGGACGGGGTTCAGCGCAGAGAGGGTTGAGGAACGAGCAGGCGCGTCGAAGCCAGGGAACGGCCTCCCGCGTGCTCGGAGGGGTGGGGACGGGACCCCACGAGGACGTGTGCGTTGTCGAGGGCCCAGCGAAGGACCAGGGTGGCGCCGCCGCGGGCGATGGCCCCGGGCCGCAGCTCGGTCACCCGCACCTCCGTGCCCTCGATGTTGGTCTGCAGCGCGCGATCGGCCATCGCGCGCCGCACCGGTCGAAGCAGCAGGTCGCCGGCCATCGTGATGTGGCCGCCCAGAATCACCCTCGCCGGGTTCAGCAGGCTCACGAGATTGGCCATCGCGATCCCGAGGTGGTAGCCCGCGTCGGCGATCACCTCGGTAGCGAGGGGATCCCCGGCGCTGGCCGCCTCGACGAGCTGACCGATGGAGAGGTCGTCGCTGGAGAGTCGGGACGGCAGCGTCGACTCCGCCAGGCGCTCGCGGGCCTTGGCGAGAATCGCCTTCGAGGAGGACTCGGCCTCCAGGCAGCCCGTGAGTCCACAGCGGCAAGGCCGACCTCGCGACGTCACGGCACAGTGGCCAATCTCGCCCGCGATCCCGTTCGAGCCTCGGAAGATCTCGCCGTGGATGATGTGACCGGCGCCCACGCCGGTGGCGACCTTCACGTAGGTGAAGCACGAGAGCCCGCGTCCGGCCCCCCACCAGGCCTCCGCGAGGGCCCCCAGGTTGGCGTCGTTGTCGAGCAGCACGGGAATCCCGAACCGCTCGAAGAGCCAGCGCCCGATGTCCACGTCGGCCCAGGCGGGAAGGATGCGACGCGAGAGCCGACCGGGGGCGTCGGTGTCGAGCGGCGAGGGCACCGCCACCCCGAGGCCGACCAGGCGGCGCTCCGGAGCGAGGTCGGCGATGGTCTGTTGGACGAGCTCCGACACTCGCTCGAGCGTGGCCTCCGGCTGGGACGGGACGTCGAAGAGCTCCGAGACGTGGGCCTCGATGGTTCCCCGCATGTCGGTGAGCACGCAGGACAAGTGGGAGCCGCCGACCTCGACCCCCACGATGGCGAATCGGTCGTCGGCGAAGCGCAGCGAGATCGGGGGGCGGCCACTGCGCGCCCGCACCAAACGATCCTCGACGATCAACTCGTCCGAGAGGAGCTCGTTCACGATCGCGGAGACCGTCGACGGGGACAGGCCGAGCGCCCGGGCCAGATCCGCCCGGCTGATCCCCCGCTCGTTCTCCCACACACGCCTCAAGACGACCGCGGCGTTGTGCTCCCGGATACGCTGTCCGCTTGCCACCACCGTAGCGCTACGATCGAGTTCGTTCGGTGCGTGAATGAACATCGTGGGGACGATAGACGAGCCGACCTTCTCGGGTCAAGCGATGGCAACGGTGCGGCAACGTTCTGGATCGGAAGTCGGTTCGACCCTGGGAAGCTCGATCCGTCGCGAACCCGGGCTTTCTTCGTGACGCAAACTAAGGCCTCGGCCACCACCGAGGCGACGGACAGGGGCGATGACGGAGGCCCGGTCGCGGCATAAGTCGGAGCGCCGGAGGTGAACTGTGTGGTTCCTCGCGACGATCATGAGCAGCAGCGCGTTCGGTGGGGACGACCCCGCGACTTCGGAGTCCGACGGGCAGACGATCGACTGCAGTGTGCACGAGGACCCGGCCTGCGAAGCCGCGTCGTCACGTCTGGGCGCGATCGACGAGGCGCTCGCGGCGCTCGACTGTAGCAAGGGCCGAAAGAAGAAGCGCGAGCAATGCCGCGCGGATCAGACGCTGCTCGAGCTCGAGCGCGCCGAGCTCGTGACGGAGTGGGCGCCGCCGCCGCCCGCCGCGCCCCCGGCGGCGACCCGAGGAGTGAAGCGGGAGGCGCCGGCTCCGATCGACATGGAGGCCGAGGAGGAGCCCGTGGAGGGCATGGAGATCGACGTCAGCGACGAGTAGCCCGAACTCCGGGTCAATCCTTCGCCGGAGCTGTCACACACCCCGTCTTCCGCAGCCGCTGGCAGGTGGCGTGGTCTTCGCGCTCTCTCGGCGTCCATCGCTCGGGATCCGCCGTCACCTCGACGCTGACGAGGCTCGACGTGAACGCCGGAACGGCGTGGCCCGCCCTCACGAACGCACCGCGATTCCGCGTCCCCACCACTGCCGCGACGAAGAAGTCGCCGTCCCCGAGCCCGCGGGTCAGCTCGTCACGGGGAGACTTGCCCTGCAGTCGCGACCAGTCCACGCGGCGGTGCGTCCCGAACACCAGGATGCGATCCGGCGTGTGGAGCGGCGGGGTCACCCAGCCGAGCACCTCCACGTGTTCGTCGCCCGCGCTCGACAGCGAGACTCCCCGACCTTTCGGGGGCCAGGTGTCGATGTTCCCGTTCCCGCTCAGATACACGATGCCGAGGTGCAGGGGCTGTCGCGGCGTCTCGCGGAGCCGGATGGCGAGCTTCACCGGGCTGCACATCGGCACGCGCGTCCAGGGGACCGGGCCCTCCGGCGCGACGTAGGGGGTACGCTCGCAGCTCGGCGTGCTCTCGGAGGGGAGGATCCGAAGCTCGAAGACGTCACGCGGGTACTCCGCCGAGACCTCACCGCTGAGCGCGAGCAGTGCCGCTTGGCGCGCATACATCCCCAGAGCCTCGGCCACCGCGACGCTGCCCTCCACGGGCGAGGGCCAGGCAAGCCGGTTCCGCCGCACGCCGTCGGCCCCCACGAGGTCGATGGTGCGCCCGACCCCGGGGCGCAGCACGAAGTCCGCCCCCCGCTCGACGAAGCGGACCGTCTCGGTGAGGACCGGATCGGCCTCGACCACCGATCCGAGCGCCTCGCGCGCGCTGCGTACCCACCCCGTGGGCCCCTGGAAGCCGACCTCGACCGCGGTGAGGTCCCGGCCCGGAACCGCCAACGAGGCGGGACGGCCGTCGTCGGGCACCGGGCCGCTCACCACGGTGCCCGTGGCCAACCCCTCGTCTACCTCCGAGAGGCGGACGAGGCTCCGGTCCTCGCCCTCCCCGACCTCGAGGAGCGCGCCCTCACTGACACCCGGGTGCACGACCCCGCGCAGCGCTACCTCGTTGCCGGCCACCGAGGCGACCGACCAGGTCGTGGCGGGCCCACCGGTGGTCCACACCCGACGGGTGAGATCGCCGCCGGCCGTGGGCTGCTGCCAGCTGTGGAGGGCCGCGGTCCATCGGGTCACGTCGTGAAAGACCTGGTCCCAGTCGGCCACCGGACGCTCGCGGAGCGCGCGCACGAGTCCCGCGGTGAAGACCCCGTGGCCTCCTCGTTCGAGAGCCGGCATGCCGTCGGGTGCCGCGTGCAGCCACACCATGTTCGGCATCAACACCGCGATGCGGGGGTTGTCGGGGAGCGGCTCGGTCGGGGCGTCCGCCGCCGGGGGAACCCAGCGCTCCACGAGCTCGACGGGTCGGTCCTCGAACGGACCACCTCCGTGGCTCGCATCGATGAGCACGGTGACGTTGGACGTCTTTCGGTAGGTCTCCACCATGCGGCGCTCGATCGCAATCGACGTGACGTCGCCCACCCGGCCGGTCCGGCTGTCGTGCATCAGGTAGGTCTGATCGCCTCCGGGGGTGCGCGACCCGTGGCCCGCGAAGTAGAGCACGACCTCGTCACCCGCGACGACCTCGCCGAAGGTCGCGTCATAGGCGCCGAAGAACCGCTCGCGGGTCGCCTCCGCGTCGCGCAGCACGCAGACGTTGCGACGCGGAAAGCCGAACGTGTCCACGAGCAGCCGCTGGACGTCGCGGGCGTCGGTCGAAGCAGCCGGGATGTCGATGGACTTGCCGTCCACCGTCGCCGCGTAGTCGCCAACTCCCACGACGAGGGCGAACCGCCGCTCTCCGGGCTTGCCTTCGGCCGGACCCGGCCGACGGGCCAGCGACGGGCAGTCTTCGGGCGTCCCTGCCGCCGCCGCGGGAGGAACCACCAGGCTCGAGAGCAACCACAGCATCGCGACGATCCCCCTCGGTCCGTCGACCGTCAGCGTCCCGACCGGTGGGCCGCGACAGCGACGACGTGGAGATAGCCTAGCTTGCCCGACCGCAGCTCACGGTAGCCGACCGCGACCTCGCTGGGCTCGCGGTCGAGGTTGCGGGTGGCGGCGTCCAGAGCCTGGTCGAGCCGTACGCCGTAGCCTACCGCGAACGTCGTCGCGCCCATCGAGGTGAAGAGGGGGCTCGCGTCGAGCACCTCGTCGCGGATGCGGGCGGCGTCCTCCGCGATGCGGTCGCCGCGCATGGTCTCCAGACGCCGGTCGAGTCGCTTGCTGCCCTCCGCGTTCCAGTCCGCGGCGCCGAGCTTGGGATGCGCGGCCACCGCCTCTTGCACCCGAGCGGGTGCGATCGGCTCGAACCGGGATCGGAACTGAAGGACGAGCTGCTCCGAGGTCTGTCGGAGTGCGACGAAGCTGCGATCGGGGCGCTCGAGATCGGCCCACAGGAACGGCTGGCTCCGGAGCTCGCTCCACAGGGAGCGATCCGGGTGAGCGGGGAAGCTCCAGCACGTCCGGTCACCGGACAGCGGCGTGCCGTCCTCGAGGTTCATCGCGCCACAGGGCAGCACCGGGACGCGGGTGAGCGGCTCGGTGCCGAGTGAGGCGCGGAGACGGTCCAGGTCCTCGAGTATCGCATCTTCGGTCCACGCCTCGACCTCGGGGTCCGACATCTGCATCCGGATGACCTCGAAGCGCTTGGCACCCTTGGTGGCCACCACGCTCACCGCGTCGACATCGGACGGCAGCCGCGCGGTGACCTGGGTCTCCCCCGACGCCTCGCCGAGGGCACCGTCAGCGGCGGGCTGCCAGTAGACGTCGACGCGATCGACGTCGGGAACCTGGACCGACCAGTCGAGATCGTCGCTCGGGGGGCGCGGGACGTCGTCCATGGTGAAGCGGCCCTGCCCCACCACGAGGATCCAGTTGCGCTGTCGACCGTCTCGGACGCTCCCCACCCCGACGGTGAGCCCGTTGGCGGGAGCGACCGCGTGGCGCTCGAGGCTGCCGTCCTTCATGGCCTCCTGGATGCCGATCTGACGGGCCCAGCGGCGGGCGTCGGGGACGACCCGGTGCGCCAGCGTGAAGCGCTGCAGCGGAGGCGCCACGACGAAGGGCGCGCCTTCGTAGCGGCGCTGCCGGAGGATCTCCGCTCCGGGACGGTCCGGGTCGGCCAGCTCGTCGATCGCGATGCCGTCGGCGACCGCGGACAGACGTGGGTCGATGACCAGCTTGCCGGCTCCCGCAGCGACGAGGCCTTCCGCGAACGCCTCCTCGACGGACTCGAAGGGAGGGGTCCCGCCCGTCCCGAAGTCGCGGGGCCAGAGGTTGCTCGGGTTGTAGACGGGCCGCTTGGCGCAGCCGCCGAGCAGCACCAGCCCAACCAGGGAGATCGTGACGCGCATCATGAGGTCCTCCAGCCCGACGCGCCGCATCTTAAGGCGGGTCGGGCCCACTCGCGAACGACACGTGCCTGTCGCGCATTCGACAAGCCGATGCGGTACTCGTGTCGCTCTGCGAGCGAGACAGGAGCCCATCATGCGATTCTCGAGACGGACCTTCATGGAGCTCTTCGGAGCCGGCGTCGGCACTGCCATCGTGTCGAGCGGTCTGACGGCCTGCTCTGGCGGCGGCCGCGGAACCTTCGAGCACGGCGTGGCCAGCGGTGACCCGCTGGCGAACAGCGTCATCATCTGGACCCGCGTCACCCCCAACAACGAGGACGCCGAGGTCACGGTGATGTGGGAGGTCGCGACCGACGAGGCCTTCGAGAACCTCGTGGTGATGGACGAGGGGACCACCGACGCGGGCCGCGACTTCACGGTCAAGGTCGACGCGAGCGGTCTCGACGCCGGCACGACCTACTACTACCGGTTCACCGTGGGCAACGAGGTCTCGCCGGTCGGCCGGACCAAGACGCTCCCCGAGGGCGACGTTGCCCAGGCCAAGTTCGTGGTCTTCAGCTGCTCGAACTTCCCCGCGGGCCGGTTCCACGCCTATGCCGAGGCCGCCACCGTCGAGGACGCCGACGCGGCCATCCACCTCGGAGACTACATCTACGAGTACGGCGTCGCGGGCTACGCGAGCGAGAACGCCGAGGCTCTCGACCGCGTCTCCGAGCCGGGCACCGAGATCCTGAGCCTCGACGACTACCGGACCCGCTACGCCCAGTACCGCAGCGACCCCGATCTCCAGGCTCTGCACGCCGCCATGCCCATGATCGCGGTGTGGGACGATCACGAGGTCACCAACGACACGTGGGCCGAGGGTGCCGAGAACCACCAGGAGAACGAGGGCGACTTCTTCGAGCGCCGCGCGTTCGCCCTTCAGGCCTACGCGGAGTGGCTGCCGATCCGTCCGCCGGTCGACGAGGACATCGCCGGGATCCAGCGGAACTTCCGATACGGCGAGCTCGTGAACCTGATCATGCTCGACACCCGCCTCGTGGCGCGCGACGAGCAGCTCGTGTACGGCGACTTCGTCAACGGCTCCGGCCTCGTCCGCGAGGCCGAGCTGCGCGCCGCTCTCAACGACCCCGAGCGCACCCTGCTCGGCGCCGACCAGCGGGACTGGCTCGTCGGCCAGCTCTCGAACGACCCCGCCACCTGGCAGGTGCTGGGCCAGCAGGTGCTCATGGGCAACATGGTCCTGCCCCCCGCCGTCCTCCCGAGCGACCTCGACGACCCGAGCTCCGCCCCGCTCACCTTCGACGAGCTGCTGCTGATGGGCGAACTCGCCGAGCTCCAGGTCCGCATCGCCGCCGGCGACCCGACCCTGACCCAGGAGGAGATCGACCTCTTCGAAGCGAACTCCGGCTTCTTCTTCAAGAACGCGGCGTTCGCGCTACAGGCGCCGGTTCCCTACAACCTGGACGCCTGGGACGGCTACGGAGTCGAGCGCGAGACGGTCCTCCAGGCGGCCGTGGATGCGGGCGCCAACCTGGTGGTACTCGCCGGCGACACCCACAACGCGTGGGCGAACGACCTCACCGTGGGGGAGACCGCGGCGCCGGCCGGCGTCGAGTTCGCGACGCCTTCGGTCTCGTCGCCGGGCCTCGAGGCCTTCCTCGGGCTCACCGCATCCGACGACCCGCTCGCGGCAGCGCAGGCGTTCGAGGGCGCGCTGCCGAGCCTCATCCCCGGCCTCCGCTACTCCAACCTGCTCGACCGAGGCTTCATGACGGTGACGTTCACCGCCGAGGAGGTGACCGCCGAGTGGACCTACGTGAGCGACATCCTCGCCGACACCTACGAGGTACAGGCCGCGCGCGGCAACACGATCACCGTGCCCGTCGGCGCGAACGCCATCACCTGACAGGCCTGGTGGGGTACCGGACCTCGGTGTACACGAGGCCCGCGGCCCCCTCCACCATTCGCATCACCGTGCTGTCCATCGTGGTCCGGCGCAGGTCGAGGCCACGCAGGGCTCGGCGCGGCACCCGGGCCAGCGCCATGGCCCCGGCCGGCTCCACCTTGCCCACGATCTCCCACTCCCGGTGACTCGTCTGCAGGAACTGTGGCGAGAGCTCGGGGAGCAGGTGGGCGGGGAGCGTGACGGAGCGCACCGGCTCGCGCCCGTGCAGGGCCCACCAGTCGCCGAGCGAGAATGCGTCCCTGACGCGGACCCGGTCGATGAAGCCGCGGTCGAACCACCACTCGTGGGCTACCGGGAACGCGGGCGCCGACCACGCTCGCCAGTGCTCGGCGAGGAGATTCGCCGAGGGCTCTCCCTTGCACTGGGCGCGGATGAAGGTCCCGCGGGGATCGTTGTGCTCGATCAGCCAGTCCGCGAGCACCATCCGAGGCTCGAAGAGGTCGGGGGCATCGAGCACGGCATCCAGCAGCTCTCGGCCCTCTCCGAACCCGACCACGTAGTCGGGGTCGGGGTACGAGCCGAAGATGTGGATCTCGTCGAGCCGAAAGGGTGGACCCGGCTCCGCGGGCCTCCAGCCTTGCTCGAGACCAGCCTCGAGGACTGCGCGCAGGTCACGGGGACGGATCTCGGGCCACACCATGCCGTGCAGGGCCACGGGGTCGTAGTCGGCAACCAGGCGCTGTCCGGAGCGCTCCGCGTGCTCGGCGACGACGGAGATGCAGGTGCCCCGAAATCCCGGACCGGGAGCCACCCTCGCCACGAGGCGAAAGCACGTGCCATCGACGATGAGACGTCGAGAGCCCCGGTCGGCCATCGGCATAGTGCGCACCCTCCGGATCGCGTGGACCCGCCCGCCCCACGTAACGGGCCGTGGGCGTTCAGTACCGTGGCAGGCCCGGATCGACGGCTTCCGCCCACCCCAGGACCCCGCCGTCGAGGTCGAACACGCGTTCCAGCCCTCTCTCGACGAGCTCGGCGGCGGCTCTCGCGGAACGCGCCCCGCTCTTGCAGTACACGACGATGTCTCGGTCACGCGGCAGCGCGTCGACGATCGCATCGAGTGCGTCGTGGGGCTGGACTCGGTCCACGTGGGGCAGCGACACGATCGCCGCCTCGTGCGGTTGCCGAACGTCGAGCACGAACGGACGCCAGCCCTCCTCCCAGCGGTGGGCCAGGGTGTCGGCGTCGATGCGCGTCCACGGCACCGCGGACGGCGTAGCGGCGGGCTTGGGCACCCCGCAGAACTGATCGTAGTCGATGAGCTCGGTGACCGGCGGGCGATGGGGATCGCGACGCAGGCTGAGCTCGCGGAACGTCATCTCGAGGGCATCGAACAGCAGCAGGCGCCCCGACAGCGACGTACCCACTCCCGCGAGCAGCTTGATCGTCTCGGTGGCCTGGATGGTCCCGATGATCCCCGGCAGCACCCCGATGACCCCGCCCTCGGCGCAGCTCGGCACGAGTCCCGGAGGAGGCGGCTCCGGATAGAGATCGCGGTACTGCGGCCCCCCGTCGACGTTGAACACGCTCGCCTGGCCCTCGAAGCGGTAGATCGAGCCGTACACGTTGGGCTTGCCGGTGAGCGCACACGCATCGTCGACGAGGTAGCGGGTGGGGAAGTTGTCGGTGCCGTCCACCACGATGTCGTAGGACTCGACGATGTCGAGGGCGTTGTCGACGGTCAGTGCAGTGTCGTGAACGTCGAGCTCGACGTGGGGGTTGAGGTCGGCGAGGCGACGCCGCGCACTGTGCACCTTCTTCTCGCCCAGGGCTCCCGTACCGTGCAGGACCTGACGCTGGAGGTTCGACTCGTCCACGACGTCGAAGTCCACGATGCCGATGCGGCCGACGCCTGCCGCGGAGAGGTAGAGCAGCAGCGGGGACCCGAGCCCGCCCGTGCCCACGCAGAGCACCGATCCGGCCTTCAGCCGCTGCTGACCCTCGAGACCGACCTCGGGCAGCGTGAGGTGGCGCGAATATCGGGCGACCTCGTCGCGGGAGAGCGAGGGGAGGGGAGCGTCCTTCATGGTGCCTCCGTGGGGACGTCGTATTGTCGGACGGCACCGGCCGACTGACACGAGGGGCACCAGTAGGTGAGCCGCGGGAGGTCCCGCCCGTGGAGACGGACCTTCACCTCGGCACCACAGTGCAGGCACGGCCGACCGGTCCGGCCGTACACCCACGTCCGAGGCTGGCCCGGCCCGAGCCCCGTGGTGTTTCGGGGCCGTGGTCGACAGTTCGCCCGCATCCACCTGCGGCCCTGGTCGTAGAGGGCCGCCCACTGCGCCGCGGACAACGCGTCGGGCGGGGTGAAGGGATCCAGACCAGCCCAGAAGCAGAGCTCCGACTTGTAGACGTTGCCGATGCCACAGGCCACGCGCTGGTCGAGCAAGACCTCGCTCACCGTGGCCGCCTCGGTGGCGAGCGAGAGCCGCGAGAGCACGCTCTCGGGCACGAACCCGGGATCCAGCACGTCGGGACCGAGTCGACGCAGCACCGGGTGCAGGGGCCGGTCCCGCGTCCGGAACCGCTCCACGGTCGGGGCCTTCGTGCAGACGAGCCCGTCGCCAGGGGTGTCGATCCGGAGGCTCACGTTCCCCGGCGAGATGGGGAGACGCTCCGCCGGACCGAGGCGGTGCCACTTCCCCTTCATTCCCAGGTGGACCCGCAGGGTGGTGTCGTCGTCGAGGCCGATCAGCAGGTGCTTCCCCAGCGGTTCCACACTCCGGACGGCGCATCCCACGAGGCCCTGCACGACCGACGGCCAGCGGCTGAAGGCGCTCGCCACCACCCGGCCCACGAGTCGGGGCCGGAGCTGCTCGGCATGGACGAAGACGGTGTCACCCTCGGGCATCGTCGGTCCGTAGCTCGGGGCGCGGCGTCTGCCTCGCAGGCGACGCCAGGAATCAGTACGCGTCGAACATGGAGTGGCTACTTCCGTGGGGCCTCGTCGGTGTGATGGGCGTCCTGTTGCTCTCGTCGGTCGGTCTGCCCGTGCCCGAGGAGCTCACGCTGGCCACCGCCGGGGTGCTCGCGGGGCGGGGCCACGCCTTGCTCGTGCTGGCCGTGCTCGCCAGCTATCTCGGCGTCCTGACCGGGGACGCGCTCGTGTGGCGCATCGGACGCCAGGTCGGGGCGAGCGAGCGGCTGGTGTCGATGGTGGGAGGGGCCCGGTTCGCTCGCATCTCCGAGGCCTACGGACGCTACGGCGCCTGGCTCGTGCTCTTGGTCCGACCGCTGCCGGGGATGCGGGTACCCGTGTACCTCGTGGCCGGGGCGACCGGAATGCCCCTGCGCCGGTTCGTGATGGTCGACGCTGTGGCCGCGGCAGTGACCGTGCCCTTCTACGTGGGCGTCGGGTTCTGGTTGGCCGACGACCTGGCCGCGCTGACCGAGACCATCACCCGGTCTCGCGACGTGACGATCGGCCTCGCGGTCGCCGCCGGACTCCTCGTCGGAGGATGGCTGCTCCACCAGTGGGTGCGGCCTACCGGAGAGCCTCACCACCCTGGCGACTCCGGCGGCCGGTCGGGGCGCGTGTAGACCGGTCCGCGCTCCCAGGGAGGCGTCATCACGGGCGTCGTCCACGCCCACACCGCGGACCCGGCGAGCACGGCGAGCGAAACGGCGAGGATGCCCTGCCGCACCCGCAGCGACGCCTGAGCGACCGCCACCGCGAGCGGAGCCCCGAGCACGACGAGCGCCGCGGTCCACACCGGCACCCACGGCGGAACCAGGTGATGGTGGGCGAGCTCGCGAATGGCATCACCGCGCACGAGGTAGAGCCCCGGCCAGAGCGCCACGAGAAGCAGACCGAGCTGCACCCCCCACCGCGCCCGGTCGAGCCACGCCACCGCCGCGGCGGCCGCCACGAGCGGCACGGCGAGCAGGGGAAGCCCGAAGCCCACCAGCCCGAGCGCCACGACCAGGAGGTGGGCGGTCACGAGGGTAGCGGCGAGCGGGTGGGGCGACGACCTCGCGAGGCTGCCCCGAGACGCGGCCCCCGCGGCGAGCCCCGCCCAGCCCGCCAGGGCCACCGGGCCAGCCAGCGCGAAGCCGAACGGCCGTCCCCCTGACGCCAAGGTCAGTCCCGCGGCTCCGCCCAGGGCGGTCGTGAGCGCGAGCAGACCGGCGTCCGCGAGCTGGACCCGCAGGGTCGCTCCGGTGGCCTCACGCTGGCGCCCGGCCACCACGAGCCCGAGCAACCCGAGCGTGCCGACGGCCACGAGTCCGCCGTCCACCACGATGCCCGTCCACGGCACCACCACCGACGGGCCTCCAGGACGGCCGGGCGGCAGCGGCCGTGCGTGCGCGACCCCCCACACCGCTTCATAGGCTGCGGCCAGCGTGCGCCCCTCGAGGGTCTCCGGAGTATCGGACGCCGTGTGGTAGGGCCAGAGCACGCCGGACTCCGCACGGGCCATCAAGTGGCTCGACGGGATGCCCCCGAGCCCGAACCAGTGATGGTCGGAGCGCTCGAGCTCGGGGCGACCGTGGGAGAGGGCGCGGTACACCCAGGGAACCGCGGCCGGCGCCGCACGCAGCAGAGCTCGGAGCTGCGGCCCCGTCCAGTGGGGTCCGAGCCCGTTGTGGGTGAGCTCCCCTCGGCCCACGAGATCGAGGGCCATCACCTGGTCCAGGGGATGCGGGATCACCTCTGCTCGTCGGCCGTAGAGGAGTCGGGAGCCGAGCAGGCCCACCTCCTCCGCGTCGGGGAAGGCGAGGCACACCATCCGAGGCGTCTCCGGACCCTCGGGTAGATCCCGAGCCACCGCGGCGAGCACGGCCATGGCGGCCGCGTTGTCGTTGGCGCCGGGCACGTCGGCGTGCACGGTGTCCGTGTGGGCGAGGAACAGGACCACCCGAGCCGACCGGCCCTCGCGGCAGCCCAGCACGAAGCCCTCGTTCGTGGCCTGGCGGGTGTCCCACCCCGCATCGATCAGCACGTCGCGGGCCCAGTCCTGGGCTCGGTGACCGGCGGGACTGCCCGCGGGTCGGCCGCCGAGGGTCTCGACGATCTGGGTGGCCTCCGCGATCAGCGTCTCCCCGCGCTCGGCCGCGAGCGCCGCCGCCGCGAGGAGCCCCAGGCTCATTCGGCGTAGCGGGGGCCGCTCGCCGACACACGGACCACCCGGCCCGGACGCACCTCGGTCGGCTCGTCGTCGAGGCGCACGACCGAGCCCCCCACCAGCGTGGCCCGATAGCCACGCGCGGCCTGGAGCAACCGGCGGCCGCCCGCCGGCAGGTCCGGCACGAGCGACGGAGGCAGGATGCCCAAGCGGTCGAGCTCGATCACGTTGACGTCCGCGCGCTGTCCGACCGCGATCTCGCCCCGATCGGACAGCCCGACGTGGCGAGCGGTGTCTCGGGCCTGGGCCTTGACCATCGCCTCGATGGAGAGGCGACCGTCCGGCCTGTCCCGACCCCAGTGGGTGAGCAGGAAGGTGGGAAAGCTCGCGTCACAGATGGTGCCGACGTGCGCCCCTCCATCCGACAGCCCCGGAAGCGTGAGCGGGTGCGCGAGCATGTCCCGGCACACGTCGAGGTTCATGCCGGTGTAGTTGAGGAGGGGGAAGTAGAGCAGCGCGCGGCCATCGTCCTCGAGCAGCGCGTCGTAGAAGACCTCGAGCGGCGTGACGCCTCGGGCCTGGGCCTCGAAGAACAAGCTGTCTTCCAGGACGGGCTCGTAGTTCGGCGGATCGCCGAGGCGGAAGGTCCGCAGCGAGACGAGGTCGAGCTTGGCCAGCAGGTCGTCGGCCAGCTTGGGGAGCTTGCTGCCGTCTCCCGCGACGCTGGTGCTCTGCTCCCCGAGCATCCGGGCCTTCACCGCAGGGTCGCGCAGCCGCGCCACCCGCTCGGTCAGCGGGAGGGCCGCGAGCTCGCGGTACGTCGGAAAGCCCATGAAGGGATGGAAGGTGGCTTCGAGCCCGAGCAGCACCCCGATGGCTCGTGGGGCAACCTGGGCGCGCACCGTGTGTCCCCTGGCGGCGAGCCCCTCGAGCCGCTCGAGGACGGTGGCCCACTGGTCCGCCACCTGGTCCCGCTGGAGCAACGAGATCGACATCGGGCGACCGCCCGACGCCTCGACCATCGCCTCGAGCATCGCGAACTCGCGGTCGAAGTCAGCGTCGGGACGCATGAAGTCGAAGTCGTTGACCGCCTGCAGAACGCCGTGACCGGACGCGCCGACGGCTCCGGCGAGGGCCTGCAGCTCGCGCTTCGACGCCTCGGAGGCCGGCGTCCACTCGCCGGTCGCCGTGCGGTGGTTGTCGGTGCGCCCGGTGGACAGGCCAGCGGCGCCCGCCGCCATCGCCTCGCGGACCCGGGCCTGCATCTCCGCCAGATCGTCGTCGGTGGCCTCGGAGCCCGCCACCGCTCGGTCCCCCATCACGTAGACGCGCAGCGCGTCGTGGGGCACCTGGGCGACCAGGTCGGCGGCGTGGGGCACGCGGTCCAGCGCGTCGAGGTACTCCGGGAAGCTCTCCCAGTCCCAGGTGAGCCCCTCGGACAGCGCAGTGCCGGGAATGTCCTCCACGCCCTCCATCAAGGCCACGAGTCGGTCCCGATCGGCCGGTCGACACGGCGCAAAGCCCACCCCACAGTTCCCGAGCACCATCGTGGTCACGCCGTGCCCCGTGGACGGGGCGAGCTCGCCATCCCACGAGGCCTGACCATCGTAGTGGGTGTGGATGTCGGTGAAACCCGGCGTCACGAGGGCGCCGTCGGCTGCGACCGTGCGGCGGGCCTTGGTCGTCACCTTGCCGACCTCGACGATCCGGCCATCGCGGATCCCCACGTCGGCCGTGAAGCGTGGCCGCCCCGTCCCGTCCACGACGGTCCCTCCGATGATGTTGATGTCGTTCACGCCGTCGCCTCCGTGCGTCGATCTCGCCAAGCCCAGAACCCGGCCAGCGCCAGCCCGGCCAGGATGTGCCAGATGCCCCACCACCCGGCGACGATCGCCATTCCGCCGAGCCCCTCGAAGAAGTTGAAGATCAGGACGAGCCCGAGCCCCGAGTTCTGGATTCCGACCTCTATGGTCACCGCTCGGCGATCGGGACCGGGAAGCCTGGCGATCCCCGAGGCGACCCAGCCGATGCCGAGCGCGAGCGCGTTGAGGAGCGCCACCGGGAGCGCCACGGTGGCGATCGCCACCAGGAACACGGACCAGTTGCTCGCGAATGCCGCCACCACCACGATGACGAAGAAGGCGATCGAGGCGATCCGCATGGGCCGACGAAGTCGCGCGGCGAGCCCGGGCGCGTGGTGAGCGGTGAGCATCCCGAGGGCACACGGCACGACGAGGAGCAGCGCCAGGTTGAACGCCATCTGTACCGGATCGAGGGCGACATCGCGCAGGAGCGCTCGGGTACCCGGGTGGAGCGAACCCCAGAACGTGAGGTTGAGCGGGGTGGTGACCATCGCGGCCAGCGTCGAGACCGCGGTCATGCCCACCGAGACGGACACTCGACCTCCTCCGAGCTGCGTGATCACGTTCGACACGTTCCCGCCGGGACACGCCGCGACCAGCATCATGCCCAGCGCCATGCTCGGGGTGGGGGCGACGAGCAGGGCCAGGGGCAGCGCGAGCGCCGGGAGGACGAGGAACTGGCTCAGCAGCCCCACCGCGGGAGCTCGGGGGTCTCGGAGGAGCTGGCGGAAGTCCCCCACCGTGAGGTCGAGCGCGACGCCGAACATGATGAAGGCGAGCGCGCCGTTGAGTACGAGCAGGCCATTGCTGTCGAAGGACAGACGCAATTCGTCGACGGGCAGCATCGCCGTAGGGTAGCAGAACGTTGGCGTACGGGCCTGGCGACGGCTACGCTGAAGCCGAATCCCGCGAGAGAGGTGCCTGATGCCAGTACCCACTGTCGAGACCGCGTCGACCTCCCTCTGGGCGAAGCGAGCGCGGTAGGCGCCCGACGTCCGAGGTCGACGAGTGCGAGATCGGCCGGTGCACGAGCACCGAGTCCGGAACGACTGCGTCAATCCGAATCTGGACGTCAACCATGTACGACGACGACTGGGAGCTCGGCTCCCGGGAACGGCAGCGCCTCGCGCGCCGTTCGAAGAAGCAGCGGGGCAAGAAGAAGCCCCGCCACGACTCCGCTACCGCCGAGGTGAGCGGAGGATCCACCCGACCCGGTGTGGTCATCGAGGTCAACGCCCGGTCCGCCACCGTGGTGCTGCCCGACGACACCACGGTGCTCGCGAGCCTCGCGGGCCGGCTCCGAGGGGAGGGCCTGTGCGTCGGTGACGACGTCACCGTGCGCGTCAGTGACGACGGGTCCGCGATGGTGGAGCGGCTCGGCAAGCGCAGGACGCTGCTCTCGCGCTCGTTGCCCGGACCGCGGCCCGTCGAGCAACCCATCGTGGCCAACGTGGACGTGATCGGCATCGTGAGCGCAGCCTCGGACCCACCGCTTCGGCCGCGGCTCGTGGACCGCTACCTCGTAGCGATCGCCAAGAGCGGGGCGATGCCCCTCGTCGTGGTCAACAAGCTCGACGAGGCACCACCCGAGCGGCGCGACGAGCTCGACGAGCTGTTGGAGCCCTACCAGGCTCTGGACATCGGCATCCACCGGGTGTCCGCCGCGACCGGCGAGGGACTCGGGCACCTTCTCGAGGTCCTCGTCGGGCGGCGGGTCGCGCTGGTCGGTCACTCGGGGGTGGGCAAGTCCTCGCTCGTCTCCGCGATGGGCTCGACGGCCATCGCGGGAGGGCTCGCGGGCCACGGGCGTGGACGGCACACGACCTCTGGCTCGACGCTGCACCGCCTCGCCGGCGGGACCGAGATCATCGACACGCCTGGCGTGCGGCAGCTCGGGCTGTTCGAGCTCACGAAGCGCCAGTTGCTGGCCGCGTTCCCGGACCTGGGTGGCTTCGCCAGGGGGTGCCCCTACGCGAGCTGCAGCCACACCGACGAGCCCGACTGCGCGGTCAGAGACGCCGCCGAGGCTGGCTCGCTGTCGTGGGCGCGGTACGACAGCTACCGGCGGCTGCTCCCCGAGGCCCGCTGACGCGACTTCAGTCCTCGACCATTTCGGGCGGCTCGTGGTTGGCGACGGTCGGCGGCAGGACGTTGCCCGTCGCCTGGAGCGCGAGCGCGTCGGGGTGGTCCTGGTAGTGACGCCGCACGATGGCGGCGAGGTTGGCCTTGACCTCGTCGGTCACCATCGCGGGCGAGGACTCGGGCAGCGCGGCAGCGAGCGCCCTCACCAGCGGCTGCTGGACCTCGGGAACCCGATCGACGTAGGACGCGAGCTGGTCGCGGTCTACCTGCGACGGCAGCGAGCCGAGGATGCCCACGTCGTTGTCGCGGTGCACGAGGAGCCCCGAGGTGGTGCCCCGGTCGAGCGTGAGCACCTGGAAGAGGTAGATCGTGTGGTACGCGAGCTGGGCGGCGCGATCGGCGTCCGACGGCGTCTCGGCGAGGTGGGGCCGAACCAGCGCGCCGTAGGTGTCGATGGCCGTCCGGATCACCCGCTCGGCGAGCCGACGGTCCGCCTCGAAGTCTCCGGTGTCGTAGGCCTCGAGGTAGAAGTGCACCACGCCGCGGTGCCGCTGCAGGGCGGGAATCCAGAAGTAGCGGTCGCCCTGCGCGAACGCCTCCTCGGCGTGAACCGGCGCGGCGATCCGCAGCGCGTCCCGAAAGGCGGCGGCATCGACGTCGTCGGGCAGGGAGGGGTTGAGGTCCGCCATGACGCGCCAGTACGCCGAGCCGGACTTGAGGCTCGTGTGACTCACGTGCAGGTGGACGGACGGCGCGTGGGGAGGGCGAGGGTGGACGATGCTCGACAGGGCCACCGCGGCAGCGAGCTTGCGTTCGGGCTCGTCGTCGTAGTGCACGAGCGAGACGTTGACGCTCGCCCGGTCGAACGCGTCCGTCCCGCCGGTCTGGTAGCGCACGCCACCCCCGTGCCGCCCGTCGTCGCGCTGCCAGGGACGCGGCTCGAAGTCGGGCTCGGCGGCGAACGTGCCGCGCGCCGCGCCCGTGAGGGTGCTCACGAAGTGTTGCTGGAGATCGTCCACGAGGGCCTTGGCGGCCTGGACCTCGGGCGACTGGGAGCTGTGGGACGGAGACGAATCACTCATTCGCCAAATCTACTACAACGCGCTCGTGGGGCGCGGGCTGTCCGAGAATCCTCGAGCGGCCGCCGCGGTGGTTCACGTCCCGCGTGAACCGGGAGCCGGGTAACGTCGGCAGCGAGAGGGACGGCATGGAGCTCAGCGCGAGCAGAATCACCGAGACCACCCAGCGGCTGAGGTCGCGGGTGCGGGAGCGTTTCCCCGCCAGCAGCCTCGAGCAGGTCATCGCGGAGCTCGAGAAGCTGGGCCACGCGACGCCGAAGCGCGTCGAGCGCCTCGGGAGGCCGATGTACGCGGCGCGGCTCGTCGCGGGAGTGCTCTACCTCTTGCTCTTCTCGCTGCTCGTGGCCGGAGCGTGGGCCGAGCTCTCGCTGCTGCGCGAGTCCACCTTCGACAGCCTGCGGGACGTCCTCGTCGCCTTCTTCGACCGCCTCGACAACATGCTCGGCACGTTGGTGGTGGTGGGAGGCGGCTCGGTGGTGGTCCAGCAGTGGGAGCAGGACCGCAAGCGCCGCGCGATGGTGGCCGCCCTGCGGGACCTGCGCAACCTGCTCGACGTCATCGACCTGCACCAGTTGACCAAGGACCCTGGCATGGCCACGGGCGGCGGCTTCGGGCGGGTGCCCTCGTCGCCGATCCGCCAGATGTCGACCTTCGAGCTCTCGCGCTACCTCTCGTACTGCTCCGAGGCCACCACCCTCACGACCAAGCTCGCCACGCTCTACTCGCAGCACTCGACCGATCCCATCGTCCTCGACGCGGTCGATCGCATCTCGGCCCACGCCCAGGGCGTGGCGCGGGGCATCCAGGTCAAGCTGCAGACCCTGGCGTTCCGGGACTCCGGCGCCTTCTGACTAGGGCCTCGGGCGGAGGAGGCTGTCGACGTACTCGTCGACCAGACGGTCCTTGCTCGCCTCTCGGCGGTCGACCTCCTGCTGGAGCTTGTCGAGCCGCTCCTGCATCTCCCGCAGTCGGGCCCGGCGCTCGGCCTGCTTGAGCTCCATCAGCGAGAGCGCCTTGGTCACCATCTGGGCGCGAATCGCGACCTGCTCGTCGCCCGATGCGGCGAGGTAGCGGTCACGCAGCGACGAGAGCTCCTGGTTGATCCTACGAATCTCGACCACGCGGGCGAGCGCCTCGGGGTCGCGCGCCACCCGAGCGAGCCGGCGCTCGATGCGCCGCAGCAACGCCTGGTAGGCCGCGGGGTCCCGCTCGGCGAGCCGGGCGAGCCTGCGGTGCTGGACGGGGTCGATCTGTCGCACCGCCTCGAGGAGCCGGCCCTCGTCGAGCGGCGGCTCCTCCCCGAACGAGTCGTCCGGCCGCAGGATCGCCTGCTCCGGCACGTCGGACGGACCACCCGGTCCCGCGAGGGCCACGATGGGGAACCACCACGTCACAGCGTCTCTCCCTCGACGTTCGCGGCGAGGTCGCCGAGCTCCTGGGCCAGGTCGTCGAAGCGCTCCTCGAGCGGATCGTCCTCGAGCGCCGCGAACACCGCGAGATCGATCGGGACGTCGGCGGGCTCGGGCTCGGGGGTCCGCAGCAGCCAGAGTCCGACCGCCGCGGCCAGGGTGACGCCGACCACCCATCGGGCCGACCTGGTGCGATTCACGGGGCGAGGGCCCGTCCGCGCGGCCACTTCGTCGGAGAGGTCGAGGTGGGAGAGGCCAGCCATCGCGCTCATCACGTCCGCGTGCTCGGCGGCCACCGCCTGGCAGACCGCGCACCCTGCGACGTGCTCGGCATGAGACTCCTCGCTCTCGCCATAGAGCCAGAGCAGCGTGGTGGTCGTGGCGTGCGGGCAGCTCATGGGCCCTCCTCGGTCAGCCCCGCCTCGCGCAGCGCGCGGCCGATGCGCCGCGTGGCCTGATGGTGACGTCCTAACGCGGTGTTGAGCGAGCACTCCTGCCGCGCCGCGATCTGCTTGAACGAGAGTCCAGTCGTGGTGCGGAGCCGAAAGACCTCGGCGAGCTCGGGCTTCATGGCCTTCAGCTCTCGCTGCACCACCTCCAGGACCTCGTCCGCCTGGAGCTGCTGGCTCGGGTCCGAGGCCGCTCGGGGCTCGCGCAAGGTCTCCTC
Source organism: uncultured Enterobacteriaceae bacterium (assembly GCA_964655065.1). Classification (GTDB taxonomy): domain Bacteria; phylum Myxococcota_A; class UBA796; order UBA796; genus DRPG01. The sequence continues at coordinate 55,503 of CAZZLC010000027.1, read as the reverse complement.
GAGCGGCACCACCTGCAAGGTGCGCTTGCGCTTGCGGTGGTGATCGATGACCAACCGTCGGGCCACCGTGTACGCGTAGGCGCGGAAGGCCGCATCGTCGGCAAACGACGCGTTCGACCTCGCGATGCGCAGCCACACCTCCTGCGCGAGCTCGTCGGCGTCCTGTCCGACTCGACGAGCGAGAAAGGCCACCAGCTCGGGGCGATGACGGGCGATCCGATCTTCGAGAAGCGGTGTCCGGCTGTCCACAACGCGCAGGTCCTGGTTCATGCCTCCGTGAACGGAGGCAGCGACGGATTATTGTGGTCGACCATCGTCACCCCTGAGGTGGTCTTGATCGTGCTGTCGTGCCTGGTCGTGGCCCACGCCGCCGACCTCGCCCCCGATCCCCCCGTCGACGTCGCCCGTGCCGAGCTCGAGCGCGCGATGGCCACCCTCGCCGATCAGCCGAGGGCCCCCCACTACGCCGCAGTCGCCATCCAGGACGTCGAGCGCGTTCAGCTCCGCGCCCGTGACGGCGTGGCCGAGACGCCGCAGCGCGCTCGCGACCGCTTCCTCGACGTCGAAGTCCGCACCGGCACCCCCGAGCTCGACTCCACTCACGCCCTGCGCGGCTTCTCGTCGCTCGACGGCTCCGACCGCGAGGTGCTCCGCATCCCCCTCGACGAAGGCTATGCGCTGGAGCACGCCCTGTGGCGCGAGCTCGACCGTCGCTACCGCGAGGCCCGGGAACGCATCGTGATCGTAGAGGCGAACCTCAACGTGAAGGTGGACGAGGAGCGTCCGGCCAACGACTTCGAGCCCCGCGAGGGTCCGACCGACCGCCTCGCGGTTCCCGCGCTGGTCCTCGACGAGGCCACCTGGCTTCCGCTGCTCGCCGATGTCGACGGCCGCTTGCACGATGCGCCCCACGTGCACCGCAGCACCGTCCAGATCGAGGCCACGCGGCAGGTCACCTCGTTCGTCGACACCGAGGGCGCCGAGCTCGTGCACGGTCGCCGCCACTATCGGCTGTCGATCGTGGCCTCGAGCCGGGCGGACGACGGCGACGACATCAACGTCTTCCGTGCGGTCGACGTGCACGATCCCGCCGATCTGCCGTCGCCCGAGGCCCTCGACGCACTCACCGAGGACGCCGTCACCGAGCTCGCCACCCGCATCGACGCCCCTCGGGCCGAGCCCTACTCGGGCCCGGTGCTGCTCTCCGGTCGAGCGGCCGGTGTGTTCGTGCACGAGGTGCTCGGTCATCGGGTCGAGGGCCATCGTCAGAAGCGCGACGACGAGGGCCGCACGTTCGCCGAGCAGGTCGGGCGGGCGGTGCTCCCGAGCTTCGTCGACATCTACGACGACCCCACCCTCGTGGAGTGGTCGGGCACCCCCCTCAACGGGCACTACGTCTACGACGACGAGGGCGTGCGGGCCAAGCGCGCCCCCATCGTGGACAATGGCGTGTTCGTCGGATTCCTGATGAGCCGCTCGCCGATCCCCGGGTTCGCGCACAGCAACGGCCACGGGCGGCGCTCCCCGGGACGGGCACCGGTCGCCCGCATGGGCAACACCATCCTCGAGGCCCGCCGCACCGTGTCCGACGCGAGCCTTCGCCGCCGGCTCGTTCAGCTGGTACGGCGCCAGGGGCTCGAGTTCGGCTACATCATCGACGAGATCGAAGGGGGCTTCACCCTCACCGGTCGGGTGACCCCCAACGCCTTCAACGTCCGCGCGTCGCGAACCCGACGGGTCTACGCCGACGGCCGCCCCGACGAGGTCGTTCGCGGCATCGACCTCGTGGGCACGCCGCTGGTGGCCTTCTCGAACCTCGTCGCCGCCGGCACCTCCACCGAGGTGTTCAACGGGACGTGCGGCGCGGAGAGCGGCTGGGTGCCGGTCAGCGCCGTGGCGCCGAGCCTGCTGTTCGAGCGGCTCGAGTTCCAGCTCAAGGAAAAGGGCCAGGAGCGACCGCCGCTCCTCGCCAAGCCATCGCCCGACGGGGCTGCGATGGAGATGCCGTGACGATCTGGCTCGCCATGTCCGCGTTCGCCGCCGAGCTGGTCTCTCCGGAGCCCGACGCACCGCCCGATGCCGAGGTGCTGCGCGCCGAGATTGCCCGCAGCCGCGCCGGACTCTCGCTGCCCGACGCGCCGCCGCTCTACCACCTCCGCTACCGGCTGCTCCACCTGACGTCGGTGTCGGCGGAGGCCTCGCTCGGCACGCTGGTCCAGTCCTCGGTGACCCCGAGCGCGTCGCTCGGCGTCGAGGTGCGCGTGGGGAGCGCCGACTTCGACAACACGAACTTCGGCGGCTGGCAGAACGGCATCGACCGCACAGCGCTGCCCGACACGTTCACGCCGAGCGCCCTGCAGACCGCGGCCTGGCGCCTTACCGACTCCGCCTACAAGGAGGCGGTCGAGCAGTACGCGCGCAAGAAGGCCCAGTTCAGCCCGCCCCCCGACTACCCCGGGGACTTCCTCCTCCGCGAGCCAGTGGTCGCCGACGGAGGAGCCGGCCCGGTGGCGGGGGACCCGGAGGCCCTGACGGCGCTCACCACACGCCTGTCCGCGGCCTTTCGTGGTGAGCCGACCCTCCTCGTCGGTGAGGTCCACCTCGGCCACGAGGCCGGGGCCCACACCGTCGTCGACTCTGACGGCACCCAGGTGCGCACGCCGGTCCACGAGACGACCCTGCGGGCCATCGCGGCGACGCGGGCCGACGACGGCGAGCTCGTGACCGACCAGCTCCTCGTGACGGTCCGCGACCCCGGCGGTCTTCCCTCCGAGGCCTCGCTCGTCTCCGAGATCGAGGCCCTTCGGCGCCGCACCGTGGCCACTGCCGCCGCGCCGCCGCTCGAGGACGAGTACGTCGGACCCGTGATCTTCGAAGGCGACGCTGCTCGCGCCCTCTTCCGCTACGTCCTCGTGCCCCAGCTCGAGGGGACGCCGCCCCAGATCCCGTTCGACAGCTTCTTCGGCAAGCTCGGCGCCGACCCCGGAGAGGCCCGGCTGGGCCGACGCGTCCTTCCACCCGGCTTCGACGTGTCCGCCGACCCGACCGCACGCCCTGGTCATCCCGGCAGCTTCACCCACGATGCAGAGGGCACCGAAGCCCGAGCCGTCGATGTCGTGTCCGACGGCATCGTTCGCGAGGTGCTCCGGTCGCGAATCCCCACCAAGGACCGGCCCGACAGCAACGGGCACGCCCGCGGGCGGCTGGGGTCTCGCCTCGAGGCCCGGGTGGTGGGGCTCGTGGTCGAGGCACCGCGCAGCCGGAGCGCCAAGGCGCTGCGCCGCCGCGGCCTCAAGCTGGCCCGCGACTATGGACACGACTACGTCGTCGTGATCAGGCGCGTCCAGGAGCCCGGCGTGGTCCGATCCGCGGGTGGCAAGTGGTTCGATTCCGACGGCGCCACGGCCCTGCCGCCTCCCGTCGCGGTGTACCGGGTGTACGGCGATGGGCGAGAGGAGAGGCTCCGAGGAGCGGCCTTCGCCTCGGTCCAGCGGTGGGCGCTACGGGACATCGTGGATACGGGGGCGTCATCCGAGGGGAGCTTCCTCGCGCCGTTCGGCCGGAGCGTCTCCTCCCTGGGCCCCACCACGGGCCTCCCGAGCTGGATCTCGGCGCCGGACGTCCTCGTCGGAGAGGTGGAGCTGGTGCCGCAGCGCGGGGACCCCCGTGACGTGCCGCTGCTCCCCGCCCCCGACCTGGACTGACCCTGCTCGCGATGTCCCCCAAGAAGCGACCGAAGACCCGTCCCGCCGTGGGGCGGCTGGGCAAGGCACTCACGCGCCGCTCGCGGGGGCGGTGCGAGCTGTGTGCGCGCCGAGACGGGGTCGAACCCTTCGAGCTCCCTCCGTGGCCCGACGAGCCCGATCTCGATCGCACCCTGATGGGCTGTTCCCGCTGCCGGACCTGGCTCCACCTGAGCAGCATCGACCCCGTCGAGGCCCACTTTCTCGGCGAGGCCATCTGGTCCGAGGTCCCTCCGGTCCGGCTCGCCGCCGCACGGCTCCTGCTGTCGAGTGAGGACCTGGCGGATCCCTGGCTGCGCGA
>CAZZLC010000027.1:0-51359 GCA_964655065.1 uncultured Enterobacteriaceae bacterium | reverse complement strand
CCGCCGCACGGCTCCTGCTGTCGAGTGAGGACCTGGCGGATCCCTGGCTGCGCGATGCCCTCGACGCAGCGGGCGTCGACCCCCTCACTGGCGAGTTCGAGGCCGAGCCCCCGGGTGGCTGACGGCCGAGATCGGCGTTTCCGGGCGATCCGGGCGCTTCAGCGGTCCGACAGCAGGCGGTCGAGATCGACGATGACCTGGACGGGGTCGCTCGGCCGGTGAAGGTAGCCGCGAACGCGTGCGCTCTCGTCGATCACGACCAGACTCGTCGAGTGATCGAGCGCCCCGGGCTCCGTGGTCGAGGGTGCGAAGGACGTCCGCATCGAGGACATCGCCTGATGGAGTGCAGCCGGGGCCCCGAGCAGTCCGCGGACCGCCGGGGCACGCGCCCCGAGGTACAGGGCCAGCGTGGCGGGGTCGTCCTGCGGGTCGACGGCGATCAGGACGACCTGGACCCCCGGTCGGCGCTCGCTCACCCCGCGCAGCACGGACAGCACCAGGCCAGTGGCCGGTGACCGCGAGGCGCCCACCGCGACGAGGGTCGGGCGGCCGAGCAGGTTCGTCGACGTGAACGAGCTCCCTTCGGTGTCGGACAGCGTCCAGCCCTCGACCTCCACCGGCGGCTCGACGACCGTCGACCGACCCGCGCTCCCGTGGTCGGCCTCCAGTTCCAACGGGGTCGCACAGCCGAGCCACGCCGCCGCCAGCCATCTCACCATGGGGTCCCCCGCCCTCCCCTATCGGTTCCGTGCCGCTCAAGCCGGGGGCTTCGAGCGTCGATGGAGCGGTGAGGAGTGGCGAATGAAGAAGGTCCTGATCGTCGACGACTCGGTGACCGTCCGGCAGCAGGTCGGCGGAGCCCTGCGGCAGGCGGGCTTCGAGGTCCTCGAGGCACCGGACGGGGAAGTGGGTGTGCGGACCATCGAGACGACGAGCGACCTCGACCTCGTGGTCTGCGACGTCAACATGCCCCGCATGGACGGAATGCAGCTACTCGAGAAGGTCAAGGCCGACGGTCGCTTCCCGGACCTGCCGGTCGTGATGCTCACCACGGAGTCGAAGCCAGAGCTCGTGAACCAGGCCAAGGCCCTCGGCGCGAAGGGATGGATCATCAAGCCCTTCAAGGCCGCGCTGCTCGTACAAGCCGTCAACCAGCTCACCAGCTGATCGAGGTTCCGGATGAGCGAGCACCTGCCCGACCCGCCCAGCGTCCACGACGATCCGTCGGGCATCGTGGCGTACTGCGCCATGCAGCGCGAGCGCATCGAGGCCCTCGAGCGCGAGAACCGCGAGCTCGTGCTGAAGCTCACCGAGATCCGGCGCGAGCTCGAGGACAAGTCCGAGCGGGTCGTTCGGCGCACGGAGCGCTGGGTGGGCGCCCTCGCCGAGGGGCTCCATCACGCGAACCAGACCGCGGAGCAGGGCGTCCTGACCGCCGGACAGTGCGTCACCCGCATCGTGACCACCGTGACCGACCAGACCACGTTCACCGAGGAGATGGGCGAGCGGCTTCGCACCGACGACCAGGTCACGAGCACGGTCCGAGCCCAACACGACGCCATCCGCGCCTTCTCGCGCAACATGCAGAACCGCCTCGAGGAGCAGCGCGCGATGGCCGAGCGTGCCCTGCACGAGTCGAAGGAGGTCACCCTCGCGGGGGAGCGAATCACCGCGATCGCCAACGCCTCGCACATCCTGGCCCTCAACGCCCAGATCGAAGCCTCTCGCTCCGGCGAGATGGGGAAGTGCTTCGGGGTCATCGCCACCGAGATGAGCGGCCTGCAGAAGGACATCCACAAGGCCAACGCGGTCGTCAACGAGCTCTCGGAGTCGCTGTCGCACACGCTTCCGCGCTTCATCTCTCTGACCCAGGAGCTCGACAACCTCGTCCACCAGCTGTCCGAGGACCTCGTCTCCCACCAGGAGTTCGTGCAGCAGGCGGAGCAGCAGATCACCGAGCTGGTCATGCAGGCGGTCGACATGGGCCGCGACCGCATGAACCAGATCCTGGAGACGTCGAGCGAGGCCCTCTCGGCGCTCCAGTTCCAGGACCCCGTCCAGCAACGCCTCTGGCAGCTCGCCGAGGAAAGCCGCCAGCTCGGCGACGAGACCCACCGCATCCTCCTCGGAGTCGCACCGCCCGACCGCGACCTCGGCGGCCCGCCGCTGCCCGTCGGGAACCCCCTCGACGTCGAGGCCTCGAACGCCGAGGCCGGGGAGCTGATGCTGTTCTGAACCGGTCGTGAAATCCCGGGGGCGTCGGGGCGTAGGGAGACCGAACTGCAGTAGGGTCTTCCCGATGACTGCCTTCTCCATCGTCGCCGTGGTCGAGCGGGGACTCCGCATCTTCTTCGACGATCTTCCCCTCTTTCTCGGACTTGGCCTTCTGGTCAACGCTCCGATCGTGGCATCGGCGATGCTCGGTCAGAGCCTGGTGGAGCCCGACTTCGCCGAACCCGGCCTGGCGATGGGACTCGCCATGCTCACGTTCGTGGTGAACGTCGCCTTCACGATCGTGGCTCGGGCCCTCACCACGGGAGCGCTGCTCCACGGCGTGTTCCGACGACTCCGCGGCGAACGAACGACGGTCGGTCAGAGCCTCCGCACCGCGCTGACGCGCCTTGGCCCCATCCTTGCCTACGCGTTGCTCTCGGGCCTCGCCACGGTCGTTGGGTTCGCGCTCTGCATCGTGCCCGGCCTCGTGCTGGTGACGATGTGGTACGTGGGACTTCCCGCCGTGGTCGCCGAGGAGGTGGACGCGCTCGCCGCTCTCGAGCGAAGCCGGCAGCTCACCGCCGACCACCGCTGGGAGATCGTCCTCCTCGTGATTCTCGTGTTCGGCGTCGAGCTCGTGATCGATGGTGCGCTCGCCGGCATCACCACTCCGGGTCTCGGCTGGCTCTGGAGTGCGACGCCGCTCCTGGCCTTCGCGGTGGAGAGCGTCATCCGCGCCGTGTTCACTGCCATCAACGCCGTGTTCGCGGCGGTGGCCTACCACGATCTGCGCGTGAGCAGAGAAGGGGTGGAATCCGCCGATCTCGCAGCGGTCTTCGACTGATGGGTCGTCGGGCGACGGGAACCGTCCTGGTGGCCTGCGGGCTGCTCTTCGCCCGCGTCGGCCACGCGGACCCCGCGCTGCCGGACCGCGCTCACGACGTGCTCGAGGACGAACGCTACCAGAACTGGCTGCCGGGATTCGAGGGGTCGGGTCGAGCGGAGGCGAGCGGGCTCGGAAGACGCGGTGGTGCGAGCAACGGCGCCTCCGGCGGCGGAGGCCCCGGAGGGATCGGCAGACCCGGTGGCGACCGAGGCGGCGGTAGCGGCGACAGCCGCGGTTCGAGGGGACCCGGAGGCGCAGCGGGTGGCGCTGGCGGGGGGAGTGCGTCCGGCGACGGCGGCCCGTCCGGGGGTGGCAGCGCGTCTGGGGGCGGCGGCGGGGATGCCTCGGCCGCAGGCAGCGGATCCGACTCGGCCCGCGCGTCCGGTGCATCCCACACCCCGCCACCCCGCTCGACGACCGCGACAGGCGATCAGCGACGGGGAGCGAGCCAGGATCGGCCTCGCCGGTCTCCGGCGCCCCTGCCCTCCCGCGAGCCCGTCGACGTCGTTCCCCCGACCGGGGCGACGGTGCTCCAGTCCGTCATCTTCGTGCTGATCGCGGCTCTCGTCGCCGTAGGGTTCTTCGCGCTCCTGCGTCTCCTCCCGGGCTGGAGGCGGGCTGAAGCCGAGCCGGCACCCCTCCTCACCGAGCGGATCGAGGTCCCCGAACCGCGGGGCATGCCCCACGACCTGGCGAGCGACGGTCACTACGGCGAAGCTGTGCACGCCATGCTCCTCCTCGCGCTGAAGCGACTCGCCGAGCGAGGTGGCGCCGCGGCCCGCCACAGCACCACGAGCCGCGAGATCCTCGATCACGAGACGCTCGACACCGACGCCCGCGAGCGCCTCGAGGTGCTGGTGGCCAACGTCGAGGCGTGGTGGTTCGGGGGCCGGGAGCTCACCCGGGCCGACTACGACCGCTGCGCCGCCGCCTGGACGGCCCTGCGCCCGCAGCTGGATCGCCCGTGAAGAGCCGCCTCGCCTGGCTGGCCGGTGTCGGGGGGATCGGTCTCGCGATCACGCTGTTCCTCTCGCTGACCGCGGACCCGCCGGCGCCCGAGACCGCGCTACCCTCGGCGTACAGCCGCTCGGCCCTCGGCTACCACGCCCTGGCCGAGACCCTGCGTGACCACGGGCAGTCCGCGCTCGTGAGCCGCTGGCGGTCGGGCGATCGGGGCTCCCCCACGGTGCCGGTGCTCGTCCTCGAGCCCGTAGACGAACACCTCACCGAGGTCACCAACGTGCTCGTCGGCGCGGCGCGGCGCGGCGCGACGACGGTGCTCGGTCTCCCCAAGTGGACGGGGGGCGGTGACGAACGCGGCTGGGTGGCCGAGGTCTCCCTGCGTTCGGCCGACGAGGTGCTCGCGACGCTGGCGATCGTCGACGGACCGGGCGCCGAGCTCGTCGAGCCCGAAGCCCTCACCGGTTGGACGTCCACGCTCGGTACGCCGCCCCCGACCCTGCCCCACCGCCCGCAGCTGCTCGCCCCGGGTGCCGTCGACCCGCTGGTGTGGTGCGATCAGGGCGTTCTGATCGGCACGATCGACAATCCCTGGGGGGGCTCGATCGTGGTGATCGCGGACCCCGACCTCTGGAACACCCACGGGCTCGGCCGTGGTGACAACGCCCTCGTGGTGGAGGCGCTGATCGAACGTCAGCTCGGCGCATCCGGCGTGGTGTTCGACGAGACGATCCACGGCTTCGAGCGAGCGCCCTCGCTCTGGAAGGAGCTCACCACCTTCCCGTTGAGCCTGTTCACGGCGAGCCTGATCGCGCTGTTCGGGCTGTCGGTGGTCGCAGCCGCCGTTCGATTCGGACCGCCCCGCGAGCTGCCGCCGCGACTCGCTCCGGGCACGGCCGGGCTCGTCGCGTCCACCGTCGGCCTGCTCGAGGGAACGACCCGCCGACGGTACGCGCTCCGCCAGTACTTCGCGGCCACCGTCCGCCGTCTGGCCGAGCACCTGGGAGTCCCACCGGGGCTGACCGACGAGGAGCAGCTCGCCGCGCTCGAACGACACTGCACCATCCGGGGCACCCCAGTCCGCCCCTCCGAGCTGGCCGAGGAGCTGGCCACTCTGCCTGCCCATCCCGGCCAGCTCCGAGCGCTGCGCCTCGCGAGCCGGATCCACGACTTGAGACAGGAGATCGTCCATGCCGACCGATGAGCAGCTCACCGCCTTGCGCGCCATCACCACCGAGCTGCGGGAGGGGATCGGGCGAGTGGTGGTAGGCCAGGGCAGCGTCGTGGAGGCCCTGCTGATCGCGCTCCTCGCCAGGGGCCACGTGCTGATGGAGGGCCCACCGGGTACGGCCAAGACGCTCCTCGCCCGTACGTTCTCGCGGTGCCTCGGGCTCACCTTCTCGCGCATCCAGTTCACGCCCGACCTCATGCCGGGCGACGTGGTCGGGACGAGCCTGTTCGACTTTCAGACGAGCCGCTTCACGCTGACCCGCGGCCCGATCTTCACGGACTTCCTGCTCGCCGACGAGATCAACCGGACCCCGCCCAAGACGCAGGCCGCGCTGCTCCAGGCCATGCAGGAGCGCCAGGTCACCATCGACGGCGAGACCCACGACCTGCCATCGGACTTTCTCGTCGTCGCCACCCAGAACCCCATCGAGCACGAGGGCACCTACCCGCTGCCCGAGGCTCAGCTCGACCGCTTCCTGCTGAAGATCGAGGTGCCGTGGCCCACCCGCGACGAAGAGCGGGCGATCGTCAAGCTGCACGGCAACCAATCGGCGATGCCGTCCCTCGACGACTTCGGGCTCACCGCCACCACCGATCCCGACGCCCTCGCCGCCGGGCGCGCGACGATCCGACAGATCCGGCTCTCCGACCAGATGATCGACTACGTGGTAGACCTGGTCCGGGCCACGCGAGACCACGCCGCGGTGCTCCACGGTGCCTCGCCACGCGCGGCCAACATGCTCGCCACGGCCGTGCGCACCCGGGCGGCGCTTCACGGCCGGGCCTACGGCATCCCCGACGACGTCAAGGCGCTCGTGCCGCTGGTCCTGCGCCATCGCCTCGTGCTCACGGCAGCGGCCGAGGTCGATCGAACCACCATCGGCCAGGTGCTCGACCAGATCCTCGAGTCGGTCCCGGCGCCGCGCTGATGCTGCAGCCCACGCCCCGCACCTTGGCGGCCGTCGCGGCGACCGCACTCGTGGCGCTGCTCCCCGCCTTGCTCGACGAGCGGACCTGGCCCGTCTGGACGGCCGCGGTGGGTCTCGTGACGCTGCTCGTCGGGATGGACGCCGTGATCGTCGCCGGCGTGACCGTCGGTCGACTGGGCGCGAGCTGGCCGCGCCGCCTCTACGTCGGTCGGCCCCATCGGGCGCTCCTCGCGCCGTCAGGGGTCGACGACCCAGGCGCCGAGCTCGTGCTCGAGCACTCGGCCGAGGCCACGTCGCTACCCGCTTCGCGCGACGCCCCCGCAGGCTTCACCGTGACGCTGCATCCGACCAGGCGAGGGGTGCTGCGAATCCGACACGCCTGGCTGCGCCACGGCGGACCGCTCGGCCTGGTGAGTCGGGTCGTCCGGCTCCCCGTCGAGGTCGAGCTGCCGGTGCTCCCCGATCTGCCACGGGTCGAGGCCGAGGCGCTGCGGTTCTTCGGCGGACGGGTGAGTCAGACCGGGCTCAAGGTCGAGAAGTTCGCCGGAGACGGCTCCGAGTGCGACGCTCTCCGAGAGTTCGTCCCGGGCGTGGACCGCCGGACCATCGACTGGAAGGCCTCGGCGCGCCACACCAAGCTCCTGGCTCGCGAGTTCCGGGCCGAGCGCAACCACCCTGTCGTGCTCGCCATCGACACCGGACGACTGATGGCCGAGCCCGTCGGCGGACTGCCTCGGCTCGATCACGCGGTCCACGCTGCACTCCTCCTCGCCTGGGTCAGCGCGCGACACGGCGACCGGACGGGGATGTTCACCTATGCCGAGCGTCCGGGCGTCTACACGGCCCCGCGGGCCGGCAGGAGGGCCGTCTCGGGCCTCGTGGACCTGGCGGGGCGGCTCGAGTACGGCGTGGACGAGACGAACCACACCCTGGGCCTCACCACCTTGATGAGCCGGCTCTCGCGCCGCACGCTCGTCATCGTGCTCACCGACTTCGTAGACACGGTGAGCGCGGAGCTGATGATCGACAACCTCGGCCGCGTGGCCCGGCGCCACCTCACGGTCTTCGTGTCGCTGCGAGACCCCGGGCTCGACGCCATGGCGACCGCGCCCCCTCGCGACCTGTCCGACGTCGATCGTGCCGTGGTCACCGAGACGCTCATCGCCGACCGCGCGCGGGTGCTCGGCAGGCTCGAGCGCCTGGGGATCACCTGCATCGACGCGCCGCCCCATCAGGTCGGACCCGCACTCGTGAACCGGTACCTCGACATCGCACGCCGGGAGCGGATCGGATGAGCGAGTACGAGCTCAAGTCGCGGCAGTTCCGGATCGAGCGCGAGGCCACCTGGGTCGAGCTGGAGCGCCTGGTGAGCCGGGCCGAGGACTTCGGCATCGGGGGGCTCTCCATCGAAGAGCGGTTTCGGCTCCCCGCGCTCTACCGCGGCGTCCTCTCCTCGCTTTCGGTCGCTCGGGCCATCTCCCTGGACCAGAGCCTGCTCGAGTACCTCGAGGCCCTCGCCGCACGCGCCTACGTCGTGGTCCACGGCAACCGGCGCGGCCTGCTCGAGTTCGCCCGGGAGTTCCTCCTTCGGGGCTTGCCGGAGCGCGTACGCACGCTGGGCGCCGAGGTCGCGGTGGCGGGAGGGCTCCTCGCGCTCGGCGCTCTGGTGGGCTTCGCCATGACGTCCGCGGAGCCCGAGCGCTTCTACAGCTTCGTCGACGAAGCCCTCGCCTCCGGCCGCGGCCCCACCGCGAGCTGTGACGAGCTGCGATCCGCGCTCTACTCGGACGGTGGCGAGCTCGCCTCCGAGCTGGCGCCCTTTGCCGCCTTCTTGTTCGCGCACAACGCTCGAATCGGTATCCTCGCCTTCGCGGTCGGGTTCGCGGGCGGGGTGCCCACCGCGCTGATCGTGTTCGTGAACGGGCTGGTGCTCGGCGCCTTCGTCGCCATCTACCACCGGTGCGGGCTCGAGCTCTCCCTGGGGGGCTGGCTCCTTCCCCACGGGGTGACCGAGCTGCTCGCCGTCGTGCTGTGTGGCGCGGCGGGGCTCCACATCGGCCGCGGACTCGTGTTGCCGGGGCCTCTGCGGCGGACCGACGCGCTGAGGGCAGCCGGCCAGCGCGCGGCGGCCGTGGTGCTCGGCGCAGTGGGGCTGTTCTTCGTGGCTGGCGGTCTCGAGGGCATCTTCCGGCAGCTCGTGCTTCACGACGGCGTGCGCTGGGCGGTCGCCTTGACGACGGCAGGTCTGTGGCTCGCGTACTTCGGATTCGCGGGGAGGCGTCCATGAGCGCGAGGGTGACCCGCGACGGCCGGTCGCAGCGGTGGCTCCACCAGCGGACCCCCGAGAACGTCGCGGTACGCTTCGCGCTCGCCGACCCCGGCGCGCGCCTCCTCGCCTTTGGAATCGATACCGTCCTGCAGGTCGTCCTCGTCTTCGTGCTCTGGACGGCCCTCTTGCTCGTGCTCGGCCCAATCGGCCTTGCCGTGGGCCTCGTGCTGTCCTTTGTCGTGCGCAACTTCTACTTTGCGGGTCTCGAGCTCTCCCTCCGGGGCGCCACGCCAGGAAAGCGGGTGATGGGGCTCGTGGTGGTGAGTCGGGACGGCGGCGCGCTGACGGCCGAGATGCTGCTGGCTCGCAACCTCACCCGGGAGGCCGAGCTCTTCGTGCCCTTGTCCGCTCTGGCTGCCCCCACCGTCGTCTTCGGCGATCACCCTGGGAGTCTCGCCATCCTGGCCCTCGTGGCGTGGACTGGGGTGCTGTTGCTGTTCCCCGCGCTGCACCCCACGGGAGCGCGCATCGGCGACCTGCTCGCGGGGACCCTGGTCGTGAGCCGCCCCCGAACGGCCCTACGCCCCGACCTCGTGGATCGGGCAAGCGCACGCTTCACGTTCACCGACGACCAGCTGGACCTGTACGGAATCCGAGAGCTGCAGGTGCTCGAGGGTATCCTGCGCGATCGGCTGGGCGAGACCTTCCTTCTGCGAGACGTCGCCCAGCGGATCGCGAACAAGATCGGACTCGAGGAGGGGCCGCCCGACGATGTCCGAGGCTTCCTCGAGGCGTTCTATGCAGCCCAGCGCGCACGACTCGAGCAGCGCCTGATCATGGGCGAGCGTCGGGAGCGCAAGCGCCGCTGACCGTCAACCCGGAACGTTCGTGGGCGTGGTGGGCTCGCCGCCGGGCAGGGGCACCTCGTTGAGGAACCCGTCGCCCTCGGGCAGGGTCGGGTCGCAGAAAAGCACGGCCCAGCCCTTGGTCTGCTTCTGCTCCTCGTCGATCATCTCGGCGAAGGTGGGAAGCTCGTCCGCATTCTTGACCTCGAGGACGGTCGGCGTGGCCTGCCCGGACCGCACGCAGTGGGCGAAGCGATCGCGCCGCGTGTTGGTCATGAGCGTGTCCTGGACGATCTCGCGGCAGCGCCCCAGCTTGCGACGGTTGCCCTTGTCACAGATGTCGAGCTGCGACCCGTTCACGAAGCGGTACCACTTGTTGACGAGCGCGTCCTCCTTGGCCCGTCGGGTGAGCTTCTTCTGGTTGGTGAGCGCCACCTTCGTGTCGTCGAGCTCGGCCTTGGTCTGGTCGAGCTCGGCGAGCAACAGCTCCTTCTCGGCCTTGACCGCCTCGAGCTCGGTGAGCGCCTCGGCGAGGTCGGCCTTGGCCCGGGCGAGCTCCCGCGACAGGTTGCGCCCGCCCCCGGAGGTGCCGGACGGCGCGCTCGGCTGGGGCGACGTGGTCCGAGCCGCCTCCTCGAGCTCCTTCACCCGCGTGTTGCGGGCGTCGATCTCCTTCTCGAGGAAGGCGATCTTGTCCTTGGCCTGCTCGAGCTCGGTGAGCGTCTCGTCCTCGTTGCAGAGCTGCTGGAGCTCGGCCTGGGTGAGCTCGCGGGGCGCGGGCGCCTCGGTCACCGTCTCGCTCGGCTTGGACGTCCACCCGATGGCGACCCCGAGCGCCACCCCCAGGAGCAGCGCGACAATCGCGGTGACGAAGGGCATCACGTTTGCGCCGTCGTCCGATCCGGACGTCGACTCGAAGTTCTGGGAATCGTCGCTCATCACCGCCTCCCGGTCGCGGCAGCTACCGTAGCTCGTTCGCTCGACGGGAGAGGCCAAACCGGGTCCGTCGGAGGATCTGGAGGTCGAGCAGCTCGGCGAGATCGTCGTCGGGCAGCCGTGACGGATCCTCCTCGATCGCGGCCGCGACGTCGTCCGGTACGAGCGCGATCACCAGGTTGCCGGACCGGTCCCGCGCCACCAGCACCGCATCTCCGCTCGGCTCGGGTGCCCCGACGGAAAGTCCTTCGTCCGTCGCCCGGGCCTCGACCGTCCCCTCCTCGACCGCCTCGGCGAAGGCCACTACGTCGAAGCCGGCGCGAATCACGGTCAGACCGCTGGCCCGCTCCACGCCCTCCCCGACCGCGCCGAGCCCGGTCAGCGGGTCGGAGGTGACGTGCCGCAGCGCGGCCTCGTAGCGAGCGAGTGCGGTCACGGCGGAAGGCGCGTCTTCTTCGAGCCAGGCCGCGAACCGCTCGCCGAGCGGCCTTCGAACGGCCTCGTCCACCGCCGCAAAGGCAGGAACCGGGTCGATACCTGCGTCGTCGAACAGCTCGAGGGTGACCGGCACCACGGTTCGCAGCCCGGAATCCAGCCGGTCCAGGGTGGCGCCCGGCACCTCGCCGCCGTGCTCCCACGGGTAGCCCGTGGCGAACAGCAACTCCGGATCCGCATCGGGGCGGTTCGCGGCCCGGATCTGTCGGGCCACCTCGGAGGGGTCGACCCCCTCCGCGAGCCCGTCCACCCAGCTCTCGACCTCGGCAGGAATCCCGCGGTCGCTGGTCGCGGCGTCGAGCAACCGCGCCGCGAGATCCGCGGCCACCCAGCGGCGTCGACCCACCACCGGGTCGCCGACCCAGGTGGGTAGCGGCCCGTCGCTCGCTAGGGCCGCAACCACGGCCTCCACGCGCGCCACCAGCGCCGGGAGGTCACCGAAGCCGCCGGTCTCGGGCACGAAGAACCGCTCGGCCCAGGCCCGGAACGCGGGCCCCTCGAGTCGCGCTCCGTGTCCGTCCGCGTACGCGATCCCGTCGCTGCAGAGGTCGAGCGACCCCCACACGTGAGCCACGGGAACCCCGGTCCGGACCGTGCGAGCGACCGCGGCGAGCTCACGGTCGACGAAGCGGAGCCCCTCCGCGACGAACTCCCGGTCGCGCGGCTCCACGGGACGGGCCCCGGCCACCGCCTCGCAGGCGGGACACAGCGTCCGGAACAGAGGCCCGTGGTGACGCGGACAGCGCTGCAGGCCGACCTCGTCGAAGAAGTACCAGAGGGCCACGGGCCAGAGCTCGGCCAGCCGTCCCGCGGTGGCCACCGCGAGAGGGGATGCGCCGGGCCACCAAGCGAACCCGACGTGAACGTGCGCGAGCTCGTGCGCGGACCACTTGGCGCGGTGACCTGGGTGGAAGCTTCCGATCGGGAGATCGTGGCGAAAGTCGGCGTACTTGGGCTCGGGGATGGTTCCCTGCTGCCAGACGGGCTCGGTGTCGACGCCGATCGGCTGACGATGCTCGTAGCGCGCGAGCACGAGACCGTCGGCGGCGGCGGCTCGACCCACCAGCCGAGCGGCGGGAGACCGCAGAAACTCGCGAGCGGGCAAGTCCTCGGGGAGCTCCCCCTCCGCCGCCGCCCCTCTCGGTACCGCGGCGAGGCGCTCCAGGATGTCGTCGACCCGACTCACCCGTCCTCCCGGACCAGATCGGCACAGCGCTGCTCGGCCCAGCCGCGGAGGACCTCGCGATCGGGCGACCGATCGCCGGTCACCGGCATCGCCGGATGGGCGAGGTACCGCCGCACGACTCCGCGGACGGCGGTGTCCGCCTCACGGTCTCGCCATCCCGCCTCGAGCCCGGCCGACAGCGTACGCCCCTCGCGCAGCTGCACCACGAGCACCGGCAGCGCCGAGCCGCGGGGCCCCACCCCGACGAGCGCGCAGCGAACGACGTCACCGTCGCCATCGAAGAGCCCCTCGACCGACAACGGGGTCACCAGCCCCGACGCGGTCTCGACCCGGTCCTCGACGCGACCGCCGAGCCAGAGTCGCCCGTCCTCGTCGAGGTATCCGAGCCAGCCCGTGCGCAGCCACTGGTCGTCGATGACCACCCGATCCTGATGCTCCTCGTCGATCGGGTAGTCCAGGACGACGCCGGGCCCCGCGACGACGATCTCGCCCATCTCGCCCGGCGGCATCCTCGCCTCCTCGAGCCCGACCAGCGGCCCGTCGGTGATGTCGACGATGTCGACCGAGACGCCGTCCACCGGACGTCCGACGCAATAGCCGGCTCCCCGGCGTGTCTTGTCCAGTGTCTCGGCCCGGAGCTCGCGAGCCACGATGCGGGCGACCACCCCGGTCTCGGGCGTCTGCCACCCCGCAGCGAGGGAACCCGGACCGTCGAGCAACTGGCTCCACCGGAGCATCCAACCGCCCGCGAGCGGCCGACCGACCGCCACCGCTCGGGAAGCCCGGGCCACGAAGCCCTCGGGCACGGGTCGACCGAACACCTCGGGTCCTCCGACCAGCAGTTCCACGTCGTGGTGGGTGAGCGCGGCCAGCCAGGCGTCGGTCTGCACGGACGAGGGGCGCTGCGGATCGAGACGAGGCCACACCGAGGTGCGACCCGCGGCGAGGTGACCGAACACCCGAGCCCAGGTGGTCTCGAGCGTGAGCCCAGCATCGTCGTCGGACACCGGGGTCCGGGCCAGCAGGTGACGGTCCGTCAGCCCCCGGGCCGGTCCGTCGCCGACGAGCTCGAGGATCGCCAGGGCGTCGCCGTCGGGCAGCGGAAGCGGATCGCCGTCCTTCGCGAGCTCGGACAGCCGCGAGCCGCCCCACAGCCACGGAGCGCCCGTCGCCACCGTGACCTCGACCGACGCGAAGGCCTCGCGAAACCACGGTCGCAGCCGGTGCAGCCAGGCCGAGCCGACGAGCACCCGCGGGCGCGCCCGGCGCACTGCCTGCAGCGCGTGCCGGGCCTCCAGTCGACGCGAGGTCACCACCGCCGTGGCCCCGACCTTCCAGCAGGCGAGCACCAGCGCGAGCCACTCAGGTCCCGCGCGCAGGAACACCGCCACCCGCTCGGAGGCCCCGACCCCTCGGTGCCGCAGGCCCCGAGCCAGCCCGTCGCTGCGGGCCTCGAGCTCTCCCCAGGTGACGGAGCGCCAGCTCGGGTCGCTCCGGTCGTAGTCCTTCTCGGGCCATTTCAGCGCAGCTTCGTCGGGGGCCCGCGCGGCGTGCTGGCGCACCCGCTGCACGATGATGGGGATGGGCACGATACGGCGTCCTGGACCCGGCTCGGGCGGCGTAACCGGCTTGTTCGCCGTCCGCACGGAGGATACCGCCGACTCATGGCTTCAGGACCCGACCCCAGGCGCCAGTCCGTGGACTGGGGCAAGCGCTGGCGAAACGACCGTCTGTACACCGACCAGGTCTTCTGGGGGCTCGTGGCGGTCAACGTGATCGTCTACGTGATGTGGCAGCTGGACGAGCTCTTTCCGTTCATGCTCACCCACTTCCGCGTCAGCCTGGCGGGCGTGCTCGACGGCCGCGTGTGGACGCTCCTGTCCGCCGCGTTCAGCCACCGAGAGCCGTGGCACCTGCTGTTCAACCTCTTCGGGATCTACGTCTTCGGCCGGGCCATCGGCGAGGTCCGAGGCGCCAGGGAGCTCCTCCTGGTCTACGTCGCGGGGGCGCTGGTGGCATCGGTGGCCCACGTGCTGTTCTCCGCGCTGGTCCCCGAGCTCGCTCGACCCGCCCTCGGCGCCTCGGGGGGCGTGATGGCGCTGGCGGCCTACTTCGGCGGCATGTTCCCCGACCGGACGCTCCTCGTCGGGTTCCTGATCCCGATGCCTGCTGCGCTGGCGGTGGGCCTCTTCATCTTGCTCGACATCTTCATGCTGGGCTCGACCAACAGCACCGTCGCCCACGCCGCACACCTCGGCGGGGCCGCCTACGGGCTGCTCCACTACCAGCTCTTCGTGCAGGCTCGCCGCTGAACGTCAGCTGACGATGATCAGCACCGCGGCCGCAGCAGCCAGCAGCAGGACCGAGGACGCCGCGACGAGTCCCCACACGTACCAGGGAACGTCGGGCTCGGAGAGCACCTCTGGAGAGGCCGGCTCGAGCGAGACCTCGGAGTTCGGCTCGGCCGGGTGTTGGAGCGGGGCCGGGCCGTCGCCTCCTTCGAGCAGACGGTGTTCCTGCGACTCGATGCGACGCTCGTAGCGCTGCCGCAGCTCGTCGAAGACGTGCTCCGACCCCTTGCCGGACATCAGCACGGTGTCGGCCTGGTCGGCATCGGGATCGGGGAGGTGGCGCGAGATGTCGGTGAGCTGCCGGTTGCCCATGGCGGTTCCTCGGACCAGAGGAGCCCTCGGGGAGTGCGAGGGCCGGCGGAGCGGTAGCGCGCTCGAAAGGCGCCCCATTCCGGATTCGCGAACCCGCGTAACCTATCGGATTCGTAGACGAAGCGACAGATCGCGTCAGGCCCCGCGCGCGACCAGCTGTACACGATCCGCCGCAGTACGCGCGATGCGAAGTGCCGTCGCCTGATCGGCGTGCCTCACGATCAGAAACCCGTCCGAGACGAGGGTGGCGCGCCAGTCTCGACGCGGCGTCCCCACGGGCGAGAGTCCCTGCCACACGACGTGCTCGCCGTACTCGGCCATGAACTCGTCGAGACCCTCGTGCTCCGCGATGAACCCCATCCCGTAGGCCCGCTTGAACACGATCGCGCAGGCGTAGCGACGCTCGGGCATCGGCGCGACGGGCTCGCCGAGCACCGCACAGGCCCAGGACACATAGAGATCGCCGTCGTGACTGAAGTTCATCTGGTCGATGAGGTGGGCGCCACCCGGACGACAACCGATCTCGCCGAACACGACTTCGCCATCGGCCTTTCGGTACCACTCGAGGTGGGTGAGCCCCGTCTGCATGCCGAGCACGGACAGGACCCGCCGCCCGAGCGCGATTCCCTCGCGAAGCGACGGGTCTTCGAGGTCACGAAGGGTGATCACGATCGGCGAGCAGCCCTCCTGCGTTCGCGCGATCAGCGGACGCGGCAGATACTGGCACACGTTCTCGTAAACCGGGATGCCACCTACACACAGCGTGTCGTGGGTGAACTCCTCTCCGTCGACGAACTCCTCGACGCTGACCTCTGGCACGTGGCGGGTGCGCTCGAGTACCGCCTCGAGCTCGACGAGATCGTCCACGCGATAGGTATCGGCGCTGCCCGCCCCCGCGATGGGCTTGACGATGACCGGCAGCCCGATCCGCTCGACGGCTTCGCGCACCTCGTCCGGGGACTCGGCACGGGCCGACCGGGGCACCCGAACTCCGGCCTCCCGCAGGGTGGCCTTCATCAGCTCCTTGTCCCGGAAGCGCCGCGTCACCTCGACCGACATGCCCGGAATCCCGAGGGCCTCACGAATCGCCGCTGCCGGCAGCACGAGCGGCTCCCACAGCCCTTCGACGCGATCGAAGGTCAGACCGCGGTTCCGAACCTGTTGGACGACCGTGTCCACGAAGGCGGCTTTGTCCGAGAATCCGAACACGTGCAGCACGCCGGACAGCGCCTCCTTCGTGCGAGGAGGCAGGGCGGACAGCGGCTGATCGGTCACGCCCCACACCCGTGCACCACACGCCGCGAGCGCCTGCACGTACGCGTTCATCTCGACGGGCCACGACGGGGAGAGGAAGAGGACGTTCATTCGTACCAGGTCCACAGTCGACCAGGAAACAGCCAGGCCAGACCGTCGCGTAGTCGATCCCGCCAGGCGACCCAGTTGTGTCCGTCCTGCGACTCCACGAAGCGAGCCTCGATGCCGGCCTGCCGGAGGAGATGGACGAGCGAGCGGTTGTACCAGATGAGCGACTCGAAGGTGCCGCACGACAGAAACACCCTCGGCACCGCGATGCGGCCGGGGTCTGACCGAAACTCCGCCACGAAGTCCACGATCGGGTCGAAGAGCTCCGAGCGTCCGTGGTGCCCGATGTCGGTGTGTACGAACGAGCCCGACTGCAGCAACAGCCTGCCGAACGCGCCGGGATACTGCCATGCCGTGAAGAGGCTCGTGACGGCGCCAAAGCTCGCCCCCATGAGCCCCCGGTCGCCCGGCCGGTCGGAGACGCGGAACTCCCGCTCCAAGGCCGGGATGAGCTCCTGGACGATGTAGTCGGCCTGGCGGGTCGAGGCCGCGTACTCCTCGTTGCGGGAGACGCCCGACGTGAACGCCACGATGAGGGGCGCGACCTCGTGACGCGCCACGAGGTTGTCGAGGACCTGCTTGGTGTCGGCGTAGGCCAGGTAGTCACGGCCGTCGTGGCAGACGAGCAGCGGGTAGCGCTTGACCTCCTTGTACTCGGACGGGAGGTACACCTCGACCGTGCGGCTCGGGGGATAGATCGCGCTCTCGTGCTCGAAGGTCACCAATCGACCAGGCCGCGTGTCGGGATCCGGTCGCACGAACCTCGGGACCTGGTACCCCGGCATGGCGCACACCGAGTTCGAGCCAAATGGATCGTGGGCCCGATGGGGATTCAGGGGGTCGTGGGTCAGCGCGGTATGCCCTTCGCGGTCGCGAATCTCGAACTTGTACTCGACCCGAGCAGCGTGGGGGAGCTTCACCGGCAGGTAGAGGGCGTCGGTGTCGAGCAGCCGCAGCAGGGGCTGGCGACCCTCGAGACCGAACACCCAGTGCACGAGGAAGGCCTGCTCTGCGGCAGGCTCCCGCAGGAAGAACACCGCGGTCTCGTCGTCGACGATGGGAAACTGGTGCTGGGCGACGAAGCTCTCGACGAGGTCGGGCGCGCTCGATCGGGACGCGGCCAGTTGCTGGGCGAGCATGACGACCTCGCGCATCGCCTCGCGGCTCACGCGCCCCTCCACGTCGGCAGGTTCTGCACGCTCCCGTCTGGCTCGAGTCGAGACGCGCTTCGCGCGGGCCCGCGGTTGAACCAGCCCTCGGCGGTGTGGACGAGCCAGGCGCCGTTCTCGAGCCCGAGACAGGTGGCGGGCGCGAGGCGCAGGGCCAGCAGGCGAACCCGCACGGGATCGTCGAGGTGAAGGCGCTGTCGCGCGTGCGGCAGCATGACCAGCCCCTCGACGAGCTCCTCGCCGCGATCGAACACCTCGGGGTTCGAGGGTCCGTCGGGCGGGTCGTCGTAGTAGAGCACGATGCGCTCGGTCAGGGCCATGGCACCCGCCGACCAGGCCACCAGCACGGTGCCACGCCGGTAGAGCTCGGCGAGCACGCGGCCCACCCCGAAGAATCCGAGCCGACTCCGTAGGACGGCGACGTCGCCGCCGACCATCACGATCACCTGGGCCTGCTCGAGCACCTCGCGAGCCCGCTGCTGCCGCTCGGCCACGAGAGGGTCGTCGTCCCACGGACGGCCGTGCGCGTCGACGATCGCGTCGGTCTGGTAGACGAGCTGGCGATCGATGCGTCGCACGTCCTCCAGCGCCTGGTGCGTCAGCAGTTCGGTGAGGTCGCCCACGGAGCGGGCGAGCAGGTCGCGCACCGCGGCCAGCGCCCGGTCGAGGCGCAGCCGGTGCAGCGTGCGGAGCTCGCGGAGGGCCGCCTGGCGAGCCTCGTAGCGAGCCCGAAGGTTCGCCCGATCGGCCATGATCTGGTCGAACCAAGCGTACAGCGGAAGCACGTGCGCTCGGGGCCCGAGGTGCCGCTGAACGAGGGCTTCGTCGGACTCGTCGTGGCGCCATCCCGCGGCGATGACGGCGATCGGACCCGTCGGGTCGAGCTCCGCGAGGGCCTGTGGCGCATTGGCGAAGGGTCGCTGTGGACCGAGGAGGATCAGCTGCACGCTCTCCGCTAACGCCCGGCGGTGGCTCGTACCGGTCTCGCTCCCGATCTTGCCAGGATCGGGTCTGGGGCGGTACATCGGCGAGGCGCGCGCCGTTCGCGCCGACTTCGAGGTCCTCGTGAGCGAGACCGTGTTCCGCCCCCCCGACGAGCACGTCGCCTGGGTGCTGTCCGTCACCGTGGCGGGCCAGCCCCGCGCGCTCGACGCGATCCTCGGCGACCTCGATCGCCTGGCGGGACTGCGACCGGACACGGGCCGAATCTTCGCGGCCTGTGAGCACGCGCTCGGGCTGCCAACCGAGGCCTGGATCCGCTGGCTCGACCACGCGCACGCGGTGTTCCCGGGCCTCTGCCACGTGAGCTGCCACGCGTGGGCTGGCGCGCTGCGCCACAAGTCGGATGCCGACATCGACGCTCTCGTCGCCGCCGGACTCACCGCCGTCTACACTGGGCCCCGCACCCCCGAAGATCCGCGGGTGTGGGTGCGCCGGACCATCCGTCTGCTCGCGCAGTCCCCCTGATCTCTCCTCGGAGGTCCTTTGACCCCCTCTCTCGTCGCCCTCGCTCTCGTCTCGTCGTCCGCCGGAGCCGCCCCCGTCATCGACGCGGTCCAGGCCCAGATCCACCCGGCCGGACTCGGATTTCTCTCGAGCGAGCTGTCGGACTCGACCTGGGCGATCGCTCCGGACGGTCCGGTGGTGTTCGACTACGGCTGCTACGAGCTGACCATCGAGAACCTCGACCTCGCTCTGGTCTTCGGACCGGTCTCCCTGGTCGCGGGGTCGAACCGCCTCGCCCTGGACGCGGAGGTCGTCTCGGCCGAGGGCCGCGACATGCGTCTGGACGCGAGGGGCACGGGCGGGGCCTGCATCACGTTCGGTACGGACATCGAGGAGGTCACCGTCCGCGACATGACGGTGAACGGCGAGCTTTTTCCTCGCATCGTCGACGATCAGCTGGCGGTCACCTTCTTCGAGCCCCTTCAGCTCGACGCCGACGTGTCGATCGACCTCGCCCAGCTCCCGGACTTCGTCGAGGAGGGGCTGCTGCTCTTCCTCGAGGACGCGCTGCTGAACTTCGCGGTCACCGAGCTCGAGGAGCAGCTCCCGGACCTGCTCGCCGGGCTGACCGTCGACGGCTTCCTCTACCAGACCGAGATCGCCGGCTTCTCCCTCGGAATCCTGCCGAGCGCGGTCACGAGCTCGGAGGAGGGACTCTACGCCTCGGCCACCGTCGACCTGGGCGGCGACGGCGGGCCAGGGCGGCGCGTCGACCTGTCTCCCCGCGGAGACTCCCACATCGCGGTCGGGCTGACCGAGGCCCTGGTCGAGGAGGTGGCGGTCGCGGCCTTCGATCAGGGACTCATCCAGCCCGGGTCCGACACCACTGGCGATCTCTTCCGGGACCTGCTCGAGGGGCTCGGGCTCGGCACCGATCTGCAGGTCCAGCTCGGCACCAACGTGGCGCCCCGGGTCCGCATCGCCGACGGGGTGATGGCGATCGCGCTGCCCCAGACCTCGCTGTCGATCCGCAACGCCGAGGACGAGTTGCTGCTGTCGCTCGACGTCGACCTCGACGGGCTGCTCGAGCTCCGTGTGGACGCTGGCTCGCTGCGGCTCACCGCCCACGAGCTCGTGGCGAGCATCACCCGGCTCGATGCCTCGCGAGTGCTGGAGGAGGGCCCCGAGAACCTCCAGGGCTTCCTCGAGGGCTGGGCGGTCCGGGCCGCGGCGGCCGCCCTCGAAGACCTCGAGATCTACGAGTCGCACTTCGAGGCCCTGGGCTACGTGCTCCGCGTCGACGAGTCCGCTTTCGAGGACCAGGCGGCCCTCGCGTGGGCCACGCTCTTCCGGAGCGACGACCCCCGGGTCGACCGCACTCCGCCCGACACCACGGGCCAGGTCCGCCTCGACGGCGCCGTGCTGCGCGCCACCTTCTCGGGGACCGACGATCGCGAGGGCCCGCTGGTCTACAGCTACCGGGTCAACGGAGGCAGCTGGTCGACCTGGTCGGCGGACACCGAGGCGGTGGTGGCCGCCTCGCCGGGAGCGAACCGCTTCGAGGTCAAGGCCCGGGACATCTGGCACAACGAGGACCCGACGCCGGCGGGCGGCACGGTCGAGTTCGTCGACGCCACTGGTGGCTGTGGCTGCACGCCCACGGGCGCCCCGTCGTCAGGGCTCGGTGGTCTCGCGCTGCTCGGCTGGCTGTTCGCCCGACGCCGTCAGCGCTGATCGATCCCCGCGCCCACTGCCTCCTCGGTGCGGTCGGTGGCGGGGGCGGGAGCTGGGATCAGCGCGTCGACCCGAGCCACGACCTCGGGATCCAGCGTCACGTCGGCGGCGGCCAGCGCGGGCTCGAGCTGAGCCACCGAGCGGGCCCCGAGCAGGGGAGCGGTGACCGCGGGATGGCGGGCGACCCAGGCAATGGCCAGGGTGACGGGGTGCAGGCCCGCCTCCTTGGCGATCGCCGCGAAGGCAGCGCCGCGGTCTGCCTCCAGGTGAGCGGCGTAGCGCGTCTTGTAGACATCGGAGCGCGCCAGCCGGGCGTCTCCCGTCATCGTCTTGCCGGTGAGCAACCCGCCGGCCAGCGGCGAGTAGGGGAACACCGCCAGCCCCTCGGAGGCCGCCATGGGCAACAGCTCGACCTCGACCTGGCGCTTGACCGCGTTGTACATGGGCTGCAGGGCCACGATGGGCGAGAAGCCCCGCAGTGCCTGGATCCCGAGCGCCTTCGTGACCTGCCACGCCGCGAAGTTCGACACCGCCGGGTGGAGCACGAGCCCCTGGGTGACCAGATCGTCGAGCGTGCGGAGCACCTGCTCGAGATCGGCGTCCGCGTCGAACTTGTGCACGTAGAACAGCTCGACGCGATCGGTCCCCAGTCGCGCGAGGCTCGCCTCGACAGAGCGACGGAGATGCTTGCGCGAGGCGCCTCGGTCGTTCGGCCCGGGGCCGGTGGGGAAGTAGGCCTTGGTGGCGATGACCACCTCGTCCCGGTGGCCCTTCACCAGCTCCCCGAGGATCCGCTCGCTGTCGCCCTTGGTGTACATGTCGGCCGTGTCGAAGTGGATGATGCCGTGGTCCCGGCACGCCGCGTACAGGGCGGCGGAGGTCTCGCGGTCGGCCTCGCCGCCGAACGTCATCGTCCCGAACGCGAGGGCCGACGTCCGCATGCCCGTGCTGCCGATGATGGGGTAGTCCATGGGTCCTCCGAGAAGGAGGGCGTAACCGGCAAAGGCGAGCCCGAGCCCGAGAACCACACGGTTACCGCGAGGGTGAAGGGTCTTCGGAGCAGCGGTGGTTCAGGAACAGGGGCCTTGGACGGCGATGGGACGCTCGAGCGTCCCCGCTTGGACGCCTCGGGTGGTCGCCTGGGGGCTCCCGATCCTCGTGTTGATCGTCGGGCTGCTCGCGATCCTCCGGATCCGTCCCGCCGTGGACCCCGAGCTCCGCGACGAGCTCGCCGAGGCCATGGCCAACGAGCCCGACGTCGTGGTGGTCGGCAACTCGATCACCAAGGCCGGGGTGGATCCCGAGCAGCTCGCCGGCGAGCTCGGCCTGAAGGTGGAGCTGCTGACGGTCCCCGGCTCCGAGGCGCCCGCCTGGTACGCGGTGATCAAGAACCTCGTGCTCGCCAGCGATCGTGTCCCTCGGCTGATCATCATCGCCAACCGAGCAGACGGGCTCCTCGCGGTCAGCGCCCGGACCGAGCAGGATCGGATGCGTCTCGATCAGCTGATGACCGCTCACGAGCCCGTGCTGGTGAAGAAGGTCCTCGACCGTGACGCCCGCTCGGTGATCTGGTCGGAGCTCGACCGTCGGCGGGTCCAGCACCGGCGCGCCCTGCTGGACGGCGCCCGCGATCTCGCTGCGGGCCTCGCCGGGCTCACGTCCGAGGACGCCGTCTCGGCCCACAACCGGGTCTTCGCCGACGACAACGTCGACTACGGGCTCGCGCGTGACGCGTGGACCCCTCCCGAGGACGGCGACAACGAGCTCGCGACGGACCCCGAGGCCTCGCTCGTGGTCGACGTGGCCGATCTCGCGAAGGCCCACGGCGTGAAGGTCGCGTTCGCGCACCTTCCGTCAGCGCCCGGAGTGCCGGATCTCGTGACCCAGGACCAGATGCACGGGCTGGTGCGGCTGATGAACGCCCGAGGCCTCGGCTACGTCGAGCGGCCTCGTCGCCCCGTGCGCGCCGCGTGGTTCTCCGACCCCGTCCACTTCCGGCCCGTGGGCCGAGCGTTCTACACCCGCTTCCTCGCCAAGCGGATCCAGAAGCTGAAGCTCCACCTCCCGAACGCCCCGGTTCCCGAGGCCCCGGTGCCCGAGCGCCCGCCCCGGGTCACCCGCACCGAGCCGCCGGCCCGGGCGCGCCCTCTCGCGCTCACCGCTCGTCGTGGGTCGTGCGTCCTCGAGAGCACGGCGAAGCCCATCAGCGCTCTCTTCGACCTCCCTCCTGCCGAGGCCCCGGTGACTCCCGGTCGCGTGAAGGCGCGCGGGCTCCCTCCGGCCTGGCCGGTGGTGGTTCGGGACGCCGACGGGCCGTTCGATTGGGTGGACCGTCCGTTTCGGCTGCGTCGCGACTGTGAGCCAGGGAGCTTCAGCGCGTTGCCGACGACGATCAGCGTGGTGCCTCGTTCGTCCCCGGTCGAGCTCGCGCCCCACCCGTCCCCGACGGTGGAGGATCCCGACGAGGGGGCGGTGACGTGGATTCTCCCCGGCACGACGCTGACGCTGACCGCGACCGACCCCTGGGACGAGTCCAAGCAGGGCCCGCGGGCGTTCCACGTCCTGGCCCACACCTTCGGAGCCGAAGGGCAAGCTCCGGAGGTCGTCCTGCGGGGTGTCGGTCCCATCGGGCTCACGTCGCACGGCGGGATGTGGCGAGGGGTTGCCCACGGGGGGCCCGCCGACTGGGAGCTCACCGTGCGCTCACCCCGGCGAGGTCCGCTGGTGGCCCTCCACTCCGTCACGGTCGGGCTCGGGCCCCGGAGCACCCCGTTCCTCGGCAGCGGCCGCAACCCCCGACAGGTGACGCTCGACGTGGTGGGTCGGCCGCTCGGGGACATGCGGCCTACCTGGACCACCGCCGAGCCACCGGTTCCCGGGCCCGTCGACCTCGTCTGGAACGAGGACGGCACCGGGCACTTCGAGGCGCCCGAGGTCATCGACCTCACCGACCGGCTCACCGGTCGCTGCTCGCCGCTGGCCGTGCTCGAGGACGGCCACCTCCTCGAGCGCCACAACGACTGTGACGACGTGCGTACGGAGCCCGGCACGATGTGCCACGTGGGCACCGAGATCCGGTTTCACCCCCGGCCGGGCCAGGCGCGGCGAGCGACCTACACGTTGCAGTTCGATCGGACGTCCGGACGCGCCTGCAACACCGCCCTGTGGCTGCTTCAGCACGACGAGGTACGGGTGAGCGCGAGCCGTCAGGAGATGAAGCGCTTCTTCGCCGGGCCTGTCGAGCTGCACCTCAGCGCCCGCCGGTTCGGGCCGCCGCCGAGCAAGGACGACGTCGTGGCGGTGTCGCTGCTGCGCGGGGGTCTGACGACGGACGAGCACGACATCCGTATCGAGCTCCTCGAGCACGGCATCGTCCTGCGGCTGTGGTCGACGCTCCGCCCCGTCGGCGACGTCGTGACGCTGGTGCTGGAGAACCGTTCGCCGGCCCAGGCCGTGCTCTTCCAGAAGGCCACGCTGGTGGAGACCCTGCCCGGACCCGGTCAGCCCAGCGGGGTGCCGCAATGACCTTCGTCCAGGTCGAGTTCCTGGGGCTGCTGCTCGCCGTGTTCGGGCTGTACTGGCTCGTCGGAGGCCGACGGAGGCAGAACGCCCTGCTGATCGCGTCCTCGGCCATCTTCTATGGCTGGGTCCACCCGTGGTTCGTGGTCTTGCTCGCGCTGTCGACGCTGCTCGACTTCGCCGCGGGCCGTGTGATGGCGGAGCGTCCTCGCCTGCGCACGTGGGCGCTCGTCGCGAGCCTGGTCGGCAACCTGGGGCTGCTCGGCGCGTTCAAGTACCACGACTTCTTTGTCGAGAACGTCAACCAGGCCCTCGCCGGACTGGGGCTCGGCACCGAGCTGCCGCTGTGGGCGCTCGTGTTGCCGGTCGGCATCTCGTTCTACACGTTCCAGACGCTGTCCTACACCATCGACGTGTACCGCGGACGGGTCGAGGCCCGGCGGGATCTGCTCGACTATGCGGTCTACGTCAGCTTCTTCCCGCAGCTCGTGGCGGGGCCCATCGAGCGAGCGGGGGATCTGCTGCCGCAAGTCGAGCAACCCCGACGGTTCGACGCGTCGCGCATCGGCTCGGGAGCCCTGCTCGCGGTGTGGGGGGCCTTCAAGAAGATCTGCATCGCCGATGTCGTGGCGCTCTACGTCGACAAGGTGTTCCTGCTCGAGCAGCCCAGCCCGCCGCTCGTGGCCGCGGGCACCGTGGCGTTCGGCGTGCAGATCGTGGCCGACTTCTCGGGCTACACGGACATCGCGCGCGGGGTGGCGCGGATGCTCGGCTTCGAGCTTTCGGTCAACTTCCGCCGGCCCTTCCTCGCCACGTCGACCCCGGACTTCTGGCGGCGCTGGCACGTCACGCTCGGCACCTGGATCGGCGACTACGTGTACGCGCCGCTGTCGAAGACGCTCGGTCCGGGGCCAGGGCGTATGGCCGCGAGCCTGCTCGTCACGTTCGCGCTGATCGGGCTGTGGCACGGAGCCGCTTGGAACTTCGTGCTCCTCGGGGTCTGGTACGGGATCTGGATGGTGCTGTGCACGCTCGGCGCTCCCCTCGTTCCCAACCGGTGGTTCGAGGGACGGACGGGCCCGATCGTGCACGGAATGACGGCCGGGCTGCACTCGGTGGTGGTTCTCCTCCCGGCGGGCGTGTTGTTCCGCGAGTCGTCGGTCCAGCGGGTGTGGATGCACCTGGCGCAGGCGCCCTGGGACTTCACCGCGGACGAAGGACTGATGGCCTGGGTCGTGCTCGTGGTGGCGGGTCTCTTTGCGCTGCCGATGGTGCTCGGCGATCTGTTCGAGGACCACGTGTGGCCCTGGCTGTCGAAGGGGCCGTGGCTCCTTCCGGTGCAGACGACGGGAGTGGCGCTGCAGATCGTGGCGATCGCGCTGTTCTACCGGGACACGAGCCGCGACTTCGTGTACTTCCAGTTCTGACCCGCGCCTCCCGACCCGGAGCGGCGCGACTCGGTCATCCTCGACCCGTCCTGCTCACGACCTCGGCGAGACCGCTCCCCCTCGCGCTCCGCAGCGCGTCCTCGAACCGGTTGCCGAGCGATCGCACGATCTCGGACAGCACCTCGGGGCTCGTCCGCAGCTGGTCCTGGAACTGCTCTCGCGTCAGCACCATCGCGTCCGTCTGCGCCGTCGCGACGACCGTGTGCGTGCGGTACACCGGGGACAGCAGCGCCAGCTCGCCAAAGACGTGCCCCCGGCGGAGCTCGACGAGCGCCTGGTCCGTGCCCGGATCCCTCACCTCGACCCGCCCCTCGAGCACGAGCCACGCGTCGTGGGCCGGCTCACCGGCCTGCACCACCACGTCGCCTGGCTCGAAGAGCCAGCGCTCGAAGTTCTCCATCCACAGGCCGACCTCCTGCCGTTGCACGAACTCCACGAAGTCGGGCGCCAGCTGCTCGATGTCCATGGCCACGGGAACCGAGGGCAGACCCTCGGCGCTCGTGAACGGCTCGCCGATGGGCTCGAAGCCGATGCGCTGGACGAGTCGCAGGGCGGCCGGGCTCACCGGCCCGCAGAGGTGGGTGCGACCGTTGAGCACCGCCCAGTACATGCACATCCGCAGCAGGCTCACGATGATCCGCGGGTGGTCCCGACGATCCCGGGTCAGGCACATCATCCCGCAGGAAGCGAGACGAGCGGCGTCGGGCAGGTGGGCCCGAAAGTCGAAGAAGTCGTCGGCGGGCAACCCCGCGTGGCTGTCGAGGGTGATGCGGACCCCTCCCACCACTTCGTCCTCGACCACTGCGCACAGGTTCGTCGTCGTCGGCAGTGCGTCGTAGAGGTCCACGACCGCCCCAGATCGCGTGGGCTCGAGCACGCCCTCCTGGTCGACGTACACGCGATGTCGAAGTTCGAACAGGGATCTGAGCGCGTCAGGACTTCTTGCGACCTGGATGCAGATGGGCATCGCCGGAAACCAACTCCGCGCCGCGAACATACTGTGCGCTCGAGCCGATTGTCCGATCGACGTCCCGTCTGGCGGTGGCGTCCGCGGACTCGGGGAAGGGGATCGCGTTGCCGACGCGGTCCACGGCCGCGACGGTCCGCAGCAGCGCCTGGACTTGGCGGTGCACGGGCGGAGCCACCCGCTCGAGGGCGAGCTCACGTGCGGATTTCGGGAGTCGCCACCTCGATTTTTCGTCTGGCATCCACCACCCCTCGGTCCACCGAAGGCCCACGGTATTGCCAGATCGATCCACCTGCGGTTTCGCCGCGGTGGCTATCGCGGGTCGAGCGGTGCCGGCGCCACCGCGTTGCCGGACCACCGGGCGTCGACCAGCCTTCGCACCGCGATCTCGTCGTGCGCGTCCAGCGCGCGGGTGACCTCGACGCCCCACTGCATGCTGGCGTTGCAGGTGGCCTGGTGGGCCTCGACCTTGGGCTGCTGGGAGGCCTGGTAGGCGCGCGTGGCCTCCCCGATGGATCCGCGGCTCGCGAGCGCCTCGGCGAGGGCGA
Organism: uncultured Enterobacteriaceae bacterium; assembly: GCA_964655065.1. Lineage (GTDB taxonomy): Bacteria > Myxococcota_A > UBA796 > UBA796 > DRPG01. Next base: position 24,553 of record CAZZLC010000027.1, on the reverse strand, counting down.
GCGCGTCATCGAGCGCGAACAGCGTGCCGAAGCCCTGCGAGAAGTGGGTGGTGTGAGCCGCGTCGCCGATGAGCACGACGTTGTCGTGGAACAGCCGCTCGCAGCGGATGGTGGGGAACCGTCTCCACCGCACCTCGGGCTTCGCGAGCACGGGATGCCCCTCGAGCTCACCCGCCAGCACCCGGGAGAGCGTCGCGACCGTGTCGTGCTCGATTCCCGTGCGCGCGAAGGTGTCGCCCGACACCTCGACGATCAAGGTGCTGAGGCCTTCGGCATACTGGTAGGCCCAGCCGAGGAGCGGGATCTCGTCGTCGCGGAGCAGCACCGAGAGCTTCGGGAACACCCGGGTCGTCCCGAGCCACGCGAAGACATTGTCACCCTCTCGAACCTCCGGCTTCAGGGAGGCGGCGAGCCGTCGACGGATCCCGCTGCCGGCCCCATCGGCCGCCACTACGAGATCGTGGTCCTCGAACCCGACCTGCGACCCGTCCACGCCCCACTGCAGCGTCACCCCGAGCGCCTTCGCCCGCCTGACCATCGCGCCGGTGAGCGTCGCTCGTCCCATGGTGACGAGGTGGCCGGCGTCGGGGTTGGGCAGATCGACGATGCGCTCACCGCGGTACCACAGGGCGCGGCCCTGCAGCGCGGGACCCTGCACCAGCTCACCCAGGCCGAGCACGTCGAAGGCCCCGAGCCGAAGCGTCACCCCAAAGCCAGGGTCCGCATCCTCGGCGCGCCGATCGACGACGACGATGCGATCATCGGGTGCCTGCTCGGCACGGGCGATCGCGAACGCGAGTCCGGCAGGCCCGGCGCCGATTACGAGAACGTCCACGATGCCCTCCCCAATCCGTTCGGCCTACCCTGACCCATGCACCTGCACCATCCCGTACGACTCGATCCCGTCCGCGACGCCGACACCCTGCGCGAGATCCGCGGCCAGGCGCTCTGGCAGGAGGTCGACCTCCTGCCCGCCCAGCTCGAGGAGCTCGTCGACTGCCGCGCGGTCGGCGACGACACCCCCGAGCACCGGGACGCCATCCGCCGCGCGCTGACCGACGACCGACCGCTCTCCTCCCTCGGCACCTGGATCCACTACCCGTGGTCGGGACGACTCGTCCGCGTGCTGCCTCGGGACGCGTTCTGGGAGCTTCGCCTCGACCGCAACCGCGACAAGCTCACCCGGGAGGAGCAGGCGCGCCTCCGCACCGCGCGCATCGCGGTGGTGGGACTGTCCGTCGGTAATGCCGTCGCGCTCACGCTCGCCCAGGAGGGGGTGGTCGGACACCTCGTGCTGGCCGACTTCGACGAGCTGTCGACCTCGAACCTCAACCGCATTCGGGCCCCGATCCACGACGTCGGACTTCCGAAGACCGTGGTCGCGGCACGCCAGATCGCCGAGATCGACCCCTTCGTCGAGGTCACCATCTACTCCGACGGGCTCACGCAGGACAACCTGGACCAGGTCTTCGAGGACGTCGACATCGTGGTCGACGAGTGCGACGACCTGGCGATGAAGGTCCAGTTGCGACGAGCGGCCCGGGTGCGGCGCGTACCCGTGCTCATGGAGACCAGCGATCGCGGTCGCCTCGACGTCGAACGCTACGATCAGGAGGACCACGTTCCGCTCCTCAACGGCCGGTTCGCCGAGTCGTTGGACCCCGACGCCATCCGAGCCATGCGGGCTGGCGAGCGACTCGCCCTGGTCGCCGAGAGCGTGGGCTACGACATCACGACCCGAGCTGCCGCGTCGATGCTCGAGATCGACGCGACGCTGTCGACCTGGCCGCAGCTCGCGTCGGACGTCGCCCTCGGGGGAGCGACCGTCACGGTCGCCGTGCGGCGCATCCTGCTCGGACGCCCGCTGCCCTCGGGGCTCCGGGTGCTCGATCTCGACGCCCGGCTCGACGAGATCGAGCCTGCTCCCCTCGCGCCCCCGGCCCCCGCCCCGCTCCTCGAGAGGCCCCTGCCCCCCATGTCGGACGTGCAGCGAGCCTTGATCGAGGCGGCGGTGGCCGCGCCGTCGGGAGGCAACGTGCAGCCTTGGGCCTTCCGCCCGCGGGCCGACGGGTCCATCGAGGTCCTGCACGACGCCACCCGCTCCACGAGCCTGCTCGATGCGGACCGTACGGGAGGACTACTCGCCGTGGGTGCCGCCATCGAGGGCATGGCACTGCGGGCGTCCCAGCTGGGCCACGGCCTCGAGTGGACGGCGACCGAGGCGTGGGAGGGCGTCGTCGCGACGGTGCGCCCCGTCGGTCACGCCGACCCCGACCCGCTCGCAGACCAGCTGGGACAGCGGTTCACCGACCGTCGCAACCCCGCCCGCGTGGCGCTGTCCGACGACGCACGGGCGGACCTGCTCGCGGGCTTCGACGAGCCGATCCGCCTGCGTCTGCTCGAGGATCCCGCGGCCATCGACGAGGTTGCTCACCACATCGGAGCCACCGATCGGCTGCGGTTCCTCCACCCGGTGCTCCAGCGCGAGCTGTGGCACGAGATCCGCTGGTCGGATGCCGAGGCTCGGACGCGCCCCGACGGCATCTCGATCGCCGAGCTGGCGGCCGGGCCCGGCGACGTGCCGATCCTCAAGCTCCTCCGACGGCCCGACGTGGCTGCCGATCTGCGGAGCCGCGATCGCGGGAGCCGTCTCGGAGAGACGGCGCTGAACTGGTGCCGTTCGGCCTCCGCGCTGGCCCTCGTCACGATGCGGGACGATGGCGCGAGTGCGTGGCTTCGGGCCGGACGAGCGCTCCACCGCGGATGGCTCGCGGCCAGCGCCCACGGCTTCGGTGTTCAGCCGCTGGGCGTGTCCCTGTTCCTCGTCCGGCACCTCGAGAGACCCGAACGCGCACACTACGGCGACGACGAAGCCGAGGTGCTGCGAGCTGCCGACGCCGCCTACACCCGTGCGTTCGGTCGACCGACCGGGGAGCGGGCGGTCATGCTGTTCCGGGTGCTCGCGAGCGACGGCAGGTACGCGCCGACCTACCGCCGACCGCTCGCCGAGGTCGTGTTGCCGGAGGAAACGCCACCGACCAGAGCCGCCGAGCCCCACGCATAGGCGATAAGGTCGCAGGTGAGGAGTGGTGCCGTGGACGAGACCGAGGAGGTCACCCAATCCCCGACGGGCCGCGGCGGCTCCACGAGTCCGCAGCTCGTCGTGGCGTGGTGTATGTTCGACCCCTCCCGGGTTGGTGAGCTGTGGCACGCGAGCGGCAACACCACCCTCGGGCGGGGGCGGGCCGGGTGGGTCCAGCGTCGACCCGGCGGCGATCTGTCGCGACCGGGCATCGACGACCCGCGAATCAGTCGCGAGCAGCTCCGCGTGAGCCGGGACCGCGGTGGCCTCACCCTCACGGTGACCGGCAAGGGCCCCGTGTTGGTGGACGGGGCGCTCCACGACACCGGAGCGACGGTGCGCGTGACGCCCGGCAGCACCATCAACGTGCGCCAGCGGCTGCTGTTGCTGGTGACCGAGGCGACCCCGCTGCCGTCCGTCGACGGCGGCCTGCACCCGTTTGGAGAACCAGACCGCACCGGCATCGTCGGGGAGAGCGCCCACGCCTGGAAGCTCCGACGCGACATCGGGCTGCTCGCCGGCCGGGAGCGGCACGTGCTCGTCCTCGGCGAGAGCGGAGTCGGCAAGGAGCTCGTGGCCCGCGCTCTGCACGGTCGGTCCCCCCGCCACGGCGGCCCGTGGGTCGCCCGAAACGCGGCCACCTTCCCCGAGTCGCTGATCGACGCCGAGCTGTTCGGCAACGTGCGCAACTACCCGAATCCCGGCATGGCCGACCGCCCGGGGCTGATCGGCGAAGCTCACGGGGGCACCCTGTTCCTCGACGAGATCGGCGAGCTCCCCTCTGCGCTCCAGGCCCACTTGCTGCGGGTGCTCGACGCAGGCGAGTACCAGCGTCTGGGCGACAGCCGCGTCCGTCGGTCGGACCTGCGACTCGTGGCCGCGACCAACCGGAGCGTCGAGCAGCTCAAGCACGACCTCGCCGCTCGCCTGCCGCTGCGCATCGAGGTCCCGCCTCTGCGAGACCGACGCAGCGACGTCCCGATCCTCCTGCGAGCGCTGGTGCGGCGCCTGGCGAGCGACGACCCCCTCCTGTCGCGGTCGGTCCTGGACGACCAGGGCGAGCCGCGCGTCGAATGCCGCTGGGTGGAGCGGCTGCTCCACCACTCCCTGCCCACCAACGTCCGGGGGCTGGAGGCGGCATTCTGGGCCGCGGTCACCGCCCGCCGGGCCGACGAGCCGCTCGACGGACCGCTCGGCGACGAGCCGAGCGCGGCCCCGGCCGAGCTGCCCCCGTCGCGCGACCCGTCCGAGATCTCACCCGACGAGATCCGGGCCGCGCTCGACACCCACGGCGGCAGCCGCGAGGCCACCTGGCGAGCCCTGGGGCTGCGGAGCCGCTACCAGCTGCGTCGCCTCATGCAGCAGCACGACATCGACTGGCCGTCGGGGGCGCGCTGACGTGCTCACGGTGGGAGACCGGATCGAACGCTACACCGTCACCGGCTCGCTCGGCCGCGGCGGCCAGGCGACGGTCTACGCGGTGCGCCACACCGTGCTGGGCACCCGCCACGCGCTGAAGGTGTTGCACGACGACGCGCCCTCGACCCGGGACCGCCTGCTCGAGGAAGGTCGCTGGCAGGCCCGCATGGACTCACCCTTCGTGGTGCCCGTCCACGACGTCCTCGACGTGTCGGGTCGCCCCGCCCTGCTCATGCCGTGGGTCGGCGGTGGTTCGCTCGCCGAGCTCCTCGAGGCACTGACCCCGACCCGCGACGAGGCACGGGCGCTGTTCGCCGACATCGTACGCGGGGTTGCCCACGCGCACGGTCACGGGCTCGTCCACCGAGACCTCAAGCCCGCGAACGTCCTCCTGGAGGTGCGCTGGGGCCGGGTGCACGCGCGGGTCGCCGACTTCGGCATCGCCGCCCTGGCCGGGCAGCGCACCTCCCCGGCGGGAACCCGCGGCTACCTGGCTCCCGAGGTGGCGGCGGGCAGCGAGGACGTCGATGCGCAGTCCGATCTGTTCTCGCTCGGGGCGATCCTCGCCGACCTCCTGCCCGCGATCACGGACGGCGACCGTGCGCTCCTCGACGGGCTGCGCGAGCCCGATCCCGCTTCGCGACGGCCCGACTCCGCCGCAGCCCTCCTCGCCGCGCTCGGGGACGTTCCGACCACCTCGCTCGGCGCGGACGGCCGCCTCGCCGCCCACCTCACGTCCCGCGACCCTGGCGACCCGGCCCTCGTCCCCTCGATTCCCACCCTCGACCCCGACGATCCGACGATGGACGACGAGTGGGGTCACAACCTGCGCCGCGAGCGGGACCGCTTCGTGGATCGCCCGCGCGCCCTGGCCGCGCTCCGGGCGGCGCTGGCCCAGCAGGGCTCGGTCACGCTGGTCGGACCCGCCGGCAGCGGCAAGTCGCGACTCGCCCTGCACGTGGCCCGAGAGCAGGTCGGCCAGTGGCCGGGAGGCGCTTGGTGGATCGATGCGGCGCCCGCGACCGACGGGGCACAGCTCCTGGCCGCCATCGCCCAGACCCTCTCCATCCCGCTGTCGCGGAGCGACCCCTGGCGAGCCGCCGCCTCTTCGCTCGCGCTGCGGGGCCGCACGCTCGTGGTGGTCGACAACGTCGAGCACCTGGTCGAACCTCTGCGCGAGGGCCTCGCCACCCTCCGGGACGTCGCGCCAGCCGTGACCTGGCTCTTCACCAGTCGCGCCCTGCTCCGGACCCCCGACGAGTCGGTCGTCGACCTCGGGCCCATGGACCGCGACGAGGCACGAGCCCTCTTTCTCGAGCGCGCGCGAGCCCAGCGACCGGGCCGAGAGCTGGACGAGGGGCTCCTCGACACCCTGCTCGCCCGCCTCGACGACCTGCCACTCGCCATCGAGCTCGCCGCGGCGCGGATGCGGCTCGTCTCCGTGGAGGGCCTGCTCGACCAGATGACCGACCGCTTCCGGCTCCTCGTCGCCGGCCAGGGCACGCGGCACCCGACCCTCGAAGCCGCGCTGCTCTGGAGCTGGGACCTGCTCGAGCCGTCCGACCAGGCCGCGCTGGCCGCCTTGTCGGTGTTCGAGGACGAGTTCGACTGGGCGGCGGCGGACGCCGTGTGGGGGCCGAGCGACACCTGGGCCCTGGATCGGCTGCAGGAACTGGTCGACCAGAGCCTCGTCCAGGTCACCGACGACGATCGGTTCCGGCTGCTGCAGTCGGTCCGCGACTTCGTCGCTCCCCGGCTCGACGACGTCGCGGGCGCCCGCGACCGTCACGCTCGCCACTTCGCGCGCTACGGCGCCCAGGCTCTCGACGCCGCCAAGGGTCGCGAGCGCAGGGCCAGGGCGAACCTTCGACAGGTGTTTCCCGACCTGCTCGCCGCGTCGCGGCACGCGGCCGTCCGGGGCCTCGACGACTCGTCCTTCGTCGGCGACGCCGCGGCGCTGTGGCACGCGGTCGCCGCAGAGGCCGAGCGCCGAGGTCGTGACGAAGCCGCGCTCCAGGTCGTCGACGCCGTGCTCCAGCTGCCCGCCGACGACGCCGAGCGAGGACTGATCCTCTTCGAGAAGGGCATGGCGAGCTACCGTTCGTGGCGGCTGCCCGAGGCGCTGGCCGCGTTCGCCGCCTCGCGGGAGCGCTACGATGCCGTCGTGGACGGTAGCCCCGAGGCCCTACGGACGGCCGCGCGTGGCCGGGGGCGGGGGTGGCTCGGGCAGGGGTTCGTACGCCGACGACAGAACGATCTCGAGGCGGCCCTCGCCGCCCAGGAGCGCGCCGCTGAGGAAGCCGACATCGCGGATGACGATGCGCTGCGGGGCCTCGTCGCGCTGGCGCGGGGAAACCTGCACTTCGATCGCGGCGACATCACGCGCGCCATCGCCGACTACGAGGCCGCGATCCCGCTGCTGAAGGCGGAGTCCCCGACCGACGCGGTGGTCGCGCTCGCCAACCACGCCGGAGCGCGGCGCCGGGCGCGGGATCCTCGAACGGCGCAGTTCGTGGCTGAGGCGCTCGAGCAGGCGAGGGAGCTCGACGTCCCGGCCATGGAAGCTCACTGCCTGCACGTCCAGGCCATGATCGTGGCGGACGCCGGGGACACCGATCGCGCGCTGTCGCTGCTCGACGAGGAGCGGGCCATCCACCACCGCATGGCCTCGGCCTGGGAGGTGGCCACGACCCTCGGCAGCATGGGCATCGTCAACCAGAAGGCAGGACGCCTCGAGGAAGCGCTAGCGCTGTTCCTCGAGAGCCGGGCGGGGCTCCGCCGGAGCGGCGAGCACTTCGTCGAGGCGAGCTTCCAGGGCGCGACCGGCAACGTGCTCCTCGAGCTCGGCCGCGCCGACGAGGCCTACCGGGAGCTCGCGTCGGCGGTCGATCGCCTCACCGAGCTCGGGAACCACGGGCACGCCACCCTCGCGCGCTGGGACCTCGCGAGGTGGCACCAGCGCTTCGGCGACCCCAACGAGGGCCTGGCTCTCGTGGAGCGAGCGCTGGACGACGGCCGGGGGCTGCTGCGGCCCGACGAGCTCTCGCAGATGACCCAGCTCCGCGACGAGCTGAGGGACGCGTCCTGACCCATCAGGCTGACGGGATGGGCTCGCCCTCGGTGACGGTGAACGCGCCGTGGCCGTCGAAGTGGATGTCGAACACGGGCAGGCCGCCGGCCAACGCGACGAGCGTGGCGACGGCCTGGGTGCTCCCGAGGTTCGGCAGGACCTCCTTCAGGGCCTCCTGCGTGACCCCGGCCGGCAGGCGGTGGGCGACCCGACGACCGAGGAGGATCGCCGCCTGCTCCCGCAGGTAGGCGACGACCTGCGGATGGTTCACGAACATCTGCACCCCGCCGATCGACGGTGCGATGAGCGGGATCTCCGACATGGGCCACAGCTCGCCCTCGACCGTGACGTTGACCACCGCTCCCTCGGCGTGGTCCCCGCCCAGCACCACCCAGTGCAGATCGCGGGCGCCGCCCCACATCGCGGTGAAGAAGGCTCGGAAGAAGGCGATGATCAGCTCGGGGCGGATCTGGTACGCGTCCGGGTTCTTGAGCGCGAGCTTCAGGTGACCACACCCGACGTGATCGGGCTGACAGAGGTGCTCGAGCAGGTCCGCCTGCAGGTGCGCCGGGGGATGCCGGAGGAAGGTCTCCCACTCGGCGACCCTCGACAGCCCCGCCACGGCGGGCTCGAGCCGGGGATCGGTGCGCAGGGAGCGAGCGAGCGCGTTGAGGGCGTGGTTGTCCGTGTGCAGGTAGATTCCGCCGAAGGTGTCCGCGAACGCCCGGGTGAGCTCGGGCACGAACTGGGGGTCGACGTGGGTGCCCGCGATCTGCTCCACCGCGGCGAGCGCGAGGAGGAGCTCGCCGGAGTCGCCCCCCGGGGTCCCGATGATCGCACGGTCCTCGCGACCGTCGACACAGGACGTCTGGCTCGCGAGCAACAGCGCCGCGAGCTTGACCCGTCGGACCTTCGCGCTGTCGCCGACGTGGTCGACGATCTGCTCGCGGGTGAGTCGGCGGTCCCCCCGGCGATCGGCGTTGAGCAGCCGCCCATCGGAGCCGTGGCCCGGGGAGGGCGCGACGAGCTCGTGCGCGACGGTCGCGGCATCGCGCGAGACGGCGTATCCGCACGCTTGCCAGTTCAGCATGCCCCCCGCCATGGCGGCCACCGTGGTCATGCCGAGCGACAGCAGGTACCGTGCGGCGGTCTGTGAGCGCTCTCCGGTGTCGCAGACGAGGAGCACCGGCGTGTTGCCGGGCAGGAGCCGTCGGATCTCGCCCACGCGCTCGAGCGGCATCCGCCACACGCCGGGAACGTGCCCCTGGGGTCCCGTCAGCTCTTCGTCACGGCGGACGTCGACGATCCAGACCCGCGGGCCGGCCTCGGCCGCAAAGGCGGGGGGCAGGGTGGGCGTACCATCCGTGCTCCGCTGCAGGCTGTTGAGCCAGTTCTCGCGGAGGAGGACATCGGGGTTGGACAGGTCGGAGAGGGGCATGCGCCACTCTACCGCTCAGTCCCCCCGCAGGTACAGCACGATCCCGACCACGATGAACACGGCGGCGTAGCCCCCGAGAACCGGGACGTCGATCGCGAACGACTCCGGCAGGACTCGAGACCCGATCGCAGCCGCGCCACCGAGGGTTCCTACACCGAGCACCACGAGACCTGTCCAGGACGTCTGGTCGAGGGCCGAGAAGTGACGTCGAAGCGGCTCCAAGCAACCTCCTTGCTCGACGGTGAGCATCGACCAGCGTGGCGCACCCTTGAGCGCGTTTCCTGTCTCGAATCGCAATCGGAGATCGGGACTCGTATTTCCCAGCCGGAAACCTTCGTTCTACGAGTACCCGGTTACCGCGAGAGCACGACTGGAGTTCCCGTGGCAGACCAGGTTGCCGTCGTCGGCGCGGCGTGTCGATTCCCCGCGTCCCCCGACCTCGAGACGTTCTGGAAGGTGGTTGCCGAGTCCGGCGACGCCACCACCGAGGCGAGCCCCACGCGATGGCCCGCGCCGAGACGCCCCGAGGTCGCGCGGGGTGGCTTCCTCGAGGCGATCGAGGAGTTCGACGCCTTGGCCTTCTCGATGTCGCCGGCCCAGGCCTCCGAGACGGACCCCCAGCAGCGACTCGTCCTCGAGGTGGCCACCGAGGCGCTCGAGGACGCCCGGCTGGGACCGGCCGACCTCGCGTCCCACCCCGTGGGCGTCTACGTCGGCATCGGGGCCTCGGAATACGACGCCCGCTTCGTGACCGCGGGGGCCGCGGTTCGGGGTCTGTACTCGGGGCTGGGGAACGACTCCAGCTTCGCCGCGGGCCGTCTCGCGAGCCTGCTGGGACTGCGAGGTCCGGCCCTGGCCATCAACACCGCCTGCAGCTCGGCGCTCGTGGCGATCCACACCGCCCTGCAGGACCTGCGCTCCGGCTCGTGCGACGTGGCGGTGGTCGGCGCCGTCAACCTGCTCGTCATCCCCGAGAACTCGTCGCGGCTCGCGCGCATGGGCGTGCTCGCGGCCGACGGACGCAGCAAGCCCTTCGATCGTGCGGCAGACGGCTACGGTCGCGCCGAGGGGGCCGGGGTGATCGTGCTCGCGAACCGCGAGGTGGCCGAGCGCCTCGGACTCCGGGTCCGGGCCTGGCTCGCCGGAGCGGCCGTGAACCAGGACGCAGGCGAGACCGGGCTCACCGCCCCCAACCCCCGTGCCCAGGCTGCGGTGATCGACGCCGCCCTGGCCGATGCCGGTCTCGACGTCGACGCCATCGACGTGCTCGAGGCACACGGCACGGGAACCCCCACCGGCGACCCGGTGGAGCTGCAGGCGCTGGGTCGGGCCTTCGAGGGCCGCACCCGCCCGTTGCCGATCGGCTCGGTGAAGTCCAACGTCGGGCACCTCGAGGTGGCCGCCGGGATGGCGGGCGTGCTCAAGGCGCTCGGCATGCTGGAGCGCGGGGAGCCCCTCCCCCACCGAATCCACACCGCGCCCGTGTCGCTGCCCCGACCGCTGTGCCTGGCGGGCTCCGGACTCGCCACGGAGTCCGGAGGGGCCGCGCGGACGATCGGGGTCAGTGCGTTCGGCCTGTCCGGTACCAACGCCCACGTCGTGCTGACCCACGCCGATTCCCCGGCTCCGGCGACGTCGGGTTCGACCTGGCCCGGCTACGGCTCGGTGCTGGTGGCGAGCGCGAGCGGCGAGGATGCCTTGCGCACGCTGGCGCGTCAGCTCGCGGTCGCCGTGGACCGCGACCCGGCCGGTTTCGAGGACCTCGCAGCCAGCTCGGCGCTGACCCGTCGGTCCCTGACGCACCGCCTCGCGGTGATGACACGCGATCCGGTGGTGGCCCGCCACACGCTCGAGCGGTACGCCGCCGACGGGACCGTCTCCGATCCCTCGGTGGCCCGGATCGGCGAGGCCCACGCGCCGCCCCCCGCCACGTTGCTCGTCGGTGATCTGGCAGGCGACTGGGCCCCCCTGGTCGAGCGACTGCGCGCCTGGCCGGCCTTCGCCGAGGCGGTCGACGGGGTGTCCGCCGAGCGGCTCCCGCTGGCCGTGGCGGTGGGTCTGGCCGCCCAGTGGCGTGCCTTCGGGCTCACCTTCCGGCGGGTGGAGGGACTCGGCGAAGGAAACCGGGCGGCGGCGGTCATTCGCGGGGACTGCACGCTGGACGATGTCGACACCGTCGACGTCACACCCGAGGCGGCCTCTACCGCTCACGACGACGAGCTGGTCTTCGTCATCGGGACGAGTCGCGTGGCGGGGACCTTCGCCGCGACCCCCGACACCACGGTCGAGGCCCTGCTCGGGACGGTGGCCGACGCCTGGTGCCGCGGGGTGCCCGTCGACTGGGCGGCGGTGCACGGACCGTCGTTCACGCGCACGGCCCTGCCCCCGACGCCCTGGCAGCGGGTGCGCGCGTGGGTCGACGACGTCGTCGCGTCCACCCCGACGGGGCACGCGTCCGCCGCACCCGCGCCCACGGTGCCCACGGCCCACCGGGTCTGGCGGCCGCTCGAGGGACTCCCGCTCCGCAACTCGCGTCGCCGGTGGGTGGTGATCGCCGATCACCAGGGAGTGTCCGAGGCCCTCGCCCGGACGCTGACTCCGGCCCCGCGTCTGCTTCGGCTCGTCGACCCCGCGGCGCCACCTCCGCATCCCCTCGCGGGTGCCGTCGACGTCGACGCGCTGTCCCCGGAGACCTGGGCCAACGCGGTCGGGAACCTCGACGACGTCGCGGGCGTGCTGTTCCTCGCCGGGCTCGACCAGCGATCGGCCTTCGATGTCGACGGTCGCCCCGATCCGACCGCCGCCGACGACGCCGTCCGGGCGACCTGGCTCGCGGCGAGGTGGGCACGGGTACTCCTCGAGGCCACGCCCCCGCGCGGCGCGACCTCGGAGCGCATCCAGTTCCTGCTCGCCACCCGCGGCGCGGTGGCCGTCGGGGACGGGGAGCGCGTCGACCCGACGCACGCTGCCCTCTGGGGACTCGGGGCCACCCTGGCCCTCGAGCACCCCGAGCTCGGGGTGGGCACGGTGGACCTCGACCCCACGGGCGAGCTCGGCAGTCTGGTGGCGCTGCTCGGGGTGACGCCCACCGAGGATCAGATCGCCTTGCGGGGCGATCACGCCCAGGCGGCGCGCCTCGTGCCGGCGCCCCCCTCGCCGGGGGCGACCTGGGGCCCGGGTCCCGTGCTCGTCACCGGCGGACTCGGGGCGCTCGGGACGCACGTGGCCGAGGCCCTGGTCGACGCGGGCGTGACCACGATCTGGCTCGCGGGGAGGACCCCGCCCGCTGCCGCGACCGCGGCCCGCCTCGAGCACCTGCGGGCCCGGGGCGCCACCGTGGAGACGTTCGGACTCGACGTGGCCGATGGCGCCGCCGTGCGCGACTTCGCGCGAGACCACCAGCCCACCGGCTGGATCCACGCCGCCGGGGTGCTGGCCGACGGCATCGCCCTGCACCTCACCCCCGAGCGTACGCTCGTCCCCATGCGCCCCAAGGTGCACGGCACCCTCGAGCTCGCGGCGGCCCTCGATCCCGAGACGCTGCGCCACGTGGTGTTCTGCTCCTCGCTGGCGGGACTCCTCGGCGCGATGGGACAGGCCAACTACGCGGCCGCCAACAGCTGGATGAACGCCTTTGCCGAGGGATGGCGAGCCCGCGGCGGCGCCGCGGTGAGCGTGGCGCTCGGGCCGATCGGGGGAGAGGGGATGGCCGCCCCCCACGTCGACCGCCTGGCGCGAGCCGGGTTCCGAGCGCTGTCCCCCTCCGATGCCGCCCGCCTGATCGTCGGTGTCGGGCCGTCCACGAGCCTCGTGGCGGGTTTCGAGGTCGACGCCGGCCGCCTCGTGGAGAACCCCCAGCTCCGCCCACTCCTCACCGAGCTCGTCGCGTCGACCGCGTCCGACGAGCCCGTGTCCAGCGGACCTCGCGGCAGCCGAGATGGGCTCGCAACCTGGCTTGCCGAGCGGATCGCCTCGGACCTGGGGCTCGCCGTGGGGTCGCTCGATCCCCGTCGGCCTCTCGCGTGGCACGGCTTCGACTCGCTCCTCGCCATCGAGCTCAAGCGGAGCCTCGACGCCGAGCTCGGTACGGCGCTACCGAGCGCCCCGTTCCTCTCGGGCCCCAGCCTCGACGAGCTGGTCGACGCCATCGCGCCGCTCGTCCTCGATCAGGACCCGCCCACCGTGGCACCGGTGACCGCTCGCGCCTCGTTCGGCTCGATGCCCTCGCTCTCCGCGCTGCGCCCCGCGAGCACCGGGCCGGGGCTGCCGGCGATGCGTCTGCAGGGACCGGCCGCCACCGACGTGGCGGCACCGCTCCCGCTCCCCGTGCAGTTCGGGCTCGCCGCGATGGTCGCCGCTGCCCTCGGGCTCGCGTGGTTCCTGGCTCAGTAGGGCAGGGTCAGGACCTCACCGTCCACCGAGTAGACGCTGTTGCCCTGGCCCGAGGTGTCGACGGTGCCCGACGACATGCGGCCCGACCACTCGTTGCCCGACAGCCAGCCGCTGGCCGGGGAGGTCGCCCCCATGGCGACACCCGCCGCCCGCGCGGCGACCACGAGGTTCGCGACGGGCATCGGGTTGCCCTGACGCCCGACGTTGCCCTGGCCATCGAGCCAGTAGCGACCCGGCACGATCGGACCGAGGAGCATGGCGTACATCGTGACCTCGGCCACCGGCAGGTGGCGCCCGTTGAGGAACACGCCGCTCGTGCCCGCCGAGGCGTTCGGAGGCAGTGGGCCGAGATCGTGGCCCGGGCGCAGCGCCCCGCGCACGGGCTGCCCCATCAGGCCGAACTGGCCGCTGCGCGCGTCGTACCACCAGCTCCCGGGGAGCGGCGGCGTACCGTAGACCCTGGTGAGGTTCGCGACCTGGGCCGGGGTCAGCTCGCGGCCGTTGACCGTCACCCCGGTGGTGCTGGGCGCCGATCCGACCGCCGGGCCCGCGGGTTGGGCGTGAGCCACGGGCCCCCCGAGTCCGACGAGCAGGGCGAGACCCACGACGGCGAGCCGGATGGAGCGACTGGCGTTCATGCTACCTCCTCCTTCGGGACGTAGCTCGCGTGCGCCAGCCACAACCGAGGAAGATAGGTTCGTGTCATGGACCCGGATCCTCTCGCGGCGGCGCTCGGACGGTGGGCCGACGGGCTCGCCCCGGCGGCCAGGGACCAGCTGTCGACCTACGACATTCGAGCCCTCTACGACCGAATCGCGCGCACGGGCTCCGACGACGGTGGCCACACCGCCTTCGACCGCTGGGTGGAGGAGCTCGGTCCGGCGACCCGGGCCGCGCTCTCCCGCTACGATCGCGAGGCGCTGGTCGCGATGCTCGGCTCCCCGTCGCACCGCTCGCGGGGCGCGGTGGCGCACGCCGAAGGTCCCACCACGGGCGTGCGCTGCCTGAGCTGCGGAAGCAACGCGATGGTGCGCACGGGTGCGTGCCTCACCTGCCAGGCCTGCGGGAGCACCACCGGCTGCGGGTGAGCGGCTACCGAGCCGCCTGAACCCACCCCACCGACGGCCACCGGGCGCCGAGCTCGGCCACGATCCGCTCGGCGGCGCGCCCATCCCCGAACGGACTGTGGCGACGGGCGGTGGCGGGCCAGGGTTCGCGGAGGGCTCGAGCCAGCGCCTCGGGGGTGCTCGCGAGCCGGGCGAGGCCGGTGGCCAGACCCTCCGTGCGCTCGGTGACCCGCCGGGCCACGATCACGGGGACCCCGAGAGCCGGCGCCTCCTCCTGCACCCCGCCCGAGTCGGTGACCACGACGGAGGCGCGCCCGAGGAGCTCGACGAAGGCCGAGTAGCCGAGGGCGGGCAGGAGACGGACCCGCGGATGGTCGCCGAGCACGGCGACCGCCGCCTCGCCGACGCTGGGGTTCGGGTGGACGGGAAACACGAGCCCCACGTCGGGATTCGCGTCGAGGTGGTCGCGCAAGACGGCCAGGCGACGCCGGAGGGGACGTCCGAGCCCCTCCCGACGGTGCATCGTGACCACGATGGGTCGATCGAAGGGAGCCGCCTCCGCGATCGCGGGCCGGCGTCGGGCGATGACGCGCTGCAGGGTGTCGACGACGGGATTGCCGACCACGACCACGCGTTCGGCCTCGACGCCCTCGGTGAGGAGCGTCCGCCGGTTGGCGGGGGTCGGCGCCAGGTGGAGGTCCGCGATGCGGGTCACCAGTCTGCGGTGGGCCTCCTCGGGCCAGGGGTCGTGCAGCGACGCCGTGCGCAGTCCCGCCTCGACGTGCGCGATGCCCACGCCCGCGTAGAAGGCCGCGAGCGCCGCCGCGAACGCGGTCGTCGTGTCGCCCTGCACGACCACGACGGAGGGCCGCAGCGTCGCGAGCACCCCGCGCATCCTGGCGAGGATGCGCTCCACGAGCTCGGAGGGGCAGCCCGGCGGCGAGCCCACCGCGAGGTCGACGTCGATCGGCACCTCGAGGTCGCGGGCCAGCCCGGCCAGCAGGTCCGGGTGCTGCCCCGACGAGACCCTGGTGCACGGCACGCCCTGAGCGGCGAGGGCCCAGGAGACGGGCGCGAGCTTGATGATCTCGGGCCGCGTCCCGAATACGAGCACGACCGGTCCGTCCGGCGACACCAACGCGTTCTCCTGTGCGAGGGTGTATCCGCCGAACCAGGACGGGCCGCCGAACGCGAGCCCGTCTCCGTGATCGGCCGTGCTCGCGGAGCGCGGTTCCCCCGGTCGTCTCCCCCTCGCTCCGCTCACGCGAGAACGCGGGTCCCCGTGGGAGCTGCCCTGATCCCGAGCGATCCTCAACCACGGCGGGAGCGCACCGAGGGGAACCCCGAGAGGTGTTCATGTTCCCGATACGTTCGCTTGCGCTCTTGGTTGGTCTGCAGGTCTTGGGTTGTTCGGTGCCCGCGCAGCAGGAGAGCCCGGCGCCAGACCCGGTCGATGCTCCGGCCGTCGACGAGATGGCGGAGGCGGCCGACCTGCCGGACGAGGTCTTCGACAACCTCGTGCACGGCGTCCCCACCAGGATCGTCGTCCATCTCGGGGTCGACCCCGTCCCCGAGCATCCGATGTCGGATCCGCGGCGACTCGCGAAGTTCGTGGAGCGCTGGCCCGGGGTCGTCGAGGACTTCGAGGGCTCGCTGCCCGGGACCGCCTGGGTCGAGCGCTCCTATCGCAACATTCCCGTCGTCGTGCTCGAGGTCGAGGACCTGGACTCCGCGTATGCGGTCCTCGACCACCCCGACGTCGTGGCGATGGATGCCGACCTCGTCTACGAGATGACCGACGCGAGCGCGCTCTCCCACATTCGCCAGCCCCAGGCCGCCGCCCAGGGCTTCACCGGCGAGGGCACGTCGATCGTCATCATGGACACGGGGCTGAACTACAAGCACAGCGACTTTGGCTGCACGTCCGTCGGCACACCGGCCAGTTGTCCGGTCGTCGCCATGCGGGATCTCGCGAGAGAGGACCGGAAACTCGACGCCGATGGTCACGGATCCAACGTTGCCGCCATTTCGCTCTCGGTCGCTCCCGACGCCGACCTCATCGGGCTCGACGTGTTCGACGGCCAGGGCGCGTCCCTCACGGACATCCTGGAGGCGCTCGACTGGTCGGTGGACAACCAGGCGACCTACAACATCGCCTCCATCAACATGAGCCTCGGCCTGAACATGGGGAACACGTCGCCGTGCACGACGTCGCCCTTCGAGGCGGGCATCGCCGCCGCCAAGGCGGCGGGGATGTCGGTCGTGGTGGCCGCGGGCAACGACTACCTCAAGAACGTGGTCGCGAGCCCGGCTTGCGCGCCCAGCGCCTTCTCGGTGGGGGCGGTCGTCGACACGACCTACCCGGGCCGGGACTGCACCGGCGCGAACATGCAGGCCGACCTGGTGGCGTGCTTCTCGAACAGTGCGTACTTCCTCGATATCCTGGCCCCCGGCTACATGGTCACCGGCGGTGGCTACACGATGTCCGGGACCTCGATGGCCGCCCCGCACGTCGCGGGCGCGGTCGCCGTCCTTCGGGCCGCTGACCCCAACGCCACCGTGAACCAGCTGCAGCAGCGGCTCAAGGACACCGGCGTCCAGGTCACCGACCGTCGCAACGGGCTGACCTTCCCGCGCCTCGACCTCGCGGCGGCGGTCGACGGCGTCGGCTGCAGCTTCCGCGTCGACCCGTCGAGCATCGAGATCGATCCCCTCGGGGAGAGCGGCTCGATCTCGGTGACCACCGACCCGGGCTGCGACTTCACGGTCCGCTCCAGCGAGAACTGGCTGTCGGTCACCCCGACCGCGGGCGACCGGACGACCAGCCTGCAGTGGACGGCGCTCCCGAACGCCGGGTTCGAGCGCAGCGCCACCATCGAGATCGGCCCGCTCAGCGTCAGCGCCCTGCAGACCGCCGGCGTCGGCGCGAGCGGGGGCATCCTCGTCAACGACGGCGACGAGCTGACCAACCGGCCGATCGTCAACTTGACGCTGAACGCGCCGGGCAGCGACCGGATGTGCCTCAGCAACGAGGAGGACTCCTGCCGCCTCTGGTACCCCTACGCCGAGACGGCCCGCTGGCGCCTCCCCGGCCGGACCACCGGTGAGTACACCGTCTACGCCTGGTTCTCGGCCAACAACGTCGTCAGCGGACCCACCAGCGACGCGATCGTGCTCGACCGGCGCGCGCCCACGGGGGGCGAGCTCACCACCGAGGGCGCCATCGCGGGACCCACGCTGCGCTGGGGCGGCTTCGAGGACGACTACAGTGGTGTCGCCTCCTACATCGTGGTCCAGAGCGACAACGTCCGTCGCGCGCCGGGCACCGCGTGTCGCACCGGGACCGTGGTCTACGAGGGCACCGACGAGTCGCTGTTCCTGCCCGGACTCGACGGCCAGTTCGCGTTCCGTGTCTGCCCCGTCGACGGCGCGGGCAACGTCGGCGCGGGACTCACCTCGACCTTCGAGACCCGGCCCGAGTACGATCCTCCCGAGGCGACGATCGCCATCGAGGATGGCCGCGACTGGTTCAACAGCACGCGCGCGAACGTGACGATCGAGGCGACCGACGCCTCGGGCATCGGCAAGGTGTGCCTGTCATCGAGCAGCGCGGCGTGTGGCCGCTTCATTCCGTTCCGGACGCCCATCCGCGTGAACCTGCGCGGAGCCGGCGAGCACACCGTCTACGCCTGGGTCCAGGACGTGCACGGCAACACGATGGGGCCCATCAGCGACAGCATCTCCATCGAGTGGCGGAGGCCGCGGGACGGGAGCGTCACCGCAGAGACCGCCGACCAGTCGGTCACGCTCTCCCTCTCTGGCTTCTCCGACGACGACTCCGGGCTCGCCGGCTACCGGGTGATGGGAAGCACCCGCGGCTGGCCCCAGGCGGGCTGCCTGCGCGGCGACGTCTACTACGAGGGGCCCGAGACCACCATCACCCTCGACGGACTCACCAATGGTGAGGCCCAACGACTGCGGGTGTGCGCGGTCGACCGGGCGGGGAACACCTCCGCCGGGGTGACCGGCGAAGCCCGGCCCTTGCCCGAGAAGGACGGTCCCCTCGGCTCCATCGTGCTCGCGGGTGGCGCCGACTACACCAGGACGCCGGCCATCGAGGCGACGCTGTCGGCCACCGACGCCTCCGAGATCACCCACGTATGCGTGACCACGCGACTGCCCTGCGGGCGGTTCGTGCCCTACACGACGACCTACCCCATCGCCGCGCGCGCCCTCGAGAACACCGTCTACGCCGTCTTCCGCGACGAGTGGGGCAACGAGAGCGAGCCCGTGAGCGACACCATCTGGCTCGACAAGCTCGCGCCGACCGGAGGCGCGGTGACCGCCGAGCGTGGTGACGAGCAGATCACCTTGAACTTCTCCGACTTCAGCGACAACCTCTCGGGGATCGGAGGCTACTCGGTCATCAT
Source organism: uncultured Enterobacteriaceae bacterium (assembly GCA_964655065.1). Classification (GTDB taxonomy): domain Bacteria; phylum Myxococcota_A; class UBA796; order UBA796; genus DRPG01. The sequence goes on along the minus strand of CAZZLC010000027.1, from coordinate 5,655 downwards.
GGTCGACGGCACGAGGCCTCCGCGAAGCTGCCGGCTCGAGCCGACCTGGACGGGCACCACCACCACGGTGACCTTCGACGGGCTCACGAACGGCGAGCACTACAGCTTCCTCGTCTGCGCCACCGACGCGGTGGGCAACGCAGCGCGCAGTGGGGTCTCCGGCACCTGGCGACCCGCCCCCGAGCTGACGCGTCCCACCGGCTCCGTCACCATCAACCACGGCGACGAGTGGTCGCGGTCGCGGCGGGTCGACCTCACCATCGATGCCACCGACGAGAGCGGACTGTCCCGGATGTGCATCGACACGCGCGGGCTCGACACCTGCTCCGCCTGGATCCCCTTCGCCGCCGACTTCACGACCACCATCTACAGCCGAGACAACCCCGCTGCGGTCCGGGTCTGGCTCGAGGACGTGTGGGGCAACCAGTCGGCCACCTACCTCGAGGACACCATCGCCATCGACTACCTGCGGCCCGCCGACGGCACGCTGGCCGTGCAGGTCTCCGGCACGTCCGCGAATCTCTCCTGGTCCGGATTCGCCGACGAGGAAGGCGGCTCGGGTCTCGTGTCCTACACCGTCGTGGGCAGGACGCGTCGGGCGCCGGGCAACTGTCGCGCCGGTGAGGTGTTCTACGAGGGCAGCGACACGAGCACGAGCATCTCGGGCCTCCCCGCCAACAGCGCCTACGGCTTCATCGTCTGCGCGAACGACCTCGCCGGCAACCAGTCGCGAGGCGTGGGGACCGTGGTGACGACCGGCAACTGACCGACGCAAGAGCGCGTCGCGTCGCCCCGTCGGCCTCGCCGGCGGGGCGTCCGTGCCTCAGGAGAGGACGCCGCTGCCGCCGAGCCGAAGACGATCGTGGGGGGCGTCGAGGTCGTAGGCGGCGGGCAGCGTGGCCACGATCTTGCGCGGGTTGATGGCGTCGTGGCTCACGTAGTAGTGCTTGCGGATGTGCTCGAGGTCGATGGTGGCGCGGATCTCGGGCACCTGCGCGATCTCCCGCGTGAACGCCCACAGGTTCGGGTAGTCGACGAGGCGACGGCGGCTGCACTTGAAGTGGGTGTTGTAGACGGGGTCGAAGCGCACGAGCGTCGTGAACAGTCGCACGTCCGCCTCGGTGAACCGATCGCCCACCAACCAGCGCTGGCCACCGAGCCGCTCCTCGAGCGCATCGAGCTGCTCGAACAGCGCGTCTGCCGCGTGGTCGTAGGCTTCCTGGCTCTTCGCGAACCCGCACTTGTACACGCCGTTGTTGATGGCGTCGTAGATCGGCCCGTTCACGGCGTCGATCTCGGGCAGCAGCTCCTCGGGCGACAGGCGCAGCTCGGGCCGCTCCGCGAGGTCCTGGAAGGCGCCGTCGAGCATGCGGATGATCTCGCTCGACTCGTTGTTGACGATCGTGCGTTCCCGGGTGTCCCACAGCACCGGGACGGTGACGCGGCCAGCGTGCCCGGGGGACGCGATGCGGTAGAGGTCGCGCAGGACCGCGGCCTGCTCGTGGGGGTCGGGGACCATGCCTTCGCCCGGGTCGAAGCTCCACCCGCGCTCGAAGTCGAGCAGCCAGTTGACGACCGACACCCCGATCACCGACTCTAGGCCCTTGAGGGCGCGGGTGATCATCGTCCGGTGCGCCCACGGGCAGGCGTGGCTCACGTAGAGGTGGTAGCGACCCGCCTCCGGCGCGAAGCGAGCGCCCGGTGCGGTCGAGATCTCGTCATGGAACGCCGTGGGCGCGCGCTGGAAGCTGCCCTCCGGCGCTGAACTGTCGCCCGAACCGGGCTTTCCGCTCTGCATGGTTCCTCCGTCTCGTCTGCGTATCGCCGTCATCCCTCCAGACGAGCGAGCGCTCCGAACGTCACACGACCTGGCGCGAGCTGTCCTCACGGACGCGGGGGACGCGCGGGACGTGCAGCGCGAACACCGAACCCTTGCCCGGGGACGTTGGCCTCGAGCCGGGCCTCATCCTCCGCCAGCGCAGGCCCACGTCGCTACGCCTCCGCCGTCCCGTTCGCTTTCCTTCTTCGCCATCCTTCTTAGGCGGGGGCAGTCAAACAGGAGGAATCGTGCGCTTTGGGATGATGATCACGACGATGGGGCTGATCGGCTGCATCGAGGTCGACGAGACCACCCGGATCGAGTTGACTTGCGAAGACTACTGCGACCGCATCGTCGTCTGTGACGACGAGACCGACGTGATGCAGTGCAACACGGACTGCGTGGACGCCGCGAACAACTGCCAGAACGACGAGCTGGACAGCTCGCTCGAGGAGCTGGACGAGTGTTCGATGGAGAGCTGCGACGACATCGGCCGTTGCAGTCTCGGCGCCGGCCTCGAGTGCTACCTCGGGATCTGACGAGCCCTTGAACAGGCCATCACGATTCCTACTGCGGATCGACCAAGGAGGAACCGTGATCACCCGAATCTCTGTCGCCCTCGCCCTCTCGTCTGTCGTCGGCTGTGTCTCGAAGGGCCGGTACGACGAGCTCGAGGACCAGTACGGCGACCTGCAGAACAAGAACGCGATGCTCCGCCTCGACAACGAGGCCCTCGAGACCCGGCTCCAGGGCGTCCGGGTGGACAAGGCCGTCCTCGAGGCGGACCTCGCGACGCTCGAGGCGGAGAACGCCGAGCTGTCGTCGTACTACCGGGACCTGCTCGAGCGGTTCGGGGCTCAGCTCGAATCGGGGCAGATGAGCATCGTGGTGTACCCCGACCGCGTGAGTCTGGCGCTGTCGGAAGACCTCACGTTCGAGACCGGCGCCGCCACTCTGTCCCCCGAAGGCGAGGCCAATCTGTCCGAGATGGCGACGCTGCTCGGCTTCTACGACGACGAGCGTGGCATCGCCGTCGAGGGGCACACCGACCGACGCCCCATCGACAACGAGCGATACCGAAACAACTGGGAGCTCGGGGCGGCACGCTCGGTGACCGTGGTCGACGAGCTCGTCGCGGGCGGTGTCGACGCCGATGCCCTGACCGTCGTGTCCTACGGGGCCACCGCTCCGCTGGTTTCGAGCGGCACGCCCGAGGCGATGGCCATCAACCGTCGCGTCGAGATCGCCATGGTGCCCTCACTCGACGAGATGGCCGGCCATCGCGAGCTGGTCGAGCGAGCCAGGAAGGTCTCCTTCGCCGCGCGCGACGGGGAATGAGACGGGTTCGATCCGTTCGTCGGTCGGCACGGTGGTTCCCCCGGGTGACCAGGTCTCATTGCCGAGCCAGGGCGCGGTCCTCGTACCAGGACTCGGCGTTGACGAGATGCACCTCACGGTCGTCACGGAAGATGCCGACTCCGACCGAGAGCAGTCCCAGCTTGGCGAACACCGCTCCCTCCCGGGGATGATGCTCGCCGCGACGTAGGTGCATGCGGACAACGGAACTGCGGCCTGCCTCGACGAGGAGATCGTGGACCGCGTAGCCGTCGGGCGTCAGCCGGAACGATCCGCGCCCCGACACGTCGGGTTTCGTGAGCAGACGACGGGTCCAGCGGTGCATGGAGTCATCCCCCAGCAGGTCCATGATGGGCGCGGAGTCTGCGGCAGAGAACGCCAGGTCGGTAGCGAACGCGACCCCCTGGTCGTCGAAGACCGTCCCCCTCAGCACCGCGAGGTCGGCCCACCACGCGCGGTCGTCCACGACATTCGACATCGACAGGTCACGGAGGTGGAGGCGAGTACCGGACACGTCGACCGCACCGGCGGACAGGTCGCCCTCCACGATCTCGATCTCGGCCGCAGCGTCGGTGACGATGGCGTGGTCGTCCCAGTCGAGCGTCAGGTCGTCAACGTCGAGCTCCAGGTGGCCTTCGACGGTCGGCTGGTCACCGACGCGCGCCTCGAGGTGCCCGGCGACGGTTCCTACGCCGTGCTGAACGTGGATCCCCGTACCTCGAGGCACCCAACGCTCCAACACGGAGAGGCTCGGGATGGTCGTGTTCGAGATGTCGACCGCGCCATCGATCGGAGAGTGGATCTCGGTCAACGACGCGCTGGGGGTCATCACTCGAAAGGTCAAGGATCCGCCGGTGGCGAGCAAGGCGTCAGGGGACGTGGTGGGTCCAGGGTTTCCGTCGAGGAACCGAAAGCTATCGAAGGTCCCGTCGATCCGGGTGCCGGGCCCGACGACGTCCTGGATCACCATGGTCACCTCGGCGTTCCCGGACACCAGATAGTTCCGGAGCCTGAAGCCGAGGGGATCGCCGAGCAGGCGAACCCTGCTCCCGGTTTCGAGGGACCCGTCGACGATGTCGAGGTCGAGCTCTCCGTGAGCTTGCCCCACGAGTCGGGCCCACGGGGCGAGAGAGGCCTGGATCTCGAGCGCCTCGAGCTCGGGGAACTTCCCGGACACGCTCGCCCGGCCGTACGTGTGTCGAAGGACGTCGAGCGAAAGAGGCTCCCCGCGTCTGCCCCGAACCCCCGACAGCGAAACGTCGCCCTCGAGCTCGGCGAGCAAGGTCTCGTCGATGCGTCGGACCTCGCAGCGGCCGCAGGTCAAGCTGCCGTCGAACGTGGTCACCTCATCGACGACCAAGGTTCCGACAAGGCCGAACTCCCCCCCGAGCCGAACCTTTCGGGCCCCGAACGTCTCGAAGTCCGGCACGTCGAGGTCCACGAGCTCGAAGACCCAAGGCTTCTCGGCGCGTGGCCTCACCCGCCCGTCCTCCCAGGGCACGTGAACGACCTTGACGCCGCGTCCTCTGAGTCCGCGGGCTTCGAAGGAGCGCCGCAGGAGTGCAAACGGGTCGACGGACGCGGACGCCTCCTCGGCTTCGATCAGCCAGCGCCCGAACCGGTCCGGCGCCTCGACGCGGAGGCCGCGCACTGTCACCCGCGTCACCGGACCGAGCGTCGCTCGGTCGTACGTGATCGTAGCGTCGTCGAGCGATGCCAGGATGGGGGGCAACACCAGGGGGAACACCGCCGCGGAGGCGAGGCCGTAGACGGCGAACGCCGCGACACCCGCAACGTCGATGGCCCACACCAGGCCATCGACGACGGATTCGGCCCTTGCCACCGCTCCTCGAGAAGCCGAGGGGTCGTCAACCATCGGACGGCCCTCCATCCGAGGCCGGGACCGGGGACCGCGCAGGGACGATGCCAAAGGCTCGTTGCGCCACCGCAGCGTTCGCGAGTCCGTTGCCGGCCACGACGCGGATCCTGCCGGGCCTCTGCTTCCATGAAGCTTCGCGGACCAGATCCTCCCCAGAGCGAGCGATGTACCCATGGCGCAGGGCCGCGGGCCCCGCCTCGAGCCGAGCGTGGAGTTCGTTCAGTGCATCCATCGTACTCCCTGCCCGCTACCGGAGTTCGCCTCGAGAAGGCTCTGGTCGACCATACCGTGGCTTAGAAACCATGCGGCGCCCCTCAATTCCCCGATGCTCGGGGAGGTCCGCAGGGCCTGCGGGTAGGCGTGCGAGCAGGACTTTCTGGTCCGAACGTCGGGTTCGAGGACCAGCTCTCTCCCGGTTGTACAGTGGTTGTACTTCGGCCACGGATCGCTCGATATTACATGTCCAAAGTCGTCTTCGGGAACACCAAGCCAGGTCAGCACTGCTGGCCCGCGGTTCTGCGTGAGCTACTCGGACTCGAACCGTAATCACACCTCTGTCCGTCATCTCCCCATTCTTCGACACCCGGCTTCTTTGCTGGTT
>CAZZLC010000026.1:0-89179 GCA_964655065.1 uncultured Enterobacteriaceae bacterium | reverse complement strand
CTGCTTGCTTTTCAAAGACCGACCCGCTCGAGTCTTTCGACTGTTGGGGTGGTGAGTCGTCCCGCGTTGGTCATGCTCGCGTTGAGCGGCCGCCGCTGGGAACCCCCACATCATATCGAATGACGTGAGGCTGTCAAGAGTCTTTCTTCGGTTACGCACCGAAGGCTGACGAGTCCAGCGGGAGCGCAACGCCCCCGGGACACTCGATATCTATGGGCTCACTCACGGGCCGTCAACGGAATGAGATCCACTTTTTGATTTGTCGCCTCGGAAGCGGAAAGCTCCCATCCCGCCCACCATGGAGCGCAAACCTCGAAAGCCGAGCCCTCCCCAGCGCTTACGTCACCGCCAACTTGTAGATCCAACCCAGACCCATCAGCGCGAGAAACCCACCCGCGAGCCATCCCTCGCGGGGCTCCAGCCACCGGGCGATCATGCGCCAACGCTGTCGGGGATCCACCACCTCGGCGACGGCCGTGCCAAAGGCGCCCACCGTCATCACGAACAGCAGCGCGGCGAACGGCTGATTGAGGAAGGCCTGCAGAGGTGCGAAGTGCGCGAACAACGACCACGAGGTCGTGGCGCCGCACATCGGGCACGGTCTTCCGGTGAGCTGGAGGAAGGTGCAGCCGTCGAGGCCGAGCTGGGTGTGCGTTCCGTGACCGGCCGGTGACGGCTCCAGCACCGCAGCCAGACCGAGGGCGACTCCGAGCCCCACCGCCACGGCCGCAGAGACCGCGCGAGAGGAGAGGCCCGGCCGGATCATGCGTCGTCCGCCGCGATCAAGGCGCGAACGAACAGTTCGGGCTCGAAGTCTCGCAGATCCTCGGCCCCCTCGCCGAGCCCGACCAGCTTCACGGGCAGCGACAGCTCACTGGCGATCGCGAGCACGATCCCACCCTTGGCGGTCCCGTCGAGCTTCGTGACCGCCACACCGGTGACGGGGGTCGCCTCGTGGAAGGTCCGGGCCTGCGACATGCCGTTCTGCCCCATCGTGCCGTCGATCACGAGCAACGTCTCGTGCGGAGCATCCGGCAGCCGCTTCTCGATGACCCGCCGGATCTTGGAGAGCTCCTCCATGAGGGGCTTCCGGGTCTGCAGGCGACCCGCGGTGTCGATGATCACGACGTCGTGACCGTCGGCCTGAGCCTTGTCGAGCGCCTGGTACGCTACCGCCCCCGGATCCGCTCCCTCGTCGAGGCGGACGAACCCTGCTCCCGTCCTCTGCGCCCAGATCTCGAGCTGCTCGGCAGCCGCGGCGCGAAAGGTGTCGCCTGCCGCCAAGAGGACCGAACGACCCTGTTTCTGCAGTCGATGGGCGAGCTTTCCGATGGTCGTGGTCTTCCCGCTCCCGTTGACTCCGACCACGAGCCACACCTGCAAACCCTCCGCGTCCCAGACCAGGGGAGCGTGCACCGCCGCGAGCTTGGCCTGCATCGCTTCGGCCAACACGTCGCGCAGCCCTTCGCCGTCATCGCTGGCCTGAGCCACCCTCTCCCGCACCGTCTGGACGAGATCCGTGGCGGTCGTCACACCGACGTCCGCGACGATCAACGCCTCTTCGAGTTCCTCGAGCGCGCCCTCGTCACGAGGCTTCCCGAGCCAGGCGCGGATCCCGTCGGCCAGCGTGGACCGGCTACGGTCGAGCGCCGCGCGAAACCTCTCGAACAGCGTCGGTTCGGCAACCTCGGGTTCCGGAACCGGCTCCAGGATCGGCGGCCCTGCGACGTCGTCGGACGGCGCCTCGTCGAGCTCCGCGGCCCCCTCGGCATCGGAGACCGGCGGAGCCTGGGGGGGTGGACCGGGCAAGCGACCCGCGGTGGGGGTCGGGGCCGGGGCCCGGAGCAACACGTAGGCAACCGAGAAGGCCGCGAGAATCGCCGCGATTGCCAAGCCGTACGCTTCGGCGGGATGCTCCGCCGCCATCACCATCAGCATGGTCCCCCTATAGCTGAACGCTCACGAGACGGCTCACTCCCGGCTTGGCCATGGTGACGCCGAAGAGCGTGTCGGCGCACTCCATGGTCTTGCGGTTGTGCGTCACCACCAAGAACTGTGACTGCGACGCCATCTCGCGCAGCATCTCGTTGAACCGCGCCCCGTTCGCCTCGTCGAGCGGAGCGTCGACCTCGTCGAGAACGCAGAACGGCGACGGCTTCACGCGAAACAGCGCGATGAGGAGCGCGATCGCGGTCATCGCCTTCTCGCCACCCGAGAGCAGCTGAAGGTTCTGCAGCCGCTTTCCCGGAGGCTGGACGAAGATGTCGACTCCACACTCGAGGAGATCCTCCTCGTCGGTCAGCGCGAGCCGAGCCTGCCCGCCGCCCACGAGCCGTGGATAGGCCGAGCGGAAGTGGTCGTCGACCTGCTGGAACGCCTCCCGGAAGCGCTCGCGACACTCACGATTGAGCTTCGTGATCGCAGCCTGGATGCTCCGGACGGACTCCTCGAGATCGCGCCGCTGGCCTTCGATGTCCGAATATCGCCGCTCGAGGTCGCGAAACTCCTCGAGCGCGGCCACGTTGACCGTGCCGAACCCCTGCAGGGCCGTGCGTAGTCGCTCGAGCTCGCGGACACGAGCGACGATGCGAGCCTCGTCGTCCAGCGCATCGAGGTCCAGCCGAAGGGGGCAGACCGGCGGCACCCGCTGATCCCCGATGACGAGACCCTCGGCGACGTCGTCGGGCACACCCAGCTCCAACCCACGAGCCACTCGCAGTTCGGCGAGCAGCTCGCCGAGATCGGTCTGGTACCGATCCGACATGCGCTGCCGGAGAACCTCGAGCTCCGCGCCCGTGGTCCGGAGCCGCTCGGCGATTCCCTCTGCCCGTTGTGCGAGGCTCCTCGTCTCGGCCATCGCCGCGCGTTGTTCCTCCTCGAGGGCGGAGACCTCGGCGCGCCCCGTCGCGAGCCGGGCCCGAGCGGTCTGGTAGGCATCGAACACCGCCCCTCGCTGCGTCGAGGCTTCGTCAGCCGTCGTGGCCGCCTCGTCGCGCGCCCGGACCGCCTCCGCGATCGACAGGATGGACTGTCGAGCTCGATCCTCGGCCCGCACGATGGTCGCCGCGGCTCGCTCGAGTCGCTCGCGCGCACCCTCCAGGCGCCCGACGACACCCGCCTGCTCGGTACGCGCAGCCGTCCGACGCTCCTCCGCCGCGCGAAGGACGCCTTCCTGCTCGGCCATCTCGGCCCCCCTGCGCGCCATCTCTTCGCGCAGCTCCTCCAGCCGGGTGTGAAGGGCGACCGACCGCTCACTGAGCTCGTCCCACGCCCTTCCCGACTCGGCCTCCTCGGCGCCGATGGTCCCCCGCTCACCGCCGAGACGCTGGGCCTCGGCTTCCCGCCTCGTGATCTCGGCATCGAGGCGGACGATGTCCCGCTCGGCGGCCTGTCGCTCGGCCTCGGCTCGCTCCCACTCCCGGGCGCGCTCGGCCGCGTCGGCTCGTGCCGCCGTGCTCGTGTCGCGGGCGATCCGTGCCGCCTCGCGCACCCGACGCACCTCGGCCTCGAGAGCGGTCGTGTCGACCCGAGCCGCCGGCGCGACCAGCCAGGGGGCCAACACCGCCTCGGCGTCGGCACGTAGCCGATCGAGTCGGGCCTCGGCGGCGGCCCGAGCCTCGGCGATGGCGCGCTCGCGGGCCTCCGTTCGGCGCATGGTTTCGTCGTCCCTGACGGAGCGCGTGGCCTCGGTGGCTTCGCGTTCGGCGCGCGCCACCTCGGCCCGCGCGCTCGCCCGCTCTCGGGTCACGCGCTCCTCGGCCGCCTTCCAGGACCTGTCGGCGGTGGTCCTCGCCACTGTGGCGTCGGCGAGCGCGGCCTCGGCAACGTCCCGCTGATTCGTGAGGTGGGCGATGGCATCGCCGAGAGCGTCGAGCTCGGCCTGAAGCGACACGTCCTGCTCGGCGAGCCTCGACAGGTCCTCGGCCGGTCCGAGCACGACGAACCCTTCGCCGTCGATGCGGTAGCCAGGTCCCGCCACCGGTCCGGGGGCCTCGGTGAAGCGGCGGAGACCCGCGGACAGCTCCGCGAGCCAGGGGGCCGACGCCGACGCTGGTGGCGCGCCATCGGGCCGGAACCAGACCACGCGGCGAACCCCATCCTCCCGCGCAGCGGCCGCGGCCACGATCTTCACGGCGTCGGCCACCAGGGGAGCGAGCGCGCGCGAGCCCAGACGATCGACGACCCCGGGGCGTTCATCAGTCGCGAATCTGTCGATCAGCCTCTCGCCGTCGTCGACGGCCGCGTCGACCGCGAGCCTGGCTCTCACGGCGACCTGACGTCCTTCGCACTCGGCCCGGTCTGCGGTAGCGCCTCGCAGCGCGTCGTCGATCTCGGTGAGCCGCCTCCGGGCCTCGTCGACCCGGGACTCGGCCCGTGCACGGGCCTCGGCCGCCGCGGAGAGCCGACGCTCGGCCCGCTCGACCTCTTCCGAAACCCGCTTCTCGGCCTCGCTGCGAGCGGTCGCGACCCTTCGCTCCTCGTCGTCGGCCACCGATCGTGCAGCCTCGGCATCCCGCTCTCGCCACGCCGCCTCGATCCGCGCGACCGAGGCTCGCTCGAGGGCCTCGGCGGCGGCGATCCAACGTCGGCCGCGCTCCTGAACACGCCGCGCCTCGGCCTGCCAGCTCGCGAACCGCTCCTCTCTCGCCCTCTGGGCTTCGGCGAGTGCATCCTCGGCGGAGGTCACGGCCGTCTCGGCGCGAACGTGGCGCAGCGAGGCGTCGGCGGCGGCGACCGAGGCCTCCTCCCTCTGACTCTCGAGCCCCGCGAGTCGTTGGACCACCCGCTCACGTCCTCCCGCCGTGGTGGAACGCTCCTCGCGGAGGCCTCGGATCTCGAGGGCGATTCGCTCGGTCTGCGAATCGGTGGCTTCCCGTCTCGCCGCCAAGGCCGCCCGTCGGGTGGCGAGCTGCTGGCGTTGCTCGGCCACCTTCTGGAGCTCGAGCTCGAGCCCCGCTGCCGTCTCGCGCAACCCGGCCATCGTCGCACGGCTCTCGGTCAAGCGCTGCTCTTGCCCCTCGACCTCGCGGTCCACTTCCCCGAGTCTCCCCTGGAGGGCGTCCAACGCCTGCTGCTGCGCGCTGACCTCACGCCGTGCGACCTCCTCGTCGCCACGGGCCAACCCGACGTCCTCGCGCGATCGGGCCACCTGGGACTCGAGCTCCACCCGCCGCTGGTCGTGCAGCCGCCTGGTGGCTTCCTGCTCCCGAACGTGGGCGTCGAGCTCGGCGAGCTGATCGCGCAGCTGGCCGACCGTGGACTCGTGCACCGCCGCCTCGGCCCGCCGTTCGGCAAGCCGACGTGCCTGGCTCTCGAGCTGGGCTTCGGCGCCCTCGAGCGCGAGCTGCACCTCGTGCTCCTCTTCTCGGAGGGCCCGGCGCTCCAGATCGAGCCCGTGGGCCTTGGCGACCGCGAGCAACAGCTCGTGCTGACGCACGAGGGTGGCCACGCGCCGGTACTCGGCGGCTCGAACGACCTGGCGCTCCAGGGCCGACAGCCGGAGCCTCATCTCGTCGACGACATCGGACGCTCGGTCGAGCTGGCTCGACGTCGACTCCAGCCTCGCGAGCGCCTCGGCACGTCGCATCTTGTACCGGCTGATTCCGGCGGCCTCGTCGATCACCCGGCGTCGTTCCGGAGGGGTCGCGGTGATGACCTTGTCGATCTCGCCCTGCTCGATGAACGAGTACAGGTTGTTGCCGATGCCCGAGTCCATGAGGAGCTCGACGACGTCCCTGCGGCGAACCCGCGCCTGGTTGATGAGGTACTCCGATGCTCCCGTGCGATGGAGCCGTCGCCCCACCTGGACCTCGTGGAGCGCAGCGTAGTCTCCGGGGAACGGCTCGTCGGCATCGGACCGCAGCGTGAGCTGGACCTCCGCGAACCCCACTGGCCGACGATCCTCGGACCCCGCGAAGATGACGTCGGTCATCTCGCCTCCACGCAGGCTGCGCGCAGACTGTTCTCCGAGGCACCACTTCAGCGCGTCCACGACGTTGGACTTGCCGCTCCCGTTCGGGCCGACGACGCAGGAAATGCCGTGGCCGAAGTGGATGGTCGTCCGGTCCACGAAGGACTTGAAGCCGAACAGATCGAGGCGTGCGATCCGCATCGCTGTCCCCTACCCGACCCGCCGGACAAGGAATGACCGGTCGGCTCGACCTTCATCGAGATGCGTAGTCACGTTCGCAGTTCGAGAGCCGCGCTGCAGCCGGCTACCCACCTCCCAATGGCCAGCTCCCTCGCCGACTCCCCCGGATCTCGCGCCGCCCCACGAACGCGAGCGGTCCTCTACGTGCGAACCCACTGACGCACCTCACCGGCCTCACATTGTGCGAACGCCCGTTCTCGAGGGCACCACCCTGGCACGGCGCGTGCAGGCGCAAGACTTCCTCCTGGAGGTGCGCTTGCGCGAGGCGGTGCTTGCGGTCGCTCTTTCCTTCCACCCTCGTCTGGCCTGGGTGGGCGTCCCTTTGAAGGTCGTGGCCCGCGCCGCCGGACCCGCGGTGCTCCGCTGGCTCGATCGCCGACGCGAGCGCGCCAATCTCGAAGATTAGAGCCAGAGACCGACGACAGCACCGGTCATGCAGGCGGCGAGCATCCCCGCGGCCATCGCCTTGAACCCGAGCGAGGCGAGATCGCTCATTCGGCCTGGCGCAATCGCACCGATGCCTCCGAGCTGGATCCCGATGGATGCGAAGTTCGCGAAACCGCAGAGCGCGTAGCTCGCGATGATGGTGCTCCGCTGCGAGAGCACCGGCACGTCCGCCGACGCCCACTCGCCGAGGTGCGCGTAGGCCACGAACTCGGTCAGTGCCACCTTCTCCCCCAGAAGCTGGCCCACCTCGTCGCACTCGGCCCAGGGCACCCCCATGAGGAACGCCAGAGGGGCGAACAGGACGCCGAAGATGCGCGACAGTGTGAGCGGCGTACGCTCCACGTCTGTCCCACACCAGCCCAGCGACCATCCCGCGTCGCCGCACGACGACACCGGCAGCAGACCGATCGCGCCGTCGACCATCGCGACGAGCCCCACGATCGCGATGAGCATGGCCGCCACGTTGATCGCGAGCATCATCCCCTCCGACGCACCGCGCGCCGCCGCCTCCAGCACGTTGGTAGCGGTCGAGGGAAAGGCCACGCGCAGGTCACCCGCGGTCTGGCTCGACGCGGTCTCGGGCACGAGCAACTTCGCGCACACGATGGCGGCTGGCGCGCTCATGATCGAGGCCATGACCAGGTGCCCCGCGATGTTGGGCACGTCGGAGAGAAAGCGGACGTACGCGCCCATGACCCCGCCGGCCACCGTCGCGAAGCCCGCGGTCATGACCGCCATGAGCTCCGAGCGGGTCATCCCCTCGACGAAGGGCCGCACGAGGAGCGGCGCTTCGGTCTGGCCGACGAAGATGTTCCCCGCCGCCGCCAGGCTCTCGGACCCCGAGGTGCCGAGGGTCCGGACCATCAGCCACGCGATGCCCCTGACCAGCCGCTGCATCACCCCCAGGTGGTAGAGCATCGCCATCAGCGACGAGAAGAACACGATCGTCGGCAGCACCGTGAACGCGAAGGTCCGCAGTGGGGGGGAGATCGAGCCCACGAAGCTGCGTGCCTCGCCATCGACCACGATCTCGTGGGGCTCGATCGAACCGAACAGGAACGCGGCTCCCTCGTCGGAGAAGCCGAGCAGCCCATCCACCGCGCCCCCCACCCCGGCGTAGAAGACATCGGCCACCGCGACCGCGCCGACGGGCGTGTGAAGCGGCGGAGCCAGGAAGACGAGCCCGAGTCCCACCTGGAGAGCCAGCCCCCACGCGATGGTGCGCCACCGGATGGCGCGGCGGTCCTCGGAGGCGAGCGCGGCGAGGCCGACCATGGTTGCGAGCCCGAGCAGCGAGACGAGGCGCAGCTGCCAGGCCTCGGTCACCTCGACGCGGCCTTCGCCGCCTGCGCCACGGAGCGGGGACCGATGCCCCGGGTGGCTCCAAAGGCCTCGACCGATGCGAACGGCCGCTCGGCGAGGATGCGGCCGACGACGGACGCGTGGATCCCGGCCGTTCTCAGAGCCTCCGGCGTGGCGTGGTTCACGAAGGAGAGCGTGCGCCGGGCGTCTTCGACGGTGAAACGCACGCCGTCGACGGTGACGGTGGCGGCATCCTCGACCACCTCGAAGGTCCGGACGCCCGGCAGGGTGGAGAGACTCGCCTCGGTCCCCACGAGCAGGGACTGCGTGACCCCCACGGCGCCGAGCCCGACGACCAGAAGCGACACCACGACGCCCGCCACGCTGCCGATGATCCACCACCAGTCGGACACCCTCTCGACCGGGGCGTGGGCGAACGACGGGGCGGTGGGACGCAGCAACGCTCCGCCGAACGCGGAGCGCGGGGCCGCGGCGAGCCACTCCCGGAAGGTGAGGACCGCGTCGGCAGCCGACGCCTCCGGCCCGCACAGACGGACCAGCAGGTCCTCGAACACGATCGGAAGTGGCTCGGCGGGCCCCATCTCCACTGGGCGCTCCCCCATGGTCCGAACCAACTCCGCGAGCATGGCCAGATCTCGAGCCACCGTGTCGGGCGTCGCTGGCTCGAGCCCGTCGTCGAGGAGCCGTGGCACGGGCTCGTCTCCGGCAAACGCGAGCGCCACCCGCTCGGGGACGAGGGAGCCGTGCGCGAGCCCCGCGTCGTGGAGGTGGGCGAGCCCGCTCGCGATCCCCACCCCGACTCGCGCGATCGTCGCGCTGTCGAGGGGGCCCGTGGAGAGAATGGACGCGAGCGTGTACTCGGGCGGCGGATCGGTGACGAGGAAGCCCCGATCACCGGCGGTACCGTAGTCCAGCACCCGCACGAGGTTCGCGTGGCGCACCGAGGTCCGGATCGCCGCCCCGCGTAGGAACCGGAGCTCGCTGTCCAGTCGACTCGACGCGTCGGCCTCGTCGAACGGCCGAAGCCACACGACGGTGCGGCGCGACCCCGGCTCCCGCTGGGCCTCCAGGATCGGTCCCCGCCGGCCCGTCCCGATCCGGCGGCCGAGGCGGTAGTGACCGCTGTGCTGTCCCTCGACCCGCTCGATCGCGGCCCCGGAACCTGCGGTGGATCCGCCGAGGGGCGCATCGCCGCGAACCAGCCCGGTCATTTCGACTCCCTAAGCGCGCGCACGCCCCTAACACCTCCCGATCGCGACGACGCACCGAAGAAGCGTTACCCGTCGCCGATGTCCGACGGCATCCTCGTCAGCCAGACCCTCCGCGACCTGATCGATCGCGGATCGTTGCAGGCCCTCGTTCCGGTTCGCGATGACCAGATCCAGCCCTCGAGCCTGGATCTTCGCCTCGGCGCCAACCTCTGGCAGCTCCAGTGCAGCTTCTTGCCGGGCGAGACCGGCATCCAGCGCCGCCTCGGCCAACTGGCCACCGCCTCCTACCAGCTCGACCGCGATCACCCGATCGTCCTTCACCGAGGCGGAGTCTACCTCGCCGAGCTCGAGGAGGTGCTCGAGCTCCCCGCCGACATCTGGGGTCGCGGCAACCCGAAGTCGAGTACCGGACGACTCGACGTCTTCGTGCGGCTCCTCTGCGAGCGCGGATTCGCCTTCGACACCGTGCCCACGGGCTACCAGGGGCGGCTGTTCCTCGAGATCACGCCGCAGTCCTTTCACGTCGCTGTCCGCCGAGGGGACTGCCTCGGTCAGCTCCGTCTCGGCCGAGGCTCGCCGGGGCTGTCGGCCGAGCAGCTCGCCGGTCGTCAGGCCGAGAGCCCAGTTTGCATCTGGTCGGACGGGACGCCCGCCCCCGTCGACGAGGCATCGTCCAGCGTGATCCTGTCGGTCGAGCTCCAGCGACCCGAGGGACCGGTCGGCTACCTCGCCAAGCGTCACCAGCCTCCCATCGACCTCCGACAGCGAGGCTTGCCCGTCGATCGCTACTGGCTGCCGCTCGGCCCCGCCCGAGATGGTCAGGTCCTCGAGCCCGAACAGTTCTACATCTTCGCCACCCGCGAGCGCTTGCGGATTCCCGCCGATCTCTGTGCCGAGCTCGTCCCCTTCGACGCCACCAAGGGCGAGCTCCGTACGCACTACGCCGGATTCATCGACTCGGGTTTCGGTTGGTCGGACGCCGATCCCCACGCCGGAGCCAAGTTGGTCCTGGAGATCCGGACCCACGACGTCCCCTTCCTCCTGGAGCATGGCCAGCCGCTGTTTCGCCTGGAGTTCGTGCGCAACGAGTGTCTGCCCGACACCCTCTACGGTGCAGGTTCCAACTACCAGATGCAGGGCCTCAAGCTCGCCAAGCAGTTCGGGGGATCGTAGCGGCTCGGACCCCGCCTGCCGCTCATCGGCTGCCGTAGACGGAGCTGACCGGAAGGCTTGCGGGGAAACCACGAATCTCGACGGTGCTCCGGCGCCCGTACGCTTCGGCCTCGAGAGCCCGCGCCTTCGCGGGCAGGTCGGCCGGCACCGTGCCTTCGCAGCCCCCCTCCACCAGCGCGCGGGCCAGGAAGCTCACCACCTCGGCCCGCTCGGGCTGGCCCATCGGGTCGATGTCGCACGCCTGAAACAGCGCGAGCGCCGCCGAGTCGCGTGTTGCGAACGTCGCGAGGTAGGCCGAGCCCTCCCACACGCCAATCGGCGACAGCGTCTCGGGACAACCCGAGCACGCGAGGGGTTGCCCCCGCTCGTCGCGAGCTGCGATGTCCGCCGCGTGTCGAGCCTCGTGCACGACCACGACCTCGGCCACGAAGGCGACGAGCTCCTCGAGGGCCGCGCGCACCCCGGGCTGACCTCGAACGTGCCGACTCCTCACGTCGAAGGCCAGCGCCTCTCGCTGGTTGACTTCCGGACAATCCGCCGCACCGGCCTCCCGAGCCCTCGCGTGCAGCGCGGCCCGCTCCATCGCCGCCAGGCCGTTCCAGGGCAGGCCTTCGATGCGGAACGTGCTGCCACACTCGGCCCGGGCGTGGATCGCGGCCGTCGCCCGGAGAAGCCAGTAGCGGTCCTCGGCCGTCGCCTGGAGCGCATGGAATCCCTCGGGCGTCAGCTGGCGAGCGACCTCGGCCCGCACGGCCGGAGCGAACCGTCTGGCCAGGGGATCGAGCTCCCCGTCGAGCACCGGGTCCAGCAGCGGCCAGATCCGATCGAGGGTGAACGAGGTCACCCGGTCGAGCAGCACGACCACACGACGGTCCGGTCCCTGCAGCTGGCCGAGCCACGCGTCGGCTGGCGCCACCCCGTCGAGCCGACGTCGCACCGTCACCCCGTGGACCGCGCCGTCGACGACGACCTCGGCGTCTCCGAGCACCTCGAGGTACGACTTGAGCCACCAGTCGCCGGACGCCCCGAGCTCCCCCGCCAGACGATAGTCGACGCCCGCGGACGCAACGACGTCGTTCCACGCCCCGACCACCGCTCTCAGCTCCTCGACGTGCTCCGACGGTCCCGCGTGAATCAGGGCGTCGGTGCGCTCGAGGAGCGCGGCGAGATTGGGGTCCCCGTCCACTGCGCGGCGCAGTCGCTCCCAGTACAGAGCCTTGATTCCCCCGTGGGCACCCACCCAGTCCGGAACCAGCACCTCGTGCACGAGCGCGTGATCGATCCCTCGCACGCTGTCCGGATTGACCGACAACACGGTGCCCTCGCGGATCTCGAGCGGCGCCACCGGCCGGACCGGTGCCGACGTAGCGAGGATGGCCGCGACGCCACCGAGCCCGAGCCCCACCGCTGCTCCCACGAGGAGCAGACCTGCCCAGGTACGGTTCTGCATGGATTTCCCCTGTCGGCCCCACCCCGGTCCTGGCTAAGTCGTGGGAATATATGGAGCCAGAGTCTCCCAGCGGGGGCGTAGGTGAGCTGGCGGTCCACACGCTCTGACTCGTGGAGGGACACGATGCGCTTGCTCTTCGTCTGTAGCGGCAACATCACCCGCTCCCCGCTCGCCGCGGCGCTGGCGGAGCGAGAAGCGCTGAAGCGGGCGGTCGATCTGGAGACACGATCCGCGGGCACCCTGATGATCGAGGGGGCGCCAGCTCATCCGCAGATGGTCGCCGTGGCACGCCAGGCCGGCCTCGACCTGTCCCCCCACTCGAGCCAGGGACTCACCGCCGAGGCGGTGCGGTGGGCCGACTTCGTCGGAGCAATGGAGCCCCACCACGTCGACGCGATCGAGGCGCTCGTGCCCGAAGCCCGGGAGCGGACCCGGGGGCTCGGGGCCTACGTGGGGCGCCCCCAGATCGACGACCCCACCGGGAGCTGGTTCGCCGGGCCGTACCGACGCACCCTCGACGAGCTGGCGCTCGCCGTGGAGCGCTTCCTGTTCGACGTGCTCCGTGAGCGGTGACCCTGGGGCCGCCGCGGCGTCCGTCACAGGGCGAGCTCCTCCATGAGGATGCGCAGCAGGGTGTCCATGGGGGCCGGCTTGGGGATCATGCGTGCGACCCGGTTCTCGAACAGCTCGTTCAGCACGTGGTCGGTGCAGGCGGTGTGCGAGATCACGAGCGGCGGATTCGCGAGGCGATCGAGCTCGTCGAGGAGGATGAGCCCGCCGAGGTGCTCGACGTCGTCCTGGTACTGGCGAGCCCGCGGACCGAGGATGCGGTCGGCATGGTCCCCGAGCGGCACGAAGAGGTCCATGATCACGGCTCGCCACGATCGCGTCTGCAGCAACTCGATCGCCTCCTCGACCGAGTCCACCACGACCACCTCGATGTCGAGGGACTCAGCCAGGATCTCGGCCACGAGAGCGACCTGTTCGCGTTCGTCGTCCACGAAGAGCAGCCCATCGCTCATCGGCGCCACTCCATTCGCTCGAAGTCCCATACCCACTTCACCTTCTCGTCGGGCCGAACGTCGACCTCGAACGTCCGGCGTCGCCCGTCGGAAGCCACGAGCATGACCGTGTGCCGTCCCGCGGGCAACGTCTGGCGTACGGGCGCCGACGACACGAACTCCCCGTCGAGGTAGACCTCTGCCGGCTGGCGGGCGTCGATGTGCACGACCCCCTCGCCCTCGAGCACGACCGGCTCGGGCTCGGGAGGCGGGTCAGCCCCCTCGTCTCCGGTTGGCTCGGCCTCGGTCACGACCTCGGCTTCGGGCAGCTCCGGACCCTCGGGAACCGGGGGCGGCGGGGCCGTGAGCTCCGGCTGTCCAATCTGCGGAGGCCCCATGGGGATGAGCGGTGGCTCCACCTGAGCGCCACGCAGCTCGACGTCGGCGTCGGGTGGCGTCCCCGCCGCGATCGGAGGCTCGGGAGTCCGAAATCGCACCACGAGGACGGTAAGTCCGGCGAGCACCGCAAACGACACCCCCATGCTCGCGAGCAACGGCAGGGCGCCCTGACGCCAGCTCGCCGCGTCGCGCCGTCGGTCTCGGCCCGGCGGGCGCGGCGGTGGTGGCTGGAGCACCGGCCTCGAACCCGACGTCGACAGAGTTCCGTCGGCTCGTCGCACGTGTCGGACCATCCGCGTGATCTCGTCGCGGGCGGTGACCGGGTCGGGCAACATACGCGAGAGCGCCCGACCGAGGTGGGCTGCCGACGCGAACCGGTCCGCCGGGTCGACCTGGAGCGCCTTCTCCAGGATCTCGACGAGCGGGCCGTACACCGTGGAGTCCAGCTCGGCCGCGTGGCGAGCCGCCCAGTCCCCTTCGAGCTGCTCGCGGATCGTCTCCTTGTCGGCCTCGGGAAACATCGGCCTGCAAGCGGCGAGCTCGTAGAGCACCACCGCCAGGCCGAACACGTCGGCCAGCGGTCCGACGGCTCCACCGGTCGCCTGCTCGGGCGACATGTAGCCCCAGGTGCCGCGCACGCTGCCTCGGCGCTCGCTGCGGAGCACTCCCTTCGAGATGCCGAAGTCGAGCACCTTCACGAGCCCCTGATCGGACAGGATCAGGTTGCTCGGCTTGATGTCGCGGTGGACCAGCTGAAGGGCCTGCCCCGACTCGTCGGCAGCCGTGTGCGCGAAGTGCAGGCCGTCGCAGGCCTGACGGCCCACCTCGGCGACCAGGCGCAGCGGGGGCTGCATGCCCGTCCGCTCGGCGTGGGCCAACACCTTGCGGACGGTGACGCCCTCCACGTACTCCATGACGAGGAAGTAGGTCTCACCATCGCTGTCGAAGTCCTGGATCTGGACCAGGTTCTGGTGGTGCATCGAGGCGCCCAGACGGGCCTCGTTGATGAACAGCTCGCGGAACGTCTCGGACTTCTGGTGCTCGGGGAGGATGATCTTGATCGCGACCCGCGGAGCCACCCCCTCGAGACCCTCCCGTCGGGCCTCGTAGACGAGCGCCATCCCGCCCCGCGACAGGGGGCGCACGATGCGGTAGCGCCCGATGCGTTCGAGGAGTTCGGGCCGCGTCATCTGGCCTTCGGACAAGGACCTTCCCCGAGGTTCCGGCACGGGATGCATCGTAACCACTCGGGGTCGCCCGCAGGGTACGCGGGCTGTGCGTCCCGCATTCCGCTATGGGACGACCGATGGAACCGCACGACCCAAGACCAGCAACCGCCTGGCTTCTCGGCCGTACCCCCGATGAGCGGAAGCGGCTCGGTCAGTGGCTCACGCCCTTCGATCTCTGCCGAGCCACCGTGGAGCACCTCGCGCCTCGGCTGCCCCCGCGGCCCCGCCTGGTGGATCCCGCTTGCGGCGACGGTCGCTGGCTGGTGGCGGCCGCGAGGCGTGTCCCCGAGGCGGAGCTGTGGGGCATCGACGTCGATCCCGCTGCCATCGATGCCGCTCGCCAGACCCTCTCGCGGGCGGGCGTGCAGGCGCAGCTCCGGTGCGCCGACGCCCTGCTCGAGGACGTGGTTCCGGACTGCGACGCCGTGATCGGCAACCCGCCCTACGTGCGTCCCCAGCACCTCCGTCGCGAGCGGGCGCGGGCACTGTGGCGCCGGTTCCCTGCCGTGACCGACAAGTGCGACCTGTCGGCCTGCTTCTTGGCTCTCGCCTGCGAGCGCGCTCCTCGCCTCGCCATGGTCGTGAGCCGGTCGCTGCTGTCGCTCTCGAGCTTCGGATCGCTCCGCGAGCTCGTGCGACGCCGTGGACTCGCGGGGTGCTTCGCGGTGCCCGACGACACCTTCGATGCCGGTGTGTCGACCATGGTCCTCGAGGTCGGTCCCTCGGGCGAGGCGCTGGCTGGCGCCTATCGCCCGACCGAGGGACTGGTGGTCTCGGGTCGGCTCGGCCTCGCCCGTGACGCGTGGTCCCTCGAGGGTCCGCTACCCGAGCTTCCCGGCGTGCCCCTCGGCGATCTCGTTCAGTTCCACATGGGCGTGGTGTGTGGCGACTATCCGCGCTACGTCCACCGAGGCTCGAAGGGCCCCCTCGACCGACCGACGTGTCGAGGCCGCGACTTGCGCCGCTTTGCCATCGCCGAGCGCTACGAGTGGCTTCGCTACGACCCCGCCGACATGCTGGCCCGCAAGCCCTACGTGGCGCCGAAGCAGGCGGGGCTCTTCGATGTCCCAGCCAAGGTCGTGATCGCTGGCACCACCGGGCGCCGCCTGGTCGCGGCCATGGACGAAGAACGACGCTTCCCGCTGGACAGCTGCTACATCGCGCGCCCGCGTCGCGGTGACGTCGATCCCTGGGGCGTGCTCGGGTGGCTCGCGAGTCCCCAGGTCGAGGCCTGGTACGGCGCCCGCTTCGGGGCGCCCCGGGTCAAGGGGGTCGAGCTGTCCCGCATCCCGGTCCCGCCCCCGGAGGGCTGGGGTCCGCTCGGCGAGGCCGCGCGCGCCCGCGACGAAGCCGCCATCGCCCAGCTCGCTCGGGACGCCTACTCGCGCATCGGAGGGCCCACGGGACCCCCGAGCGCCTGATGGCACTCACCACAGGCCGCGATCAGCTTGCCGTACACCTCGGCCCGCCCCTCGGGCTCCCGAACCACGTGGGCCTCGGTGCCGAGCTGGTGGACGCGCTCCGCGAGCCCGGCGAAGGCCTCGGGGATTGCGGGGTCGCGGGTGTGATCCACCGGCACCTCGAAGAACGAGAGGGCCCCTTCCGTCCAGATGTCGTCGCGCGGGGTCACGAGGCCCTCCCACAGGCTGTCGACGCCCCACTGATGGCGAGCCATGTGCGCGCCCACGTCGGACCCTGCCGCCACCGGCGCCTCCGCGAACCGCGGCACGAGCCCGGCCGCGACGTGGCAAGCCCCACACGCCTCACCGACCTTGGCGACCGCCGCCCCGAGCGCATCGAGGTCGCCCGCATCGCGACCCGCACGAGCCTCCGCGGCCAGGGTCTCGGCATAGGGACGCAAGCCACGACCGACCTGTGCGACGTCGAACCCGTGCTCGCCGAGCCGTCCCAGGTGTCGTCGCGCGACTGCCGGATGCCCCGCCACCACCGACAGTCGGGCCGCATCGGCCCACTCGACGAGGTCGACCATGTGCAGCGTCGACAGCTCGGGCGTCGCCGGACGCCCTTTCGCGCATCCCGCCAGGAACACCACCGTCGTGAGCCAGCCCCGTGCGTTCATCGTGTCCTACTGCGCGATCGTGAGCTCGACGCGGCGGTTCTGGGCCCAGATCGCCTCGCCCCAGCCGCTCTTCGCGGGACGCTCCTCGCCCCACGACGTCGTGGAGACGCGGGAGAGCGGAACGCCGAGCTGGCCGACGAGCGACTCCACCGAGCGAGCCCGCCGATGACCGAGCGCGAGGTTGTAGTCGGTGGTGCCCCGCGCGTCGGCGTGGCCGGCAATGTCGATGGGGGCCTGGGTCGAGGAGAAACACTCGGAGAGACTCGTGAGCAACTGCCGCGCCTCGGGCGTGAGCGTCGACTGGTCGGTGTCGAAGTAGATGACCACGTAGCCGCACTTCGACAGGTCGACCGCGTCCTCGACGGTGAGGCCCGACCGGAGCACGGCCTCGGCCCCCTCGGGGTTGCGAACGACGACGTCGTGAACGCCCACGGGCAGGCCGGGCGCCGAGATGAGCAGCTCGTTCTCACTTCGGAAGGTGACCGTGGCCTGCGCGGGACCCAGGGTCACCTTCGACTGCGGAACGAACCCCGAGCCGAGCACGGTTCCCGACAAGATCTTGCCGGCCCGCACGGTGGCCGGCGCGACCGAGGCCACCTGGAGGTCGACCTCGACGGGGTTGACGTCGGGGAGCGACGCTGGCTCCGGGGCCTTCTTCTGGCACGCGATGGCTCCCATCACGACCAGCAACGACAGCAGATGCGCTCTTCCCATTGCGGCTCCTACCCCCGGGCCACTTCTACCACCCTCGGCACAGGAGTCACGTCCTGCAGCCCGAGGGTCACCTACTGCTGACGGAGCAGCTCCCGGGCGATGATCAATCGTTGAATCTGGGAGGTACCCTCGTAGATCTGGAAGATCTTGGAGTCGCGAAGCAGCTTCTCGACCGGATACTCCGTGTTGTAACCGTAGCCCCCGAAGATCTGGACGGCATCGGTGGCGATGCGATGGGCAGAGTCCGCCGCGAACGCCTTGGCCATCGACGCGACCATCGTGTTCGGCTGGCCGTGGTCCTTGAGCCACGCCGCCTTGTGTACGAGGAGCCGGGCGGCCTCGACGTCACGGGCCATCTCGGCGAGCTTGAACGAGACCGCCTGGTGCTTGGCGATGGGCTTTCCCATCGTCTCGCGCTGCAGGGCGTAGTCGATGGCGTGCTCCATGGCGGCACGGGCGAGGCCGACCGCGCCCGCGGCGACGAGGGGACGGGTGTGGTCGAAGGCGCCCATGGCGAGCAGCCAGCCGTCGCCCTCCTTCCCGACCACGTTCTCGACAGGAACCTCGACGTCGGTGAAGCTGACGCCGCGCGTGTCGGAGCAGCGCTGGCCGAGATTGACCTCCTTCTTGCCAGGCTCGACGCCCTTCCAGCCGCGCTCGACGAGGAACGCGGTCATGCCCTTGTGCTTCGCCGTCCGGTCCGTGTAGGCGAGCACGAAGTACCAGTCGGCCACGCCAGCGTTGGTGATCCACATCTTCGAGCCGTTGAGCACGTAGTGGTCGCCCTTGCGCTCCGCGGTCGCACGAATCCCGGCCACGTCGGAGCCCGCTCCGGGCTCCGTGACCGCGTAGGCCACGAGGATGGGCTTCTCGGTCATGGGCTGGACGTACTTCTCCATGAGGTAGTCCGAGGCTCCCTCGATGACGGGCTGCAGGGCGAGCCCGTTCGCCTCGAGGGCGGTGGAGATGCCCGTGCAGCCCCAGGCGAGCTCCTCGGCCACGAACGCGGAGTCCAGCGCGCCGAGACCGATGCCCCCCCACTTCTCGGGGATGTGGGTGTTGGCGAGGCCGAGCTCGTGAGCCTTCGCGATGACCTCGAACGGATACTCCATCGTCTCGTCGTGGTGCTTCGAGACGGGGCGGATGACCTCGGCGGCAAACTGGTGGGCCAGGTCGCGGAGCTGCTCCTGCTCCTCGGTTGGGGCGAACCCGATCATGGGACCTCCGGCGTCGATGAATGGAGGGCCCTAACGTGACGGAGGCGCCACGTGCCCCACGCGCTATGGTGGTGGCCCACAGGGAGACCCCATGCTGTTCTTCGTCGCGACGATCGCCGCCGCCGCTCCGACCGGGCACTACCACCCCGAGGACATCATGGTCCGGTCGAAGGTCTTCGCGGAGGCTTCCGACCGACTGTCCAGGGTCTTCGACGAGCGCTCGCGGAGCCTGCGGCGCCTCGCTCAGGCCCTCGTGACCTACCAGGAGGCGCTGGACCTGCTCGGAGACCGGGCGAGCCGCGCGGAACGGACCCGCCTCACCGAGCTGCGGCGCGAGTACGCTCGCCAGGAGGCCCAGGTTCAGCTCGTGGCCGATGGCGTGGTCGAGGACTTCGACTCGGCCATGGTCGCGGCGATGGAGCGCGCAACCAGACCGTTCGGCGAGACCCAGCGCTGCAAGGCGCGGATCGTCGAGGGTCCACGCCTGCCTGGTGTCCCGGTGCGGGACCGACCGAACCCCGACTGCAAGGGCCGCGACCTCAACGACGCCATCGCGGAGGCCATGGACGCAGACGAGACGCTCGCCAGCACCGTCGACGAGGTGATGGACCGATCTTGGCCCACCGTGACCATCGACGAGGCCCCCCAGCCGCCGGTGCCTGCCGGGGGGGGCGAGGCCATCGACGAGTGGATTCTCGTCCACGATCTGCTCGTCGCAGCCGCAGGGGAGTCGCTGAAGGCCATCACCGACCGCGACGACGAAGCGCGCGAGGCCATCGACGCCGCGCTCGAGACCGAGGGCGACGTGGACGTCGAGGCCCTCCGCACCCAGGTCAACCAGATCGAGCAGAAGACGGGCAGCGCGCGTGCCGCCCTCGCCGCCCCAATCCTCGACGCCGCAGAGGCCAGGCTCGCCAAGAAGGCGAAAGGGGTGACGATCGGTTGGTGCGCCAATCCTCGGCTCCTCGGAGGCTGCCAGGGCACCGACGCGACGAAAGACCGGGTCGCGCTCCTCATGAGCGACCGCAAGTTCGGAAAGTCGCTTCCATAGCGACAGAAGAGTGACGCGCCGGTCACGCGGGGGCCGCCCGCTCGCGACACGGCCACGAGCCTGGCGTAGACTGGATCCATGCCGCTGGATCTCGAGTTCGACGTCGGCCACCTCGAGTGCTCGATTGGCGACCACCGCCTGGTCTGCACCTCTCGCCTCCTCGCCCTCGGGCCGCAGCGGCTCCCGCTCTCCCAGATCCTCGACCTGAGGGTGAGCCGGCGCCTGTTCTTCGTCGAGATCGCGACTCAAACGGGAACGCACCGCTTCTACGCCAACCCGCGACCATGGGAGGGCGGCGACTGGGAGCAGCTCGCGAGTCAGCTGGAGCACTGGCACCAGCGAGCCCGACAGCTCGGCGATCAGCAAGACATCCCCACCGAGCTGCTGCGGCTCGTGGATGTCCGACGCGCCACGGCGTAGGCGGGTCACCGCACCCGCAATAGAGGCCGCGCGGAGGTGGCGTTGCGACGAGGGCTGCTCGACGGGTGGGCACTGCTCCTGGGCCTGCTCACGGCTTGCGGACCAGGGGTGTGCGAGGGCACCGGCGGCGATCTCGACGTCTGCTACGAGGACTGGACGCCGGAGGAGTGCGAGAGCTTCGACCGCACCGGCGAGCTCGGCGCCCGCTGGTCGCACTCGTTCACGGGCTCCTGCGGGGATCGCGGATACACGCTGCTCTGTCGTGAGGCGTGGCTCCGGCCCGATGCCGTGTGCACGCTGCAATGACCGGGCTCCACGCCGGCCTGGGAGTCCAGAGCGTCTCCACGCGATCCCGAACACTGCGGTAGACGACAATCATGCACCGTTGGCAGCGCCAGTCCCTCGACCAGTGGTACCTCCACCTTCAGCTCGGCCCCGCCGACGCGGCCGGCTGGACGCCCAAGCGGGTCTGCGGGTTCTGGATCGAGTGGCACGCCCTCGCCGACGCCATGGGCGAGCGTGCGGTAGTCGAGGTCTTCACCGGCTTCGTGCACCCCGCCCTGCGCGCGACCATCGCCAAGCTGCTCGGCTGGAGCCGAGACCGACTGGACGACGTGCTGTACGGACGGCAGGTCATGCGGGCCGACGGCTCGGTCGGTCCCGCGATCGACGGCGAGCCCCCGCCCATCGTGGGCGCCCGGGTCGTCAGAGCGATGCTCGCGGAGCTGCCGGTGGACGACGAGTGGCGAGACGCGCTCGACCACTTCGGGCTGCAGACCATCGAGTCGCTCGTGTTCCACCAGCTCGTCGGTCCCCCGCCCGCCTTCCGCGCGCTGCGGTACCTCCACGACGGGTCCCGGACGATGCAGGGCCCGGTCCCCGTGCCTCACCCGCTCGTCCACGCCTACGCCGAGGTCCGGGCCCACGTCGATCGCTACCGCAAGCTCGTCGAGCTCCACGCCCCGGGACCCATCCTCGACGCCGAGCTGCGCGAGCAGATCCGTCCCCTGGACGACTACTTCGCGGTCGCCCGCCAGACGGCGCGCCAGGGACTCGAGCCCCGAACCGGCTGGGTAATGCCCTTGCGACCAGCGAATCAGCCAGTTCCCCTCGAGCGACCCGACGAGTCCGATCCCATCTCCGAGCCGTCCTCGGCCCTGTTCCTCGATCTCGACCATCTGCTCGTCCAGCGGGCCGGTCAGACCGAGCGGCTGCACCTGCCCTCGGGCCGGGTGGAGCCGACGTCCATCCCCGAGACGGGCCTGCGACTGCTCGGCATCGACGCCCACCACCACCTGCTGTTCGCCCGCGGAGGGGTCCGGGTCTGGGATCTGCGAGGCGACCGCTGGCTCGACGAGATCCCCGCCGGGATGCCGGCGCTGATCCTCAACGACGCCGACCCGGAGGAAGCGCCGATTCGGCACGTGCGCGGCGGGGTCCTCCAGCGCATCGAGGACCTGGTCGAGGCCGGAGACCGGCCCACGCTCCTCGGGCTCTCCAACGACCTGCGGTTCGCCCTGCTCGGCGCCGCCCACCAGCCCACGGGCATCTTCTGCATCGACACTGGCTTCGTGCACCGTCACCTCGTGTCGCCCGAGTGGCTGGTCCAGCCCTGGACGGACACGGAGACCCCCCAGGCGTGGGAGCGCGGCTGGGCCAGCCACGCGCTTCGTCACGTCCCGGTGGCCCTGCCCGACGGCACGGTACCGGCTCGGGAGTGGACGTGGAGCGAGCACCACCCCCGTCTCGCGATGCCCCGGCCCGAGCGTCGCTCGGCCCTGTGCAGCTCCGCCCACGGCTTCCGGCTGCTGCTGCCCTCGGGGCTCTGGGTGGACGTCATGGAGGACCGCGTCATCCCCCGCGCATTGTTCGTACGGGACTGGGAGGCGGCAGCCTTCTCGGACGACGGCAGCCGTCTCGCGCTGGTCGACGCGGAGGCGTGGTCCGTGTGGGACCTCCGAACGCTCCGCATCGTGTACGAGGGCGCTCTGGCCCCCGCCCCCTTCCGGGACGACGCCAGCCTGGTCTAGAGGTCCATCGCGCGAAGGACGCCGTCGAGGGTGGCCTCGGCGGAGACCGGTGGGTTCGCGTGGTGGGACGCGAGCCCGGACAGCGTCCCCTGATGGTAGTCCACCACCAGCTCCGGGTCCTTCAGCACGTGCCCGGTCAGGATTCCGACGACGCGGGCATCGGGCGCGATCACGCCGTCGGCCACGAGCTTGCGAAGCCCGGCCACCGTCGCACACGACGCGGGCTCGGCGCCGATCCCCGAGGCGTCGACCTTGGCCTTCGCGTCGACGATCGCCTGATCGTCCACCGCCACGACCACCCCGCCCGTCGCGCCGAGCCCGCGCAGCGACTTGCGCCACGACACCGGATCCCCGATGCGGATGGCCGAGGCCACCGTCTCGGCCTTGACCGGAACAAGGTCCTCACCGGTCTCGAACGCGCGGAGCAGCGGACTCGCGCCAGCCGCCTGGACCACCGCGATCCGCGGCAGCCGGTCGACGAGCCCCCAGTCCCGAAGCTCGATCAAGCCCTTGGCGATCGCGGTGTTGTTCCCCAGGTTGCCGCCGGGCAAGACGATCCAGTCCGGCACGGCCCATCCCAGATCCTGGAGGATCTCGAAGCCGATCGCCTTCTGTCCCTCGATGCGAAACGGGTTGACCGAGTTCACGAGGTACACGTCCTGGGTCTCGCACACCTCACGGACGAGCTGCAGCGACCGGTCGAAGTCCCCTTCGATCTGTACGGTGCGGGCCCCGTAGGCGATCGCCTGCGAGAGCTTGCCGAAGGCGACCTTGCCGGCTGGCACGAAGACGTAGGCCTCCATGCCCGCGATCGCCGCATAGGAGGCCATCGACGCGCTCGTGTTGCCGGTCGAGGCACAGGCCACCCGGGTGCGACCGAGCCGCCGGGCCCAGCTCACCGCCACCGTCATTCCGCGGTCCTTGAACGAGCCGGTGGGGTTCTCGCCCTCGTGCTTGAGCTGCAGGGCATCGAGCCCGACCCACTCCGCGAGCGACGGCGCGTCGTAGAGCGGCGTGTTGCCCTCGTGTCGCGCCACGACGTGCTCGGCGCCGAGGGGCAGCACGAGCTCGCGATAGCGCCACACCCCGCTCCGGTCCCGGAGATCGCGCGAGGCGAGTCGGGCGTCGAGCGTGGCGAGATCGACGTCGGGAGTTCCCACGTGGACGACGTCGAGGGTGCCGCCGCAGTCACAGGTGTAGCGAGCGTCGAACAACGAGTAGCCGCGCCCGCACCTCACACACCGGAAGCTCGAGGTCGTGATCGTCACACCTGCCTCGCACCGGGACAGTCGGCCGCCGAGATGGTCGCGGTGCTGTCGACCCCGTGGGTCGCGAAGGCCTCCCGCATCGCCCCCGTGACCTCGAGCGCCTGGCGGTGCGACCCGCAGAACGCGAAGATGCTGGGTCCGGCACCGCTCACCGAGCTGCCGAGGGCCCCCGCGTCGAGCGCCGCTTCGATGGCGTCGGCGCCCCCACGGATGAGCTCGACCCGCGCGGGCGCGACCACCTCGTCGCCGATCGATCGCGCGAACAGGGCACGATCACCGGTGAAGCACGCCGACACGAACGCGGCGACGTCGGCGGTGTTCGCGACCATCGACCGAAGCGGGACGTTCTCGGGCAGGACCTCGCGAGCGAGCTTCGTGTGGACGACGAGGTTCGGGGTGACCAGCCCGACCACGAGACCCGGCGGCAGGGGTAGACGCACGACGTCGAGGGGGTCGACGCGACGGACGAGCACGAGCCCCCCGAGCAGCGACGGCGCGACGTTGTCGGCGTGGCGGCCCGCGATCGCGGCCTCCGCCTCGAGGCACGCCTCGATGAGCTCCCGCTTGCGCAACGGCTTGCCGAGGAGGAGGTTCACCGCCCACGCGGCGGCCACCGCGGACGCCGCCGAGCTCCCGAGCCCCGACCCGATGGGCAGGCCCTTGTCGAGCTCCAGGGCGACCCCGATGTCGACGTCGGCCAGCCTCAACGCTGCGGCGGCTGCGATGCCCGCCGTGTTGCGGGCCGCCTCGGTGGGCAGCACGCCCCCGTCACCCCGCACCGCCCTGAGGTGGACCCCGGGCTCGGGGACGCGGCGCGCCGTCACGGTGTCACCCGCACCGTCGATGGCGAGGCCCAGCACGTCGAAACCGGCGCCGAGGTTCGAGACGGACGCTGGCGCGAACGCCCGCACCGTGGTTCCAATCGGCAACGCCACGTCTAGCTCCTCACCGCGGCGACGCGCAGGATGTCGCTCAGCACGCCCATCGCGGTCACCTCGACCCCGGCTCCCGGGCCGACGACCACCAGCGGCCGCTCGTGGTAGCGGTCGGTCGTGAACTGGACCAGGTTGTCGGCGCCGCGCAGCCGCCCGAGCGGGGACTCCACGGGCACCTCGCGCAGCCCGACCCGAGCCCCCTCGGGGGTGATGACGGCCACGTAGCGCAGCACCTCGTCGCGCTCGCGGGCGGCGGCCACCCGCGCGGCCAGTGGCTCGTCGACCTCGGCCGCGAGCCTGGCGATCACGTCGTCGGGGGAGCTCCCCGCCCAGTCGTCGGGCACGAGCCCCTCGCGCTCCACCACGACGTCGGGCGGCCCGACCGCGGACCACCGGGCGAGAATGAGCGCCTTGCGAGCAACGTCTTCGCCCGAGAGGTCGTCGAGGGGGTCGGGCTCGGTGAAGCCACGTGCCATCGCCTCGCGGACCGCGTCGGACAGCCGCAATCCGCCCTCGACCGCGCTCACCAGGTAGCCGAGCGTCCCCGACAGGCTGCCCTCGATCCCGCGCACCCGGTCACCGGTCGCGATCAACATCTGCAGCGTGTCGATGACGGGCAGTCCCGCCCCGACCGTCGACTCGGCCCGGATGACGCGCCCCTGGTCGAGCTCACGCTCCCGGATGCGCGAGAACGTCGGCCAGTCGGCGGCGAGGGGCTTCTTGTTGGCCGTCACGACGTCGGCGCCGGCCTCGAGCGCGGTGAGGAAGGCGGCCGGCGAGGCGTCGGCGTCCGAGATGTCGACGAGCACGGGGCGCGTGAGCCGGTACTTCACCGCCTCGTTCACCATGTCGCCCGCGATGCCCGGTACCCCCTCCGGAAGCTCCAGGATCTCGCCCCCGGCCTCCTTGTGGGCGACCAGAGCGAGGATCGCCTCGTCGGAGAGTCCCGCCGGAGCGAGCACGTAGCCGGACCGGTCCACCACGCCGATCACCCGGGGCACCAGGGCCAACCGTTCGAAGGCAGCGCGTCCCTCGCCGAGTCGGCGCAACAGGGCGCGGCCGATCTGCCCGCAGCCCATGAGCAGCAGGTCGAGCCGCCGAGCCGCGGGATCGCCGGTGTCGATGCGGTCGAGCCCGAACTCGGCGTGCATCGCCCGCAGCGCCCCCACCGTGGCGTCGGACTCGACGGCGAGCGAGAGGTTCAGCTCGCTCGACCCCTGGGCGATGGCGAGCACGTTGATGGCGCGCCGGGCCAGCGCGGCGAACGCCCGCGCCGCGACGCCAGGCGTCTGGGCCATGCCGAGGCCGACCGCGGCGATCAGCGCGACCTCGCGACGCACCACGATCTCCTCGACCTCGTGGCCTGCGATGGCCTCGGCGAGCGCCGACTTGAGGGCCTGCTCCGCGCGGCCGGCAGCGTCCCGCGGCACCGCGAAGCAGATCGTCGACTCCGAGGAAGACTGGCTGATCATGGTGATCGAGATGCCCGCCTCCGCGAGCGAACCGAACACCCGCGCCGCCACGCCGGGCCGGCCAGCCATGCCCTTGCCCTCCACGCTGATCAAGGCCTGGGCGCGCACGGCCGTGATCGCCTTCACGGGGTGGGAGCCCGGCGTGAAGCGACCGTCGACGACCGTTCCCCCGACGTCGGGGCGGAAGCTGTTCTTGATCGACACCGGGATGCCGCGGTCGGCCACCGGGATCATGGTGCGCGGATGCAGCACCTTGGCCCCGTAGAACGACATCTCCGCCGCCTCTCGGTAGTTGAGCTGGTCGATGAGGCGCGCCTCGGGCACGTCGTGCGGGCTGGCCGTGAACACGCCGTCCACGTCGGTCCAGATGACGACCTCGTCGGCGTCGAGCGCCGCCCCGAGGAAGGTGGCGGAGAAGTCGGTGCCGCCCCGGCCCAGCGTAGTGGTGGCCCCGTCGGGGGCCCGGCCGCAGTACCCGGTCACCACGGGCACGACGCCCTGGTCGAGCAGCGGAGTGAGCCGCGCTCGCACGTGCCGGGTGGTCACGCCCGCGAGCGGCTGGGCCTCGCCAAAGTGGTCGTCGGTGTCGAGGAACGTGTCCGCGTCGAGCGCCACCGCGCGCTGGCCCCGCTGCTCGAGCGCGGCGGCCAGCAGGCGAGTGGACAGCTTCTCGCCCGTCGCCAAGAGGCGGTCTCTGGCCCGAAGCGGGAGCTCGCCCATGGCGAGGGCCGCCCGTCGAAGATCCTCGACCTCGCCGAGCAGACGCCGCAGCGCATCGGCGACCCCGGGCGCGTCGCCGGCCACGGCAGCGAGCACCTCGAGGTGGTGGTCGACCAGCCCCTCGACCGCGGCCTCCGAGGCGTCGCCAGACGCCGCCCCCTCGGCCAACGCCACGAGCTGATTCGTCACCCCCGCCATCGCGGAGGCCACGACCACCCGCGGCCCGGGCGTCCCGGCCACGAGCTCCGCCACCGCGACGATGCGCTCGGCCGAGCCGAGGCTCGTGCCACCGAACTTGTGCACCACCAATGCCATCGTGGTCACCCTAACGGATGACCTCGACGGAAACGCGCTCGTTTCGGGGTCAGGCCACCACGCCGCGCGTGATCCGACCCCAGACGAGCCACGGCGACATCACGAGGCGCACCATGCCGCCGTGATGACGGCCGACCACCGCCTCGACCGAGCGTCGGAAGGTCTCGGTGCGCTCGGCCCCGAGCTCCTCGACGGACAAGCCCGGATACCGGTGGAGCGAGCGCACGAAGACGGGCACCGGCTGCAGGATGGTCTCGGGACGCGCCTTCCAGAGCCCCACCCTCCGAAAGCGACGGAGCTTGGTGACGTAGTGCGCCTCGTCGAGAATCCGGGAGCCACTTCCCGGGCTCCACTGCGAGATCAGCTCGTCGAGCTCCTTGGCACCGCCGTCCAGCCGGTCTCCCCGCCCCACGGCCACGAACCACGAGAGGCTCGCCCGGCCGAGCTTGGGCAGCGCCCGATCCCAGTCGAGACGGTGCACGGGGTCGCTCACCAGTACGACATCGTAGGGCCCACCGAGGTTGGCCCGCTCGGGTGGGCCCTCCGTCCACGTCACGCGCTGGCCCCAGGGGAGGCTGCGCGCCTTCTCGATCTGGCTCGGCTTCGCCTCGAGCGCGGTCACCGGCAGACCACGAGCCGCGAGCCGGCGTGCGACCTCGCCCTGACCTGCCGCGACCTCGAGCACCGTGCCTTCGTCGACCAGGCGCTCCAGTCGATCGATGAGCGACTCCGGGTAGGCGGGCCGCGCCACGCCCCTGAGCCACTCGGGTTCGTCCGTCCCCTCATGCTGCATCGATCACCGTCCGCGCCCGCTCCAAGTGGTCCGGATCGACGTAGATCCGTCCGATGACGCGTTCGTCGGCGTAACGTTCGAAGACCGAGGAAACCTGCGCGAGCGGCCGGACCCGCTCCACGGGCATGCCCTTCGTACGCTCGAGGACGTAGATGGGATGGGCTTCACGACGCTTTGCGCCGTACTCGGCGTAGCGCGAGAGCCGGCCGGTGCTCGCGGCAGCAATCGACCCGATGCCCGCCTCCGCCAGCCGCCGGGTCGCGGTCTCCAGATCGACGGTGTCGGGGCTTCCGTGTCGCTCGAAGACCCTCCGAAATGGACGGTGCTCCACGATGCGCCGGGCCCACGGCTCGTCCGACCGCCGCAAGGCGGCCTGCAGTCCGACGTCGTCGGCGTGCAGATAGGCTTCGAGGTCACCCGGCAGCGTGTACCGCTCCCCGGCGGTCGCCCCGACGTGTCGGCGGAGCATCTCCTCGTAGACCACGGACTTGTGGTGGAAGTAGATCATGAGGAACATGTGGTGGCGAGCGAGCAGGAAGTGGTCGAAAGCGTAGACCGCCCGCCCCTCGAGAGCCAGGTTGACGTGTCCGTCGTCGATCCAGGTCGTGAGGTTCCGGATCAGCCATCCCACGTCGACCTGGCCATACCGCGCGCCCGAGTACACCGCGTCGCGGGGCAGGTAGTCGAGGCGGTCGACGTCGAGCTCGGAGCTCACGATCTGTGAGAGCACCCGGCGGTGGTCGAGTCCCCCGTCTAAAAAGAAATCGTCGCCGGGCGATATCTCTGGACAGACGAGCGAGGCGACGTGGCGGGCAGAGAACTCGAAGTGCTCGGCAATCGCTCGACCGAGGCTGGTGTGCTCGAGGATCGCGATGGTGTAGTCCTCGTGCGTCGCCCGGCGATCGCCGGGATCGAGCCAGCCCAGGTGGAGCTCCCGCACGGGCGGCATCGCGAACTCCATGCAGTGCGAGAACGGCGGGTGACCCAGATCGTGACACAGCGCAGCGACGCGAACGGCAGACCTCAGGCGGCGACGCACGGCCTCACTCGAGAACGCGGTGCCGTGGACCGCCGCGTCGAACGCCTGCCCCGCGAGGTGCATCACCCCCAGACTGTGGACGTACCGGGTGTGCACGGCGCCCGGAAAGGCCATCTGACTGAAGCCCATCTGCCGAATGCTACGCAGGCGCTGGACCCACGGGTCATCGAGGATGACCGTCTCGCTCGGCGACAGCTCGATGGCCCCGTGAATCGGGTCGCGAACCTCCACGACGCCTCCTTGCCATCCTCCGCCTACCGAGATGGCCACCGGATCACCAATCGGAGAGCCTTCAGGTGTTAGGCTGCCCCCCAGTCATGAACCCCATCAGGGAAATCTCCGACGTCGAACCCGGCGCGGTCCTCTACCACTCCGCGTTCGGCTTCGCGAAGGTCGAGGGCCTCGACTCGCAGTGGGTGCACCTCGACTGGGAGGGCCAGGCCGACACCCTCCCCGGACGCGTGGGTCACGAGGTGGTGCTGCGCGTCTACGCGCTGTGCCCGAAGGACGGGTTCTTCCACCGCGCGATCCACGAGCCGGAGGCGCTGCAGCGGCTCCTCCAGGAGAATCCAGGCGAGGGCCTCGCGCTCATGCTGGCGGATCTCCACGGGCCGCAGCGCGAGCAGGACCTGCGAGACTGGATCGTCGGTCGCCAGCTCATGAACGACGCCGCCTTCGAGCACTGGTGGGAGGCGGTCCGGCCGAGCCTCGTCGAGGACACCCGGTTCTTCTCGAGTGCCGACGGCGTGGCGCTGCGCCCGGCGGACGCAGTCGACGGTCCGCGCATTCGCCTGGAGAACCCCCTGCTCACGCCGGGTCGCCGGCTCGACCTCGCGCTGGCAAGTCGAGACGAGCTCGACGAGGACTTCTTCCTCCAGCAGGCTCTGCTCGCTTGGCGGACCGGAGGGACGCAGGTCCGGGACCTCGCCCTCGCCGCGCTGCGGGACCGGAGCCCGGATGACCTCGTCGAGGGGCTGCTCGAGTCTGGTCCGTCCGCGATCGAGGCCTTGATTCACGGTATTCGCCACGGCGGGTGGTCACCGCGGGCGCTGCGGCCCGACCTGCACGCTGGTCTGCTCTCGCTCGTGCTCGACGGGCTCGAGCGCGGGGGGAGCCTCGACGAAGAGGGACGGCTGGCTGCAGCCCTCGCGCGGTGGCGGCCCCCCGGAGCCCCCGACGACTTCTCGACCGACCCGCTCTACGAGCCGACCGGGGTGCACGCGCGGATCGACCTGGCCGAGCTCGAGGCGGCGATCCGCGACGACGCGGTCAGCCGCGAGGCCGATGGCGAACCTCCCGAGCCACCGCCTCGCGCGCCCGAGCCGCCTCCCGAACCCGACGGCCCCGATCCGAGCGAGCACGTCGTGCGGGTGCTCGCCAACCAGGCCTCCCACACCGACGGGCGGCGGCTCCTCCGGGCGACGTTCGCCGCCCTTCCTCCACGACGCGCCCAGGCACTGGCCCTGGATCTGCTCCAGGCCTCGCTCGAGGGTCGCGATCCCCAGGCCTCCCAGTGGATGGGGGGTGAGATCCTCGCCTTCGGTCTCGTGGACGAGAACGACATGGCGTCGACCCTCGACGAGGAGCGGCCCGAGATCGCCCGGTGGTTCCGCGAATCGTACGTCGGGGTGCGCACCGGCAAG
Organism: uncultured Enterobacteriaceae bacterium; assembly: GCA_964655065.1. Lineage (GTDB taxonomy): Bacteria > Myxococcota_A > UBA796 > UBA796 > DRPG01. The sequence continues at coordinate 59,098 of CAZZLC010000026.1, read as the reverse complement.
GAGGGGCCTCCCGAGTACGAGCCGCCCACCGACGAGGCTCCGGCCACCGCCGAGGTCGAGCTGTCGGACGTGCTCAAGCAGCCGATTCCGCTCGCCAAGCTGCCCCCCCGCTCGGGGGCGAGCCTGCTCGGACTGGGCCTGGCGATGGCGCGCGCGCTGGCCGCCCATCACAAGGATGGCCGGGTGGTGAATCCCACCGCACACACCGTTCTCGTGCTGCCCGACGAGAGCATGACCATCGAGCCTGGCCCACCGGACTCGCCAGCGTGCCCCCGTCCGCCGACCGAGCCCCCCTCGCTCGCGAGCGACGTGTTCGCGGCGAGTGTGCTGTTGCTCGAGGCCCTGCTCGGTCGCCGATGGCCATCCGCGGTTCATCCCTCGCGGGCCGTGCCCTACCTGCGCAGCGCGATTCCCATGTTGCCGCTCTCGAGCTTGGCGGCGCTCGACGCGGGCCTGCACCCGGACCCCACCGAGCGCCCCCAGGACGGGCTCGACTGGTTGGCCCGCTGGCAGACCTCGGCGGTGACCGAGGAGAGCCGTGGCTACGCCGCCCGCAACGCCGCGGCCCGACTCGCCGTCGGCTACGACACGCACGTCGGCCGCATGAAGATCCTGATGACGCAGACCAACCAGGACTGTCTGTTCGTGGGCAGCCGGGGGCCCGTGTCACTGCTCGTCGTCTGCGACGGGATCAGCACCGCCAACGCGGGCTCGGGCGACGTCGCGTCCTCGATCGCCTGTCACGTGATCGCCAACCTGTGGGAGCAGCGCCTCACCCGGCTCGAGAGCGCGGGTCCGGCCGAGCTCAAGGAGTTCCTCGATCAGGCGCTCCAGATGGCGAACACGGCGGTCTGCGAGGCGGCGCTGCGCTTCGCGGGGGGCAACCTCGACGGCCGGGTTCCCATGGGCACCACCTGCACCGTAGCCGTGGTCCACGGCAACTGGGTCAGCCTCGCCTGGCTCGGCGACTCTCGTGCCTACCTGGTGGGACCCTACGGTGCGTCGCTCGTGACCGCCGACGAGAACCAGGCCGGAGAGCGGCTGCGTGCCTGGCACCTCTCGTTCCTCGAGGACTGGGACCCTGCGGGATTCGCGCTCGTGGGCTACCTCGGCCACTTCGACGAGCTCGTCCGCCCCGAAGCGCTCTCCGCGCACCACGTCGCCTTCACCATGCTGCCCGGGGAGCGCCTGCTCCTGTCCTCCGACGGCATCACCGACTACCTCTCGGACACCCACCCCGAGGTCGCGTCGGTACTCGCCGAGGTGGTGATGGACCACGAGCCCGAGGAGGCATGTCGGCAGCTGGTGGCGCTCGCGAACCGGGGCGGCGGGGGTGACAACGCGACGGCGCTGATCGCGCAGCTCTGGGGCTAATCGGCAGCGTCGGGGGGATTCGCCGTCAGCGGCGTGATCGCATTCGACGGCGACCGCTCCTCGGTCAGCGCCCGAAGGGCCTCGACCACCGCCTTGCGGTCGAAGCCGGCCTCGGCATAGGCGCACGGCGTGAACTCTCGGACGACGAGCGCCTTCTCGGGCGGTCTGCGAAACGCGAGCGGCTCGGTGAGGTCGACCTTGCCCGCAATCGACCACGCGACCGGCGGCTTCGGGCCAGGGGGCTGGAGCAGCCCCACCACCACGCAACCTCCCTCGCGATGGCCGATCATCACCGATACCGCGGGACCACGACAGCCCCGGAGGGGACAGACCCGCTCGGGCTCGGGTCGCACGTCGACCCTCCGGTAGGGCACCACCTCCGCTGCGGCGCCGTAGAGCCGGTCGCGCATGCGCTCGGCCAGTTCGCGCAAAACCGGGTCGTCGGTCTCCGGGACGAGGCGAGGCCAGAGGACCACGATACCGCGGGACGAGCCTCGCGACCGACTGATCTCGGGGGCGTCGCGTCCCGCCAGAGCCACCGCCAACGCGAGGGTGAGCCAGGCCATCATTCGCCCTCTCCACCGACGAAGCGGAAGGTCACCCGCCGGTTCGCGTCACGTCCCTCTTCGGTACGGTTCGTCTCGATCGGCTGCTCCTCGCCGTACCCTCGCGCCACCAGGCGGTCCGCGTCGACGCCTCGCGCGATCAGGACCTCGCGAACCGCAGTGGCCCGCGCTCGAGAGAGCTGCTGGTTGAGGTCGTCCGACCCGCGGCTGTCGGTGTGTCCCCCCACCTCCACCCGGAGCCCCGGATTGGCGGCGATCACGGAGGCCACCTCGTCGAGGGTGGGCAGAGAGGCCTCGAGCAAGGCGGCTCGCCCACTTGCGAAGCGGATCTTGTCGAGAACCCGGATCTCGGCGCCGTCGACATAGACCCGGGCCGGTTCGAGGGTGACGAGCAACGACTCCTCGGAGCCGGGCAGGAGCGAGACCAGCTGGTCGTGGACGTTGAACTGGGGGGCGCTCACCACGACGGTGTGAAGCCCGCTCGCCACGGGCTGGGTGAGTCGTCCCTCGGCATCGACCCTGGCGGGCTCCCGAGGCACGCAGTCGGGGGTCTCGGACCGCCAGCTCACCGTGGCGCTGGGCACGGGCGCTCCCGCGTCGTCGCGGACCTCGATGGACGCGCTGGCGTCGTGCGTGGGCTCGAGCTCGACGACCAGCTTGGCACCGTCCTCGCGAGCCACGGCCTGCGCCTCGCCGCGGAGACAACCCTCGCGGGCACGGACCGTCCACTCCGTGCCCGGGAGCACGTCGAGGGAGAGCCCCTGGGGTCCGATGCGCTGCTCGCGCGTGAGGTTCGGCCCCTCGATCACGGCGGTCGCGGGTCGGGACTCCCCGGCGAACCGGACATCGACAGCGAGCGTGCCGAGGCGATCGGGGCACCCATCGTCGTCCCGCCACCCATTCGTGGTCTCGACCTCGGTGGGACACAGGTCGCGCGACCGAAGCGGTCCGATGGGGTCGGAGTCGGGAGGGGCGGGGGCGCGCCGCCGGGCGAACCCCAGGCCCACGAAGGTCCGGTAGAGGGGGGTCCCCGCGCCAGGCAGCAGCCCCGCGCTCCCCCCCAGGGTCACGAAGGGGCCCCGACGGGGGACGATGCGGATGGCCGCGATCCCCTCGACGGTGAGGTTCGCGGTCTCGTCACCCGCGAGCCGCGCAAAGTCCGTGGCCGAGGTCGCTTCCGCGACCAGCCCGAGCCGCTCTCCGAGTCCGAAGGACAGCGCGACCCCTGCGAGCAGCTCGTCGCCCGGATCAGCGGTCGAGCTGCCCAGGGTGCGCAGGTGAACACCCGCATCGGTGGACAGGGTCACCGGTCCGCCCGTGACCGAGAGCGCGAGGCGCCCGCCGCCGGCCCATCCCGGTTGACCGAGGAAGCGCGCGGGAGCACCCGTCGGCGCGTCCAGGTGGCCTACCACACCGAGACCGACCCCACTCTCGCCAGGCCTCGCGATCGCCCACGTCGACGTCAGCCGGATGTCACCCAAAGCAGGCGTCGATGGCTGACCTGCCCCCGACGCCCAGCCAAAGACGGGAGCGCGGAGATCGACGCGCCACCGGTTCGTGGGTGCAGCGCCCACGGAGAGGTTCATGGCCACGAGATCGCGCAGCACGACCGCACCACCCGACGAAGCGTCGACCCGAGCGTACTCGGCCAGGCCCGTGACGAAGGCATCCCCAGCCCGAAACGCGGACACCCGCTGCACCACGAGGGGCGACCGCGGGTCACCATCCTGGGGAGCGAGGGCGAACCCGTGGCCGTCAAAGCCTTCGTCCTGGGCGAACGCAGTCGGAAGCCCGGCGATGCACCAAGCAAGAATCACCGTGGTCTGTCCCTCCCCGCACACACGCACCCGGTGGGTCCGCTCTTCCCATCGGCCGCACCGCCGCGCCGCTTCGTCACGGGAACCCCCTTGATTCGCAAGCGCGCGCAACCAATCGTGTCATGCCCTCGTGACACCCGAGCGCGCCTCACCCGTTCCCCCGGGGGTCACCTTCGGGGTACGGGGCAGCATGGTCCGTATCGTGCAGATCGTCGTGCTCGTGCTCCTCGTGTCCATCAGCGCGTGGTGGCTGGTCTCGGACCTCGACTGGACCACGGTCCGTCACACCCTGACGAGCGCCCGGCCTGGGTACCTCCTCGGCGTGCTGGCGCTACTCGCGCTGAACCACGTCGCCCGGTCCCTCCGGCTGAAGCCGCTGGTCGCCGCTCCGGTCGCCGCCTGGGACCTGGTCCGCATCTCGGCCGTCGGATTCCTGGCCATTCAGGTCCTACCGCTGCGCCTCGGCGAGCTGGTCCGACCGCAGCTGCTGGTTCGGCATGGCGTCTCCTTCGGGGAGGGGCTCGGTGCCATCGCCGTCGACCGCATCCTCGACGTGCTGATGCTCCTCGTCTTTCTCGGGCTCGTGGCCTTCGTGGTGCCCCTGCCCAGCGGAGCCATCGAGGTGGGCGGCATCGACGTCGTGGTGGCGGGACAGCGGGCGAGTGCCGTGCTGGTGGCCGTCGCGACCGCGGGGCTCGTCGCCGTGGTGGTGGCTGGTCCCCACGTCCAGGCCCTCGTCGCGCGGATGCCCTTCGTAGGGGAGCGAGTCGCGAAGCTCGTCGATGGGGTGGTGCGCAGCCTCCGTCGGCTGGGCCGCGAGCCTCGGACGACCCTGGTGGCCGCAGGCTGGACGGTCGTGTCGTGGACCTCGACCATCGCTCTGGTCTGGCTCGCCCAGCACGCCTTCGACGGCGTTCCGACCTTGCTGTCGTCCACGCTGGTGCTGTGGACGGCGGCGGTCTGCGCGATGGCGGTTCTGCCAACCCCGGGATTCTTCGGGCCCTTCGAGGCAGCCACGGTCGCGGCGCTCGCCGTGTTCGGGGCGAACCCCGTCGACGCCAAGGCCTTTGCGCTGGTCTTGCACCTGCTGCTGTTCGGCTTCGCGGTGCTCGCCGCCGTGGCGTCCCTGGCCACGATGCCGCTGTCGATGGCCGATCTGAGGCCCGGAGAGCCCGTTCGGTCCACCCCACGGTAGCGTGGCTTAGAGGTAGGGGACCCACTCCGCGGGAGCGTCGCCCATCACCATGCCGCGGCGGCCGAGCTGGAGCGCGGAGGGCTCACGGGGATCGTCTGCGAGCGGCATGCCCGCCTCGAGGGGCGTGCGGTCGCCCTTGCGCCGGTTGCAGGGCGCACACGCGGTGACCACGTTGGACCACTCGGTCCGACCCCCTCGGGACCGCGGCTGGACGTGGTCGATGGTGAGCTGCGCCGACGTGCCGGAGCGACCGCAGTACCCACAGGCGAAGCCGTCGCGGAGCAGGACGTTGCGGCGGGTGGGCGGGACGACCTGGGGCAGCCTGTGCATCCACCCGGGAACGCGAATCACCGCGGGAATGGGGAACTCGGTTCGTGCGGTGCGCACGGTTCGCTCGTAGTACTCCAGCACCTCGACCCGGTCGCCGAGGTCGAGACAGACCGCGCGCCGCCACCCGATGGCCCGCAGGGGACGGAAGGCCTTGTCGAGCAGCAAGGCTCGGCACGACTCCAGCGGGGGTACGGACACGACCACGGGGGAGACATATCGCGCCGTGCCGTTAAGGACCGGGCGTGGACGGAACCCAGCTGCCTTTTCTCGTCACCGAGGTGCCCGGGCCCGAATCGGTCGCCCGCATCGACGTGCTCGCACGCCACGAGTGCCCCGCCATCACAGCCCGACGGGCTCGACGGGCGGCGAGCCTCGGGACGGCAACCGACGACCCGATCGTGTGGGCCGAGGCCCTCGGCTCCAACATCGTCGACGTGGACGGCAATCGCTTCGTGGACTGGCTGTCCGGGTTCGGCGTCACCCTCGTCGGTCATCGCGACCCCGCGGTGGTGGCCGCCGCGCAGCGCCAAGCCGACCACCTCGTCCACGCGATGGGCGACGCGTGGCCCGACGCCACCCGAATCCAGCTGCTCGAACGGCTCGCAGGTCTGGTCCCCGACCCGCTGTCGGTGATTCTCCTCGGCCTCTCCGGGTCCGATGCCATCGACGCCGCCGTGAAGACGGCCCACCTCGCGACGGGCCGACCCGGCGTCCTGACCTTCGAAGGTGGTTACCACGGGCTCGCGCTCGGGGTCCTCGGGCTGCAGAGCGCCCGTCCCCAGTTCACCGAGCCCTTCAGCGACATCGTGCACCCCCACGTCCACCGGCTCCCCCTCGGCTGTCCCGCCGCAGCGGTGGAGGACGTGCTCGAGCGTGGCGAGGTGGGGTTGGTGCTCGGCGAGCCGATCCTGGGTCGCGGCGGGTTTCGCGAGGCGCCGAAGGGATTCTGGGCCGAGACGGCGGCCCTGGCCAGGAGGCACGGCGCCTTGTTCGCGTTCGACGAGGTCCTGACGGGAATGGGGCGCACCGGGGTGCCCTTCGCGTGCATCGACGAGGGCGTCGTGCCCGACCTGCTCTGCGTGGGCAAGGCGCTCGCCGGCGGGTTCCCGCTGTCGGCCTGCGTGGGCAGCCCCGAGGCCATGGCGGCGTGGGGCGCATCGTCGGGAGAGGCCATCCACACGCAGACGTTCCTCGGCCACCCGGTCGGGTGCGCGGCATCGCTCGCCGTGCTCGATCACCTCGACGGTCGATTGCTCGCGCGGGTTCGGGACCGATCGGCCGCCATCGAGGCTCGCTTCGTCGGACTCCGCGGTCGGGGCCTGATGCGCGCGCTGCGCCTGCGGGATGGAACCGACGCGCTCGCCGTGAGCCGGCAGCTGCTCCGCGAGGGCCACCTCGTGCTTCCCGCCGACGGCACCTCCCTGCAGATCACGCCCGCCGTCACGGTGTCCGACGCCCAGCTCGACCACCTCGTGGGCTCCCTCGAGAAGCTCGGAGCGCTGCCGTGACCTGGAGCGGAACCTCCAAGGCCCTCGCCGAGCGCATTGCGGGCTTCATGAACGCCTCCCTGGCCGGCGCGTCCCACGAGCCGTTCGAGACGCTCGCGCTCGACGTACACGCCTGGCAGATCGCCCGCGCTCCGGTGATCGCCGCGCTCGCGGGCGACGGCGTGGACCACTGGACCCAGATCCCGGCGGTGCCGGTGAGCCTCTTCAAGGAGCTCCCCGTGGGCACCGTCGCCGAGGACGAGCCGTCCGTGGTGTTCCGCACCTCGGGGACCACCGGGGGGGGCCGCGGGGTCCACCGGCTGCGCAGCACCGCGCTCTACGACCACGGGTCGCTCGCATGGGCGCGTCGCTGCGTCCCGGGGGCGCCCACGCGGGTCGTGGCACTCCTCGAGGACCCGGCTCGGACTCCCGACGCCTCGCTGTCGCACATGGTCGCGTTGTTCGGCGACGTGACCTGGACCGTCGAGGACGGGAAGCTCGACGTCGCCGCGACTCGCGCCGCGGTGGGGAGCCAACCCGTGTACCTGGCCACGACCGCCTTCGCGATGGCCGAGTACCTCGACCACGCGCCCCCTCGGCTGCCCGCGGGCTCGGTGGTGATGGTGACGGGTGGGTTCAAGGGACGGGTCCACCGTCTCGAGGGTCGGGAGCTCTACGGCGCGATTCGCGAGCAGCTCGCACCCGCGCGCCTCGTCACCGAGTACGGGATGACCGAGCTGTCGAGCCAGCTCTGGGGTACGCCCCAGACGCCTTTCGCGCCTCCGCCCTGGCTCGCGGTTCTCGCCGTGGACCCGGTCACGGGCGAGGTGCTCCCTGCGGGGAAGGAAGGCCAGCTTCGGTTCGTCGACCTCGCCAACCTCGACAGCACGCTGGGCATCGAGACCATGGACGCTGGCGTGGTGAGGGTCGACGGGACGGTCGAGCTACGGGGACGGCTCCACGGGGCCCCCGCACGCGGGTGCTCCCTCACGGTGGAGGAAGCGTGGGGTCGCGCCTCGACCGAGTAATCGCCTGGCTCGACGACGTTCGCGCTCTCGATGTGGCCGGACTGTGCCCCCACCTCTCCCCCGCGGGCGCTCGGGCCGCACTGGACGCCGCCCTGGCTGCGCTGTCGCCCGACGACCTCGCCCGGGCCGTGGATCGGCCGGGCGTCCCGTTCGACCGCGCGACCATGGTCGTCGCCCGCACCGTGTTCACTGCTCCCCTCGAGTGGGCGGCGGTGCTGCTCACGCGGGGTACTGCGCTGACGCTGAAGCCCGCGTCCGACGACCGCGACTTCGCGCGCACCATCGCCCAGCGCGCCCACGACCACGACCTCGCGCTCCAGACAACCGACGAGCGCGCGGTCGTGACCGGCGTTCCGCTGGTCGTGGCCATGGGAAGCGACGCCACCGTCGCCACGATTCGCGACCTCGTCGACGCTGACGCCCGCTACCTCGGCTTCGGCCACCGCTTCGGGGCCGCCTGGCTCACGACCGCGGCCGGGTTCGCCGCCCTCGGGCCCGACCTCGCGCTGCACGACGGACTCGGCTGCATGTCGCCCGCGGCGGTGCTCACCGACTGGCCACTGGACGACGCCCTCGAGGCGCTCGCCGCGACCTGGCGCGAGGTCGACCGGAAGCTCCCCGCGGGCCCGCTCGCCGGCCTGACGGGGGCTCGGATCCGCGAGCGCGAGGCCCTGGCGAAGGTCGTCGGTCGGGTCGACCGGGGCGCCGGCTGGTCCGTCCACGCCCTGCCGCTCTCGCGCTTCCGCCCCGCCGCGCTCCCCAGGAGCGTGGTCCTGCACGCGGCGGTGTCGCGCGACGAGGCCGGCCAGCTGCTCGCCCGCCACGAGTCCACGCTGTCCACTGTGGCCACCGACGATCCCGCGCTGGCGCTTCCTGGTCCCGCTCGGCGCTGCGCGCCAGGAGAGATGCAGCGTCCGCCGCTCGACCGCTTGCACGACGGCGTGGATTGGCTGTCGGCCACGATGCGCGAATCCGTGCGCGAATCCGTGTGACGCCGATGTGGGGTAGACATGGGCCCGCCAGGACTCGAACCTGGGCACGTCCGGGTATGAGCCGGCTGCTCTGACCAACTGAGCTACAGGCCCCTGGGGGCTGGTCGGACCGACGGCACCGACCCTCGCAACGTATCCCAGAGTTGACGGACTTTTTTCGACGTCCGAACTCGTGGGCGGCCAAAAGCCAGATCAGCGGCGTCGATTCGCAGAACGTCGACGATCGCGCCCTTGTCGGCGGTCCGACGCTCCGCGGCGCGCGGGTCGGGGCTCCTCGACCCGACGCAGTCGACCGGTGCGGACGCGCCGGACGATCTCGATGGGCCCGGGGGCGAGCTTCAGGACCTCGCCGTTGCGCATCCGGACCGCCTGGCGACCTTGCGACTCCGCCAGCTCGGCGTGGGCCTCGAGCTTGGGCGGCGTGCCGTGGACCGGGACCACGGTCCGGGGCTGCGCCCAGGTGTAGAGCTCGCGGAGCTCGTCGCGTCGCGGATGGCCGCTCACGTGCACGGGGGCTGCATCGCTCCGCACGATGGTGACCCCGCGATCCCGGAGCAGCCGCTCGAGGCGCTCGACGAAGAGCTCGTTGCCCGGGATGGTCCGTGCGCTGAACACGACGGCGTCGTCGGGCTCGAGGTAGACGTCTCGGAGCTTGTCGGTCGCGAGCTTGGACAGCCCGGCCCGCGGCTCTCCCTGGGAGCCCGTACACAGCAGCAGCACACGCTCGCGGGGCAGGAACCCGTACTCTCGGAGGGGCACGAAGGGAGGCAGGCTCCCGAGATAGCCCGAACGTTGGGCGGCCTGGATGGTGCGCTCGAGCGACCGACCGAGCAAGAGGGGATGGCGACCCTGCTCGACGGCAGCCTCGACGATGGTGCGGATTCGCGCCACGTTCGACGCGAAGAGCGTGACCGCGATCCGGTTCTCGCAGGACGCGAACAAGCGCTTCAGCGGCTCGCGCAGGCTCCCCTCGCTCGGCGTCCAGCCCTCGTGGTCCGCGTTCGTGGAGTCACTCACACACGCGAGCAGGCCCTCGTCCGCCAGCGCACGCAGGGCGGCACGGTCGGTGGTCCGGCCCTCGACGGGGACCGGGTCGAGCTTCCAGTCCCCCGTGTGGAGCACCGCCCCCCACTTGCTGCGGATGACGAGCGCTCCCATCTCCACGGTGGAGTGGGTGAGGGGCACGCGCTGCAGCTCGAAGGGGCCGAGCTTGAGCCGGGCGCGCTCGTCGAGAAGTCGCACGGGGACTTCGTCGGCGATCCCAGCTTCGACCAGGGCGGAGCGGAGCATCGCAGCGCAGAACCGGCTCGCGAACACCCGGCACCGCAGCTTCGGCCAGAGGTCGGCGACCGCCCCGATGTGGTCCTGATGGGCGTGGGTGAGGACCAGCCCCTCGAGCTGGTGCCGCCGGGCCACGATGAAGGACGGGTCCGGGTAGATGACGTGCATGTCGTGAGGACCGTCCCGCCCGAACATCACGCCGCAGTCGACCATCAACCACCGCCCTGCCGTGTGGTAGAGGTTGAGGTTCATGCCGATCTCACCGGTTCCACCCAGCGGGAGGAAGTGCATGGCGTCGGGGTCGAGTGGGTCGAGCGGCAAGCATGGCCACGTAACGCTTGCCGCGACCGGTTGCGTTCGGGGCCGGGTGCGCGACGCGTTCGGGACCCGAACCGAAGCCGCTGGGGACGTCTAGGTCGACGTCTCGCCCTGATCGGGCGCTTCCAGCTCGTGCTGGCACTGCCAACATACGGCGAACCCGGGCTCCCACCGCGCGCCGCACGACGGGCACCGTTCGGGACCGGCGGACCCGTCCGCCTCGACCATCGCCTCCAGCGCGGCAATGGTCTCGCGAGCCTGGGGGACCTGGTTCTCCGGAACCATCACCCGGGCGGGCATGATGTGAGCGCCAGCCCCCGCGCTCGCCGCCAGGTCGGGTGAGATCACGGTGGCCTGAACGCCCCGATCCTGGAGGACGGACGCCTTGATCTGCGCCTCGGCCGTGTAGGGGCTGCGGAATACCTCGACCAGCTTCGACACTTCGTCCTCCGTGAACACCGTAGCGACCGGGAGGACGCCGGGCGACAGGACCGGTGTCCGACCTTCTCGAGCCGGAGGACTCATGCTCGCTGCCCTCGCACTGGTCGCCGCTGCCGAGGAGCCCCGCACCGTGGTGCTCGAGGCACCGGAGGACCTCGGCGGTAGCGCACTCGACGGTCTCGACGAGGACGCTCGCCAGACGTCCGAAGACGCCACACTGCCCTTGGAGCTGCCGAGGCCGCCGGTGCGAGGTCGATACGGGGCGCGACCGGTGCTGGAGGGCTCGCTGCTCGCCGGGGGCGAGCGGACGTATTGGGCGATGCGGGTGGGGATCGACTTGTCTCACCGGTACTGGCGTCTCACGGACCGAACCGTTCAGCTCGTGGGGCAGACCTCGCTCCGCGCCACCGCGCCGATCGGTGCCGCGACGGGCCGGCGCTTCGAGCTGAACTCCACCGTGGCCCCCTGGATCGGGCCCGTCGGGCTTCGGATCGGGCCGGTGGTGCGCTCGGATCGCGTCCGATGGCGCACTCCGGAGCTGGAGCTCGTCGACACGCTCGCCGTCGGCGGACGCGCCGACCTCGCGCTCGAGCTCGGGGCCTGGCGCGCGTTCGGCGGGATCGAGATCACCTGGCTGGTCGCCGGGAACCGCCCTCCCGCGGACCCAGCCACCGCTATCCTCCCGGTGGTCGGCGACGAGACCGCCTACCGCCTCGGCGTCGGACGACAGGGCCGGCGGCTGCTCACCGCTCTGCGGGGCAACTGGCGAGAGACCGCCATCGGAGCGGAGATCGACGTGGGGCTACAGTTCGGCCTGCGCGTGTTTTGACGGGAGGAGCAATGTGGGGATGGTGGATCGCCTCCGCGCTCGCCGGAGCGCCCGAGGGCGTCGACGTGCTGGCGGTCGAGGCGTGGCAGGAACGAGCGATTCGGCTTCGTCGAGGACCCGAGGCGTGCTGGCGGCTCGAGGGGCGCGCCAGGAACCACGTCGCGGTCTACCGCTCGGGAGGCCTGTTCGGGCGCCCCAGCCAGTCTGACTACGTCTACGAGGGGCCGTTCGTGGGCATCCTCGATCACGGCAAGTGGACTCGATTCGAGACGACCATGGAGCCTGCCTCCGAAGCCGCGACGAGCGGCGCGGACTCCGACAACTGGGGCGTAGACTGGTCGATCGACGTTCGGCCCCTCGTCGGCACGAGCGTCGATCTCGAGCCCGAGGCGGAGGACTCCGACGCGGCGGAGAGGGGCACGAACCGAGCCGTGTCGCTCGTCGACGGCATCCTCGACGCCATCGACGCCGACGTCACGAGCACCTGGGCCGGCTGGTCCGACGAGCGCTCCGCCGTCGAGCTGACAGAGCGCTATCCACTGGGCGACTCCAAGAAGTTCGTGGAGCTCGTGACCCGGTTCCCCGAAGGTCGGGCCGTGGGGTCGGCCCTCGATGTCACCTTCCCCCAACGTCACCGCGTCCCAGTCGAAGGTTCGCCGGTCCGCATCACGCTGTTGCGTCCGCAGGCCCACATCCGCACCCAGATGGTGGACGGCGAGGCCTTGCCCGTCTACGAGTCGATTTCGCTCGCGGCGGGCGTATTCGGCTTCACCGTGGGCTACGAGCAGACGCTCACCTACACGAAGGCCACGGCCTGTACACCATCGGCGCCCTGACCACCCCCGTCCGGTCCGGGGGGTTACGCCGAACACTCGCCCGGAGGAACACGTGGAGCCCCTCACCTCGCAGGACCCCGAGGTCTTCGATGCCATTGCGAAGGAGTTCGCTCGTCAGCAGGACGAGCTCGAGCTGATCGCTTCCGAGAACTACGCCTCGCTCGCCGTGATGCAGGCGATGGGCACGATTCTCACCAACAAGTACGCCGAGGGGTTGCCCGGAAAGCGCTACTACGGTGGGTGCGAGTACGTCGACGTCGTCGAGGAGCTCGCGCGCAGCCGCGCCAAGCAGCTGTTCGGGTCGGTGGGCGCGAACGTCCAGCCCCACTCGGGCGCGCAGGCCAATGCCGCCGTCTACCTCGCGGCTCTGCAGCCCGGTGACACCATCCTCGGGCTCGATCTGACCCACGGCGGTCACCTCACCCACGGCTCGCCGGTCAACAGCAGCGGGCTGATCTACAACGCCGTTCACTACGGGGTCGACGAGTCGACCGGCCGGCTCGACCTCGACCAGGTTCGCGACCTGGCCAAGCAGCACCGTCCCAAGATCATCATGACCGGGGCCAGCGCTTACCCCCGGTTCATCGACTTCGAGTCGTTCCGCGGCATCGCCGACGAGGTCGACGCACTGCTCGTCGCCGACATCGCCCACATCGCCGGGCTCGTCGCCGCGAAGCTCCACCCCGACCCCGTGCCCTACTGTGACTTCGTCACCACCACGACCCACAAGACGCTGCGCGGACCCCGCGGCGGCCTCATCCTCGCCAACCGCCAGTGGGCGCCGAAGATGAACAAGGCCGTGTTCCCCGGCACCCAGGGCGGACCGCTGATGCACGTCATCGCGGCCAAGGCCGTCGCCTTTGGCGAGGCGCTGACCGATGACTTCAAGGTGTACAGCCAGCAGGTGATCGACAACGCGAAGGCGATGGCCGAGGCGCTGATGGAGCGCGGGCTGAACCTCGTCACCGGGGGCACCGACAACCACCTCGTCCTCGTGGACCTCGGCGAGAAGTGCAGCGGCAAGGATGCCGAGGATGCGCTCGGCCGGGCCGGCATCACCGTCAACAAGAACACCGTGCCCGGCGAGAAGCGCAGCCCCTTCGTCACCAGCGGCGTGCGCATCGGGGTTCCCGCCATCACGACCCGTGGCATGGGCCCCGACGTGATGAAGCAGGTGGGGGCCTGGATCGCGGACGTCGTCGACGACGTGACGGACGAGGCGCGCCAGGCCCGCATCCGGTCCGAGGTGAACGAGCTCTGCGGCCGGTTCCCCGTCTACCCGAAGAACCTGCTCGACTGATGCGGTGCCCCGCGTGCCAGCACGAGGAGAGCCGGGTCATCGACTCCCGGACCATTCGGGACGGAATCCGGCGCCGGCGCAGCTGCCAGGAGTGCGGCACGCGGTTCAGCACCGTCGAGCGGGTAGAGCGCAAGCTCCCCTGGGTCGTCAAGAAGCAGGGCGGGCGAGAACCCTTCGTGCGCGACAAGGTGCTCTCGGGCATCGCGCTCGCGTGTCGCAAGCGTCCGGTCGACCCCGACCAGCTCGACGACGCGGTGCGCCAGGTCGAGCAGCGGCTCGTCGCCTTGCGCCGCAACGAGGTGACCACCGACGAGATCGGTCAGATCGTGATGGAGATCCTGCGCGACGTCGACGATGTTGCATACGTGCGTTTCGCGAGCGTGTATCAAGAGTTCGAGAGCGTCGAGAAGTTCGCGGAGATCGTCCTGCCGTTCGAGAAGACGACGCGATGAGCGACCAGCGGTTCATGGACCGCGCGCTGGCCCTCGCGCTGATCGCGACCGGAACGACCGCCCCGAACCCGCCCGTGGGGGCGGTGATCGTCCGCGAGGGGACGATCCTCGGCGAGGGCTTCACCCAGCCGGTGGGCGGTCCCCACGCCGAGATCCGGGCGCTCGACGACGCCGACGCGCGCGGACACGACGTTCGCGGCGCCACGATGTACGTCACGCTCGAGCCGTGTCGTCATCACGGTCGAACCCCGCCGTGCTCCCAGGCCCTCGTCCGCGCCGGCATTGGTCGGGTGGTCGTCGGCGTGCTCGATCCCTTCGAGGAGATGCAAGGCCGCTCGGTCGAGGAGCTGCGGCGCGCGGGCATCACCGTCGATCTCGGGGTGGAGGCAGAGCGCTCCGCCAGGTCCATCCTCGGCTTTGCGCGTGCACAGCGCCTCGGCCTACCCGAGGTCACGGCCAAGGCAGGCATCTCGCTGGACGGCCACATCGCCACCGCGAGCGGCGAGAGCCAGTGGATCACCGGCGAAGCCGCCCGCGCCGACGGTCAGGTGCTGCGTGCTCGCCACGACGCGCTCCTCGTGGGACTGGGCACCGTGCTCGCCGATGACCCTTGGCTCACCCTGCGGCTCTCGCCGAGTGCTCTGCCGGGGCTCGACTCCCCAGCCGCCCCCGCGCCGGTCGTCCTCGACACGAACCTCCGCGTCCCCGCCGAGGCCCGGCTGTTCGGCACCGGGTGCGCCATCGTGGTCTGCGCCGAGGACGCGCCCGAGCGCGCGCTGCCCGGCACGGTGCTGCGGGTGCCCCGCGACGAGACCGGCCACGTCGATGCGACAGCCGCTATGCGAGCCCTGGTGTCGGTGGGGAGGCACCGCATCCTCGTCGAGGGTGGAGGGAAGGTGCACCGCGCACTCGTGGATGCGGGGCTGGTCGACACCCTGCACCTCTACCTCGCCGGGTTGATGATCCCCGGTGGACGCCCCTGGTTGGGAGGGCCGCCGCTGGCGTCGCTGTCCGACGCTCCTCGGGCGAGCCTCCGCGACGTCGCGCGCCTGGGCGCCGACCTGCGCCTCACGTACGCGCTGCGCCATGCTCACGACCCCGATGCCGTCGAGCGGCTGGTCAGCCAGGCTCCCGGGCCACGTTGAGGCGCCGAGAGTGGACGTCGTCGGACGATTGCAGGCGAATCCCGCGGACCGCGGTCTGCGCCAGGTCGTGATCGACCGCTGGCTCGAGCAGGGCGACCCCCGCGCCGGCTGGGGGGCCGCCCTTCGCCGAGACGATCCGGACGTCGCGGAGCGCGCGCTGCACCAGCTCGTCAGCTCCCTGCCGGGACCCGAGCCCGACGGGGTACGGGCGATCGAGGGCTTCGTGGTGGAGGTCACCTGGCAGCTCGGCGCCTTCGTGGATCCGCCGCCTTCGCCAGCTCCTCTCGCCGCCCACCCGCTTGCCGTCGTCCGGCTGCGCCTGCCGCGGATCGTCGACTCCCGCCCCATCGCGAGCCAGCTGACTCCGGACACGTTCTCGCGGGCGCTCACCAACCTCGCGATTGCCTGTGGACCCGTACGAGGGGTGATCGTCGAGGGACTACGCGCCGAGCACTGGCCTCTCGTGCAGGGGTGGATCGCCGATCTGGCCCCGCGCGTGCTGGGGCTCGAGCTCGCCGACGCTGGCGGGATCGATCTGCCGCTCGACCCTTGGCCCTCGGTCCGCGACGTCCTGCTCGGTGGAGTTCGCAGCCTCGACCTTCCGGGCTGGCTCGAGGCGGTGCCGAGCGCGGATCGGATCGCCCTGCGGGCGTCACGAGGCCTGGTCGAAGGGTGGCTCGCGGTCGACCGTCCCTGGCGGGCTGCGGACCTGCGAGGACTGGTCTTCGACCCGGCGGCGTTGCCCGAGCTGCAGGAGCGCGCAGCTCGAACCTGGATCCGGCTCCCCGGGTTCTTCGAGTCGCGGGGCCTGGACCACGTCGACGACCCCTTTGGCGAGCGCGGCACGTGCCGCCCCTCGCGCCCGACACGCTCGACACGGCTCGCGGCGGTGAGCCCCGGATCACCTTTGCGGTGGGTTCAGTGCGACGGCCGACGCCTGCGCTGGCACCTCGACGATGCCCCCCAGGGCGAACTCGATGCCCCCGCCCGGGTGACGGCACTCCTCGGTCGAGACCGGGGCGTCGTGTGGGGGGATGACACCGGCGCCCTCTACGAGTACGTCTTCGGGACGAACGCCCCTCGGCGACTGGCGATCGCGCCCCACCCGATCGAGGAGCTCCGGGCCGGGAACG
This sequence comes from uncultured Enterobacteriaceae bacterium, assembly GCA_964655065.1. Classification (GTDB taxonomy): domain Bacteria; phylum Myxococcota_A; class UBA796; order UBA796; genus DRPG01. The sequence goes on along the minus strand of CAZZLC010000026.1, from coordinate 42,574 downwards.
ACGGCGACACCGTGTTCGTCCGAACCGCGGAGGCGCTCGGGGTCCTCACGCTCCCCGGGGCCCACCTCGAGCTCGGTCTCCTGCGGGTGGATGCCGTGGCCCCGACGCCGTTCGGAACGGTGACGGCTCGCCACAGCGTCCTTCGGACGCCACGCGGGTCGCTCGACCTCGGCGATCCCATCACGGGGATCGCCGCGAGCGGGGACGCGGTCACCGTCGTGGCCGGAACCTGGTGGTATCGGGTGGACCTCGACGGCCCATCGGCTCGCCTGCGGCTCGACGAGCGACTGCGACCGTCCGCCGGCACCCACCGCATCGTGGCCAGGGGACCCTGGCTCGCCTGGATCGAGGGCTCGTCGCGCGTGCGGCTCCAGCGCACCTCCGAAGACGGACAGATCGCGCTTCACGAGCTGACCTATCCCTCGAGCTACCAAGGCCCCGACGGCCCACCTCTCGAGGTCGCCGACCTCGCGCTGCACGATGATGGCACCCTCCTCGTCGTCCTCACGGGCGGCGGCGCCAACCTCTGCACCTGGCCCGACGTACTCAAGCTGGACGAGTTCCCCAACCAGCCCCACCGTCGCTGGGTCTTCGTCGCGGACGGGAACATCCTGCTCGCCAGCTGACCCTCACGGCATCCTCGGCGCCATCACTTGGCACCACCGGCAAATCGAACAGCGTATCGCATTTTCTCCTCCCCTCCTCCGATCCCGACGAAAAGCGCGCCCCTGTCACCCTGGACCGCCACTTCGTGGGCTATGGTTGGCGGGCGCGGGTGGGGGCCCTTCCCGCGCAACGCGCACGGGAGACGATTTGACGCCACGACGCCTGGCGATCGGTATCGACGTAGGCTCAACCACCGTCAAGGCGGTGGTCTGTGACCGAGAGAGCCTCGAAATCCTGTGGCGGGACTACCAACGCCACGAAACCCGTCAGCCCGAGATGGTGCAAGACTTCCTCGTGCAGATCGGGGACGCCTTCCCCGACGCCGACGACATCCGCGTCTTCTGCACGGGATCGGGTAGTGGCCCGCTAGCCGCGCCACTCGGGGCGAAGTTCGTCCAGGAGGTCAACGCGGTCACCCTCGCCGTGGAGCGCCTGCACCCCAAGGTGCGCAGCGTGGTCGAGCTCGGCGGCCAGGACGCCAAGATCATCATGTTCCGCGAGCAGGAGGGCCCAGACGGCCAGCTCGAGAAGACGGCGATCACCTCGATGAACGACAAGTGCGCGTCGGGGACCGGAGCCACGATCGACAAGTGCATGCTCAAGGTCGGCATGGATCCGGCGGAGGTCGGCAACCTCCACTTCGACCCCACGCGTCTGCACCACGTCGCCGCCAAGTGCGGGGTCTTCGCCGAGACCGACATCGTCAACCTCGTGAAGTCGGGCATTCCGAGCGACGAGATCATGAACAGCCTGGCGGACGCCATCGTCCACCAGAACCTGTCCGTGCTCACCCGCGGCAACACCCTCCGCGACGAGGTGCTGTTGCTCGGCGGCCCGAACAAGTACCTCCCCTTCCTCGTGACCTGCTGGCGCATGCGGATCCGCGAGAGCTGGGAGTCTCGTGGGTACGAGTACCCGGCCGACCTCCCCATCGAGGAGCTGGTCTACACGCCCGAGAACGCCGAGTACTACGCGGCGTTCGGAGCGGTGCTCTACGGGGTGACCGACGCCGCCGCGGCCGACGAGGGCCAGTACCTCGGACTCGACGGCCTCCGGAACTACATCCGCAACGGCCGGTCGGCCCGACTGGGCGACAGCGCCGCCGGTCCGCTCGTCGAGTCGCGCGAGGAGCTCGACGCCTTCACCGACGAGTACCGAGTCCCACGTTTCGAGGCCCGCACCTTCGAGGCCGGACAGACCGTGCGCGGGGTCATCGGGCTCGACGGCGGCTCCACCTCGAGCAAGGCCGTGCTCGTCGACTACGAAGACGGGGAGGTGCTCTTCAAGGCCTACACCCTGTCCAAGGGCAACCCCATCCAGGACACGAAGGACATCCTGGCCGAGATCAAGGCCTACGTGGAGTCCTTTGGTGCGGAGCTCGAGTGCAAGGGGTTCGGCGCCACCGGCTACGCCGCCGACGTCCTCGAGGAGTCGGTCCGCGCCGACGTCAACATCGTCGAGACCGTCGCGCACATGCAGAGTGCGGTGCGCTACGTGCCCGATGCCGACGTGGTCTGCGACATCGGCGGGCAGGACATCAAGGTCCTCTTCCTGCGGGAGAACGAGCTCGGGGGCCGCGACGTCTAGGACTTCCGCTTGTCGAACCAGTGCTCGGCGGGCAACGGCATGCTCCTGCAGGCGATGGCCGACCAGTTCGGCGTTCCCCTGAAGGAGTACGCCGACACCGCGTTCTCGGCCGGCCTGGCCCCGAAGTTCTCCTACGGCTGCGCGGTGTTCCTCGACGCCGACCGCGTGAACTTCCAGAAGGAAGGGTTCCAGAAGGCCGAGATGCTCGCCGGGCTCGCCCAGGTCTTGCCGAAGAACGTGTGGCAGTACGTCGTGCAGGTGCCCCGGCTCGCCGAGTTCGGTCAGGTCTTCGTTCTTCAGGGCGGGACCCAGCGCAACCTCGCCGCCGTCAAGGCGCAGGTCGACTACATCAAGGCCCGCGTGCCCGACGCCAAGGTCGTCGTGCATCCCCACTGCGGGGAGGCGGGCGCCATCGGTGCGGCGATGGAGACGCTGCGGGTCGTCAAGAAGCGTGGCGAGAGCACGTTCATCGGCATCGACCAGGCGATCGATCTCCACTACTCGACCAAGAACGACGAAGAGACGGTCTGCCACTTCTGCCCAAACCACTGTAGCCGCACCTTCATCGACACCGAGACGCCCGACGGGCGCACATCTCGCTACATCTCGGGCTTTTCCTGTGAGAAGGGCACCGTCGAGAGCAAGGAGGCGCTCAAGGAGCTGCAGAAGGAGCGCAACGCCACCCGAAAGCAGTTCCCCAACCTGGTGGAGTTCGAGGCGAAGCTCGCCTTCCAGCACTTCTACGAGCCTCGCCCGCTCCCGCTGGCCGGCTCCGTGAAGGACGACGTGCACGTGCGTCGACTGTCGTTCCGTCGTGTGGTGCGAAAGGCCGTTCGCCGCGGCTTCAAGCGCAGCCACGTCGATCTCACCGGGGTCAAGATCGGCATCCCTCGCGTCCTCAACCTCTATTCGGTCGGGCCGTTCGTGCGGACCTACCTCGAGACCCTGGGCCTGCCCCGACAGAACGTCGTGTTCTCCGAGCCCACCACGGAGGAGATGTGGCAGGAGGGCGGGCGCTACGGCTCGATCGATCCCTGCTTCCCTTCGAAGGTCATCCAGGCGCACGTCCACGAGCTGCTGTTCCACGCGCACAAGGACGAGCGGCGGCGACGCGGACCCCTCGACTACATCTTCTTCCCGTGCATCACCCACGTCCCGACGTGGATGAACGGGGTGATGGACAGCACGAGCTGCACGATCGTGGCGGGCGCGCCCAACGTGACCAAGGCCGCCTTCACCAAGGAGGTCGACTTCTTCGCGCGCGAAGGCATCCGCTTCCTCGACCCGTCGCTCAACTTCACCGAGCCGAACCTGCTGAAGAAGCAGCTCGCTGACGCCTTCGTCCCGCTGCTCGGGGTGACGGTCGACGAGAGCGACTTCGCGGTCGACGAGGCGCTGGCGGCGATGCGCGAGTTCGACGCCCGCATGCAGAAGGCGGGGCGCGAGATCCTCGAGCGAGTCAAGCGAGAGAACAGCGTGGCCATCTTGGTGATCGGCCGCCCCTACCACTCGGATCCGGGCCTCAATCACGGAATCCCCGAGGAGTTTCAGGTCCGGGGGTACCCCGTCCTCTCGATCCGCAGCCTGCCCCAGGAGCCCGAGTTCTGGCAGGCCTACTTCGGCGACCAGGACCCCCTCGACATCCGCGACGTCTGGCCCGAGAACTTCTCGACCAACTCCGCCCAGAAGGTGTGGGGAGCCAAGATCGCGTCGCGACACCCGAACCTCGCTCTGCTCGATCTCTCGAGCTTCAAGTGCGGTCACGACGCGCCGACGTACGGCATCATCGACAACATCGTGAAGACGGCGAACGTCCCCTACGCCGCGCTGCACGACCTCGATGCCAACAAGCCCGGTGGGTCGATCCTCATCCGCGTCCGCACCTACGTGCACAAGCTCAAGCTCGTCCAGGACGAGCTCGAGAGCAAGGCCTCCGCCGAGGCGGAGCTCGACCGCCGCCTGGCCCGGAAGCGAGCCGAGTTGAAGGCGCGCATCCTCGCCCGCCGCGAGACCACCGTGTCCGCGAAGTAGTAGTCGCCGCGCGCGTCCCCGATTTTTTCTCGACCGACCCTGGAGCACCGCATGATGTCCGATGACGCCGACCTGGATCCGAACGAGTCCATGAGCGACTCCGAGCGTGAAGAGCTCGAGCGGGAGCTCGCGGAGTACCGGTCCGAGCAGGTCCGCGCCCTCGGCCTGGACCGGCCCCAGTACACCGAGGACATCTCGGCCGAGTTCTGGGCGGATCAGCGTCCCCACACGACGATCCTCGTGAGCGGACTGTCGCTGGCCCACGATCACCTCGTCACCGCCGCGCTGGCTGGTCTCGGCTACAAGGTCGCCACCCTCGACGTCCCCGACGTCGAGTCGCTCCAGGTCGGCAAGGAGTTCGGCAACCGCGGTCAGTGCAGCCCGACCTACTTCACGGTCGGCAACCTCGTGAAGACGCTCATCCACAAGCGCGACGTCGAGGGCGAGTCCACCCAGGACATCATCGACAAGTACGTGTTCCTGACCGCGGGCGGCTGCGGCCCCTGCCGGTTCGGCATGTACGTCACCGAGTACCGCAAGGCGCTTCGCGACGCGGGCTTCGACGGGTTCCGCGTGATGACGTTCCAGATGGCGGGCGGCATCAACCAGGCCACGGGCAAGGAGCTCGGCCTGAAGATCGACCCCACGTTCGCCTGGTGGATCGTGCGGGCGCTCATCGCGGGCGACGTCCTCAACCTGATGGCCTACCGCTTGCGACCCTACGAGGTCGAGCCCGGGAGCACCAACGCCGCGATCGAGCAGTGCAAGGCCGTCCTCGCGAACACGCTCCGCAACCGGGGCCGCATCTCGCTCGCCATGCTGAAGTGCCGCCGGATCCTCGGCCGCGTGAAGGTCGACCGCACCCAGCCCAAGCCCGTGGTCAGCCTCATCGGCGAGTTCTGGGCCATGACCACCGAGGGCGACGGCAACTACCACATGCAGCGGTTCCTCGAGAAGGAGGGCGCCGAGGTCGACATCCAGGGCATCACGAACTGGCTGCTCTTCCTGCTGTGGGAGGCCGGGTACGACACCGAGGTCCGCCAGGAGCTCCGCCACGACGACGACGCCCGGAAGAGCCTGAAGGGCAAGGACGCGACCAAGAAGATCTGGGGCATCAAGGCCGGCTACTATGCGGTCCGCGCCATCTTCCAGACCTACGCGAACCTGCTCGGGCTGCACAGCTACCACCTGCCCGACATGCACGACATCGCGCGCATCGCGAGGGAACACTACAGCAACGACGTCCGCGGCGGCGAAGGCCACATGGAGGTCGGCAAGCTCATCCACTTCGTGGTCGACAAGGTCAACCACATGACGGTGTCGGTGAAGCCGTTCGGCTGCATGCCCAGCTCCGGCGTCTCCGATGGCGTGCAGAGCCGGGTGCTCTCGGCCTACCCCGAGGCGATCTTCGTCCCCATCGAGACCACGGGCGACCAGGAGGTCAACGCGCACTCCCGCGTTCAGATGATGCTGTTCAAGGCTCGCCAGCGAGCCCGCGAGGAGTACGAGCGCGCGCTGGCCGAGACCGGGCTCACCGAGGAGCAGTTCAAGCGTCGGGTGGGCCGCTCGTGGCGGTTCCGCAACCCGTTCCTCCGCCCGAAGCACCGGGTGGCCGGCCTCGCCGCCAACCTCGTCTACGCGGTGGCGTGATCGTCGGCGGTCGGGCGCGACCCGCGCAGCACGCGCACGAGCTCGACCACCCTCCTCACCGCGGCCTCGACGTCGAGTGCGCCATCCAGGACGACGTGAACGACCTCGTCGGCGCGTAGCTCCGAGCTCGGGTGTGCCGCGAGCACGTCCAGCACGGGACCCCGGACGTCGTCGCGAGCGAGACGGCGCGCGACCTCGCCCGGGTCGGGCGACGATGCGCGGAGGACGTGGTCGAGAACGAGATCGCCGAGCCCCGCCCCCGGAGCGCCCGTCCCCCGGGACCTCACGCGCGTGCCATAGGGGAGCGCGGGGGCGAGGCGCGCTCGCACCTCCAATCGCCAGTGCTCGTCGGTGAGCTGTGGCCCCACCACGGTCACCACCACCCCGTCCACCTCACCGACGCGAAGCGGCACGGGAGGGGAGTGGCGCAGCGAGGGCGCCAGCGGCGTATCTCCGCCATCGACGAGCCGACGGTAGCGGCGCTGGAGTCTCCGGACCAGGGCCACCACGCACTTCACGGCCGCCCCGAGCTCGATCTGACGCTGGGACGCCGTGAACGGTGGCAGCTGCCGAGGTCGGCGGACGATCACCGCCGGTCCCAGCTCGACCCGCCACCCGCGCGCGGTGAGCCGCGCCACCAACGACTCCACGCCCATCCGCAGCAACTGCCCGTCGCGACCCGTGGCGGTGGAGCCGAGCGAGAAGCCTCGCGGGACCTGGAACGGGAGCTTCGCGCGGACGCTCCAGGGATCGTGGGGCTCGATGTCGACCTGGACCACCACGTGCACGCCGCTCGGTCGCCCCACCCAGCGTCCGAGGTCGGTGACCCGAAGCCCGAGCTCGCGGGCCTGGTGGGACTGTTCACGCCAGAGCTGCGACGTGCGCTGTCGAAGCGCGCCGAGCAGCGCTGCGAGGGCCGCTCCGCCGGTCAATACGAGCAGGGGATCCATGCACGAACCGTAGCCCGACCCGTCACGCGACTCGCGACCGCTTCAGGGGGACGGGTCGATTCGACGCTTGAAGGTGAACCGGAAGGTCGTGCCGACGCCCACCGTGGAGACGACGGTGAGATCACCGCCGAGCTGCTCCGAGAGCCGGCGGGCGATCGACAGCCCGAGACCCACCCCCCCGGATCCCGCGCGGGGGGGTGCCCCGAACTGGACGAACGGCGCGAACAGGCCCTCGACCCGCTCGGGGGCGATGCCGACCCCGTCGTCGCGAACCTCCACGCTGATCAACGCCACATCTCCTCGCACGAAGAAGCCCACCGAGCGGCCACCGCTGTGCTGAACGGCATTGTCGAGCAGGTTGGTACAGATCTGGCGGACGCGGAGATGATCGGTCCGCGCGACCCCGAGATCCCCCCGGAACTCGACATCGAAGGTGGCCCCCCGCTCCAGGATCGAGGGACGAACGAGAGAGGCGACCTCCTCGAACACCTCGTCCACGGGCTTCTCCTCGATGTTCAGCTGCAGTCGACCCGACTCGATCCGCGAGATGTCGAGCACGTCGTCGACGAGTCCCAGGAGGTGCCGTCCAGCGGCGAGAATGCGCCCCAGGTCGGCGAGCGCCTCGGATTCGGGTACGTCCTCCACGATCAGCTCGGTGTACCCGATGATCGCGTTCAGCGGCGTGCGGAGCTCGTGGCTCATCGAGGCGAGGAAGCGGTCCTTGGCCGAGCTGGCCTCTCTCGCCGCGGCGATGGCTCGCATCTGCTGCACTTCGGCCGCGATCCGGGGCGTGAGGTCGGCGAGCGCGAACACGGTCCGGTGTCGCCCGTCTGGCGTCTCGACCTGGGCCCGACGCACGCGGACCGGCACCGCGCGCCGCAGCCGGGGAACGTGTAGCTGGTACTCCTCGGCGAGCCCTCCCTCGAGCCGGTCGAGGCAGTCGGGCAGTCGTCGGGGCAGGTCGTCGCGCGAGGCTCCCCCGAGCATCGTGATCGCGGCGTCATTGGCATCGACGGTGGTCCCGTCCTCCGCCGCGATGACCACGGGGGTGGGCACAGCACGGAGCAGGGCGTCCGCGAAGCGGTGGGCGCCCTCCGCGTCAGTGGCGCGCTGCTCGAGCTGGTCCGCGAGGTGAGCGTTCCGGAGCGCCACGGCCCCGTGCGCCGCGAGCCCTCGCGCCAGCGACGCCGCCTCCCAAAGGTCCCCGCCGGGCACCCCCCGGCTGTCGAGGTAGAGCGCGCCCAGGACCTCGCCCTCCACCACGAGGGGCATGCACATGGCCGAGCGCAGGTTCATCGCCACGACGCTGGCGTTGCCGCGCAGGTCACCGCGCTCCTCGAGGTCGCCCGAGACGACCTCCCGACCCGTCTGGAGGACCCTCTGGACGATCGACATCGACGGAGGATCCCGCAGCCGGCCGCCGGCCTCCGCGACGATCTCGACGCCGTCTGGACCCTCGAGCACGACCAAGGCCCGGTCGACCTCGACGAGCTCGACCGCGGCCTCGGCGAGGCTGGTCAGGATGTCCGGCAGGCCCTCGTGCATCGAGACCCGCACCGCGACCTCGGTGAGCCGCTCGACGTGGCCGACGGACCGGTCGGGGCGAGCCCGCTCCAGGAGGTCGCGCGCCCACGTGCCGAGGGGCGGCCGCACGAACTCCTCGGCGTAGCGCACCACCGCCTGTGCCTCCTCGGTGGCGCGCTCCGGGTAGCCGAGCTCGAGCCACGCCTCGCCCACCCACAGGCGGGCCACCGCGAGCTCCCCGGTGGCGCCGAGGGCGCGCAGCTCCTCGATTGCGGCGGCGATCGACGCCTCGGCCTCGTGCTGACGACCATCGCGCGCCTCGGCGAGCGCGCGCATGGCACGAACGCGGGCCACCTCGTCGCGGGCCTCCGCAGCCTTGGTGAGCGCCTCCGCGGTGTCGAGGTCGGTGACCCAGGCGTCGTCGCCGCGGAGTCCGCCGAGCTCGCAGCGACGTCGGGCCAGCTCGACGAGCTCGCTGGTGAGCTCACCGCCGGCCACCGCCTCCGCCACGCTCTGCGCCTCGTCGTAGCGCTGCTCCGCGAGATCGTACTTGTGCTGCCACAACGCCACGTCACCGAGGTTGCCGAGCAGCATGGCCTCGTTTGTGCGAGCGGCGGCCTCTCGCGCCCACGCCAGGGCGGTCTGCCCGATCGTCTCGGCTCGGGCCCAGCGGCCGAGCTCGCGGTATCCCTGGCAGAGATTCACGCGGGTGAAGCTCGCGTCGCGCGGAGCCCCGATCCGCTCGAAGGCGAGCAGGGCCCGCTCCCAGCACGCCACGGCCTTGACGAGATCGCCCGCCGAGTACCAGCCGAGGCCGGCATTGTTCTCGAGTCGCGCACGATCCACCAGCGGCAGCGCCCGTCGGAACGCGGCCGTCCGCTCCATGGCCGCGGCAGCGGCTCGAGGCTTGCCGACGTGCCACAGGAGACGTCCACGATCGCCCTCGATGAGGGCCCGCTCGCGCGTCCCCTCCCCGACCCCCTCGGGGATGTCGTCGAGCACGGTGAGGCCCGCAGCGGGCCCTTCGTCGTGCTCGCGGACCTGGGCGAGCATGCGCCGGGCGCGCAGCCAGATGGCGGGGTCGTCTTCTGACGGCTCGACTCCGACGGCCAGACAGTCGTCCTCGGCCCTCGCCGTGTCACCGCTCGCGAGCGCCGCCTGAGCTCGCTCGAGGCGGAGCTCGGCCGGCGGAGCCGTGTCCCCACAGGCCGCCACCGCGACCTCGATCCAGCGCGTCCGGGCCTCTGGATCCGCCGCGACCCCCTCGAGACGAGCGAGTGCGGTCAAGATCGGCACGTCGTCGAGCCCGTAGGGCTCGCTGCCGAGTGCCGCGACGCCAGCTTCGCGTGCTTCGTCGATCCGACCGGCCTGGAGCAGGGCGCGACTGTGAGACACCGCGAGCTCTCGCGACGGGTGTCGGGCAAACAGCGCAGAGACGAGGTCGACCGCTCGGTCCACGTTCCGGGCCGCCAGGGCAGCCACGCAGGCCGGTCCGTGCTCCGCGATGGCATCGACGTCCCCGGCGACCACGAGGAGCGGGCCGATGCGCGCCAGCGGCGATGTCTCGCGCCGCAGCCAGCGCTCGACGAGCACGCCGGCGAGACGCTCGCGGTCGGCGTCGACCGCGGCCAGCGCGGCGACCGCGGCCGCCCCCACGCACTGGAGCGGCGCTCCGCCGCGAACCAGACCGGCGGCGACCAGCGCGTCCAGATCGGCGTCGTCTGCCTCGGCCACCTCCAGGGCGTCTGCCCGATCCACGGGCGCAGCCAAGGCCACGAGCGCCCCGAGGTTGCAAGCGGCCTCCGACAGCCCGGTGGTCGGAGGCAGAGCTCCCGCGACCCAGGTCGCGGAATGCTCCTCGAGACGCTCGGGCACGACCACCCACGCCCGCCGGCGGTAGAGCAGGGCCTCCGACGCCACCGCCGCGGCCAGAAACGCGGCCGCGTCCCGGGGCAGCCCGCTCGATGCGGCGAGGGTGGCGTCGACCACCCGAGCATCCACGGTACCCAGCGTCCGTTCCACCAGCGTCGCGATCTGGCCGCGGTCGAAGGGGTCGAGCGTCGCCACGCGCTCGAAGGGCGGCGGGCAGCGCGTCGCGGTCGCGAGGACGGCGGCCCCCAGCCGCCTCAGCGCCTCGACGCACCGCCGGGTGCCCTCGTCGAGGTCCTCGTGGTCGTGTACGAGCACGACGAGCTGTCGTGCGTCCGTGGGATCCACGCGACCGGCGAGCTGCTCGGCGGCGACCTCGGCCCGGGAGATCGGGTCGGCGGCGATGGGCAGCGCCACGCTCTCCCCGGGGAGCGACGGATCCGCGAGGGCGGCCTCGATGCCGCCCCAGGGTTGATCGGCTGGGTAGAGCCTCGCAAACGGAAGGCCTCGCGCCTGAAGCTCGTTCGCGACCCGATCGAGGGCGTGGGTGCGCCCCGAGCCGCGGGGACCGACGAGCACGAGGGAGCCTCCCTCGGTGAGCCACGCGTCGATGGCTGCGGTCACCCCCGGCCGGTCGACGAACACGCCGCGGGCCCTGCGAGTCACCTCGCTGGCCGAGCGCTCGGGAAGGGCGACACCGAGCGCCTCACAGGCGTCCACCACCGCGGCCGCGGTCGGCCGAGCCGAGGGATCGGGCCGCAGAGACGCGTGGACGAGCTCGCGGATTCCTTCGGGAGCGAGCTCCTCCGGAAGCTTCGGGACCGCCGGAGCCGACCGATCCGTGAACGGCGCGTCGTCGGGCCACGGGAGGCGTCCCGCCAGAACCTCCCACGCGACGAGCCCCCACGCGTAGACGTCAGCCGCGGGAGTCGCCCCGGTGCCCGGGCGCTCGGGGGCCGCGTAGCGCGGCGTTCCGCCTTCGGAGCCCACCAGTCCGAAGTCGATCACCGTGACCCGCCCGGTGGGCGAGTCGTACATCACGTTGTCGGGCTTGATGTCACCGTGGGCGACACCCGCGTCGTGGCAGGCGGCGAGCGCATCCGCCAGGATCGCGAGGGCGGTGAGGGCCTCCGTCGTGGGAAGGCGGTCCCCCGTGCCCAGGGGGCGGCCAGGCGCGAAGCCCAGCACCAGGTAGGGTCGGGGGTTGACGCCGGCGCCGAGCGCGGGAACGACCGCGGGGTGCCGAATGCGGGCCAGCGCCCGGATCTCGTCACCGGGCGGGGCCGAGAGCAGCTTGACCACCGCGACCTCGCCGTGCGGATCGCGCGCCAGCCACGCGGAGCCGAAGCCGCCCTCGCCGAGGCGGCGCTCGAGCACCCACCGGCCGAAGCGCTTGGAGATCGGGGAGTCGGTGTCAGCGACACTCATGCGCCCCTATCGATCCTCCAGCGTCGAACCTGCGGCCCACCTTCGGCATTACCCGACGATCCGGAACAGTTGCTCCTGCCGGTCGTGCGCCCAGGTGTAGAGCGCGAGTGGTCGAAGCTCGAATCCGACCCCCACCGTCGCGAGCGACGTTCCCCAGGCGACCGCCGCTGCGCGCTGGGCGTCGGTGGCCCGGCGGGTCGGCCGGGCGATCGTGCAGTGCGGCAGGACGCCGTAGCGAGCCGGCGGCCGACCGGCCAAGGCGAGCCACGCGTCGCGGTGCCCCCCGATGACGTCGGCAAGCTCGTCGTTGCCGTGGTCGATCAGGGCGCCGAGCGCGGTGGGGCGATCGGGAGGCCCCAGGGCCTCGACCGACGCGAAGGTCCCGCGGGACACGGGCCCTCGAACGGCAGTCGTCGCCTCGAGCACCTGACGCGCCGCCTCCTCTCCGCACGGTCCGAGGAACGCGGCCGTGACGTGTCGGTCGGCGGGATGAAACACCCGGACCCCGGGTGGAGGTTCGGGAATCACGAAGGTCGGGTCCACGGTCACCGGCCAGGCGACGAACCAGTTGGGCTGCACGGCTACCCCCTGCCCGTCTACCGGTTCGGTAGCTGCCCGACCAGCGAGCGCTCCGACCCGATGGTAGCGTGACGGCGGAGGTCGCCTTGAAGCCAGCCCTGTCCTTCGTCGTCGTGGGCCTCGTGGCCTGTTCGTCGGGTCGGGAGCCCGTCACGGACGCGCCGCCCCCGCCTCCCACGACCTCCGTGCCGGAGGACACGGGCAGCGAGCCGCCCGTCGACACGGGAACCGGTCCGGTGGTCGACCCGAACGGCCCGATCACCGATACCTGCCCCGAGGCCTCGGCCGCGTTCGCCGCCCTCCAGGTCGCGGACGCCCGGACCGCCTACGAGGCCTGCATCGCGGCCGATGCTGACAACGCGGGCGCCTACGTGGGCCTCGCGGTGGCCGAGCTGGCGTTGCTCCCCGACCGCGCCGCGTTCACCGACGCCCTGGCCCGTTGCGGGCAGACGAACCACCTCGTGGAGTCGCTCTATGGGCCGGACGGGCAGCTCGCCTCGCTCGGCGCGCGGTTCGCGGGGGCGTCCACGGTCGGGGTGGAGTTCGTGGACAACGACGGCAGAGAGCCCCTCGACGGCTTCGACGACCCGCGGCTCGTCGTGGCCGAGATCCGGGAGGTCTCGACCCCGGCGGACCGCCCCGGGGACTCCGACAGCGGGGCGCCGCCCGCCGAGCTTCGCCGTCAGTTGCAGGTCTCCGTCGCGAGCTCCGTCACCTACCGCCACGAGATCCGGCTTCACCTCGACGTCGACGACGTGTACGGCGACAGCACGGGGGTCGCGCTCGCTCCAGGGCTCCTCGTCGACGTGGCCAACCTGCCCGAAGGCAGCTTCGAGGTGGCTACCGCGTGCGGAGAGCCCGGAAGCGCCTGCAACGGCTGGCTCCTGTCGAACTACCCCGCCGAGGGAGCTGTCGAGGTGGTGGAGTTCGGCCTCGACGAAGGAGATCCTGTCGAGTTGGTCGTCGATGCTCGCCTTCCCGCGACCTGCGCCGACGACGCCTGCATCGACCGGTACGCGCTGGCCGGGACGCTCTCCGACACGATCAGCGGCGATGTCGACGTGTCCTGGGTGCCCTTCGCCGGCTCCTCCACGATCTGTGACGACCGGAACTGCGACCGTCGAACCTCGGCTTACACGATCGCCGCGGACTGGTGCAGCTTCGAGGACCACCTCACCATCAACCAGCTCGCCCAGGACGTCGCGGACGAGCTGGAGGCGGTCGGGGACACGTTCGCGACCGCGGCCGAGAAGGCCGGTCGCCACGAGGTTCGCTTCGACGGCGTGTTCGCGATCGGCGGACCGCTGCCCTTCAACCGTGGGGAGATGGAGGCACTCGCGGGCGCCCTGCACGCCGCCGCCGCCGCCGCGAGGCTCGCGAGCAGCTACGACGTGCTCGATCCGACCGCCGTCCCCGCCGAGCTCACCGTCGACTACGCCGGGCTCGGCGACGAGGATGGGGAGTGTGTCGACGTCGACTACTACGGGCTGTCGGTCCGCGAGGCCGGCGACCAGCTCGCCGAGCACTTCCTCGACGTCTCGAGCGTCCAGGACCTGGCGGGAGCCCGCGAGGGGCTGCTGCAGGCAGTCCGCGAGCTGCGAGATGCGGTCGCGTCGACCAGCCGCGAGACCGAGCTCTACGACTTCGCCTTTGCCTCCGCGTGGGCCATCGACCTGCTCACCGATCTCAACGTGGTGGTGCGGTCGCTCGAGGGCAACGACGGCGAGCTGGTCACCGCCGAGGGCTGGCGGGTCACCCTCGACCAGTTCTTCGACCATCCGACGGACCGCGCCCGCCTCCTCTCGGTCGCGGACCCGGATCTCGCCTGGTCGGTCCAGACCCTGGAGTGCTCCGACGAGATCGTCCTCGACGCGGGAGTGGAGGACTGGCTCGTCGAGAACGGCGGCGGCGCACTGCAGATCCCGCAGACCGCGCGCGAGGGGGACGGCCCCTGGCCGGTGTTGCTCGATCCGGACCGCTACGAGGAGCTCGAGGACCCCGCTACGAACGATCCCAGGGTGCTCGAGGAGCCGCTGCTCGAGATCCTCCGCTGACCCAGAGGAGGGCGGTGACCGTGCCGGAGAGGGCGACGGCTCCCGCGAGCACCGGCCCGACCCCGGCGAGCGTCGGCACGGCCGACGTCGCGAGCAGGCCGAGCCCCAACCCCAGGAGCGCCTGACCGACCACGACCGGCGGTCCCGCGCCCGGGTGGCCGACCGCGAGGTGGATCCACGGGTCGATCGCGAGTCCCACCGCGATGGACAGTGCGAAGAGGTTGGCGTGCGACAGGGGCACGCCGAGGATCGCGAGGCCCGCGAGGACGGCGAGCCCGGAGACCGCGACCAGGACCCCGGCAACCAGCGCGTGTAGACGTCCGGTGAGCAGGACGAGGCACCCGAGGGCGACGCCGCCGGCGAGCCCGAACACGGCACGCCCGTCCCGCACGAGGCGAGCGCGCGCTCGCACCACCTGGACCGGGTAGCCGTCGAAGCGCGTCCGAACCCGGGAGCCGCCGGCCCGACGCATCTCGCGGAGCAGGTCCGCCCACTGGCTCGCCGGAACGTGGTGGAGCCGGAGGTGCAGGGTGAAGCCCTCCCCGTCGTCGAGGGGAAGCGTGGTGTACGCTGCCGCCGCCTCGAGCGAGCGCTCGCGGACGCGCTGGTAGCGTCGGCGACGGCCGGGTCGACGGTCGCCCGGGCGGCCCGCGATCCGGTCCACGGTTCTCCCGGATGCTCGACCGACGAGCAGCGCCGCATCCGCGAGCGACACCACGCTGCCCACGGCCGGGTGGTTCACCGCCGCCCGGTGCACGGCGACGAGACTGACGAAACCGTCGGGATCTCGGGTGCCCTCGGGCGAGCGGGGGGTGACGACGACGCGGAGGGGGTGCAGCCCCCCCAGCGCTTCGTCGTGGGCGAGGTGGCGCTGCAGCACCGGATGGTCAGCGGGGAGGTCGCCCCCTGGCGAGAGATCGCGATCGACGACGCGGGCTCCCCCCGCGAGTACCCCGAGGAGCACGACGATGGCGAACAGCGCCACCGGGCGGGAGACTCGCGGCGCGCGAAGGGAGAACCTCCGCGGACGCGGGGTGAGTCCCGGAAACTGGAGGATCAGCGCCGCCGGGAGCACGACGCCCGACCCCAGGACGAGCCCCGTGCCGACCGCCCCCCACACGCCAAACCGGTGCAGGACCGGGGCCTCGGTGACGAGAAGGGCGAGCATCCCCGCCGCGGTCGTCGCCGAGGTGAAGGCGCAAGCCCGACCGACCTCGAGGAGGGTGCGGGCCACGCGAGCCGGCTCCCGGTCGGGCAGCGCGGCGAGGTGCCACGCGACGTGCACGGCATCGGTGAGCCCCAGCACGACGACGAGCGGCACCAGCGCGAGCAGGGGACCCCCCAGCGGCACGCACGCCCACCCGAGCAGCCCGAGCAGCCAGCCCACCCCGACGGCGACCGCGACGATCGGAACGAGCGCTGCGGCCGGACGTCGCCACAGCACGGCGAGGACCAAGGTGAACACGAGGCCCACGAGCGCGAGGAGCCGGGCCGTGTCGGCGACCACGAGCTTCCGGTGAGCTTCGTCGAGGACGGGCAGCCCGAGAACCGCGCCGCCGTGCGCCGAGGCGACCTCCTCGAGCCTGGCGAGCACGGAGGGCGACGCGGCGTCGAGGGTCGCCCGCACGACCGCCGGGCGAGCGTCGGCCCGTCCCCACGTGGCCGTGGCGAGGCGCTCGGCTACCGCGGGGGGAGCGTCGTCGGGCACCGCGAGGGTGCGAACCTCCGTCACGCCAGACAGGCCACCGACCTGCTCGGCGACCGCGTGGAAGACGGCGGGGGAGACGGGGTCCGGCAGGGCCACGAGGACCACCGGGTCGACCTTGGGAGTGCCCGTGATGGAGGCGTGGAGCGCGAGCAGATCCAGGCGAGTGGTCAGTCGGGGCAGGCCCAGGGCGAGCCCCAGGCTGATGACGGCCAAGAGCCCGAGCACCACCGCGGGTCGCCGCACGAGTTGCTGCACCCAGCCTCCAAACTTCGCAGTGTAGTGGGCACCGGGCGGGATTACCTGCCACCATGCCAGTTCGTGAGCGGGACCTCACCCGCGGGTCCATCGCCGAGCACCTCCGCGCCATCGCCGTCCCGGCTGCGATCTCGCTGCTCTCCATCACGCTCTACAACGTCACCGACACGTTCTTCGCGGGGCTCGTCTCGCCCGAGGCGCAGGCGGGACTCGGGGTGGGCTCCCAGATCTACTTCGGGGTCACCGCCGTGGGCATCGGGCTGCGCGTCGGCCTCTCCGCCCTGGTGGGACAAGAGCTCGGCCGTCGCGCACCCGAGGCAGCCCGCGACGTCGCCGCCCGAGGCCTGGGTCTGACCGGCATCGTCACCGGCCTCGCCATGGTCGTGGGCTACCTCACCCTCCCCGTGGTCATCGCCGCCGTGACCGCCGACGGCGGGTACCGCGAGGCCGCCGTCGATTATGTGCTGTGGCTGCTCCTCGCCGCCCCAGGGTTCGTGGTCACGCCCTCGCTGTCGGGCATCCTGGCCGGCCAGGGCGACACGGAGACGTTCGCCCGCGGCCAGACCGCGGCCGCGCTGGCCAACGTGGGGCTCGATCCGCTGTTCGTCTTCGGCATCGACGGCGTCGTGCCCGGCTTCGGGCTCGATGGCATCGCCTTCGCCACGATCGTCTGTCAGACGGCCCTCATGCTGTACATGGCCGTCCACACCGCCCGGTCCACCGTGCTCGTCGGGGTGCGGCTGACCGACCTCGTGCCGACCTGGCGGTCCACGTCGGCGCTGCTCGAGCAGTCGCTGCCCGCGGCCATGACCCTGCTCGTCACGGTGTTCGGGGGGCTCGTCGCGCAGTCGCTGCTCCAGCAGTTCGGTGAAGACGCGGTCGCGGCCTACGGCGTCGGGTTTCGTCTCGAGCAGCTCCTGCTGCTGCCGGCGCTCGGAGTGACCTCGGCGCTGCTGCCGCTCGTGTCCCAGAACGTCGGAGCCGGGCACCTCGACCGGGTGCGAGAGGCGTTCTGGGCCGCGATGCGCTACGGACTCGCCCTCATGGCAGTGGGCATCGCGCTCATCTGGCTCTTCGGGTCGTTCGCGGTGGAGGCGTTCGCCGCCTCCGACGACGTCGCCGAGCTCGCCCTCTCCTACCTCCGCATCGAGACGCTCTCGCTGCCCTTCTTCGTGGTGCTCTACGCGGTCCAGAGCGTGCTGCAAGGCATCGGCAAGCCGCGCTTTCCCGTCGTCGTCAGCCTGTGGCGTCAGGGTCTCGGGCTCGCGCTGTTCGGGTTGTGGTTCACCGGGCCGCTCGGGCTCGGTGTGGTGGGGGTCTGGTGGGCCGTCGCGGCCAGCGTGGTCACGGGGACCCTGATGCTCGCGGTCGGCGGAGGAGTCATCGCCCGGGGTCGAGGGGTCAGGCTGTGGCCGGTCGCCGAGCCACGTTGACTCCGCGCCCTCCGCTCGACCCTCGCTTCGTTCGCCGTCCCGTCAGTATGCGGCAGCGAGGTCGGCGACCGCCCTTGCGTACAGCGTGCTGCGGTTGTAGCGCGTGATCACGTAGAAGTTCGGCAAGCCGACGCGGTGCTCGACGCCGTCGGCCGTCTCGAACGCGAACAGCTTGGCGCGTGCGTGCGGGTCCGGCTCTCCGACGATGTCCACACCCGTCCGCTGGAGCGCGCCCACGGTCGAGTCGAGCCGAAGGCCCTTGCGGACCTTGGCCGCCGCCCCCTTGGCCAGCGTGGCCTCGAGAAGGATGGGCTCCCCTTTGAGCCACCCATGGAGCGCGAGGTAGCGGGCGACGCTGCCGATCGCGTCCGCCGGACTGCCGAACAGGTCGGTCTTGCCGTCCTCGTCGAAGTCGACCGCGTACTCGAGGTAGCTGCTGGGCATGAACTGGCCCATCCCCATCGCGCCGGCGTACGAGCCCTTGCGCTCGAGGATGGACCACTCCTCGCGCGCGGCGAGCTTCAAGAAGTGGCCGAGCTCCTCGCGGAAGTAGGGGCCGCGTCGCTCGTGGAAGAACCCGAGCGTGAACAACGATCGGGCGATGACGTCCTCGCCCATGCGCTCCCCGTACCGCGTCTCGACCCCGAGGATGGCGAGGACCACCTGCTTCGGGACACCGTAGGTGCGCTCGGCACGAACGAACGTCGCTTCGTGACGAGCGAGGAACTGGCGGCCCTTCTCGATACGCTCGTCGGTGAGGAAGAGGTCGCGGTACTCGTGCCAGGGCTTGCGCTCCCACGGGGTGGCCAGCCTCTCGAGCACGCTCTCGTCTCGCTCGAGCGGCGCGATGAGGGTCGCGACCTCGTCGGTGGACAGTCCCGCCGCCCGCGCGACCTCGGCCACGTGCTTGCGGTTCAGCTCGGGCGCCGCCGGAGGTGGGTTCGGAGCGGCGTCGGGTGCGGGGTCGTCGGGTGCGGCGTGGGCGACCAACAGCGACAGGAACGCGATCATCGAGCTCTCCTCACGGGGGACGGGGGGCGGTCAGCTGGTCGACGTCTGGCGCTCGAGCTCGGCGTTGAACTCGGCTCCCACGAGAACCACCAGCGCGGTCAGCCACAGCCACACCAGCGTGACAATCACGCCGGCGAGGCTGCCGTAGGTCTCGGTGTAGGTCGCGAAGGTGCTGACGTAGTTCGCGAACCCGAGGCTCACCGCGAGCCACGCCAGGGTGGCGAACACGGCCCCCGGCCCTACCCACACCGTGCGCTCGGGGGGCCGGGAGGGGCCGTACCGATACAGCAGGGCCAGGTAGAGCAGGAACGCCAGAGCGAGCAGGGGCCAGCGCAGCAACTCGTCGACGATCGTGCCGACCCCGTCGAACCCCCAGGTGACGAGGACGGCGGGCACCACCGCGAGGACCGTGATCCCCACCATCGCGGGTACCATACCCGCGCCGAGCAGCGCGAACGACACGAGATAGCGAAGCACGATGTGACGGGTCTCGCGGGCGTCGTACGCCACGTTGAGCCCCACCATCAGCGCATTGATGCCGTAAGCGGCGGACCAGAGCGACAGGACGATCCCGCTCATCACCCCGATGGACAGCGAATCCTCGTTGTTGGCCGAGATCCGCAGCAGCTGCGACTCGAGCACCTCGCGACTCTCGTCGGGGAGCAGGCTCGCGGTCGAGAGCACGGTCTCCTGAACCAGCGCGGGGTCCGCGACGAGCCCGTAGATCGAGATCATGGCCGCGAGCAGGGGGACCACCGACAGCAGGAAGTAGAACGCGACCCCCGCGGCCACCACGGTGAGATTGTCTTCTCCCAGCTCCTCGAACACCCGGCGAATCGTCGTGAACCACCCCTCGGGGGGCATCAACCACGACCTGGTTGCCGTCGACTCGTCGGCCATGCTGCGACCTCCAGGGCCGCCCTAATTGGCGGCTCGGGCCCGGTCACGCGTTTCACTCGGAGTAGGATGGCCCCTGCTGGAGGTGTCATGCGAGCGATGCTCATCGTCCTTCTCACCACCCTGGTCGGCTGTGGCAGCGGCAACGTGTGCAACCGAGCGGGGGATCTCCGCACCGACTGCGACGATCCGCCGTCCGAGGCCGCTCTCGCGAGCTGCCGGACCACGATCCGCGACTGCGCTCCCGAGCAGGTCGACCTCCTGGAGGAATACCTCGACTGCCTCTCCGACGGCGTCGAGGACGGGGAGTGCTACGTCGCCAACCCCGAGGACCCGTCCACCGATCCCACGGCCGGCTGCTTCGAGAACGTGCTCGTCGAGGCCGACAGCGCGTGCGTCGGAGCGGTCACCTCGCTCTGAGGGCGCCGCCGGGGACCCGGGTTACGGCGGGGATTCACCGGGAGACGCCTTGTCCGAAGATCGGTCCCTGGCCGCCGAGCAGGAGGTCGGCCGCATCAATGCATTCTTCCCCATCCTGCCGCGGCTCGGGAATCACTGGGCCGCCACGCGACCGTGGGAGGGCCTGACCATCGGGCTCAACCTGCACCTGACCTCGCTCACCGCGAGTCTCGTGCGGGAGCTGTCGCTCGGAGGGGGGCAGTTCGTGCTCACGGCCGCGAGCGAGCGGACGACCGACAGCGCGAGCGTGGATCTGCTCCGGAACCTGGGCTTCACCGTGTACACCGGCGGAGACATGGAGGACCGCTACCTCCAGACGCTGGAGCACGAGCCCCACTTCATTGTCGACACCGGATTCGAGCTGCTCGACTCTCTGCTCGACCGGAGCCGGGCCGGGCTCGACAACGTGCGCGCCGCCGTCGAGATCACGCGCTCGGGCATCGCGCGTCTGCAGCTCCGGGGCGGGGTGCCGTTTCCCGTGGTCAACATCAACGACGGCCGGCTCCGCGACCGGGTCGAGAACCGACACGGCGTGGGCGAGGCCATCTGGCAGGCGGTGAGCCAGAGCACGGGCATGCACCTCGCGGGGCGTCGCGTCCTCGTCGTCGGGTACGGTCCCGTGGGGCGCGGACTCGCTCGCTACGCGAGAGCGGCCGGGATGTCGGTCGAGGTCTGCGACACGGACCCCGTCCGCCGCCTTTTCGCCCACTACGACGGCTACCCGACCCCGAGCCTCGACGACGGGCTGAAGCGGGCGGGGCTCCTCGTCACCGCCACCGGCCGGCGCGACGCGGTCACCGTGGACCACCTGAGCTACGCCCGCGACGGCATCATCCTCGTCAACGCCGGGCACGGGGGCGACGAGTTCGACGTGGCGGGCATCCGGCGCGCCGCCAAGAACCGTGACCACATCAGCGATCAGGTGGCTCGGTACCAGCTGCAGAACGGTCGCTACGTGACGGTGCTCGGCGATGGTCACCCGTTGAACATCATCCTCAACTCGGGCTCGCCCGAGCCGGTGCTCCTGCACTTCGCAGTGCTCGGGCTGACGCTCGAGTGGCTGACCTCGCAACCCGACCTGCGCACCGGCGAGGTGCCGATCCCCGACGACATCGAGAACCGTGCGGCCCGCTTCGCCCTCCAGGCCCTCGACCCCTCGGTCCATGGCTGACGAGCACGACCCGAACGCCGAGCGCCTTGCCGGTCAGCTGCGCGCCGGCCTCACCCACCTGCAGCAGGGGCGTCCCGCCGAGGCGGTCGCTCCCCTGCGGGAGGTGGTCGCGGGGCTCGCCTCGGTCGACGACCTCGTCGACGTGCGGGCTCGTGCCCTGTCGCTCCTCGCGCAGGCCTACCTCGAGACCGACCGCGCGTCCGAGGCTCGTCCGTTGATCGACGAGGCCCTGGCGATCGCACCCCCCAGCGACGACCGCGCCCAGCTCGAGGAGCTGTCCGAGCGCGTGGCTGCGCGGGTCGAGCTGGACGAGCGAGCCCTCGCACAGTCCGAGCGGCTGGCCGCGATGTCCGTCGAGGAGATCGAGACCCGAGCGCGCGACCCTCGGGCGTTCGTGGAGGTTCTCGTCCGAAAGGCCAACGCGGAGGTGGACGTCGGCCGGCGCGAACCTGCGGCCGAGATCGCGGAGCGCGCCCTGGTCGACGCCATGACGCTGGGGGACGTCCGCCTCGAGGTGCTCGCGCGACTCTCGCTCGCCCGCGCCGACCCGGGGCGAGCGGTCGTCGAGATCGAGCGCGCCCTTGCCGCGGCCGACCTCTTCGGTGACCACAATCTCGTCACCACGGTCGTGAAGGCCGCTCAGGGCCACGGCGTACCGCTCCCCCGCGAGAAGGGCCCCTGGGAGGAGGAGCCGTGAGGGTGGCGGCAATCGACGTCGGCACCAACTCGATCCACCTCCTCGTCGCGGACGTCGGGCCCGACGGGTCGATCCGCACCGTGGAGAAGCAGCGCAACCAGGTCGAGCTCGGCCGCGGCGGCCTCGGGAGCACACGGCTCGCCGAGGACGCGATGGCCCGCGGGCTCCACGCGCTCACCGCCTACCAGCGGACCGTCGAGGCGCTGGGCGTCGAGGCGGTCACGGCGGCCGCCACCTCTGCGGTCCGCGAGGCGGAGAACGGCTCCGCCTTCGTGCGAGCGGTGCGCGAACAGACCGGGATCCACGTCCGCACCGTGTCGGGCACCGAGGAGGCCCGGCTGCTCTTCCAGGGAATCAAGGCCGACCTCGACTTCGGAGACGGCCCCGCCTTGATCGTGGACATCGGCGGCGGCTCGCTGGAGCTCGTGCTGGGCGACGAAACCGGCGTGAGACTCGCCCGTTCGTTGCCGCTCGGTCACATCCGGCTCGCCGAGCGGTTCCTCGAGAGCGACCCGCCACGCAAGGGGGAGCTGGCCGCGCTCGCGGACCACGTTGCCGACACCCTCGAGGCCCCCCTCGATGCCATCCGGGCCCGGGCGGCGGAGAGGGGCGTCTCCGAGCTGGTGGGAACGAGCGGCTCCATCCGCACCCTCGGCCGCATGGTCACGCGGCAGCGAGGCGACTACGAGACGCCGCACGGCCAGGGCCTCGTCCTCCGGTTGCCGGAGCTCGGTCCGCTCGAGGCCATCTTCGCGACGACCAAGCGGACGCGCCTCGCCGACGTCCCGGGGATGGACCCACGCCGGCGAGCCACGCTCCCTGCCGCCGCCGTGGTCGTTCGTCACGTCCTCGAGGCCTTCCCCGATCTCGACCTCGTCACCTCCGACCGCTCCCTTCGCGACGGCCTGCTCGCGGACTGGGTGGAGCGGCATCGACCCGAGCTGCTGGCCACCGCACCCGGCGGGTCGCCCCGACGGCGCACCGTGCTGCGCATGATGGACCGGTTCATCAGCGACCGCGCCCACGTCGAACACGTCTGCCGACTCGCCCTCGCCCTGTACGACGGGCTTCGGCTCCAGGAGCTCGACGACGACGGTACGCGCTCGTCCTGGCGGGCGATGCTCGAGGACGCCGCACTTCTGCACGACATCGGCCATCACATCGACGGGCGGGATCACCACAAGCACGGGCAGTATCTGGTCCTCAACTGCCGCATGGTGGGGTTCACCGGGCCCGAGGTCGCGGTACTCGGCAACCTCGTGCGCTACCACAAGGGACGTCCCAAGTCCGAGCACCCCACGTACGCCGCGCTCGAGCTCCCCCAGCAGCGTCAGGTCGAGCTGCTGTCGGCGATCCTCCGCATGGCGGACGCTCTGGACCGCTCCCATTGTCAGCAGGTTCAAGAGTTGGCGATCGAGGACGATGGGACCGCCGTGACCCTGACCGCCTGGGTCCCGGAGGAAGCGCACATCGAACGGTGGGCTGCGGAGCGGAGCGTCAACCGGCTATCGACGACCCTCGGCAGGCCCGTCAGGGTCCGCGTCTCCGTCGGGAGTCCCCCGATTCGCGATGCGCGTGACGCTCGGGTAGACTAGAAGCCCACCGGCGCGTCCCGAGCGACCACCGCCCCCCGTGCCAGCAAACCGGGTCGAGGCTCGAGGAACACCGACACCCCATGGTCCAGACTCACGAGAACCAAGAAGAAGTCGAGCGCATGCTCGAGGACGCCCGGCGACGGCTCCGCCAGTTCGAAGAGCGCGTCGACTACGGGCGGTTGATCGAGCGACTGCGCTCTTCGTCGCCGGCCCATCCGGTGCTCCTCGCTCGCTTCGTGTTCGCGTTCTGCGGCGTGATGGCGTTGCTGTGCGGCCTGGCGGTCCTGCTCGTGCCCTTCCTCTCACCGGAGCTCGCGCGCGAGCTCGCCAAGGTCGAGTCGGTCATCGCGTACGTGCCC
This sequence comes from uncultured Enterobacteriaceae bacterium, assembly GCA_964655065.1. GTDB lineage: Bacteria > Myxococcota_A > UBA796 > UBA796 > DRPG01. Next base: position 18,651 of record CAZZLC010000026.1, on the reverse strand, counting down.
GACGATGTCCCCGCCTTGCCCGCGGTGTGCGGGGTCCTCGCGCTGTGCATGGGTGTCGCCTGGGCCATGTCGACGGGAGCGGCGCTCGCCATCGGCCGCGACTCGAAGCTCCTTCCGTTCGAGCAGAAGCAGCACCAGCAGCTGATCAACGAGATCACGCGGCTCACCGCGATCCAGCGCATTCGCAGCAACACGCCCGCCCAGGCGCGGCCACGAATCGCCACGCCGGCCCCGGCCTCCATGCGCAGCATCTCGCCCGGACCCGTGCGGGTGCCGTCCCCGGCCCGCGGTATCGCGGGCGAGACCAGCGCCGCCGACGGGGGCTACGGCTTTCGCCGCACGCCGGTCCCCGCCCACGGGAGCACCCGCACCCCACCTCGAGCGAGCGGGCTGACCGTGCCGGAGAGTCCGTCTCCCGCCGGCCGGAACTACCCCTACAGCCCGCTCGGCGCGCCATCGCGAACGATGCCACCCGGACCGCGTCCGGGGCCCGTGCCCGTCCGGCTGCCCTCGGCTCCGGACGTCGAGCTCCAGCCCGAACCGATCCCCGGCCGCCCCCCCTCGCCGCTCTCCGCCACGCCGCGCATGGGCTCCTCGGAGATGCCCGAGTTCGACGAGGGCGCGCTCGACGAGGGTGGCGACCCCATGATTGGGCTTGCCGACACCGTCGCGGGCGAGGATTCGTTCTCGTCGGCCGACGACCCTTCCGACGCCACGTCTCCCGACCTGCTCGGCGACCCGCGGCCCGCCCCTTGGGACGTGCCGGCCTCCCAACTGTCCACCGTCGGCCTCGACGCGTCGCTCGAGAGCTCCTCGCTCGTGCCTTTGACGGACCTGGACGACGACCTCGATGGGCCCGACGACATCGAGGTCGAGGCCGTGGCCGAGGTCGAGATGATCGAGTCCTCCTCGATCCACCCCGCCCTCGTGTCCGAGCCCTTGCTCACCCCCATCGACCCCGAGACGGGCCCCATCCCGCCCACCAGCGGTCCGGTCGTCTACGATCCGGCGGCCGTCCGTGAAGCCGAGATCTCGGTCTCAGCGCGCTCGGCTTCGCCGAGCGGGCCGGCGACGGAGTCGACTGCCGGCCGAGACCGCCCAGCCGCTGCGGCCGGAGGCTCGGCCGAGGTCGAGTTCTACGAGGCCGAGGTTCGCGAGTCGCCAGCCCAGCCCGACCAGGTCCGGCGACCCGCGGCCCCATCGGACTCGACCACGGTGCGGGGGGTTCCGGTGGTGGACCCGTCCGCGACGCTGCCCCACCGTCCGCGAGAGTCGGAGCTCCTCGACCTGCCCGATGCGGGCCCCGCCCACGATGCCGAGGCCGGCGAGGAGCCGCCCCCGGTCACCCTCGACACCGTGACCGACGAGGTCGACGAAGACGACGACGTCACCGTCCACAGTGGAACCCCGGTCGAGGGCAACATCGCCCAGCAGGGAATCCTCGCCCGGGCGCGCTCGGGGAGCTGGGCGTCGCGCGCGACCCCGTTTGCCAGCGCGGGCCGGCTCCGACCGAGCGGCGCCCCAGCCCGCAGCCCGCTCGCCACCCGAGGCGGGACTCCGCTCGGGGCGCCCCCGCAAGACACCGCGCGTCGAGCCGCCACGCACCGTCCACCGCCTGCCCAGCCGTCGGCCCGCGACGAGCAGGCTCGCAAGCTCGCAGCCCTCTCCCGGCTCGACCCCGTCGACACCGAACCCGACGACGAGTTCGAGGACGAGGCGGTCACCGTGCTCGGCGCCCACGCGGCGGGTACCGCAGAGGAGCAGGAGCTCCGCTGGGTGTCCGTCATCGTAGCGAAGGCGCAGACGCTGGCGCGCCACCTCCCCGCTCAGGCCCAGATGGCGTTCAGCCAGGAGCCGCACCTGCCCTTCACGCTGGTGATCGCCCGGGCGACGCCCACGGTCGCGGTGCGGGCCATGATGAGCTTCGTCGAGTTCCTCGCGAGCATCCCCACTCCGCCGCGAGCGCGCATCGAGCTCGTCGAGGTCTCGCACCTCGACCGGAGCTTCCACCGGAACGTTCAGGCCGCGCTCGAGCCCCACTTCGACCGGAACGTGATCGTCGAGCCCAACGCGGGCCGGGTGGACATCCAGTTCACCGACCCCGATCCGCGATGGGGACGCCACCCGACCCTGCCTGCGTGATTCATGGCCATCTCGCGCGCGGCTGCCGTCGACGAGCAGCTGCTGTCCTTCATTGCGTCCCGTCCCACCGTCCCGCGTACCAAGTCCCCGAACGAGCCCCTGGTCGAAGGGGATCCGCTTCGGGTGTGCGACGCGATTCGCCTGTTCGAGGCCCAGATCCAGTCCCGTCTCCTCGACCTCGTCGCCCGTGAGCTCAAGGCGCGGGGCGAGTCGTTCTACACGATCGGGTCGAGCGGCCACGAGGGCAACGCAGCGCTCGCCGAGTTCGTCCGACCCGGGGACCAGTGCTTCCTGCACTACCGATCCGGCGCGTTCTTCTGCGCGCTCGCCGATCGGATGCCGGGGCCCGAGGGGGCCTTCGACGTACTGCTCGGGCTGACGGCGAGCGCCGACGAGCCCATCGCGGGCGGACGCCACAAGGTCTTCGGCTCCGTCACGCTAGGGATCCCGCCCCAGACCTCGACCATCGCGAGCCAGCTCCCCAAGGCGGTCGGCGCCGCGATGGCGATCGACCGGCGCGCCCACCTCCTCGGCGAGCCCTCACGCGGCAGCATCGTCATCACGAGCTTCGGAGACGCCTCGCTCAACCACGCTTCGGCCCAGACCGCTCTCAACGCCGCGGGCTGGTCGACGTGGCAGCGAATCCCGATGCCCTGCCTGTTCGTTTGCGAGGACAACGGCCTCGGCATCTCGGTTCGCACCCCCCGCGACTGGGTCGACGCGAGCCTCGCCGGTCGGGCGGCGCTTCCCACGTTCACCGCCGATGGCTGCGACCTGCTCGACGCGGTTCGAGTCGCCAGGGAGGCCGTGGCCTTCGTGCGACGGGAGCGTAAGCCAGCCGTGCTGCACCTCGAGGTCGTCCGGCTGCTCGGCCACGCGGGTTCCGACGTCGAGCAGCTCTACCGCTCCCGCCACGAGATCGAGGCCACGGAGGCCCGCGATCCGCTACAGATCACCGTGTCGCACCTCGTCGAGCACGGGGCGATGAGTCCCGAGGCGATTCGCGTCCTCGTCGAGGACCACCGCACGCGCATCCGAGCCCTCGCCGAGGAAGCGGTACGGCGCCCGCGCCTCACCTCGCGCGCCGAGGTCGTGGCTCCGCTGGCCCCCCACGACCCTGCTGCCGTGGCCTCGCAGGCGGAGGCCCTGGTGGCGCCGGAGGTCGACCGACGGGCCGCGTTCGGTGACGTGCTCCCCGAGGAGGAGACGCGGCCGCGCCACCTCGCCGTCCAGCTCAACCGCGCCCTCACCGACGTGCTGCTCGCCCGCGAGGAGGCGATCCTGTTCGGTGAGGACGTCGCGAAGAAGGGCGGCGTCTACCACGTCACAGCGAGCCTCTCCGAGCGCTTCGGGGTCGGGCGCGTCTTCAACACGATGCTCGACGAGACCTCGATCCTCGGCCTCGCCATCGGGGCCGCGCACCAGGGGCTGCTGCCCATCCCCGAGATCCAGTACCTGGCCTACCTCATGAACGCGATCGATCAGCTCCGCGGCGAGGCCGGATCGATGCAGTTCTTCTCCAACGGCCAGTACCGCAACGGCATGGTCGTGCGCGTCGCGGGGCTCGCCTACCAGCGTGGCTTTGGCGGCCACTTCCACAACGACAACGGCATCGCGGCCATCCGGGAGATTCCCGGCGTGCTGCTCGGGTGTCCGGCTCGGCCCGACGACGCGGTCCGCATGCTGCGGACGATGGTGGCTGCCGCCACCGGGCAGGGCCGGGTCTGCGTCCTGCTCGAGCCGATCGCGCTGTACATGACGAAGGACCTGCACGAGCCCGGCGACGGGGCCTGGCTGGCCCTCTACCCGCCTCCCGGGGAGTCGCTTCCCGTCGAGGACGTGGGCGTGGAGGGTGACGGTCGCGACCTCACCATCGTCAGCTACGCCAACGGGCTCCACCAGTCGCTGCGCGTCGCGCGCCGGCTCGCCGCCGACGGCATCGGCGTTCGGGTCGTCGATGTCCGCTGGCTCCAGCCGCTGCCCATCGGTGCGATTCTGGAGCACGCTCGCGCTACCGGTCGCATGCTGGTGGTCGACGAGTGCAGGGCCTCGTCGGGGGTGGCCGACACCATCGTGGCCGAGGTCGTGGAGGCGTCCGAGGGCTCGGTCCGCACGGCCCGGGTGACCGGCGCCGACAGCTACATCCCCCTCGGGGCGGCCGCCAATCTCGTCCTGGTCCAGGAGGACGAGATCGAAGCCGCGGCGCGTCGGCTCGTGACGACCCGCAGGCGGGAGGTTGCGTGAGCCGGGCCCGCACCCTCGTGGTCTGCCCGGGTCGGGGCTCCTACGGACGCGACTCGCTCGGGTCGCTGACGCAGCTCGCCGACACGTCGGTGAATCAGCCCGACCTCGCGGCCGACATGGTCATCGAGGCCTGTGACACCTGGCGATCGGCTCACGACCGGCCCACCCTTCGCGAGCTCGACGCAGCGGAGCGCTACCAGGCCCGGTTGCACGTCGCAGGGGAGCATGCCTCGCTGCTGACGTTCGCCGTGAGCCTGGTCGACCTGGCCCACCTCGACCGCGCTCGCTACGAGATCGTCGGCGTCACCGGCAACTCGATGGGCTGGTACACGGCGCTGGTGGCCGCGGGCGCCCTCCCCCTGCCGCACGGCATCGAGCTGGTCGACACCATGGGGGCCTACCAGGCGGGGAACGTGCTCGGCGGCCAGGTCATGATGCCCGTGGTCGACACGGAGTGGGTCCCGGACCCCGACCTGCGCAGGTCCATCGACCAAGCCATCGACCGGGTGCGGTCGGAGGGCCACACGGTCGAGGTCTCGATCGAGCTCGGCAGCTTCGTCGTCATCGGCGCCGACACGGCAGGCGTGAAGCGCCTCCTCGACGAGCTGCCCCCGACCGCGCGCGGGGAGCGCACGTTCCCCGTCCAGCTCCCCCTCCACTCGGCCTTTCACACCTCGGTGATGGAGCCCACCTCCGCCCGCGCGGTCCACGAGCTCGCCCACCTCGACTTTCGGGCCCCTGCGGTCCCCCTCTTCGACGGGCACGGCCGCGTGCACCGTCCCTTCTCGGCCGATCCCGACGCGCTGCGGGCCTACACCCTCGGGGCCCAGGTCACCGAGACCTACGACTTCGCCCGGGCTCTCCGCGTCGCGATGCGGCACGTGGCGCCGGATGTCGTGGTGGCGCTCGGTCCCGGCAACGCGCTCGGCGGACCCATCGCCTGGGGCATCGTCAGGGAGGGGTGGCGGGGGGTGCGGGAGCGTGCGGACCTCGCAGCCGCCGGCGTGCTGCGGGCATTCGGGGTCGCCGAGCAACGCCGCGAGCTCGTCCCGTGAACGTGGACACGCTGCTCGAGACGGCGCGACTCAAGGCGCTCGACCGGACCGGCTGGATCCGTCGGGGCATCGGGAGCCCCGAATCGGTGGCGGCGCACTCGTGGGGGGTGGCCTGGCTCGTCCTCGCGTTGCTCCCCGACGAGCTCGACCGGGAGCGGGCCCTCACCTACGCCGTGCTCCACGATCTGCCCGAGGTCCGGGTCGGCGACCTGACGCCCCACGACCCGGTGTCTCGCGAGGAGAAGGCTCGCCGAGAGCGTGAGGCGATGCGCGCCATCACGGAAGGGTCCCCTCGGGGGCAGCAGCTCGCGGGATCGTGGCACGACTACGAGGCGGGGGCCGACGAGGAGGCCCGCTTCGTGCGACAGCTCGATCGTCTCGACATGGCCCTTCAGGCGGTGGTCTACGGAGAGGACCACCCCGAGCTCCGGGGTGAGCTCGTCGAGTTCGTCGACTCCGCCGCCCGGGTGATCGAGCACCCCGCCCTGCGCCCGCTGCTCGACGAGCTGGCCCGTCGGGCCAGGATCCGCTGAGCCTCGACCGGGCGTAAAGCCAGCCCCTGCTCGTTCGATGGACCTCCGGGAGGTCCGGTGAAGAAGAGCATCTATGAGCTGATCCTCTGGGTCAGGACGGAAGGGGACGTCAAGGCCTTCGATCGCCTGCGTCTGCGTACCCTCGGCGATGCGCTCGAGGAAGGACTGTACTGGTCGAAGATCGGCCCGGAGACCACCTGCTCGGACGCGTTCTTCGCCAAGGTGCGCGACGTGGCCACCGAGCTCGTCGGCAAACCCTGTCCACTCTGAAGGAGTCCGAGATGACCACGCTGAGCCCTCCCGCGATTCCCTTCGAGAAGGACCCGCCCCACCGTCGGCTCTGGGTCGGGAACGAGCCGCACGTGCTGCACTGCCACCACTACAACACGTTCCTGCAGCAGACGATCCAGGATGCCCAGTACCTCGACACCTGGCCCTTCTTGGTGGGTGCCGCCCAGGAGGTCGCCCACCACCAGCTCTCGGGCTTGTTCGACGATCGGGGGATCGATGGCGTACCCGAGCGCACCGCGTTCGCGGCGGAGCTGTACCGCTGGGCCGGCTTCGGCAGCCTCGACCTCGACCCGACCACGTTGGACCGCGGCAAGGTCACCGCGCCGACCTCCCACTACAGCTCGGGCTGGAGGACCAAGATGGGCCTTCACGGCCGGCCCGTCGATCTCTTCACCACCGGGTGGATCGCCGGTGCGCTGTCCGCGATCCACGACGCGCCTTCCGGCTCGTTCGGCTGTGTGCAGACCCGGTGCATCGCGATGGGTGCCCCAGCGAACGAGTTCGAGGTCGACCGGTCCCCGGCCTACGCCACGTTCTCGCCGATCGGCCCCGGCCCCCTCACGCAGCACCGGCCCCGGGTCACCGGCGGCCCCATCGACGCCGAGGCGGTCTACGAGGCGCTCACGTCGATGAACATCCGCGGCGACGAAGACGGCATCATTGCGGCCTTCGGCGTCTACCTGACCCACCAGTACGCCAACTACTACAACCGCATCTCGTTCGAGTTCGTGAACCAGATGCGCGACCGGTTCGGCGTCGCGGGGGTCGAGATGGCGGAGCCTCTGCTCGTCGAGTCTGGCCACGTCTGCGCGTTCAACACTTTCGGGGGCATCATGACGTCCCCCGAGTGGGACGGCCTCGTCCGACCGAACCTCCAGAGCAGGAGCGACTGGGTCTTCGGCATCACCGCCGCGGTGAACGCGCTCGGGTGGGGACGCTGGGAGGTCACCGACGCGACCGAGCAGGGTGCAACCTTCGTGATCCACGATGACTACGAGTCGGTCGGACACCTCGGCCGCTACGGCACCTCGGACCGCCCCGTGAGCTACCTCGCACAGGGCGCTGCGGCAGGAATCATGAACCTGGTCTACGTCGGCAACGTCGAGAACCGACCGGTGTTCGACGCATCGCTGTACCAGCGCCTCTTTCGGTCGGGCGACTCCTTCGTGGCCGAGGTCACGGGCCACCGGACCGGCGGCGCCGAGGTCACGACCATCGAGGTCTCCCGCTGACCTCGGCGTTGCTCGAGCTGACCCCGGTGCTCGCGGTTCCCGTGCGAGACTGTGCACGCCTGCGGCGCATTGCGTACGTTCGCGCCGTCCCGTTCGAGCTCGAGGAGCTGAACCCGAGGTTCGTGGGCGAGCCCACCATCCACCGGTTCTCGGCGTATCTCCTGAACGCGAGGGACGCCTGGTCGGGGGAGCTCGCGTCGGGCGGGCGGGCCACCGGGACGATCGGCGGCCGCACCCTGCTTGTCACCTTCGGCAAGCTCGGACACTGCGCGCCCGAGGGCCAGGCGCCGCTCGAGCACTGGCTCACCGAGCACTATGGACCGGTCGTGGTCGTCCCGACCTTGCTCGCTGCCGACCGCTGGTTCCAGCGGCGGTCGGCCACGAGCTCCAGCCCAGGTTGACCCTGCACGTTTGCCCCCTTCGAGGCGGCGTGCGAAGGTAGCGTCCGAATGGATCTCCCCGAGGGGTTTCGATGCGACTTGGAACGGGTGTGCTCGTCGTCTGTGTGGGATGGGGGGCGCTCGCGTCCGCGAACGCGCACGCGGTGCCTGGAATGCCGAAGAAGCCCGCCGTGGAGGCCAAGGTGCCGTCGCTGCCGGAGATGTCGGTAGCCGACGTGCTCGCGGCGCTGGTCGACGCGGACCGCAAGCTCGACACCTCGGCAAACACGCTGTTCTCGGCGCAGATGTCGCTGCTCCAGGCGCTGGGCCAGTCGGAGAAGGCCCTCGAGTATCAGAAGCAGCTCGACCAGCTGAACGCCGAAGCCGCGAGCGACGAGCGCGACGCCAAGATCATCGAGCTTCAGACGGACGAGGCCCTCATCGACGCCATGGTCGAGGCGCTCGCCGACAAGAAGAACGAGGTCGACGACGAGCGAAAGGCCGCGGCCCGCAAGGCGAACGTCCAGATCATCGTGGCCAGGCTCATGGCGGCCGCCACGATCGAGGACGCGGCAACCATCGTTCTCGGGACCACCGGCATCACCCAGCGGCTCGCCAGCGGCGACGAGACGGTGGTGACCGAGCTCGCCAGCCAGCCCGACGCGGCGGCCTACGTGGCCCAGCTCGGTTCCCGTGCCGGCGGCATCAAGCAGTCGTCGCGGGCGGTGGTTCGCCAGTCGAACGAGGTCTCCAAGGTGATGGACAAGTACCGCAAGAAGCGGAACCTGTTCGAGCCGATCTCGGCCGACGAGGCCCAGACGCTGTTCGCCGAGAGCGAATTCTGAGCGCCGAACGCTGACACGCCGCCCAGTCGGCCTGTCCACGGCTTCGAACTCGAGGAGGTCACTGTGCTGCGCTGGCTCGTCGCTCTGCTCTCACTGGTCGCCGTGGGGGGAGCGGTCCTCGCGACTGCCGCCGAGCCGGCGTTCGTGGGTCACGGTCGCGTGACCGAGAAGAAGATCAAGAAGAAGCAGCGGCTCGAGGTCCGCGACCGCGCCCGGCGCGAGGCCATCGCCGACGCGGTGTGGCGCGCGGTCGTGGACGAGCTCGGGGAGCCGACTGCGCAGGCCAACGAGGCGGCGTTGCGCGAGGCCGTGCTCCCGCGGGCCGGTGGCCTGCTGGACGGCGACGCCGTCATCGTCGACGAAGCAGCCACCACCACCACCTACGACGTCACGGTCGAGGCTTCGATCGACCGCCCGGCGCTGCGGCAGGTGCTCGAGCGGGTGTCGTTGGATCGCTCGGCAGCCCCCACCTACAGCGTCGCCGTGGTGGTCGACGAGTACGTGAAGCGCGGGGCTCCGAGTCGCGGGCTCGCGAGCGACGAGGCGCCGCCTCCCTTCGCCCCGGCCACCCGCGGGCTCGACCCCATGGTTCGCACCTTCCTGGCCACCGAGGAGCGCATCGCGCTGGTGGTCGGCAACGCCGCCTACGACGAGGGCGCCCTGCGAAACCCCGTCCGCGACGCCACGGCCATCGCCGCCCGGCTCGAGAAGCTCGGCTTCTCGGCCGAGACCGTGCTCGACGCCGACCGAGACACTCTGGTCGGCGCCATCCGCGACTTCGGCGAACGCTTGTCCGAGGGCGGGACCGGGCTGTTCTTCTACGCGGGGCACGGCCTCGAGGGCAACGGGGCGAACTACATGGTCCCCGTCGACGCGAAGATTCGCAGCGAGGCCGACATCGAGGTCGAGTCGGTGCCGATCGACAGGGTGCTCGCGGCGATGCAGGGCTCCGGCAATCGCCTCAACATCGTGATTCTCGATGCCTGCCGGAACAATCCCTACGAGAGCCGCTTCCGCTCGCTCAGCCGGGGCGGGCTCGCCATCGTGGATCCTCCACAGGGCACCCTCGTGGCCTTCGCGACGCGTCCCCATCACGTCGCGAGCGATGGGGACGGCGAGCACGGGCTGTACACCGAGGCGCTGCTGAACAACGTCGGCCGCCCCGGTCTCTCGCTCGAGGACACCTTCAAGGCCGTACGGTCGCAGGTGAGCAACGCCACGGGGGGCTCGCAGGTGCCGCAGGAGTACACGTCACTGACCGGCCACTTCTACTTCGCCGACGCTGACGGCGGGATTCCCGAGCTCGACGCGCCTCCCCCTCCTCGCGGCCAGTCGACGACCTTCTTCAACGTCGTGGCCCAGGATCCGGCTGCTCTGCTCCGCAGCGGGACCGACGCGCCGTCCGGGGTCGCGATCGAACGTCAGCTGAAAGCCCGGCGCATCCCGCTCGTCGACCCTGCAGCGATGGCCGAGCTGCGGGGAGCCCTGCAGGGCGACACGGCCAAGGCGCCGATGGTGACCACGCTCGCCGACATCGCTCGGCTCGGGGGGGCGGCGACGGACTTTGGCTCACGCTACGCCGCCGACGCCATCGTCGTGGGCGCCACCGTGATCCGACCCGACGGAAAGGTCGCCGAGGGCCATCGCGCTTACGCGAGCCTCGCGGCACGCCTCGTCGACGCCGCGACCGGCGAGGTGCTCGCCTCGTCGGCCCGCAACGCGACGGGCCTCGGGGCCGACCAGGAGGCAGCGCAGCGGTCCGCGTCGCGTCGGGTCGGCGAGATCGTCGGCGAGGACCTCGTGGATGGTCTCGTGGAGCACTGGCGCGCCCGAGAGCGCGACGGCTGGCCGCTGACCCTCCGCATCACCGGCAACGTGGGGACCGGCCTGGCCGACGTGGTGGCGCAGACCGCCGAGTCGATCGAGGGGGTTCGTTCGGCCACCGTCCGGCTCGTCTCCGACGAGTCGATCGAGATCCGCCTGCTCTGCGGGGCGTCCCCGCGGCTCGTCCGACCCCGGGTCCTCGAAGCGTTCGGCGCCGCGCGCGCGACCCGCGACCTGCAGGCTCGCACCTATGCGACCGGCATCTGGACGTGGGAGGCCCGGTGATCGGGCTGCTCGTCGGGACGCTCGCCTGGGGTGGCGAGGCCCTGCCGCTCCGGGTGATCGACGAGGCACTCGGAGAGCCGGCAGTGCCGGCCGACGTCCGTGATGCCATCGAGGCCGCGTTCGAGGCGGAGGTCCGCGCCACCTGGCCCGACGCGGTGGCGGCAGGCGATGCACGGGAGAGCGGGCCCGTCTCGGCGAAGGCCGACCCGGTCGTGCACGTCGGACTGCGGCTCACCCGATTCGAGGAGGATCGCTTCGAGCTCGGCGACAAGAAGACGGTCGAGGTGTTGCGAGCCACCGTGGCGCCGTTCGCCGTCGATCTCGGCAGCGGCGAGATCGTAGCCAGCACTCCGTACAGCCTCATCGTGACCGGCGAGCGGCTGGGCACGGTGACCGACTCCGACGTTGCCGAGCTGCGCGAAGCGCTGGTCGAGCAAGGGATACCGCTCGCGGTGGCTCGGTTCGCCGAGGGCTTTGCACCAGACCGGCTCGAGACCACGGTGCTCGAGCAGTCCCGCAGTCAGGCGGTGGTCGCGCGCGGGCGTCGCGCGGGGAGCTTCACGGGCGAGCGCTGGCGCACCGCGAGCGGCGAGATCGTCGAAGTCGTCGCGGTGGGGGAAGGGGCTTCGTTCGTCGTCTCGCCCACGGGTGGCCCACTGCCCGCGGCCGGCAGCACGCTGGTGCGCCCCGGGCTCGCCCGCCCGCTCGGCGAGACCGCGCCTCGGGTGCTCGTCGCCGCGCCGCCCGACGTGCCCTCCCCGGGGCCGGAAGCCGAATCGGTCACGATGTGGGTCGAGGAGGCGCTCGCGCAGTCCGGCTGGGTGGTGGTCCCGCGAGGCACCGAGCTGTTCGGCGCCCAGCTCGAGGCATCCGCGAAGCTCGACATCGCCGAGGAATCGCTGATCAACGCCCAGACCCCTCCCGACCGGGTCGCCGTGCCGCGGTTGTGGCAGCTCACCACGGCATCGACCTCCGACGAGCGAGGAACCGCGCGGCTGCAGGTGACGGCCGGCCTCCAGATCGACGTCTTCGATCTCGTGACCGGGCTGCTCGTGCAGTCGATCCCCGTCGGGGAAGCCCGAAGCCAGGACACCCGGGTGGAGGTGGTGCAGCCGTTCACCGATGCCTTGCGGGTGAGCGTCGTCAAGGACGCCGCGGCCGGCCTCGCCGACGCCCCTGCTGCGCGCCCCTCGGGTCCCCTGCCCGTGGCCACGGTCGACAAGGTCCGGGGCGACGGCGTGGCGTGGCTGGCCACCGAGGCCCCACTGCCTGGCGGGGTGATCGGCGAGGTCCAGCGCGCCCCCACGTACGTCGTGCCCGGTGGGTCCGAGCTGCTCGTGGGCCCCGCGGAGCGCATCGGGGTGGCCCGTGTGCTCGGGCTCGAGGGCGACACGATCGCGGCGGCCTGGATCGCGCCCGGGTCGGCGCGCAAGGGGGACCGCTTCGTCCCCGTGGGGGGACGCAGCGGCGGCCCGCCCGTGCGAATCGAATCCCCGACCGTCTCGGGCGAGGGCATTCCCGATGGACTCGTCGGCGCCGCGCTCGCGGGCCTTCACCAGGGAGAGGGGCTCGCCGCAGTGGCGTCGGGGGACGCTCGCCAGGCCCTCGACGAGGTCATGGTCCAGATCCGACGCAGCGGGTTCGCGGGCGACGTCGAGCCACGAACGGTCGAGCCACGCCACGCCCTGACCTCGAGCTTCCGCGTCTCCATCGACGAAGCCACGAAGGGCGGAGCGCGAACCGTCACCATCCTCGTCGCGGCGCGGGCCGAGGTCACGCGTGACGGCGAGCCGGTGCTCCTGAAGCCGCCGTCGGCTGACGAGGCGGCGCCCAGCTACGCGATGTGGACCCGGCAGGTGCTGGAGCTCCCCAAACCGAAGAAGAAGCGGCGCGCGCTCAGTGTCGTGGACCTCGAGGGCGAGATCCACGAGACGGTCCATCGAGCTGCCGCGACCCTCGGGACGCGCGTCGCCGTGATGCTCGGCGACTGAGCTCCCCTTCCGCACGTGCGTCGATTGACGCGACTGGACCCACCTGGACGTCGGCGCCTTCATCGGCACATCCGGATCCGGATCCGTGACGAGAGCACCGGGGGATGCCGTTTCGTGAGCGCCGACCACGGTACTTCTCGGAGTTCGGACGCGGTCGGCAGGTGGCGGTGGCGGCCCCCCTGTGCAGGATCAGCCCGAATCGCGCGCCGCGACGACCTCGTCCCAGGTCGGCGGCGACGCGCCCGGGCGGGTCACGTTGAGGGCCGCGGCGACCCTGGCGTGATCCAGGGGCTCCTCTAGCACGTCGGGGGCCGCGGTCGCGAACGCGCGACCGCGCGATAGACCGGTCCGTACCAGCGAAGCGAGCAGCGACGCCTGAAAGCAGTCGCCCGACCCCACCGTGTCGACGACCCGGTCGACCGGGAATGCGGGTCGGGTCACCATTCCCCGGTCGTTGAGCAGAGCGGCCCCGTCGGACCCCAGGGTCAGAGCCACGAGGCCCTCGCGCAAGCGTCCCCGGACCCCCTCCGCGGCGGCCTGCGGATCATCGCCGAGCCCCAGCTCGCGAAGGTCCTCGTCGCTCGCCTTCACGATGTCGCAGAGGGGGAGCAGGTCCAGGATGCCACGCACGTAGGCTTCCCGGTCAGAGACGGCAGCGGGGCGAAGATTCACGTCGACCGCGACCAGCACGCCTCGATCGCGAGCCGCCTCGAGCAGGCGTCGCATCTTCGGGACGTCCTCGGGCATCAGCGCGAGCGAGCCGGTGTGAACGAGCTCCACGCCCTCGGGGAGCCTCGCGACGAGCGCCTCCGCGGTGACGTCCCGATCCGCGATCCCTTCGCGGTACAGCGAGTACGTGGGTTGGCCCTGCTCGCCCACGGTGACCATGGCAAGCGAGGTCGGACGGTCGCTCCGCGGCCCCTCGGGGATCGATGCCCCCTCGGCCAGGAGGCCGTCGTGCAAGGCGTCCCCGAAGTGGTCGGACGACAGGGGCGAGAGGTAGGCCACCGGGATGCCCTGGCGGGCGAGGGCCCGCGCGACATTGTAGGGCGAGCCCCCGAGGTGGGGACGGAAGTCGCCGGAAGGCTGTCGGATGAGGTCGATGATGGACTCGCCGACCACGGCGATCCGAGGGATCGTGGTCATGGGACGCTCCGCGTCAGAGGGTCTCCCCATCCTCGCCGAAGAAGAGCAAACGATCCTGGGGCAGCGCGACGTGGACGATCGTGCCAGCGTCGGGCGCCGCCCCGATCGTCGACACCACGATCGGATCGTCGGCGCCGTCCACGTCGACGTGAAGCAGGCTCTCGTCGCCCAGTCGCTCCACCAACAGAACCGCGCCGTGAAGGTGCGCCTCGTCGGCGTCCACGAGCGTGAGGTGTCGGGGCCGCACCCCGACGTGTGACGGCGTGCCCGCGGGGGAGCCTCCAACGAGCGCGCCGCCCGACCGCAGCACGACACCACTCTCGATGCGATCGACGGGAATAACGTTGATCTTCGGTGATCCAACGAACTCGGCGACAAAGCGGGAGCGGGGCTGTTCAAAGAGCTCGGTGGGCGACCCCACCTGCACGATGCGCCCGTGATGCAGCAGCACGATCCGATCCCCGAGCGTCATGGCCTCGACCTGGTCGTGGGTGACGTACAGCGAGGTTGCCCCGAGCTCCCGATGGAGTCGGAGCAGGTCGATCCGCATCTGGTTGCGCAGCGCGGCGTCGAGATTGGACAGGGGCTCGTCGAAGAGAAAAGCCCCGGGGTTTCGGATGATGCACCGACCAATGGCCACGCGCTGGCGCTGGCCGCCCGACAGCTCGTGAGGGCGCCGGTCGAGGAGCTGTCCGATCTGGAGCATCTCCGCGGTCTCCCTGACGCGGCTCGCAATCTCGGACTTCGGGGTGCGGGCGAGCTTCAGCGCGAAGCCGAGGTTCCCCGCTACCGTCATGTTGGGGTAGAGCGCGTAGCTCTGGAAGACCATGGCCACGCCGCGGGCGCCTGGCGGCAGTTGGTCGACCCGGCGGCCGTCGATGCGAATCTCGCCGCCCGTGTTCGGCTGGAGCCCTGCAATCGCCCGGAGAACCGTCGACTTTCCGGAGCCTGACGCGCCGACGAACACCACGAACTCGCCATCGGCGATGTCGAGGTCGATGTCGCGGACCTCGAAGCGGCGGTCACCCTCGCCAAGCACGATCTGGACGTTGTCGAGCTCGATGCGTGCCATCGAAACCTCCTTTCAGGGGGCCGGTCGCAGTGCCCCCGAGTTGCCCCGGTAGACCGGAACGGAGTCGAAGACCGGCATCGGGGCGTCCTCGGCGTGCCCGCGACGGGGGAGCAGCTCCAAGACCGGCCGTTGGACGACCGCGAGCCTGTCGTCGATGCGAGCGAGCGACAGCTCTCGAGGCAGCGTCATCGGCCCACGATACTCCGCGGTGGAGGTCCCGAGGGCGCAGAAACAGTTGTTCATCCAGCCGATCATCACCACTTTGCTCGACCAGCTCCGCCCGCAGCGGTTTGGCGTGTCCGCCACCGCCGACGACGAGTTCGCTACCCCCCGGAGGTCATCGTGATCCCGGGACTCCTCTTCGCGGTGGCCTGCCGCGTGTGGGCACCCGCCGACTCGCGCGACGTGCTCACGGTGTGGCGGCACCAGAGCGCGGGGCCCGAGATGGCCGCCAGCCAGGCGATGGTCGAGGCGTTCGAGGCCAGCCACCCCGACGTCCGCGTCGACCTGCAGCGCCTTCCGCAGGGCAGCTACACCGAGTCGATCACGGCTGCGGCGCTGGCCGACCAGCTGCCGTGCGTGGTCGACGTGGACCAGCCTCTCGTGCCGAACTTCGCGTGGACCGGACACCTGCGGCCTTTGGCCGAAGTGCTCGACGCCGCGCTGGTGGATCCGCTGTCTACGGGAGCGCGCGGGACCTACCGGGGCGATCTCTACAGTGTCGGTCAGTTCGACATCGTCGTGGCGCTCTTCGCGCGCCGCTCCGAGCTCGAGGCGCGTGGCGTGCGCATCCCGACGATGGAAGCCCCCTATACCCACGACGAGCTGCTGAGCGTGCTACGGCGGCTCAAAGCGGCCGAGCCCGACCGCTTCCCCATCGACATCAACACCGTTCACAAGGGGGAGTGGATCAGCTACGGCTACGGGCCGTGGCTCGTGAGCGCCGGCGGCGACTGGATCGACCGAACCGACTACCAGCGCGCCGAGGGTGTGCTCAACGGACCCGAGAGCCTCGAGGCCATGCGCTTCTACGAGGCGCTGATCGGGGAGGGGCTTGCCGAACGGCAGGCCGTCGACGACCAGGCGTTCCTTCAGGGACGCACCTTCTTCCACTACACCGGCTCCTGGTCTGCCCAGGCCTACCAGGATGCCTTCGGCGACGACTTGCTGATCCTGCCTCCCCCGGATTTCGGTCGGGGGCCCCGGATCGGCTCGGGTTCGTGGCAGTGGGGGATCACCCGATCCTGCGAAGTCCCCGAGCTCGCCAGCGCCTTTGTCGAGCACCTCATCGAGCCCGACTCCATGGCGGCGGTCTCCCGAGCCACGGGCTTCGTGCCCGTGACCACCGAGGCGGCCGCCCTCACCGAGCGCTACGCCGAGGGCGGCGCGTGGCGGCGGTTCTTCGACTTCGCTCGTGCCTACGCCGTGCCTCGTCCGGAGACGCCGGGCTACCCGACCCTCTCTGCCGCCTTCGAGCGCGCCGTCCTCGCCATCCGCGCCGGCACGGCCCCCAAGGACGCGCTCGACGATGCGGTCGATGCCGTCGAGTACGACATCGTACGCAACCGCGGCTACGGCTTGGCCGACGCGGCGCGGGAGGCTCCATGAACCGGTTCAACCCTGGTCCTCTCTTCGTCGTCCCCGCCATCGGACTGCTCGGCTTCTCCGTCCTGTTGCCGTTCCTGCTCGCTCTCGGCGTGACGTTCACCGATCAGCGCCTGTTGTCCCCCAACGACACCGAGGTCGTGGGGATCGACAACTACGAGCGCCTGCTCGCGCTCGGCGCGGTCACCGTGCCTGCCGACGAGGACGTGCGCCTGCGCGACGTGCTTCGCGCCGATCCCGGCTACCGGGGCTACCGGCCGCTGGTCGAGCTGCCGCTCGGCGAGCGCCGATTGGTGGTCGTGGCCCGAGACCCGGTGTTCTACCGGTCGCTGTTCAACACCTTCGCCTTCGTGGCGCTCGTGATCCCACTGCAGTGCGGCACGGCGTTGGGCCTCGCGTTGCTGGTGAATCAGCGCCTGAAGGGTCGAAACGCGTTCCGCACGGCGTTCTTCTCCCCGGTCGTCACGTCGATGGTCGTGGTCTCGATCGTGTGGGCGTTCCTCTACAACGAGAACTCGGGGCTCATCAACCGGGCGCTGGTGGCGCTCACCGGCGGGAGCTTCGAGCCCGTCGACTGGCTCGGCTCCGAGGGGCTGGCCCTGCCCGCCATCGTCGTGACGAGCGCGTGGCAGGGCGCCGGGTTCCAGATGGTCATCTTCCTCGCCGGCCTGCAGGGCATCGACCCGCGACTCTACGAGGCAGCCGAGCTCGACGGGGCCAACGCGTGGCAGCGGTTCCGCTACGTGACCCTGCCCGGCCTCCGCAACACCACGCTGTTCGTCGTGATCTCCACCACCTTGGCCGCGTTCGCGCTGTTCACCCAGGTCGACGTGATGACCGGGGGTGGACCGAACGATGCCACCTCGACGCTCATCTTCCACGCGGTGCGCAGCGGCTTCCGCCAGCAGGACGTCGCCTACGGCTCGACCATCGCGGTGGTGTTCTTCGTGCTCGTGCTGGGCGTCGCGCTGGTTCAGCGTGCCCTCGGGGAGCGAAACCATGCGTGACCGTGTCGACCTCGGCCTGGTGAGCCGCTACGGCGTCATGACGGCAATCGCCGCCTTGTTCGTGGGCCCGCTGCTGTTCATGATCAGCAGCTCGTTCAAGCCCGATGCCCAGATCTTCGAGGACCTTCGCTCGGTCCGCGCCTTCCTTCCTCTCGGTGACGTGTCGCTCGACAACTATGTCGCGGTCTTCGAGCGCAGCGCCCTTCCCCGCTACCTGTTCAACTCGCTGCTCATCTCGACGGTGACCGTGACGCTGGGCATCCTGGTCAACAGCCTGTGCGCCTTCGGCCTCCAGCGCATGACCTGGCGCGGCCAGGACCTGGTCCTCGCCTTCGTCCTCGCGCTGTTGGTCATCCCCTTCGAGCTCACGGCACTGCCGTTGATGCTGATCGTCTCCGGGCTTCCCTGGGTGGGCTTCGAGGACGGGGCCTTCGTCTGGCACACCTCGTGGTTCAACACCCTTCACGTCCAGATCGTGCCGTTCGTCGCGAATGCCTTCACCATTTTCTTGTTCTACCAGTTCTTCAAGGACATTCCCGAGGATCTCGATGACGCCGCCCGAATGGACGGGGCGAACGCGCTTCAGATCTACTGGCACGTCGTCCTGCCCAACAGCGGACCCGCCATCGGGACCTCGGCGATCATCATGTTCCTGGGCACGTGGAACCAATACCTGTGGCCCATTCTCGTGGTCCAGAGCCAGGACGTGCGCCCCGTCATGGTGGGCATGCAGCAATTCTTCGGACCCGCGAACGCCTGGGGCGAGATCATGGCCTACGCCACCCTGGTCACGCTGCCGGTGCTCGCCGTGTTCGTGCTCTTCCAGCGCCAGTTCGTGCAGTCCGTGGTGGGGTCCGGGCTGAAGGGGTGACCTTGCCGAGGGCAACGGCAACCAGGCGCTCGAGGTCGTGGCCGATGTCGCTTTCGACACCGCGATGGCTCTGCTACGGGCGGCGGACCAACACGGGAAGGTAGCCGAGGAAGATGTACACGCCGTCC
>CAZZLC010000025.1:0-93815 GCA_964655065.1 uncultured Enterobacteriaceae bacterium | reverse complement strand
CGCAGCCCCGGACCGTACCCGGCTCGCTCGACGGGCGCGAAGTGGTGGCTCGAGCCTATCTCCAGCCCCGCGACGGGGAGATCGCTCCCGAGCCTCGGCGCGTTCCCTCTGGTTTGCCCCCCAACGTCCGCCTGACCCCCCCGCCCGTCCGGGAGAAGCGCCGAGGCCCCATCCACGAAGTCGATCCCGCGCCGCTCGATGCTGGCCCCCCCGCCCTCGACGCCCCGGAGGCGCTCGCCCTGGACCTCGGCGAGCGCTCCGAGGACCCCCCAGTGTGGTCTCGGCCTGGCACGGCGACGGTGCGTCCCAGCACGATGACGGACACCCCCGAGCTCTCGCTCGAGTCGGACCCCGACCTCGACGATCTCGACGATGTCGACCCGGTGCCGCTCGCCATGAAGCGCACCGCCCCGCCCCCGCCCGAGCGCGACGACGTTCCGCTACACGAGCCAGATACCGAGGAAGCGGACGTTCCGGAGCCCGTGCCCTACATCGAGATCAGCGACGTCCACGTGCCGCCGGACCCGATTCCCGAGGTCGGAATCGACGACACCGAGGACGGCATCGTTCGCTTGCGGGCGGAGCGACGACGCTCGACGGTGCAGTGGGTCGTCACGGCAGGGGTTCTGCTCGTGGTGGCATTGCTGGTCGGCGCTTGGATGCTGGCTGGCCCCGAGGTGGTCGAGGAGCTCGAGGGAAGCTTCGTGACGGGAAGCCTGGGAGACGCGTCGATCTCGACCGATCCCCGCCCGGTGGGCCCGCCGGCCGGACGCAGCATCGGCCTCGTACGTCGGAGCGTGCCGGAGACGGGGGAGCCCGAGCCAGCGCCAGCCGCGAAGCCTCCAGCCGCGAAGCCTCCAGCCGCGAAGCCTCCAGCCGCGGGGGAGCCTGCCGCGCCGAAGCGAACGGTCCGAAAGTCGGCGGCGCCTCGTCCTCCCCGCGTCGACGAGCTCCACGAGCAGGGCTGGCAGGCCGTCGACCAGGGCGAGCTGGATCGAGGCCTGGCGCTCTTCGATCAGGCACTGCGTCGAGATCCCGACCATCCGGACGGGCTGTACGGGCGCGGCTACAGCTTGATGCGGCTCGATCACGTCGACGAGGCGGTGAAGTCGCTGTGTGCGGCGATCGACGTCGGCGACGCCGCCCTGAAGCGTGAGGTCGCCAGCATCATGCAGGGCCAGGGGCTCGGCTGCCCCTGAACCGAGTTGTCGCGCCGCCTATCCGATGTGCCTCTGGAGCAGGCCCGCCACGTCCGGCATCGACCCGGCGACCTCTTCCTGCGCCCGCTCTCGCAGCGAGCGGTAGATGCGCACGAGCACGGCGCTCCGCGCGCTCCGCGCCATCCCGTCGGTCACCTCGAGCAGGTCGGCTGCGATCGCAGGTGCGTGCATCGCGAAGTGGTCGACGGGATCATCGGTCTGTTGGGCCTGCTGCCAGTGCCGATCCACGATCGGTGCGAAGTGCGGGGCCAGCCGCCCGAGAGCGGACGGGACGATCCCGGGCTGGACGCGCTGAAACGCCGCGTAGCCCGCTCGCACCGCCATACCGGTAATGCCTCGGCTGGCGGCGACCCGCCTGGAGAGGACCTCCTCCGCGTCGCGCAGGAGTGCTCCGCGCGCCGCGTCGTCAGCCAGGAGCTCGGTGATCGTGGTCATCGTCATCGTGTGGGACAGCGTCATCAGGTCACCATCCGTGGGTGGATCGGACGTCTCGCGTTTCGGATCCCATCTCCCAATCGGATAGGCTCGACAAGGGATGCGTGCGAACGTGTCCTTCCCCGGCGACCGTTCGTGGCTTACCATGTCGTCGACGCCGGGGAACGTGCATGGACTCCGAGAACCACCTGGACAACTCCTCCTCCACTCCGCTGGCCGCCGTGGGACGCGACCTCGCTGATGGTCGTTATGTCCTGGTGCGGCACGTCGCCGAGGGCGGGACCGCCCACGTATACCTCGGCTACGACACGTGGACGGAGACCTGGCGGGCCATCAAGACGCTGCTGCCAGACTACGCCAGTCGACCTGCGCTGCGTCACCGCTTCGAGCGCGAAGCGGCCACCATGAAGACGCTCTCGCACGACAACATCATCGCGGTGTACGACGCGGGGATCGAAGGCGACACCGTCTTCATGGTCATGGAGTACGCAGAGGCCGGATCGGTCATCGACTGGATCGAGCGGCACGGCCCCATGCCCCCGCGCATGGCTACCAACGTGGTCCTCGAGCTGTGCGCGGGGATCGATGCCGCGCACCGCCAAGGGGTGATCCACCGCGACATCAAGCCGCAGAACCTGCTCGTCGACCGCAGTGGCACCTGCAAGGTCACCGACTTCGGGATTGCGCAGGTCCTCGAAGACACCCGCATGACGATGACGGGCACCGTCATGGGCACCATGGGCTACATGGCGCCGGAGCAGAACGAGAGCGCGAAGCACGCGGACGAGCGGGCCGACGTGTACTCGATCGCTGCGACCTTCTACACCCTCGTCAAGGGTGAAGCGGCCACCCATCTGTTCATGGCGGAGGAGCAGGACTTCGACGGGATTCCCGAGAGTCTGGCCAGCATCGTCCGCACCGGCTCACAGTATCGGCGAGAGTCCCGCTTCCAGACGGTTCGCGAGATGATGGGGGAGCTCGAGGGCGCGCTCCGCATGCTCGCTCCGGACCCTCTCGACACGCCGCCGCTCGTCCCGTACGACCTGCCTAGCGTCGAGGAGATGACGCCACCGAGCGTCGACGCCACCGCGACGTCGGGGCTCGGGTCGCAGCACGGCATGAATCCCCTCGTTCGGCGAGAGCCCACGAACCACGAAGAGGCCACGCGTGACGAGCCCTCGGTGCCGTCGTACATCGACCAGGAGTGGGTGCAGGACCTGGAGGAGCGCGAAGGTCACTACGCCCTGGAGCGGCCCGAGGACGAGGACGTCGACGACCCGCGGTCGCTCGACGAGGCATCGGACTTCGACTCCGATCACGAGCCGCTCGACCTGCCGGACATCCGGCGAACCCCGCCGGTGGTGGGGCGCAGGCAGGTCGGTCGCAACCAGGCGATTCGGCAGGGGGTTGCGATCGCGCTCGGGACGATGGCGGGGCTCACCGTCTCCGGCATGCTGCTGCTCGCGCTCGTGACCGCCAACCAGCTCGAACGGATGCGGCGCGAGCTCGTCGAGCGCCACGACTTGATGATGAGGATCGCGACCGAGCGCGGCTCGACGGAGGCCGTAGAGAAGTGCTCGTCGCTCAGGGCAGCCGGGGTGCCGGCCAAGAACTGCTCCGAGCTCGAGGAGGCGGTCCGGATGCTGCTCGAGCCCCAGGTGTGCCTCGAGCAGGTCCGTCTGGTGAACCGGGCGATCAAGCTCGGCGAGCGAAAGGGCGGGGCGGCTGACGACTGCTTCGAGCGCACCAGGGCCATCGGCGAGCGAGACGGTCGCTGCATGAGCCTCAAGACGTGGGGCACCGACCTCGACAACGCCAACATCGACGTTGGGGACATCCACCACCGGATCGAGCTGAAACAGGAGACCTTCGGCGGCCAGCTGTCGCTGCTCGTGGGCCTCTGGAGGGAGGTCAATCCCTGCGGGCAGCCCGTGCGGTAGCTCGCGCTGCGGAACGCGCCGCCTCGTCGAGAGGGGCGGAGCGGAAGGCGATCGCCACCCGCACCGTCGAGTCGCTCACCGGTCCGATGGCCAGGTCGGTCGTGCCTCCCGCGGCACGTCGCCAGCCTCCATCGCCCAGATCGAAGGTGGGGACCTCGGCCACGGGTACCGGCACCCCGCTGCGTCGGAACGCGACCAGCCCGAGCCGGCTCTCCACGTCGCCCGACAGCCAGCGGGTCAGGTCACGGGCGAGAAGCTCAGGGGCATCGCCCGGGCCGAGCGCGGCCTCGACCTGCTCGCGGGGGAAGTCGAGCCGCAGGAGCGTGACCGAGCCGCCCTCGGCGGGTAGCCACTGCTTGTCGCCGTCCCACCGCAGGTCGACCCAGCGGTCGCCCCGCCGCACCTGGAGTCGCCCGCGGGCAGGCTCTGTCTGTCGGGACGAGGTGGTGGGGGCGTCACTGACCACGAGCGGCGGCTTCACCTTCGCCTCGGCGGTGGCGACGACCTGGCCGGCGCCGTAGGTCGGCACCCGGTTGATCACGCCGTTCTCGTCCACCTCCTCCGCGAAGCCGGTGGTCGGGTGCGCGGTGACGGACACCTGCAGCGTGACGGGGGCTGGGTAGGGCCTGCACAGGTCGAGGGCGCTCACCGCCTGCTTCCAGTTCTGGGGGTTCAGCCCGTCGATGTCGACCCCGTTGGGGGATCCGCTCGGACCGAGCAGCGTGAGCTCGAATCGATCCTCGGCCCCCAGGGGAAGCCGGCTCACCGCCTGCACGTCCCACTCCGGGATCGCGATCTGCACCCGGCGGCGGCCCTTGGCCGGGGCGTTGCAAGCTAGCGCCCACAGGCCGGCCCTCGCGCACTCGAGCTCGCGGGTGGGCGCACCTTCGGCGGTGATCGTGCACGTACCGGCCCAGGCGTTGGTGGCTGCGAGAGCGAGCCAGCCAACGATCACGACGGAATGTCCAGCCGCGGCGCAGCGACGGATCCCCACGCCGCGAGCAGGGCCCAGCCGGCCGCCTCGCCGAGGCTCGACCCCGCCCATCCCTGGAGCCCCGACTCGGGCAGCTCCACAGCTACGATCCAGTCTTCGTCCTGGATGACGACATCCGAGAGGACCCCCATGTCGGCGAGCACGCCGAGGATCGCTCCCGCGGTGGGGAAGTCGTCGAGGTCGGGAAGGAGGTTGCCCGCGGTCCACAGGGCAACGTCGACCACGCGGACGCCGTCGGTGGCACGCATGCCATCTTTCCATTCCCAGCGGGGGTCTTCGACGAGTTGTTCGGCGAGATCGGCGTTCATTCGGTACTCCAGGTGCGCTCGACCAGCCAGGCGCGAAGACGATCATAGCGCCAAGGGTCGAGACACTCGCTCCCCAGCGCGGCATCTCGGGGAAATCCAAGCTCGTCGCAGATGCGACGGGCACACCGCAGTCTCGCTCGCTTTCCCGTGGGGAAGCGCAGCCCGATGACGACCGCGGAGCCCGCCTCCATCGCGGCGATGAGCTCCTCGATCGAGCCCTCCGAGTCGGCTTGGCAGAACAGGGTTCGGTGGCCAGACTCCGCGCGGAGCTTCGCGAGCTCGGCGAGCAAGGCCACAGCGCCCGCGCGGTTGCGGAGCCACACGGGACCGTCGAGCACGAGGCAGCCGGGCTCGAGCAGCACGGGCTCCCAGCGACCGCCGCGGACGCGGTCGAGGAGCATGGTGTCGATCTCACGATGATCGAAGGAACGTCGGGGTTCTCCCGCGAGCACGGAGGCCACGCTCGACTTGCCTACGCCCGGGGGGCCGAGCACGAACACCACGTTGCGCTGCTTGAGCAGCTTCGGACGTGGCCGGAGTCCCATGAACTCCGAGCTGGTGCCCGTGAGCAACGCCGGGGAGAAGAAACCACCGCTCTCGTCGATCAACGCGCTCATCCCTACACCGGCGCCCGAGCGTGAGCCTCGATGAAGGCCACGATGTCGCGGATGGGGGTTCCCGGGGGGAACACTTCGGCCACGCCGGCGGCCTTGAGGGTGGCGACGTCGCGGTCGGGGATGATGCCGCCCGCGATGACGAGCGTGTCGCCCATGTCGACCTCGTTCAGCACACGGACCACCTCGGGGAGCAGCCGCAGGTGGGCTCCGGACAGGACAGAGAGCCCCACCACGTCGACGTCCTCTTCGAGGGCCGCCTGGGCGATCTGCGCCGGGGTGCGGTGAAGCCCCGAGTAGACGACCTCCATCCCGGCGTCGCGCAGCCCGCGAGCGACGACGAGCGCGCCACGGTCGTGACCGTCCAGACCAGGCTTGGCGACGAGCACCCGCCGAGGACGGGCGATGGTGGTTTCGTCACTCATGAGAGCAGCGACTTCGCGATGACGAGGCGCTGGATCTCGGACGTGCCCTCGTACAGGGTGGTGATGCGCGCGTCGCGGTACAGACGCTCCACCTCGTATTCCTGGCTGTACCCGTAGCCGCCGAAGATCTGAACGGCCTCGTAGGCGCAGTAGTTGGCGGTCTCGGAAGCGTGGAGCTTGGCCATCGAGCACTCGAGGCTGGCGCGCTCCCCGCGATCCTTGGCGGCAGCGGCGCGCAAGGTGAGCAGGCGGGCCGCGTCGATGCGCGTCTTCATGTCGGCGAGCTTCCACTGGATGGCCTGGTGACGACCGATCGGCTTGCCAAAGCTCTCGCGCTCCTTCGCGTACTCGACCGACAGATCGAGGCAGCGCTGGGCGATGCCGAGCGCCTGGGCCGCGATGCCGATGCGGCCGCCGTCGAGGGTGGCCATGGCGACCTTGAACCCCTCGCGCTCTTCGTGGAGCAGGTTCTTCGCGGGGACGCGGAGGTCCGAGTAGATCAGCTCGGCCGTCGACGAGCACCGAATGCCCATCTTCTCCTCGACCTTGCCCACGGCGAAGCCCGGGAAGTCGGACTCGACGATGAACGCGCAGACCCCACGGTGGCCCGCCGCCACGTCGAGGTTCCCGTAGGTCACGATGATGCCGGCCTGTGGACCGTTGGTGATCCACATCTTGTTGCCGTTGAGCACGTACTCGTCGCCCTGGTGGTCGACCCGGGTCTTCTGCGAGCCTGCGTCGGAGCCGGACTGCGGCTCGGTGAGCGCGTAGCAGCCGATCGTCTCGCCCGTGGCGAGGCGCGGCAGGTACGCCTGCTTCTGCTCGTCGTTGCCGAACGCGAGGATCGGCCAGCTGACCAGACTGTTCTGGACGCTCATGATCACGGCCACGCCTGCATCGGCGTAGCTGATCTCCTCGAGGGCCAGCACGTAGCTGGTCACGTCGAGGCCGGCGCCGTCGTACTCCTCGGGCACGAACATGCCCAGAAAACCTTGCTCGGCGAGCTGGGCGACCAGCTCGACGGGGAAGGTGTGGGTCCGGTCGCGCTCGGTGGCTCCCGGCAGGACCTCGTTGCGGGCGAACTCGCGCGCGTGATCCCGTATGGCGCGATGATCGTCGGACAGCTCGAACATCGGGACTCCTCAAAGGGTTTGCGGCACGGCATCGGGAGACGACCAACATGCGTAACCCGGCCCCGTGCCAGCGGGGTCAGGGTCAGTGGCCGGAGAAGGTCGGCTTCCGCTTCTCCAGGAACGCGGTCATGCCTTCGGTCTGATCTTCGGTGGAGAAGCAGAGACCGAAAGCCACCCGCTCGGCCGATTGGCCGGCGGAGAGGTCACCGTCGCCGTGGTCGTGGACGAGCCGCTTGGCCAGCGACAGCGCCACGGGGGCGAGCGTGCTCAGCTGCTGCGCCGCAGCCAGCGCTGCCGCTCGGGCGTCCTCTTCGATTCTCGAGACGAGGCCGATGCGGAGGGCCTCCTCGGCGAGGACGTGTCGACCCGAGAGGCAGAGGTCGAGGGCGACGGCTCGGCCGACCCGGCGCACGAGCCGCTGGGTGCCGCCAAAGCCCGGGACGACGCCGAGAAGGACCTCTGGCTGACCGAACCGAGCCTTGGGGCCTGCGATGACGATGTCGCAGGCCATGGCGATCTCACAGCCCCCGCCGAGCGCAAATCCGTGTACGCCGGCGACCACCGGCACGGACAGGGCGGAGAGGCGGTCGAGCACGGCTTGACCACGCGCCGCAAAGGCCTCCGCCTGGACCGGGGCGAGGTTCTGCATGAAGCCAATGTCCGCTCCGGCGACGAAGGCCTTCTCACCCGCGCCCTGCAGCACCACCGCCCGCACCTCGGCGTCGCCCTCGATCGCGGTCACCGCGTCCTCCAGGGCGGTCAGCACGTCCTCGTTGATCGCGTTGAGCGCCTCTGGACGGTCGAAGGTGAGGACCGCGACGGCTCCGTCGCGCTCGTGCTTCACCACGCTCATGCCTTGCCTCCGTCGTACCGGTAGAAGCCGCGCCCGGCCTTGCGGCCGAGCCAACCTGCTTCCACGTACTTCACGAGTAGCGGGGACGGGCGGTACTTGCTGTCGCCACCGAGGCCGTCACGGAGCACCTCCATGATCGACAAGCAGGTGTCGAGGCCGATGAAATCGGCCAGCGTGAGGGGTCCCATCGGTACGTTGGTTCCGAGTTTCATCGCGACGTCGATGTCCTCGACGGTGCCGATCCCCTCGTAGACCGCCTGTGCGGCCTCGTTGATGTAGGGCATGAGCACGCGGTTCACGATGAAGCCCGGCATGTCGCGAGCCTCGACCGTGGTCTTGCCCATCTTCTGGGCGACCGCGTCGACCGTCTCGAAGGTCTCGTCGCTCGTGGCGAGCCCGCGAATCAGCTCGACGAGCTGCATGATCGGCACGGGGTTCATGAAGTGCATGCCCACCACGCGGTCGGGACGCCTCGTGACCGCGGCGATACCGGTCACGGAGATCGACGAGGTGTTGGTGGCGAGGATGGTCTCCTCGGGCACCGCCTCGGAGAGGTCGCGGAAGATCTTGTGCTTGAGCGGCTCGTTCTCGGTCGCCGCCTCGACGACGAGCTGTGCCTCGGCGAACCCGTCGAGCGTGGTCGTCGTGGCGATGCGTCCGAGCGCGTCGGCCGCCGCCGCCTCGCTCAACTTGTCCTTTGCGACAAGTCTCGACAGGCTGTGCTCGATCGATCCCTTTCCTCGCTGCAGAGCATCGGAGGAAATGTCCTGCAGCGTCACCTGGAATCCAGACATCGCTGCGACCTGGGCAATTCCGGATCCCATCTGGCCGGCGCCCACCACGCCGATTCGCTCAACCGTCACGTTCGGTCTCCCGTGTCCTCGCACGAGGTCGTGTATCGCCCGCGAACGGGGCGGCACACCGGCGCTCGGCGCAGGTTCGGGATACCGACGGGGCGTTCGTTCGCCGGCGTCCCAGCCGATGGAGGGGAGGGGGCGCTGCCGAGCGCGTGGAGGTCGAGTCGTGGGTTGGTGGTCGCGAGGGAGGAGCCACATCGAGGGGCTCGTTCGGCAAGGGGCGCTCGGGTTCGCGCTCCTCCTGGGTGGCTGCATCCAGGACGTCCCGCTCGGCCCGGACCTCGGAGGCTGCGCCGGCACGACGGCCGAGGAGACCTTCACGTTCGGTGAGATCCCGATCGGGACCTGCCTTGCCGGGCCGGCCGATCTCGAGTTTTTCGAGCAGGACGGCACCTGGCTCGCGGTGTCCAACGCAGACCCCTACCGCAACTTCGTCACCGGCAGCGTGCTCGTGATCCCTTGGGACGAGGTCGTCCAGGAGATCGAGGCGAACACCAGCTCCGTTCCGCCCCGGATCAGACTGGACACCCTCGCCGCCGTCTCCGCGGTCTTCGACGACGACGACGACCTCGACGAAGATGACGTTGGAGGGAACCCCTTCCTCGGCGGGATCGGGCGCCACGGCGTCGACGAGAGCCTGCTCGTCGCTGGACGACTCACCGAGGGAGCCGACATTCGAGCTGGTGACGACGAGCTCTTCGTCATCGACACGAGCGGCCTGCCCGACAGCGTCGAGAAGCGAACCGAATTGTTCCTTCGCGACGACCCGTTCCCGGTCGTCTACGACCCCGACGCCGACCTCACCTACGTCGGCAACCTCACCGATCACTCGATCAGCCTCGTGGAGCTGGACGAGGGCGAGTTCGTCACGCGCGACGCCGCGACCGAGGGCGGGGTGGGCCGACCGGTCTCGGGTGATCTCGACTCCAGCGGTTCCGTGTTCGAGGTCGCCTTCACGGAGGTCACGGATCGGCGCGAGCTCCTCAACGAGACCTACGACCTCACCTACATCTCGGGCACCCGGCGGCTCTTTGTTCCGGTCGCCCTCGACGAAGAGGCCACTGGCCTGTTGCGCTACGACTCGCCCGACGGGGTGACCTACCTGCCGTCGGGCTTCGGTCCCGAGGAGGGGCTCGTGGCCTCCGCCGACCCCGACGTCGCCACGGTTGGCGAGCTCGTGGTCGGCGCCCGACCGTTCGTCGACGTCGATCCATCGGGTGAGCTCCGGCTGCTCTCGGAGAGCCCCGAGGGTGACGGAATCGAGATCCGCGCCTCGCTCGGGCTCGGCGGGGAGTGGAGCCTTCCCGACACCCTGGTCTTCGCCGCCGAAGGCGAGGAGCTCTCCGGGCCCTCCCTCGTCGACCTCGGCCTCGAGCAGCGAGTGTACTTCGCCGTGCGGGAGGGGGGGGCGTCTCGAATCGAGAGCGCCAGTGTCGTCCTCGCGGAGGGACTCGGCGGCAGCATCCGCGAGCCTGCCTTCCAGGCCGTGCCCGATGGGATCAACTACGCCGACCCCTTCGTGCGCCTCGACGGCCGCGTGCGCCGGCAGCGGATGTGGCTCACCGTCGAGGACGCCACGACCGGGGTCAGCACCATCGCGCACACCGCGAGCATCGACGGCGTCACGTTCGACGAGCCCACCACGGTGCTGTCGGCCTCCACGTCCGTCGCGGCGCCCACGGTCACGTTCGTCGATGGTCAGTACCAGGTCTGGTTCGCACGGCAGACCGTCGACGGCTGGGACCTGGCCCACGCGCGGAGCGCGGACGGGCTGGCCTGGTCCGAGCCGGTGACGGTGCTCGAGGACGTGGCTGGCCCCGGAAGGCCTCCGCGAGCCGCGGTGTTGTACTCGGCGGCGGCCACCTTCCGCATCGAGGGAGCCAGCATCGGCCGGATC
Organism: uncultured Enterobacteriaceae bacterium; assembly: GCA_964655065.1. Taxonomy (GTDB): domain Bacteria; phylum Myxococcota_A; class UBA796; order UBA796; genus DRPG01. Next base: position 83,139 of record CAZZLC010000025.1, on the reverse strand, counting down.
GGCGAGATTGCCGCCGGGGAGGGCGTCCGCACCGCTCTCGGCGGGTTCGGACTGACGGTGGTGCACGGTCACGAGGTCTCGAACGACGTCGCAGGGGCGCCGCTCGCCAAGCTCGGCCTCTTGCCGGTGTCGGTCGTCGAGCACCAGGGCCGGTCCCTCGTCTTCGCGACCACCCTGAACGGACCGGACCCCGATGACGCGGCTGGCGTGGTGCCCGTGGGCTGTCGACCCGGGATCGAGCAGGATGCGGGCATCGCGATCCTCGAGGACCTCGGCGGAGGGCGCTACGAGCGCCTGGCCGGAGGAGCCGAGCTGCAGGCGCAGCTGGTCGACGACGTGGGGCGTCAGGCGTTCTCGCCGGTGGTCACCTCCGATGGCGACGAGCTCGTGATGATCTATGCCCTGCGCGGGCCCCAGCGGATCTCCCTGCGACGCGCGACGTCGAGCGACGGGGTGAGCTGGAGCATCGATCGCGCCGACGGAGTGGTCGAGATCGTCGATGCCCCTGGCGAATCCGACTTCGACGGCATCGCCCGCATCCCGCACGGGATCGACGTGGATGCCCAGTCTCTGCAGGTGCGGCTGTGGTACACCGCCGACGATGGCTCCACCTGCACCATTGGTCGCATGCGCGCGAGCTCGGTGCGTGACCGCTTCGTGCGTGACCGCGCCGTCCCGATCTTCGACCCGGAGACGGTGGGGGCCTTCGACTCCGAGGGCGTAAAAGACCCCGCCCCGGTCGAGGTCGATGGCGAGACCCTGCTGCTGTACTCCGGACTCCTCGACGGCACCTGGACCCTCGGCATCGCGCGACAGGGGGCCCCCGACCAGTGGGCCGCCTGGGTCGACGACGACGAATCGGGCGCGCCCCAGCCTGCGATCGCGACTCTGCCTGGCACCTTTGCCGCATTCGGCGTGGAGTCGCCCGTTCCCTTCTCCGGGCCCGACGGGACCGAGTTCCTGTATGCGGGCTACGACGGCCTCGCGAGGCGAGTCGGGCGCGGTGTCCTCTCCGTGATCGACGGTCGGCCGGGCCTCTTTCCCGCCCTTCGTCTGGCGTCGGCCGGCGATCGCATCCGCTTCCGAACGAGCCGCCCGCCCAGCCGTCCGGGTTCCCCGAGCACCGTCATCGAGCTCGCTCAGACTCAGGAGGAGTTCGCCACCGACGGCGAGGGGATGACCTCGCTGACCCTCGACTCGGAGCGTGGATTTCTCTACGTGACGTCCAAGACGTCGACCCTGGGGGTCTCCGACCGGATCACCGTGGTCGACGTTCGTGACGACGGGTCCACCGGCTTTCCGGACACGAACTTCCTCGACATCGAGGGGGTGCTCGAGGTCGATCTCGCCTTCTTGACCACGGGCGGCTTCCGTGATGCACTCGTGGACCCGCTCCGCAACGTGTTGTACCTGACGTCGACCGAGCCCGACGGGGTGGCGGTGGTCGACCTGGCTCCCATTGTGGACGATGACGACAAGGAGCTCGTCTCTGTCCCGGCCGCGGGCCTGCTCCCGCTGCCGAGCCTCTCGGTCGACGCGGGAGCCTCGACCACGCGGACGTTCATCGGCGGAGCTGGCATGGCGCTCACACCGGATGGGCGGACGCTGGTCGTGACGCACTTTCGGGGCAACGGGGTCGCGATGTTCGACCTCGACGTCGGGCCGTTCGGCGAGCTGGTCGCCTGGATCCCGAACGTGGGTGAGAACCCTCACGTCGTGAAGATCGCACCCGACGGCAGGTACGCCGTCGTGGCCAACTATGTCGGCGAGGTCGAGGGCAACCTCGCGAGCAGCACGCTCGCCGTCCTCGACGTCGACCCCACCAGCGCCTCCTTCCAGGAGGTCGTCGCCTGGATCGTCAACCGATGATCGTGACCTTCGCTCTGCTCGCCTCGTGCACGGACTTCGAGCTGCCGGCTCCGACCTTCGAGCTCCCCCGCGCCGCTGCGGTGCTGCAACCCGAGGTCGGAGGCCCCTTCGAGGAGCCGGTGGGCTTCGTGGCCAACGGGCTCGGCGGCCAGGTCGTGCTCCTCGCCCTCAAGCAGGGCCGGTTCCTCACCGACGACCCCACGGGCTCGTTCCTGCCCGCGAACCAGCTTCCTACGGGCGATCGTCGGCTCCTGTCGTCGATTGCCGTCTACGCGCCGGAGACCGACGAGGTCACCGTGATCGTGGCGGACCGGGCCTTCGAGCAACTGGTCGTCGTCGACTACCTCACGCCGTGTCCCGATGGCGAGACCGATCGCTTCTGCGAGGCGCCGCCGCCCCGCATCGCCAACGAGGAGGAGCTCGGTGACGAGGTCGTGGTCGACGTGAAGCGCGGCTGGACGACGACCGAGGACTGGACCTTCACGCCCACTGTAGGGCCCGATGACGAGCGGGAGTGGACGGTGGAAGGGTCGCGGAGCGGTCTGCAGCCGAGCCGCATCCGGTCCTCGGAGCTGCCGTGGTCGGCCGAGGACCGACGGCTCCAGGTCGAGGCCATCCCAGCCCCGACCGAGGGCGCCGAGCCCTTTGTCGTCCGCACCGAGCTCCCGGGCCTCCGCGAGCTCGACGTCGGCGGAGTGCCGCTCGCCCTCGAGCTCGCCGCCGATCAGTCTTGGCTCGCGCTGATCGTGCGTGACGACAGCGGCGTCTCGCGTCTCGCGTTCGTCGAGCCCGCGACGCTGCTCGGATTCGACAGCGGGGCGACCGTACCTCTCGTCGAGGTCCCCCTGCCTGACGGTGCCGAACCCCACCGGCTGTCGGTCTCCGAGGAGGGCGGACTCCTCGTCGCGGACGCCACGCGGCCCGCCTACTACGAGGTTCCCTTCGGAACGGACGCGGTGGTCGAGCACCCGCTGCCCTGGCCCTCGCTCGACGTGGCGGGTCTGCGCCTGACGTCGGGCGACCCGACGACGGACGTCCGCTTCGTGGTGCCGATCGACGGCGCCTCGCTGTGGCGCCACGACCCGACGACGAGCCAGCTCCTCGACGTGAACCCCGCTCGACCCGGCGAGCAGGGGATTCCCTTCTCGGAGACCGTCCAGGGCATCGAGGCCATGCCGTGGCCCTTTCGAGCTCCCGAGCTCGACGACGACGAGGAGCGCGTGGTCACCCGCGCCGTAGCGGTGAGCCTCGCCGACGGACGCGTCGTCTTCGCCCACGAGGCCACGGGTTGCCTCGTCCAGGACATCGACGGTCCCGAGACCAACCTCGCGACCCGGGCTGGCTCCCTCTCCACGGACATCACGCCGGACGGCATGCCGGACCCCAGCGAGTTCCTCGGCCGCTTCCGGGTGCGGGTCGACGAGCAGCCCAACCGAGTCACCGTCAATCGCTGTGCCGGGATCGCCCAGCCCGAGTCCTGGGCGGCGCGGTTCGATCAGACCCTCGGCACCTGGGAGGTCGAAGGCACCCGCTCGGGGATCCAGGAGAACCGGGTGATCGAGGACGAGCGGTACGTCTCCGACGACGGCGCGATCAGCTTCCTGTTGCGCTCGGGCGTCTTGCCGAGTGCCGATGGGTGGCAGTTCACCTTCTCGGTCGACGCGGGCATCGCCACCGCGTCGGGCGACGGCGACAACGACGGGGTTCGCGAGGCGGATCTCTCGGTGTCGGGGGACCCGGTCTTCTTTTTTTACCGCGTTGGTGAGGTTGGCCCGGTGACGCTCGAAGACGTGGGCGCGATTCCCGACGGCTTCTCGTACAATCCCAACATCCGCCCGTTCGTTCTCGTCCCGGGGGGAGCCACCAATCGGGTGTCTCGGGTCAACCCGTCCCAGGACGTCGTCCCGTTGGTCGAGGTGAGCTGGAACTGACGATGGCGGCCGTGGAACCAGAAGGCGAAGACGCGGGACTGCGTCGCGGCGCGTTGGCGGTGGCCCGACTCCCGACCGCTCTGGCTCCGGATCCCTTCAACACCGAGCCCGGTTCGATCCTGCTCTCTCGCCGCTTCTGCGTCATCGGGCCTTTGCGGCACCGCATCGCGGGTTGGCAGGTCACGGCGACCGACCTCAAGCGCCGCTTCGGCGTGCCACCCCACCATCGGCTCGAGCTCGTCTTTCTCTCCGCGGACGAGGCGACCCGAGACCGGGTCTTCGCCGTGCTCGACGCCATGGTCGACGACGTCACCCGGGTCTACGCGGTGCTCGCCACCGACGACGGGCTCGCCATCGTAGCGCGCCCCGTCGAGCCGGCGCCGCCCGAGCTCAGTGACGACCACCGACGCCAGATCGCACACGACCTCGCGCGGTTGCTCGCGCGGCTCCACGAGGCCGGTTGGAGCCGGGTACGCTGGACCGCGGAGGACTGGCGACTCGGTACGGACGGCCGGGTCCACTTCGTCGACTGGTCCTGGCTGCTCTCCGTGGAGCAGGCAGAGCGGTCCGGGGTCCAGCTCGACGACGTCGAGGCCCTCCAGCGGCAGATCGGCGGCGAGGGCTGGCCAGCGGAGGTGAGCCGTCGGGTATCGAGCGCGGCCGAGTTGCTCGCCGGCCTCGCCCCGCCGCCGCCGGTGGTGGGTCCGCCGCAGCTGCTGGCAGACGAGACGCCGTTCGTGGGGCGCGTGGACGCGATGGCGATCGTCCAGCAGACGGTCGACGCAGCCCGCCAGACGGGTCCGACGTCGCTCGTGCTTCGAGGGCCGTCGGGCTCCGGCCGGTCACGGCTCCTGCTCCACGCGGCGGAGCGGCTCGAGGCCGACGCGGTGGTCGTCCGCTGCGCGCGACCCCACTTCGACGGTCTGGTCACCGCGCTCGCCGAGACCTTCGAGTCCCTGGAGAGTGCCCGCCGTCGGGACATCGTCACCCGGATCGGTCGTCACGTCGGCGAAGGAGCGACCGAGCTGTGCGTGTTCGACCGGAGGTTCGAGGCGTGGTTCGGTCCGCCGCCTCCCCGCCATCGGGTGGTCCGCGAGTATCCGCGGCGCCTCACCCGGCTGGTCGCTCTGCTCGCTGCGGTCGGCTCCCCCCAGCATCCGCTCGTCCTCCTCGTCGACCGCTTCGACGAGTCCTCGGGCGCCATCCGAGCCCTCGTGCGACGCCTGCTTGCTGACGGTGAGGCCCACTGCACGGCGATCGTTCGCACCGACACCCACGGAGAGCCGGCGCGGGACGTGCTCACCCTCGGTCCGTTGTCTCCCGAGGAGGTCGTGGACTGGCTGCGAGGGACGCTCCCCGGTCCCATCGACGACCCGCAGGCCATCGCGGACTGGTTGCTCGAGCAAGGCGACGGTTGGCCCGCCCAGCTCGGCGAGATGTTGCAGTGGGCGATCTCCGAGGGGGTGGTCGAGAACCGCATCACCTGGCGACTGTCCACCACCCCGCGGTTCGAGCGCGTGGCCCTCGCCGACCTCGACGACGACACCCGCTGGCTCGCGCTGCTCCTCGCGGTGGAGGGAGGACGTGGAGGGGCCCGGGCGCTCCAGCAGCTCTCGCGTTGGCCGGTCGAGCGGCTGCGCGAGCGGCTCAACACCCTGCGGGCCCGTGGCCTCGTGCGGACCGAGGGGCCGGTGATTCGATTCACCACGGGCGACGTTCGGCGCGAGGTGATCGCTCGCGCATCGTCGGAACGGCGTCGCAACGCGCACCGCGCGATGGCCCGCTACCTGGCTCGTCAACCCGAGGTCTCCACCTCGGCCCTCGTCTTCCACGACGACTGCGGAAGGGTCGGGGGGCTGGATCCGTCGCTCGCCCAGCGCCACCTGCGGGCAGCCGAGGAGCAGCTGCACCACCTCAACTTCGAGCGCGCGCGGTGGCACTTCGAGCGGGCTGCGATCTGGGACCCCGAGCCTCTCGTGCAGCGTCGGGCCCACCGGGGCAGGGCTGATTCATTGCTGTTGACGGGCTGCATCGACGAGGCGCTCGACGCCTATCGCACGGCGCTCGACCATGCCGGCGGGCCGGAGGACGTTCTCGCCATCGCGGATCGCGCGAGTCGGGCCCTCGTGGTGCGCAGCCCTGGCCCCACCATGCGCCTCGTGGACGACGCTCTCGGGCGCCTCGGACACCCCGTGCCCCGGCGTCCGCTCGCCGCGACCTGGCAGGTGCTGCGAGCGACCCTCGGCCTGGGGGCGAGACTCGGCCCTGCCGCGCTGCGCTCGCTCGGGGCGCTGAACCGAGCCCTCGTCGATCGCATGCCCGTCGCGGAGGCGGCTCGGCTTCCCATCCTCTGGCTCCGCGGCATCCTGATCGCGCGACGCACCGACGACGTTGCTGGACAGCGTCACGCGCGCATCCAGCTCGCTCGGGGACCGCTGGGCACCCTCCTGCCCGCGTGGGCGCAGGCGACGCTGGCCGGGGCCATCGAGGATGCCCGAGGCAGCGGTGACCCCTTCGCGGAGGGCCTCGCCTGGCTCGGACGGGCCGAGCGGTGGTGGTCCACTGGCCGTTCCGCAGACGTGGTGTACGCGCTCGAGCGCTCCGCGAAGCGCTTCGAAGCCGCCGAGGAGACACCCCTCCAGGCCCTCGCGGAGGCTGCCCTCGTCGTCCACCAGCTGCTCTGCGAGCCGGTCCGGACGCTCGAGGCGAGGGTGGACGCGCTTCGACGGACCGCGCGCCGACAGCACGAGCAAGACTTCGGGTCCTTGCTCGACGCGCTGACGAGCTGGCTGCGGGTCCGGTCCGGGCGAGCCCCCGGACCGGTCGTCGCCCCCGAGGGTCCGCCGCCGAACACCGTCGTCGGCATCTGGGCGGATGCCATCGCCGCGCTGGCCTGGATCGAGGTCGACGAGGTCGTGACGGCGCACCAGTACGCCACCCGCGCCTGGGTCGCCGCGAGACGCGGGGTTCTGCGCAGCTCCGTGGGCACGGATCTCGCTCTCGTGGCGCTCTCCTGGGTGGGCGTGTGGCGGGGGGAACCGTTCGTTCAGCAGACCCGCCGGCGGGTCCGTCAGCTCCGGCGCCGTGCGCGGCGCAACCCCAGCCTGGAGCCCTTCTGGTGGCTCGTCGAGGCCCACCAGGCCACTGGAGACGGTGATCTGGCTCGGGCCCGACACGCCATCGAGCGGACGCTCCAGACGTCCGCACTCCAGCGACAGCGCTGGGTGGAGCTCGATGCTCACACCCTGCTCGCCCGGATCTGGAGCACCCACGATCCCCAGCAGGCAGAACACCAGCGGGCGCGAACCCGCGAGCTCCGGTCGAAGCTGGTCGAGCAGACCGGGGCCGCCGCGAGCCCGTCGCAGCCACCGGCCCCCGACCCGATGGCCGAGCCAGCCCGGCTCGATAGCGTCCTGCACGACATGCTCGACACACTCCGCCCCCATCTCGACGGTCGGCGCATCGAGACCGCACTGACCGCGGGTCTTCGGACCACCGTCCGTCAGGAGGCTCTCGAGCTCTTGTTCGTGAGCATGATGCTGCTCGTCCACGAGGCCGCCGAGGGACCGCGTATCCGTCTGGAGACGGAGGTCCGGGAGGACGAGCGCGTCGCACTCCGAATCGTGGCGGGTCCGGCGTCCGAGGAGCCGAACCCGCTGGCGGTGGCCGAGTGCGACAACGTGGCGAGTCAGATTGGCGTCGACTTCTCCATGGAGCGCAGCGCCGAGCAGCTCGTGGTGGAGGCCCTGCTCCCGCTCGACCGCGTGGCGGCACTGCATCGCGGACTCGTGGCGATCAGCGTCGACGACGTGCGGGTGGAACGGATGCTCGTCGAGCAGCTCCGGGGCCTCGGCTGGGACGCGATGATCCCGAACCCCGACGATCCACTCGACCCCGAGGTCGACGGGTGCTTCGTGGCGCCTGGTCGCAAGCTCGACGCGTGGTCGGCTGCGTGGGTTCTCACCGTCGCCCCACGATCCGAGGGCTGGCGGGGCCGCGGAGAGCTTCCGCTCCCCTTTGCCCTCGACGAGCTCCGCGGTCTCCTCGACGACCCCCCGGCCGCGGCGAGCGCGCGCGCCGACGACTGACCGGCGAGCGTATCCGAACGCATACGCCGTATCGCTCGCGCCACGGAGCACCGACCTCGACTCGCGTGATTCGTTGGGTTCGAGCGTGCTGACGGGACCTTGGTCGGCTGGCACGTCCCGTGCACTGCGCGGCACGGGGAGGTTGACTCATGGCAACCACGAAGAAGCAATCGCGCTCGCGCAATCACGTCGTCTTGCGCCACTATGCGCTCGTCCAGCGCATCGCGCGTCAGATTCACAGCCGGCTCCCGCAGTCCGTGGAGCTCGACGATCTCGTCAGTGTCGGGGTGGTGGGACTCATCGAGAGCATCGCCCGGTACAACCCCTCTCGGGGCGTGCCGTTCGACACCTACGCCCGTCATCGGATCCGCGGCGCCATCCTCGATGCGCTTCGCGCCGTCGACTGGGTTCCGCACTCCGTGCGACGCAAGGCCCAGGCCATCGAGCACACCCGGCGGACCCTGCGCACGGTCCACGGCCGTACCCCAACGGATACGGAGATGGCCGAGCGCCTGGGCATCGCGCTCTCTGACTACTCCAACCTGGTCCGCGATTCGGAGATCCGTCAGCTGCTGTCGCTCGACGCGCCAGCCGCCAACGACAACCCGACGCCGCTCGTCGAACAGGTCGCGAGCGAGACCGACCTCGAGGACTCCACCGGCGAGAACGAGCTGCGCACGCTCGTGGTCGGAGCGGTGGGCAAGCTTCCCGAGCGCGAGGCCACCGCCATCACGCTGTACTACTTCCACGAGCTTCCGCTCAAGGAGGTCGGGCGGCACCTCGGCGTCACGGAGTCGCGAGCCTGCCAGCTCTGCGGTCAGGGCGTGAAGCGTCTTCGGCGCAAGCTCGGACACCTGGGGGCCTGAGCCGGTGCCCTGCCTTCGACCCGCGGGTGCAAGGTGCATCTCGGTGGCGTCTCGCTCGTACCCTCACGGCCTCGTCGTGAGTCAGCCCCCACTGTCGAGCGAGCCGCCACCCCGCACCATCTCAGCGGTACTCCCCAGCGATGTCGGTCTGTAGGAAGCGCCGACGCTCCTGGGGCTCGTCGAAGGCGGCGAGCGCGTGCATCAGCTTGGGCACGGCAGCAGGGATCCGCATCGCGCCTCCATCGGTCGCGCCGGCGTCGAGAAGCGGCTTCGAGTTCTGGTAGAGGCCGAGATTGGTCCGGCCGCCCCACTGGGTGACCACCACGACCTCGAGGCCCCGCTGGATCGCCGCGGCGACGACCTCGACGACGCCGTTGTTCGGCAAGGTTCCCGCACCGAGGGCCGCGAGCACGACCCCGCGCAGCGACGGGTCCTGCAGTCGGTGCTCGAGGCGCGCGGGGGAGAGCTGCGGCATCACGTAGACCAGATCGATGGCCGAGTCGAACACGGGCCGGCACCGAAAGGGCCCCATCACCCAGTGGATGTGGGGTCCGAGCGCGATGTCCGTGCCGAGGGTGGCGAGCGGCGGCACGCCAGGACTCGCGAAGGCCCGGTAACTGCGAGCGTCGTCCTTGATCGCCCGGCATCCTCTCAACAGGAGGCCGTCGAAGCAGATCGCGACCTCCGGGATCGGCTGCGTGGCGACGGCGATGGCGTCGTTGAGGTTGCGGCGCGCATCCGTGCGGACGGCAGTGAGGGGACGCTGCGCCCCGGTGAGAATCACGGGCCGGTCGAGCCCGCGGAGCGTCATGGCGAGGGCGGCGGCGGTGTAGGCCATCGTGTCGGTCCCGTGGATGATCACGAAGCCGTCCCAGTCCACCCGCTCGGTGCTGATGATGCGCGCCAGCGCCTGCCACTGCGGATGTCCGATGTCGGAGGAGTCGAGGTTGCACACGATGCGCACGTCGAGATCCGCGAGGCGATCGAGCTCGGGGACGTGCTCGAGCAGCTCGGCGTTGAAGGAGCCGGGATGCAGCGGCGATCCCTCCATCCCGAGCGTTCCGCCGGTGTGCAGGATCAGGACTCGCTTCACGGGGTTCCTCGTGGAGTGGAGACGCGCATCATCGCACGCACCGACCGAGCCGGCCCCGAGCGACGAGCGCGGCATGACGGGTTCGGCTAGACTCCCGCGCATGTATGGTGTGATTGATGGCGAGCCCTTCCAGGTCTTCGCCCGCCGGGACAGCAACGGCCCTGGTCTGGTCATCCGCTTCGAGTGCAAGGAAGGGATGGGGATCCTCGGGATCCGGAAGCTCGGCCGAAAGGATCCGACCCCCTCTGCCGTGTACGAGGAGGAGGACATCGAGCCGTCCGCCCTCCGGGCCGGCCGGTTCGTGCACGTCCTCGGGACGGGCCAGCGTCAGAGCTACGCACTGTCGAGGATCTCGCCCGACGTGGCGATGCGGCTACCCGCTGACGCGTGGACCGAGCTTCGACCGCAGACGGAGTACGGGTTCCGCTACCTGGTGGTGCCCGAGGCCTCGTCTTCCGAGGCACTCGTGCCGGACGACGAGCCCGAGCCTGCCCGGGACGAGGACAGGACCGCGCCCACCTCGAGCGCGGCCCCCAAGTCTGCGGGTCCGCGACCGGCATCCTCCCCGCCCTCGGCGGGGCAGGTGCCCATGAACCCGCAGCTGGCCCGCTCCGCGCTCGACGGGCTGTCGCGGGACCAAGCCATCGAGTACCTTCGCATCGAGATGGCGAAGGTCGAGGATCTCGGACGACGCGTCGCCGAGCTCGAGGCCGCCCTCCGCCGCAGCGAGGGCCGGGAGCAGGACTTGCTCGAGGTGCTTGCTCGGTGGCGGCGAGGCTCCTGACTCGGCGCGTCAGCCGACGGCGAGGGTCAGGAACGTCAGGAGCAGTCCGAGGAGGCCGAGCTGGAAGCCTCCCCCGAGGGCCAGCGCCACGTCGGCCCGCTTGGTGAGCGAGGCGAGCATCATGCCGATCATGCCCGTCTCGATGATGTTGATGCCGAGCAGGCTCGTGAACTTGACGGCCGACATGTCCGCGAAGGGGACGAGGAAGGGGCTCGTGTTGTGGACGACCGCCCAGACCCCCAGGCCACCGAGCATCGCGGCGAGCACGGGGGAGCGAGCGTTCTTCGACAGGTCGATGCGGGGCCGCTCCACCAGCGCGGCCACGATCGTGACGAACGAGACGATCGCGAAGGAGGGGAGATCGAACCAGAACGTGTTGATCAGGCCGGGATTCACGCCCGTGATGGCCGCGATCGCGGGAAGCACGACGTAGCAGAGCCCGAACGTCAGTGCGAGCCACGCCGCCATCGCCCCCCCGAGGGCGCGCACCGGTAGCTCACGCTCGCCGCCGAGCTCCCCGAGGCGTTCGGGCGTTCCGGCTCGGGCTCCCTCGTGCGCAACCGAGCCGCGGGTGCCGGACTCGGCGGCACGACGGGCGCTCGCACGTCGTGACCGGTCTGGTGACGTCGTGACGCGATCGAGACGAGTTGCCATGAGTTTCGCCTCCCCAGAAGCACGGAGCCCACTGATCCTTCATACGGCAGACCGCGTGGCTGCGGGTGTTTGGGGATGTCACCAACGGGGGCACCCCATCAGTGCTATACGTCGCCCTCGCCGTAGGAGCCGTTCGTGTCGAACACTGACGAGACCGCACCCCCGACTCCGAGCCTCGTCGTGTTCGGCCTCGCCATGCTCCTGTTCGTCTCCAGCGGGCTTGCGAGCCTGGTCATGTTGGGCCTCGCGTGGCGCGGCGCGGTGGAGGAGGCGATGCTCCTCTGGCTGGTGCTCGGGTTGCTGTTCGGGGTGCCGTTCGTCGGCTTCCTGGGCGCGACGGCGGTCGACGCCGACCGGCGGATCGGACGGCCCGCCCGAGGCGCGTGGTGGCTCGTGGCGGCTGGGCTCGGCCTCGTCGCGCACTGGGCTCCCATCGCCCTCTGGCCGGTCGTCCTGTTCGTCGCTGCCTTTCTCGAACCCCACCGGTTCCAGCAGCACACGATCGAGGCGCTCTGGTCGATGGGGGCCCTGGCCGGCGTGGGCGTCGGGATTGCGGCGATCCACCTCGGTCGGGTGCGACTCGCTCGACCGCTGAACCGGCTCCTCTCGGTCTCCGAGCGGCCGCGGAACGGGGTCGCGGCCTCGATCTGGTCGGGCGTCACCATCGCCTGGGGTTCGGCCACCCTGTCCATGGTGTGGGCGACGTTCTTGGCCGACGGTGGCTGGCAGAGCGGAGGACTGCCGTGGCTGTTGACCTGGGCCCTCGTCGCCGTGGCGGTCGCGGTCACCTACGGCGGATGGCTCGCAACCATCGGCAGCCCGTCGGACGATGCGCTGCGCGCTGCAGGGAGTGGACTCGTGGGAGAGGCGGTGGTCCCGTTCGTCTTCGCGCTGTCGCCTGCGCTCGCCCAGGATGCAGAACTCCAGTACGCCTACCTGTTCGTCACGACGATCCTCGCGACGGCCGGGGCGTTCCTGTGGGGCTACGCGCGACCCCTGCCCGCTACCAGCGCTTCTGGATCCGCTGGATGAAGGTGTAGGGGTAGCCGAGCTCGAACGCCGATGCTTCGTCGAGCTTGGCCACCCATTCCGCCGGGATCTGCAGGTCGGCGGCCCCGAGATTGTCGTCGAGCTGTTCGACGGAGCGGGCACCGAAGATCACCGAGGTCACGGAAGGCTTGGCGAGCAGCCACGCGAGCGAGACCTGGGCGGGGGTCGCGCCGAGCTCTGCCGCGCAGTCGTCGACCGCATCGAGGATACGCCAGTTGCGGGGCTTGTCGAAGGTCTTCAGCCGATCCTGCCACTGTGCGAGTCGCGAGCCCTCGGGCGGAGGCTGGCCCTTGCGGTACTTGCCGGTGAGGAAGCCCGACGCGAGCGGCGACCAGGGGATGATGCCCAGTCCGAACTTCTCGCAGAGCGGTACGTGCTCGCGCTCGAGGTCGCGCACCACCAACGAGTACTGCATCTGCAGGGCGACGAAGCGCTCGAGCGACTGCACCCGGCTGGTCCACAGGCTGTCGGTGAGCCGGTAGGCCGCGTAGTTGCTCGCGCCCACGTAGAGCACCTTGCCAGCCCGCACGAGGTCGTCGAGGGCCCGCAGCGTCTCCTCCTCGGGCGTCTCGATGTCCTGCATGTGGATCTGGTACAGGTCGATGCGGTCGGTCTGCAGGCGGCGCAGGCTGTCCTCGACCGCCTGCACGATCCGGCGCCGGCTCGCTCCCGTGCGAAGCGGGCCCGCGCCCATGCGAAACCGGAACTTCGTCGCCAGCACGACCTCGTCCCGCCGGCCGCCCCGCGCGAACCACTTTCCGATGATCCGCTCGGAGAGGCCATCCTGACCGTACACGTCCGCGGTGTCCCAGAAGTTGATGCCCGACTCGAGGGCCCGGTTCATGATCGCGAAGGCGGTCTCCTCGTCGCTACCGACCTGGTGCATGAAGGAGCTCTCGTCGGCCTCGCCGAACGTCATCGTGCCGAGGCAGAGCGTCGAGACCTTCAAGCCGCTGTGGCCGAGGTTGCGGTACTCCATGGAAGCCTCTCTGGTGGTGGTTGAAGGGCGGGCTGCGTATCGCGCGCGGCTACTCGATGTAGCCGAGCTCCTTCAGCAGCTCGCGATCCTCGCCCGCCTCGGCGGCCAGGCCCTGCAGGGCACGGATACGCGCCGCTTCGCTGGGGGGCGGGTCGATGACGGTGCTCGTCTCGATGACCATCGAGTCACGGACCGTTCGCCAGGTGGCGCGCTTGCGGGACTGGATCACGGTGAGCGGCTTGCCCTTTCGCTTCAGCACCGCCTTGGCCGGGTCGACGTCGCGACCGAGCACGATCGCGATCTGGCCTCGGACGACCTTCTCGTCGGACGGAGTGAAGGTGACCCGCATCTTGTCCTCCGACAGCTCCACCGCGCCGATGTCCTCGGTGGTCCGTCGCGGAGGCTGACCCCACGCCTGGTTCGCCGGGTTGCGGACCTCTGCCTCGGGGTCGACGATCAGCGCAGAGCGAGCCGGATGCGGAAGCTCGATCACGATCGGATCACGAGGCGCGCTCGAGGTGAGCCCTACGTCGATGCGCCAGCCGCGCGACAGGTCGGCGTGGTGCACCTTGCTCGCGGCCTGACGCCAGGCCTCGAGCCCCGTGGTAGCCGCGAGGTCCTTGGTCTCGCCCGGGTCGTTGCGGAGGTCGTAGAGCTCCTCCTGGCCGGTCGCCGTCTCGAAGATGTACTTGTGACCGTCGAGAACCACGCCCCACTGCTCGAGACCGTAGCGCAGGTGGGCGACGCCGATGGGACGATCCGCCCACGAGGGAGGCTCGCCCTCGGGCAGGAGATGAGGCACCAGGCTGCGCCCGTCGACCTTGGGGCGACGCTCGGGATCCACGCCCACCAGGTCGAACAACGTGGGGGCGATGTCGGCGAGCGTGGCCGGCGCCTCGACGCGGCGCGTGGTCGACTGGCCGGCGTTGGAGCGGAACATCAGGAGCGCCCGGGTGACCTCGTCGTACAGCGCGTGGTTGTGCTCGAAGCCGCCGTGCTCGAAGAGCTCCTCCCCGTGATCGTTGTGCATCACCGTCAGCGTCGGCTGGCCGAACCGGTCGATCTGCGAGAACAGGCGACCGAGGTGGAGGTCGGTGAACCGCAGCTCGGCATCGTACATCCCGATCACGTGCGCCTTGCGACGCTCGGTGAGCTCGCCCTGTCGCTTCCACTGGTAGACGGTCCAGCGGTTCCACGACGACGGCATGGTGGGGTCGGGGTCGGTCACGAACTGCTGCTGGATGGCACTCGGGGCTCGGTAGGCGAGGTGCGGGTCCATGATGTGCAGGAACAGGAAGACGTCGCGGTCGGGGTACCGGGCCAGGAACTCGAGGGCGCGGTCGACCTGCTCGTCCGCCCGAGCTTCCGGATCGAACTGCCACTCGTCGAAGCCCTCGTGAAACCCGAAGCGCGGCTGCAGGTGGATGTTGGCCACGATGCCGCCGGTGACGAAGCCGAGATCGGAGAAGACCTCGCCCACGTTGGTCGCACCCACCGCGTCGAGCGGGTTGCGGCCCGTGGTCGACGAGCGGAACGAGGGGCGGGTGCGCGGGGCGGGTGTCCAGGCCTGCGTGAACACCGTGGAGCTCGCCAGGACCTTGTCCAACTCCGGGGTGGTCGGCTCTTCGTAGCCGTAGAACCCAAAGTGGTCGGGGCGCGTCGTGTCGAGCCCGATCACGATGACGCGCCGCACCGGCCCCTTGGCCTTGCCCCACACCGTGGGCGACCCGACGAAGACATGGTCGAAGTCGCGAGTGCCGTAGACCTCGGAGGCGAGCCGGAGCGTCACCTGCCGGCCCGCCCACGGCGACAGGTCGAGGGTCCAGCGCTCGAAGCGCTGCGAGGGGCGCACGAACCGGCGGTCCACCGTCTTGGCTTCGCCGCCCTCGAGGACCGCGAGCGAGATCCAGGCTCCGTCGGACGAGAGGTTCTGGAGCTCGAGGGGTTCGATCCCGGTCCACCCCTCGAAGCGACCACCCTCGGGAACGGTGACGTCCCACTCGATCGAGCCCGGCGGAGGAAGGATCAGACCCTGGCGCGTGTGCCGGTACAGGGTGATCTCGGCCTGAGTGAAGGCGAGAGGATCCTGGCTCGGGTCCGTGCCGAAGTCGCGCTCGAGCAGCCGATCCCGGACCGGCGCGTAGCTCACGGTGACCGTGGGAGGCTCCTCGGCGGTCGGGACGGCCACGACGAGCTGGTTGCGCTCGACGGAGTAGCCCCGCCCGGACAGCCGCGCCCTGTAGGTCAGCTCCTCTCCATCGGCGAAGACCTCGAACCCGCTCGGACCGCCCAGCGGACCAAAGCGCTTGGCGCCGATCGGCGAGCGAGCCCGCCACAGCGTGAGCCCGTCCGAGGTCTCGCGCTGCTCCTTCACCTCGAGCGGGAAGGTGTCGCGCGGTGTGAACCCCTCGGGGAGGGTGGTGTCGGGCAGATCGTAGCGACCGCGGATCTTCCAGAGCTGGAGAGCCGGGACGGCTCCCGTGCGCTTCAGGCCCGGGTCAACGAAGTCTGCGGTCGGTTTTCCGGGAGGGCCGTCGAAAGGCGGGCTCGGAGAGCAGGCCAGCTCGACGCCCAGCCAAAGCCAGGTCAACACGATCGGCATATAATTCGCTCACTCCTACAGGAGGCTGGATGACCGGTGCTGTCGCGGACTACGACCACGTTCCCTACACCTTCGCCACCTGGGTCTTCTCGCTCCACGTAGCCGGCATTCGAGCCGGCGACGCCATCGTAGCCGAGCAGTGCCAGCAGGTGCTCGAGGCCACCGAGGCCGGAGCGGGCAACGCGGCGGGCGAGCAGCTCGTGTCGCGGGTTCGCGAGCTTCTCGCGGGTGACGACGTCGAGGCGGTGGGCCAAGCCGCGATGGCCCTCTACGGGGACCGCGTGCAGCGCGACCTCGGTGCGGGCGATCGGATGGTCCGTACGGCTCGCATCCGCAAGTACCAGTTCTCCTCCCAGCTTCCGTGGCTTGCCCGAATCTGGGAGCGGCAGGGCGACACCGTCGAGCCGAGCTGGTTGCTCGTGGAGCGCGTGACCGACGAGGTGACCGTGGCCGACCCCAATCCGTGGAACGAGATCGACGAAGAGCGGCGGCTGCCCGTGTCGGACTTCCACGTCCTCTGGGAGCTCGACGACTGCTCGAACCTCTACGTCTCGCGCTGATCGAGGGGCGGCGTGGCGCTGCGCTTCACCGCCGACGGCGCCGTCGGAGCGCCCACGTCGCTGCAGATCCGCGTGGGGCCTGGCCACGAGGGGCGAATCCGGCTCGACGTGCCACCACCGGCCCGCGCGCTGTCCGTCGGTGAGGTGTTGGCCAACGCCCGGCACTTCCGGAGCCCCGGACCCCGGGCGGCCCCCATCCAGCACGTCGTCCTCTCGGGGCTTCCCCGTGGGTGGACGGACGCGATCCTCGGCGAGATCGTCGACGAGCTCCGCGAGCTCGGGATCGAGCGGATCGTGGTGCACCTCGACGAGACCCAGGGGCGAGCCGGGATCGGGGGCGCCGCCGGGTGTGACCTCGTCGTGACCTCCGCCAACCCGGGCGCACTCACCGGAGTGGCGTTTCGGCCAGCCCTCACCATCCCCCTCGTCCCCGACGTGCTGGGCAGGTTGGGCCGCGTGATGACCGAGGTGGAGCGACTCGCGCCAACGCGTGTGACCTGGGTGTGGCCCTTCCCCGACGGAACGTCGGAGAGACCGATCTCGTCGCAGTCCCTGGCGGTTTCGCTCGCCGATCACCTGGGACGCTGGCGCGACGCTCCGTTCGCCTGGGGGATCAAGGGGCTGCCGAGGTGCGCGCTCGGTGCGCTGGAGGGCGTGGTCTCACTCGCCGAGCGGATTTGGCGGACGCGCAATCGCTATTATGTGGACGCCGATCACCAACGGGGCAATGCCTTGATGTTCGAACCGGATCTCGTACAACTGGTCAAGTACGACCGGTGCCGCTTCTGCGCGGTCGACGACCGGTGCGACGGGTTGGCCGAGCGTTGGTTGGCCGAGGGCCTCGTTCCCGAGCCCATCCCCCTGGAGAAGCGTTGAAGACCTCTCGACCCCGCATTCTGATCATCGACGACGACGAGCAGGTCCGGAACGCGGTGTCTCGCGTGCTGCGGTTGGACGGGTACGACGTGCGGCTCGCCGTGGACGGCCGAGAAGGGCTCGACATCATCGAGAACGAGCAGATCGACGTCGCGCTGGTCGACATGCACATGCCGCGCATGCGGGGCATCGAGGTGCTGGAGCGTGTGCCCGAGTCGGCGCCCAACACCGTGTGCATCGTCGTCACCGGGGACGGCGACGTCTCGCTCGCCAACCAGTCCCTCGAGCTCGGAGCCTTCGACTATCTCGAGAAGCCCTGCCTCCAGAACGCGCAGTTCAAGCAGAAGCTCCGCCGTGCCACGGAGGTGGCTCGGCTTCGCTGGGAGAACGCGACGGTCTGGCGGGACGACCCCGCCGAGCGACTGCTCATCGGCAACAGCCCCGGCATGGTCGAGGTGCGGCGTCTCATCCGGCAGGTTGCCCAGTCGCCCGCGACCATCCAGATCCGCGGCGAGAGCGGGACCGGCAAGGAGCTCGTGGCTCAAGCGATCCACGAGATGAGCGGTCGGCCAGGGCAGCTGCTCGGGCAGAACTGCGGTGCCTTCCAGAAGGGTCTCGAGGAGGACGCGCTGTTCGGGCACGTCGAGGGGAGCTTCTCCGGGGCGTCGCGGCACTACGAAGGGCTGTTCGGAGCGGCCGGCACGGGCACGATCCTCCTCGACGAGATCGGAGACATGCCCTACGAAATGCAGGTCAAGCTCCTCCGCGTGCTCGAGAAGCGAGAGTACACCCAGCTCGGGAGCATGAAGCTGCTCCCGCTGCGGGCGCGGATCCTCACCGCGACACACCACGACCTGTGGGAGCTCGTGGAGCAGAAGCGGTTCCGCGACGACCTCTACTACCGCCTCAACATGGTGACGATCACCCTGCCGCCGCTGCGCGAGCGTCGCGAGGACATCCGGCCCCTCACGCTGCGCTTCGTCCACGAGTTCAACAAGCTGGAGGAGCGCCACGTCAACTTCGTGGCCCCGGACGCCATGAACCTGCTCGAGCAGGCCGACTGGCCCGGCAACGTCCGCCAGCTGCGACACGAGGTCCACCGCGCCGTGCTGATCGCCCCGGGTGACACCATCACGGCCGATCTCGTCCTCGACCGCGCACGTCCCGGGCGCCCCCCCCCTCCTGGTCCCCTGACCGACGACGAGCTCTTCGGGCTGTCGTGGAACGACGCGAAGGAGCGCGTGCTCGAGACCTTCGCCCACGCCTACCTGCAGCACCATCTGGCCCAGACGGCCACGATCACCGAAGCGGCGGAGGCGGCCGGAATGCAGCGGTCCAACTTCAGCCGCTTGCTCAAGCGCTATGGGGTGGACGGCGGCGGCGTCGCGCAGTGACGGCCCGTCCGACCGCGTGCTGCGGTCAGCCGTAAGGATTTCCGGGGCGTTAGGGAGGTCGACTCTTCGGAACGCAGGAGTCGGTGTCATGGAGCCCTTCGTCGAGATGACCGCGCACGGCCACGAGCAGGTCGTGCTCTGCCGGAACCCCGAGGTTGGCCTGAAAGCCATCATCGCGATTCACGACACGACGCTCGGCCCTTCGCTGGGCGGCTGCCGCTTCTACGACTACGCCTCCGATGCCGACGCGATGCGCGACGTCCTGCGGCTCTCGCGCGGCATGACCTACAAGGCGGCGGTCGCCGGTCTCGACCTCGGGGGTGGCAAGTCGGTGATCATCGGGGACCGCTCGCTCAAGAGCGAGGGCTTGTTCCGCGCGTTCGGTCGGCACATCGAGTCACTCGGGGGTCGCTACATCACCGCCGAGGACATGAACACCAACGTCGAGGACATGAACGACATCGCGCGAGAGACCCGGCACGTCATGGGGCGTGGGGCCCACCTCGGCGGCAGCGGCGACCCGTCTCCGGTGACCGCGTGGGGCGTGTTTCACGGGATCCGGGCCTGCTTGGACGTCGCCTACGGAAGCAGCGACGTCTCGGGCCGCAAGGTGGCCATCCAGGGCGTGGGCAACGTGGGCTACCACCTCGCCCGACACCTGCACGAGCACGGGGCTCGCATCATCGTGAGCGACATCAACAACCGCCACGTCCGTCGCGCCGTGGAGGAGTTTGGCGCGCAGGTCGTCGAGGGTGAGGACATCTTCGAGGTCGAGTGCGACGTCTTTGCGCCGTGCGCCATCGGCGGCATCGTCAACCGGCACACCATCCCGATGCTGCGGTGTCCGATTGTGGCGGGGGGAGCCAACAACATCCTCGAAGACGAGGAGGTCGATGCGGAGCGACTGGGGACTCGCGATATCCTCTACGGGCCGGACTACGTTGTCAACGCGGGCGGGTTGATGAGCGTCTACAGCGAGCTGGTCGGATGGCCCCGCGAGAAGGCCCTCGACGACGCCGAGAACATCTTCAACACCGTCAAGCGCGTCCTTCACCGGGCTCGCATCGAAGGGGTCTCTACGGTGACCGCGAGCAATCGCCTCGCTGTCGAGCGGCTCGAGTCCGTGGCTCAACTCAAGCGCCTGAGAGTCTGACCATGTCGTTGCACATCCTCGTCCCCCTCGACAACTCTGCCTGGTGTGAGTCGGCCGGCGGCCTCGCTCTGCAGCTGGCGGCGGCCCAGCCCGCGCGGGTGACGGCCCTGAGGGTGGTGAACGTACGACCCAAGAGCGGGAACATCCTCGATGATCTCGGTGGCCGGCTCGGGTTCGAGCCGATGGTGGTCTCCGAGGAGATGGCTCGGGAGCGCGACAACGAAGCTGCGGCGTTGGTCGCGGACTGGACTCAGCAGGCTCGGTTGCGCGGAATCGAGGCCAACGGCATCGTCGAGGTGGGCGGCGTCGCGCAGACCATCAAGCGCCACGCAGCCACGGCCGACCTCGTGGTCATGGGCCTCCGCGGTGAGACCGAGGCGCGCTTCCCCGGGCAGGGGGGGGAGATGGCGGCCTGGATGACGGAGCACGTCAACGTGCCGCTCGTCTTCGCCACGCCGGGGGCTCGCGAGGTCACGCGCGTGGCGGTCGGCTACGACGGGTCGGAGGGCTCCAAGCGAGCGGTAGCCGCGGTGCGCCGCTTTCTCGTGCCGCTGGCGGTGCCCATCCACGCCATCTTCGTCTCGGGCGACGGCTCCGGCCAGGAGACGGTCGACGAGGTCGCGGATCAGCTGCCGGGCTGTACCGTGCAGGGCCACGTCGTGAAGAGCCACTCGGTCGACGACGGGCTGGTGGACAAGGCCATCGATCTTGGTGCCGAGCTCCTGGTGATGGGGTTCCGCGGTCGAAGCGCGGTCCGCGAGTTCCTGTTCGGGTCCGCGACCGAGCGCGTGATCATGTCGGGTGACCTCGCGGTGATGGCCATTCCCTGACCGGCTTCCGGGTTACGCCGGGAACGTGCGCATTCTGGAAGAACTTCCGCGCGACTCGGCTGGCGAGCCCCCGTCGTTCACCGTCCACACCGACGTCTTCGAGGGGCCGCTCGACCTGTTGCTGTACCTGGTCAGGCGCGACGGCATCGATCTGCGGGAGCTGCCGGTCGCTCACGTCGCGGACGCCTACCTCGCCTACCTCGACCGCATGCGAGCGCTCGACCTCTCGCTCGCGGCCGACTGGCTCGTGATGGCTGCGACGCTGGTCTACCTGAAGAGCCTCGAGCTGTTCCCGCGCGCTTCGGGCCGCGTGCGCGACGACGAAGAAGGGCTCGACGAGAAGGAGCAGCTCCGGCGTCAACTCGAGAACTACCAGCGCGTCAAGGCCGCCGCGGAGGCCCTCGACGCGCTGCCCCGAGCAGGTCGAGACACCTGGGCTCGCCAGCCGGCGGAGCGTTCCCGGGGACCGCGGCCCGTGCGAACCGATGTCTGCGCGTTCGGACTGCTCGACCTCTACCACGCGGTCCTCGTGCGCAAGGACAAGGTCGACGAGGTGGTGCGCATGCACCACAGCGGGCCCGACGTCGGGCAGTGCTGCGCGAGGGTGCTCGGTCACCTCGGAACGGTGGGGGCGAGCCTCGACCTGGTGGGGCTGCTGCGGGCGCTACCCGACAGCGCCGAGCGGGTGGTCACCTTCGTCGGCACCCTGGAGATGTGTCGATTGCACTGGCTGTCCATCGAGCAGGACGAGCACCTGGGACCGGTGGTGGTCACCCAGGTGAGGCCCACCGCCCAGATGGACCTCGCGCTGATCCTCGGCGAGGCCGCCGGGCGAGGGGGGCGTCGTGCCGGATGACGGCCTGATCGCCTTTCCCGGCCGGGGGGGCGGTCTCGACCAGGAGGTCGTCGCAGCTGTCGAGGCCTGCCTGTTCGCGGCGGGGGAACCGGTGAAGGTGGGGGTGCTCGCCGAGGCCGTCCAGCAGCCGGTGAGCGTCGTTCGCGCGGTGCTCGCCCACCTCGCCCAGCGCAACCAGGAGGGCGGCGTCGTGCTCGAGCGGGTCGGGGAGGGCTGGCGGTACCGCACCGCGGAGCGATTCGCCGCGGCCATCCTCCGCATGACCGGGAGTCGTCCGAGCAGGCTCTCGCAGGCCGCGCTCGAGGTCCTGGCCGTCATCGCCTACCAGCAGCCGGTGACCCGGCCAGCGATCGAGAGCTTGCGGGGCGTGGACAGCGGCGGAGTGCTGAAGACGCTCCTCGATCGGGGGCTCGTGCGGTCTGCGGGCCGGTCCGACGACCCAGGGCGGCCGCTGCTGTATCGAACCACGTCCCGCTTCCTGGCCACCTTCTCGCTCCGCAACCTCAAGGCGCTGCCCACGCTCGCCGAGCGTGCTGCCCTCGTGCGCACCCAGGACGACGACGTGGGCGAAGAATGACCGACGCCGCGTGCCGCTGGTTGGGTTCGAAGAGCATCCCCTCGGGGGGGGACTGCTCGACACGAAACGTCGCTCCCGGGATGCCGAGTGTCGATCCACGGGTGTGGAGTCGCCGGAACCGCTGGCCCGAGCCAGGGAGCACGTTACGCGTTCGTCACCGGCGCTGCTGCCGGCCGCTCCCTCGGCTCCGTCGTGACGACGCCCCGAGGTGGAGAACACCATGGCCGACTCGAAGGAATCAGGCGCGGTCCGCCTCGCCAAGCTAATCGCTCGTCGCGGGCTCACCTCCCGTCGGTCAGCCGAGGAGTGGATTCGCGAGGGTCGGGTGGTGGTCAACGGGGCGACCGCTGACGGCACCGTGCCGGTGGACCCCGAGGTCGACGACATCCGGGTCGACGGCAAGCCGCTGCCGCCTCCGCCGCCTCTGGTGGTCTACGCCATGTACAAGCCGCGAGGCGTGATCACGAGCCGCGACGACCCCGACGGCCGAAAGAGCGTCTTCGATCTGCTCGACGGCATCGGCCCTCGGATCGAGGCGGTGGGGCGACTCGACTTCGACACCGAGGGGATCCTCCTCCTGACCAACGACGGCGACCTCGCGCACGCGCTCACGCATCCTACGCGCAAGGTGCCCAAGCGGTACCTGGCCAAGGTCTACCGTACGCCCGACGCCCGCGACCTGGCCGCGATCGAGCGCGGCGTCATGCTGGAGGATGGGCGCACCCACCCGGCCAAGGTCCGGGTCGTCGAGACCACCGACACCGAGAACGCGTGGATCGAGGTCACGGTCACCGAGGGCCGCAATCGGCTGGTCCGGCGCATGATGGGCGCGCTCGGTCATCCGGTGGCGAAGCTGCGTCGCGAGAGCTTCGCCACCATCAGTCTCCGAGGCCTGGAGCGGGGGCAGGTCCGACGGCTCACTGGCCCGGAGATCGAGCGGCTCCGCGACATCGCGGAGGGCCGGTCGCCCGCCAGCGCGGGCAAGCGCCGAAAGACGGGGTTTGCCAAACCAAAGCCCAAGCCCGTCAAGCCGCTTCACCGCAAGAAGGCCAGAGCGGCCAAGGGAAAGCCGCTTCGTCGCCCGACCAGAGGTTGACGCGTAGCCGAGCCTTGTTACGAGACGGTCACTGTGCGGGGTGGAGCAGCCAGGTAGCTCGTCGGGCTCATAACCCGAAGGTCGCAGGTTCAAATCCTGTCCCCGCAATCCGCCGAACCCCGGTTCTCGCACGAGAACCGGGGTTCGGCTTTTTGGGGAGGGATTGTCGGGCCCACCGGCCTTGCGTACCATCGCGGCGAAGGGGGCCGTGGTGGTGATTCGCTGGATGCTGTGGGGACTGGTGGCCTGCGCGGGGAACGGCGGGGAGGGCTGCGGGGGACTGCTGGCGGACGACGCGTCGGTGGACTCGGGTGGCGACCGTGAGGCCGAAGGCGGCTACTGCCTCAGCTTCGAGGTCGTGCAGAGCGGCGGGGAGGAGATCATCGAGAGCGGCTTCATCGAGGTCGACGAACAGGGTCGCACCGTCCTCGAGATCCGCGAAGACCCGGACCGGCCCGGCGACCTCTCGGTGGTCACCACGGCCTGGGACGACGAAGCCGGCACCTACACCGTCGTCGAGGACTTTGGCGTCGACTCTCGCGGCGAGCCGGGTCTGCGGCGGGTGACGACAGCGAACGCGATCAACGACGCCGTCGTCTCGACGACTCTGGACCAAGGCAATGACGGGACTGTCGAGTTCGAGCTCTTGACCGAGGCGTTCACGGCGGATGGCGACCCGACGGAGCAGATCGAGCTCCGCGACGGACGGCTCCAGCTCCGCCGGTTTCTGGCTTTCGACGACCAGCGGCGACCCACCCTCGAGGAGATCGACGGCGACGAGGACGGGCTGATCGACTTCAGGACGACCACGACCTACGACGACGTCGCTCGCATCGCGGTGACCGAGTCCGACCGGGACGCCGACGGCACGCCGGACCGGCGCGTGGAAGTGGAGCGCGACGAAGCCGGTCGCATCGCGTCTCAGCGTGAAGACGAGCCCATCGGCGAGCCCATCGAGGTCATCGAGACCTTCACGTACAGTGACGGGCTTCTCGTGCAGATTTCGAGGCAGCTCGGGGCTCGAGAGTTCTTGCTCGAGTTCACCTACGACGACGAAGGTCGACCCGCGACGTCACTGGACCAGCAAGGACGCTTCACCACCTACACGGTGGTCGACTGCCCCTGAACGCTACGAGGCCACCGCCTCGCGGACCGTGTCCTCGGCCACCCGGCCGTCGACCAGCTTCACGAGCCGGTGGGCCCGGGCCATGACCGCCGGGTCGTGCGTCGAGAACAGGAAGGTGACCTCGTGGCTCTCGTTGAGCTCCTCCATGAGCCGTAGGAGCTTCTCCGAGGTCTCCGAGTCGACGTTCGCGGTCGGCTCGTCCGCGAGCACGATCGCGGGCTCGGATGCGATGGCGCGCACGATGGCGACGCGCTGCTGCTGGCCGCCCGAGAGCTCGAAGGGTCGACGGTGCTCGAGGCCCTTCAGTCCTACCTCGGCGAGCAGCGCCATCACCTTCTCGTGACGAGCCGTCGCGTCGCCGCCCTTCAGCGCCGCGACCGCCTCGGCGTTCTCGTAGGCGGTCAGCACGGGGATCAGGTTGTAGGCCTGGAACACGAACCCGATTCGATCCCGTCGCATCGCGCTCCGCTGCCAGCGGCTCATCTTGCCGAGGTCCCTTCCCTCCAGGAGGACTTCGCCCGACGTGGGGCTGTCCAGGGCGCCGATGAGGTTGAGCAGCGTGCTCTTGCCCGAGCCCGAGGGGCCGTAGATCGCGGTGAACTCCCCCTTCTGGATGGTCAGGTCGAGGCCGCGCAGCGCGTGGACGTCCACGGTTCCCTGTCGGTAGACCTTCGTGGCCTGCTTCACTTCGACGATCGGCGTACTCATGGACGGCCTCAGACAACGTTGATGGATTCGATGGGATCGACGCGGCCCGCCCGCCACGCCGGGTAGATGCCGGCGAGCATGGTGGCTCCGACGATGGCGAGCACGATCGCCGCCGCGCTCTCCGGGAAGATGCCGAAGGGAAGCACGGGATCCATGCCCACGCCTCCGAGGTCCATCGAGCCGTGCTCGTCGAGCACGCCGACGCTGGTGTAGGCGGCGGTCATGTCGAGACCGGTCGACGACAGCCAGAGGTACATCGGGACCGTGGGCACCGCGCAGAACAGGAGCCCGAGCCCCGCGAGGATGGCGCTCTCGAGCATGACCATGATGGAGAGCTGCCGTGGCTGGTAGCCAATCGCCGTCATGACGCCGAACTCGCGCGTTCGCTCCATGACGCTCATGAAGATCGTGTTGAAGATCCCCGCGGCGACCAGGATCCCGATGACCACGGACATGACGATGCCGCCGCCCTTCTTCATCGCGACGAAGGTCTTGATCTCGGGCGTCATCTCGTCCCAGGTCAGCACGGCGGCGTCGTCGCCGATCAGCGCGTCGATGCGCTCGGAGACGGTGAGCGTGCGACGCCCGTTCTTGAGGAAGACGGCGACCTGCGTGCTCTCGGCAGGGTCGTAGCCCACGACGTCGCGCACGGTGTCGATCGGCATCAGCACGATGGCGGCATCGGTCGCCTTGGAGCCCGTGGTGATGATCCCCGAGAGGCGCTCCATGCCGCTCACGATCTCGCCAGACTTGTCGGTCAGCGTGTACACGACCTTGTCGCCGAGCTCGGCGTCGAGGTTGTCGGCGAGCGCCTCGCCGAGCACGATCCCCCGGGCGTCGGGCTCGTCGAAGAGCTCGCCCTGAAGGACGCGGTCCCCCCACTCGAGCGTGTAGTCGGACTCGCGCGTGGGGTCGTAGGCGACGAAGAACGCCCCGAAGCTGTCTCGGGCCGTCGAAACCATGGCCTGCCCAGTGGCCCGGTCCACGGCGACCTCCACCGAGCGGTCACCCTCGACGGTCGCGCGCTTGTCGTCGGTCTCCTGGACCGTGCGCGAGAGCGTCGGGCGGTCGAGGTACTCGGGGTGCTGGATCGTGATGTGACCCGAGCCGAGGCGAGCGGAGGAGTCGATGAGGTCCACCCAGGTGTAGTCCTGGGTGCCCGTCAGCATCACGGCCAGAAATCCCCCCATGGCAATCGAGATCAGGGTCAGGATGGTCCGACGACGCTGCCGCCACAGGTTGCGCCAGGCGATCTTGAACAGGTTCACGGATGACCTCCTACTGGTGCCGCATGGCTTCGACGGGGCTGATCCACGCCGCCTTGAGGGCCGGGTAGATCACCGCACCGAACACGATGAAGAAGAGGAGTGCGACGGGGACTCCGGAGCCCTCGAGAGAGTAGTGGGACTTCCAGACGGCGGGCATGGTGAGGCCAGAGAGCTCCATTCCGCCGAGCGCACCCACGTTGATGCCGTAGGTCGACAGGTACCACATCGCCGGTGCGGCGAGGATGGCCCCCACGACGCAGGCGACGATGGCCTGCAGGAAGCCCTCCACGATCATGATCGACGCGACCGACACCGGCCCATACCCGATGGCCTTCAGCACGCCGAACTCGCGAATGCGCTCGAAGACCGCCATCAGCATGGCGTTGAGGATGAGGATCGCCACGGCCAGGTAGATGATCAGGTACATGATGATGACGATCTGCTGGGCGCCTTCGAGGTACTGGGCCAAGAACGGGTTGAGCTCCTTCCAGGTCTGGACGGCGACCGCGTAGGCCGGCACCTCGAGGGGCGGGGCGTCGGGATTGGTCAGCGCGTGCACCTTCGCTTCGAGCTCGACCTCGGCCTGCTCGGCGGAGGGCGGCAGGCCGAGCTTGGTACGCAGGACGTCGCCTGCGGCTACCAGATCGGAGCCCGGCGGGCGGCGAACGATCAGCTTGTGGGCGCCTTCGGGCAGGACCATGAGGGTCCGGAAGGTCTGCTCCGTCATCAAGATGGTGGTGCGATCGATGGTCGCCGCCACCGTCTGCATGATGCCTCGCACCTGGAAGAGCTCGTTCGCCATGCCCCCGTCGGTGCTCTGCGACAGCACCACGATCTCGGACCCGAGGTCGACGCCGAGGGTCCGCGCGAGGCCACGTCCGATGACCACACCCAGCGGGTCGGAGTCGTCGAGCCACTCGCCCTTGCCGACGTACTTGTGGAGGTCGAGCACGGTAGCGTCGTCTACGGGATCGAGGCCCACGAAGGCCACCCCGGCCGACGAGTCGCCCGACGCCGCCAGCCCCCCCGAATACAGGCGCGGGGAGATGCGGTAGCCCTCCGCTTCGAGCTCGGCGAGCTCCTCGGTCTGCCCCTTCACCACCTCGTACAGCGAGGGCCGGGTCTGGTAGTCGGGGGTGGTGATCTGGATGTCGCCCGTGTCGAGCGCGATCGCGTTCTCCTCCATCCCCATCATCATCCCGGTGATGAGGCCGGAGTAGAGCAGCTCGATCACGAGCGCGATGGTCATGGCGGCGATGGTGACGCTGGAGCGCCGGGAGTTCCGCCACACGTTGCGCCAGGCCAGCTTCAGGATTCGCACGAGGTTCTCCGGACGAGGAACGGATCACGACGCCGTCGCATCGCGGCGAGGCCGGCGAGGCCGAGCCAGAGGGCTCCGCGCGGCGCGGTCGAGCAGCCGTTCGGCGCGGCTCGCGGCTCGACGATGGAGCAGTGGGCGTCGAGGGGGGCGTCGGTGCCCGCGACGACGAGCCGAGCCCCTTCGCCAGCCTGGCGGGTCACCCACTGCGCGCCGGTCCACGGATCCGCGGTCGCCGTGGCGACTCGCTGGCCAGCGTCGTCGACGGTGACGAGGGCGGTTCGGAGGCCGTCTTGTCCCGAGCACGCGATGCCGAGCGACTCGGCTGTCTCGGCGGGCGCGACGTCGAAGTAGGCGGCGGTGAATCTCCGCTCTTCGTGCACGACAGCGAGGCCGTCCTCGAACGCCTCGGTGGGCACCCCGATGTCCGCGACGCACGGGAGCGGGTCGTCGAGGTAGTGCTGCCCGTCGTCGTTCGCACAGGCGAACCGGTTGTGGAGCGCGTACTGCACGAAGACATCGTCGAGTGACTCGCCGAATGCTTCGGCGGCGGCACGGTCCATCGCCTCGGGCCACGGCCCGGTCCGCAGGGCCTCCCAGAGGTCGACGAGGCGCGAGGGATCGTAGCCCGTGTGCTCGGCCCAGAACTTCGACCACAGGAAGGTCGCGTAGGGGTCCCGGTCGTCGCCCAGTCGCTGCTCCGGGCGGGTGAGCCGCGAGATCCACAGCGTGCCGACCGCGAGCTCGAGGGCGGGGTCGTCGCCAGCGTGGCTGTACTGCTCGTAGGTCGCGGCCGACTCGTAGATCCACGATGGGAGGTCGGTGCGGTAGCGGAACTGGATGCAGTGATGCAGCTCGTGACGCGCGACCGACGCCACCGCCCCACCGGCCATCGGAATCCGGGGATCGATGCGGATGTAGCAGCTCGCGTCGTCACCACGGTCGATGGGGTTGGCGTAGCCGTTGCGGTCGACGTCGACGATGTACACGTCGATGGCGTCGCTGCCGCCCTCGCCATCGTCGGGGAGCGGCGCAGGCCAGCCCTCGGCTTCGAAGGTCTCCCGACCCTCGGACAGACCACGGACGACCTCGGCGAGGTACCGGGGATCATCGACCGCGTCGGGCCCCTCGTCGGTGTAGTGAACGCGGAAGCCCTGGATGTCCTGGGTCTGCTCGGGCCCGGAGAGCACGGGTCTTCCGATGGGGCCGCGAAGCAACGGAGGAACCGTCGCGATCAGCACGATCGGTGACATCACCCCCAGATTAGCTCATCCGACCGTGCGGGGACCGAAACGGATCCAGTTCAGCGGGTTGAAACGGCCCAGCACGCGCTTCCACCACGCCTTGCGCCGACGGTACGGGTGCAGGAACTCCGCGAGCCCCGGGGCACATCGGGTCTGGATCCACACGCGGCCGTTGCCCGTGAACTGCATGACGACGCCTTCGCCCGACCGGAGCAGCGAGTTCAGGTTGCCCACAGGCTTTGGAAACCACGACAGTGACTCGTCGAACGCCACGACGTGGGACGTGTCGACGATCACCGTCCCCGTCACCGTCACCTCCTGGATCGCGCCGTAGCTGGACAGGAACAGGTCTCCGGCGCCCTGGCAGCGCAGCATCACGAGCCCTTCGCCCCCGATGAGGCCCTTCCAGCCGCCCCACTTGGCGTCGATCGAGATGCCGGGGGTGCACGCAACATAGGCGCCACGCTGCACGACGAGCGCGTTGCCCTGCAGCGGAACCTGCACGAGGTCGCCGGGCTGGGCGGGCGCGATGTCGATGCGCTGCCCCGGACGCGTCGCGGTGTAGGTGTTGAGGAACAGCGACTCACCAGACAGCCAGCGCTGCAGAGCTCCCCAGGGCCCGCCCGTGAGGCTCGTGTCGAGCAGGATGCCGGAGCTCATGCCCATCATGGCGCCCGCCTCGGTGACCACCGCGTCGCCGGGCTTGAGGTGGACGTGTAGCGATGCATAGTTCGGCCGGTTGCGAATCTCGTACTTCACGCCTACCTCCGCCGCTTCGGCAGCATGGGCCCGACGACGCGCCCGTAGGCCTTCGGGTTGTGGCTCTGCAGCCACACCCGGCCCTGGCCGTGGAACTCGACCACCCAGTCCTCGCCGCCGAACCAGCGCTGCAGCAGACCGCCCTGGTGCCGGCGGACCTCGAAGGACAGCGTGTCCTCGAAGGCGACGACGTGGCCTGCGTCGACCACCCAGGCCTGGTCGACCTGGATCTCGCGGATGTAGCCGAAGCTCGAGAACGCCATCAGCCCTTCGCCGTTGGCGCGGACCATGAGCATGCCGTCACCCCGGAGGAAGGACTCGGTGCCGCCCCACTCGTTGTCGAGCCCGATGGTGGAGGCGCTGCACAGGAACGCGTTCGACTGCACCACGAGCCCGGTCGTCTCCTCGAGATACTGGACGACGATGTCCCCAGGCGCCTTGGGCGCGAAGGTCACCGCCCCCCGAAAGCCCGTCGCTTCGAAGCGATTGTGGTAGGCGGCACGCCGCCGGAACAGGTCGCCCACGCTCCGGAAGAACCAGGGCAGACAGCCGTAGCGCTGCGGTCGCGGGTCGGGTGACGTGGGGGCCGTGCTGATGGTGACGTGGGTGTCCTTCGACACCATGGCGCCGCCCTCGGCAATGCAGGCCTCGCCGCTGTCGAGCATCACGGTGGCGAGCGCGTACGCCGGCCGGTGTTGGACGTCGATCTGCACGAACTCTCCTGTCAGCGCTCGAGGTAGGGCTCGAGCCAGTCGACGAACATGGGTACGTCGCGGGTCTGCATCCAAATCTTCCCGCGACCGCGAAACCGGATGACGAGCCCCTCGCCGGAGAAGACCGTCTGGAACAGACTGCCCACGCCCTCCAGGCTGTACTTCAAGCCCTGCGTAAAGGCGACGACGTGGCCGGTGTCGACGATGTAGGCGCCGTCCACGTCGATCTCCTCGATGGCGCCGTAGGCATTGATCAGGAGGTCGCCAGGTCCCCGCGCCCGGAGGAAGAACGCGCTCTCGCCACCGAAGTACATCGCGAGGCCGGCCCAGCTCACCCCGACTCGGACCTCGGGCGAGCTCGCGAGGTAGGACTCGGCCTGCACGAGAACGGGGGTGCGGTCGTCGAGCGGCACGTGCACCACGTCGCCGACGATGGTGGGGGCGAGGATGACCTCGGCGGCGTGGCTGTCGCTCGCGGTGAACTGGTTGACGAACAGGCTCTCCCCGGCGAGCAAGCGCCGGAAGAAGGCGCTGATCGTGGCGCCGAGCCACCGAAGGGCCCCCCCCGTGGCGCCGGCGAACGAGACCCGGACCTTGGTGTCCCGACTCATCGCCACCATGGCGCCTGCCTCGGCGACGAAGGACGCCCCCGGCGGAATCCGGATGACCGCACAGCCGAACGAGGGTCGTCCCTCGATGGCGATCTCGGCTCGTCCGCCGAGTCGGTCGTCAGCAGGGACCGGAGATGCGTCCCCGGCCTCGTTCGGCACGGGGGCTCCAGCTCGTGCCGACTCCACGTCCGCTTCGCCTTCCACTGCCACGCGCCCTCCGTCTGCCTGCCGCGCAGAACGCGAGCCGTGGTTGGCCCGCGCTGCGGCCACTTAATCGACGGTCAGCGTCCTGTGGACCAGGAACCCCCCGGTTCGGGAGAAAATCCAGTACCGTCGTAGAGAAAACGTTCGGTGGCGACCACCTGGTTCCCGGAGACCTCGTAGATGGCCATGGCGGCCGCGCGTCGATGTTCCGGCCGGTAGGCCTGACCGGAGGTTCCCGAGTTGCACACGAGCACCTCGTGGCCGTCCGACAGGCGGAGGGGAGCGCAGAATCCGTGGTGGACGTGCCCGCAGGCGACGAAGGCGGGTCGGTGGGGCGCCCGGTCGAGCACGTCGATCAGCTCGGCGGCATTGAGCAGGCCATGCCGAGCGCCGTCGTAGCGGCGGCCTCGGCGATCGATGGGCGGGTAGTGGATGGCGAGCCCGATGCTCCGCCCTCCCATCGCCGGGTCGGCCAGCGCGTCCGCGAGCGCTCGCAGCTGGGCGTCGGGCAGGACCCCGCTGCTCCCGAGCGCCAGAGGCCGGTTGGGGTCCAGTCCCAGAAGGGTGAGATGGCCCGTGTCGAGCCGCCCGAGCCCGCCCTCGCCGAGCCCCATCCACGGGCCGAACCACCGCTCCATGGCTCGGCTGCGCTGGCTGTGTCGCGTGTAGACGTCGTGGTTCCCGGGGATGACGAACACGGCTCGGTGCTCGAGGAGCGGAGCCAGGTCCTCGCGGGCGAGGGCGAACTCCGCTTCGAGCGCCTGGGAGGTCAGATCACCCGTGATCAGCACCACGTCGGGATCGAGCGCCTCGATGTGGGCGACGAGTCGCTGCTGCACCTCACGGGCGAAGTGGTGGCGTCTTCCGAGGAGGTAGAGGTTGGCGGAGCCCAGCCACCGCTTCCAGGCGAGCTCGCCGATGCGGGGTGGGGCGTACCAGTGGATGTCCGTCGCGTGGGCGATGCGCATGCCCGACGGCTAACGTCCCCGCCAGGAGGGGACGACGAAGCCCGCGAGCGCCGCTACGAGACCGGCCAGTGCGGTCAGTGCGGTCATCAGTGCGCTGGTGATCGGTGGCTCCCGAGGCGTCACCCGCACGCGCAGCGGCTCGGTGCCCACGAGTAGCTCCGCCACCCCGGGGACCGAGGGGGTCCAGCGGATGCGGCCTCGACCATCGGTGATGCCCACCGCGAGCTCGCGCTCGCTGGCCAGACCCGGGCCGTGGTGGACGCGGACGGTCTCCCCGGTCCGCGGATCGCCGAACTCGTCGGTCACCGCGATCTCGACCTCACTGCCCACGACCGGGTCGGCGTCGAGGCTGATTCCGGCCCGAGCGGCCGCCAGCAACCAGATCACGCGGTCACCTCCTGGTGTCTCCGAACCAAGGTCGTCGCGACGAACCAGAACGCGACCACGACCGTGATCCCGAGCGCAGCCGCCTCGCCGAGCCCATCGAGCCGTGCGCCCGCGAACCCGAGTCCCCCGGCAACCGCGGCGACCGCAGCGGCGACTGCGACCACCGCGCGCTCCGCGCCGCGCGAGGGGAGCGCCGAGAGCCCGACGCTGCCCGCGACGAGGAGCGGGAGCACGCCTGACGCGAGCAGGCCGACCACCCCGACCGCCGGCCCCGCGAACCACGCCGTCGACGCGAGGCCACCACCCACCCAAGGCAGCGTCCTCGCCTCGCTCCGGGTCGAGAGCCAGTGGCTGGCCGCGGCGAGCCAGGCCAGCAACAGCACCACGCCGGTGGCAGGGTCGGCGGTCGGCAGAACGTAGGCGCGCTCGTAGGCGCTCGCGTTCCACAGCGAGAGCCCGAGAACCCCGAGGACGGCCGCACCCGCGGTGCCCCAGGGGGCGCGCGCCGTGCCCGGGCGCGCGCGACCGGCCCACTGCCCGCCGCCGAGGCCGCCGAGCCACAGTCCGCCGACCACCGCGGGCACGGCCACCGCACCGAGGTGCCCCCAGCTCGGGTCGAGCGCGGTCACGGGCCAGGGTGCGGCCGCGAGGGCGAGCACCCCCAGCAACGAGGCGCCCGAGGCGGCGGCCACGCCGATGGCGCGTCGCACGGCCGCGTCGCGGGTGGCGAGCCAGCCTGCCCCCGTCCAGCCGCCGAGGGCGCATGCCGCCCCGAGCGGCAGAGGCAGGGGGGCCAGCAGAGCGGCCCCCGTGCCCGCGAGGACGCCGAGGACCGAAACGTCGACGAGGGCGCGGGTCGCCGTCGCGGCACGGGTCGATGCGCTCGGCGGGCGAGCCCGCAGCGCACGAGCGGCGGGCACCCCGACCAACAGCCCCGTCACCACCGCCAGCGCGACCGAGGTGAGGCCTGCGGTCGCGAGCGTGGGCGGCACGAGCGCGAGCGGCAGGAGGAGCGAGGTTCCGAGGGGCACGAGCCCTTCCGTGGCGGGCGGGCTCGTGGGAGGACGGGGCGTCATGCGACGAGGGTATCGTCAGCGCAGTCGGTGCGGCATCCCCCGCACCGGCACGGACGTGTGCAGAACGACACTCTGTGGCAGCCGGTCGAGCTGGAATCGGATGTCCTCTTCGTGCAGAATCTCGCAGTACCGAGAGATGACCTCGAGAATCTCGCCCTTCATCGCTCGCATCTGCGCGGGCGTGAGGTTGATCTGGTCGTGGATGAGCACGACCTTGAGGCGCTGCTTCGCCTCTTCTTTGCTCGAGCGCGCAGGCGAGCTGCCTCCGCCCATCGCGGAC
Source organism: uncultured Enterobacteriaceae bacterium (assembly GCA_964655065.1). Lineage (GTDB taxonomy): Bacteria > Myxococcota_A > UBA796 > UBA796 > DRPG01. Next base: position 49,219 of record CAZZLC010000025.1, on the reverse strand, counting down.
GAGAGCTTGGCGATGAGCCCCAGCATCAGACGGCCTCCCGGGTGGCGTCGAGGCCCATGCGGCCCATCCAGCGGCGGACGGTCGCCCAGACGCCATTGCCGTAGTCGAGGTCCGGAATCGGCACGTCGAGCCCCATGACCCGATCGGTGATCCGCCGGTAGGCCTGTCCGACCGGCGACTTCTCCTCGAAGACGACCGGCATGCCGCGGTTGGTGCTCACGATGATGTCGGAGTGGTCCGGCACGATCCCGATGAGCGGAATGGCCAGGATCTCGAGGATGTCCTCGCGGTTCATCATGTCGCCCTGCTGGACCATCGAGCGCTTGTAGCGATTGATGATGAGCGAGGGCTCCGGCAGCTCGTGGGCCTCGACCAGCCCGATGATGCGGTCCGCGTCGCGAATCGCGCTCACCTCGGGCGTGGTGACGATGAGGGCGCGGTCTGCCCCCGCGATGCTGTTGAGGAAGCCCTGCTCGATACCGGCGGGACAGTCGATGATCACGTAGTCGTGGAACTCCTTGAGCTCGGTCACCACGCGCCGCATGTCGGCGGGGTTGATCGACTGCTTGTCACGGGTCTGGGCCGCGGGCAGCAGGAAGAGCCCGTCGACGCGCTTGTCGCGAATGAGCGCCTGCTTCAGCCGGCACTCGCCCTCGATGACCTGCACGAGGTCGTACACGATGCGGTTCTCGAGGCCCATGACGACGTCGAGGTTGCGCAGGCCGATGTCGGCGTCCACCACTGCGACGGTCTTGCCCGCGAGCGCGATTCCGGCGGCCAGGTTGGCCGAGGTGGTCGTCTTCCCGACGCCCCCCTTTCCGGATGTCACGACAATGCACTCTGCCATGTGAAAAGCTCCGTGGGAGCCGCCAGAGACGCGGCTCGTCGAGGGGTTCAGTTGGGAATGCGCCCTTGGTAGGGCCGGACGCGGATCTGCTGGCCCTCGACCGTGGCCACCAGCGCACCCGAGCTGTCGCGCCCAGGGGGCTCGACGTCGAGGTGCCGGCCGATGCGGAGCTGGGTGGGCTGCATGGAGAACGCCAGGATGAACGCCGATTCGTCGCCGTGCGCCCCCGCGTGGGCCACCCCCTTGAGCGCGCCCATCACGGTGATGTGACCGGTCGCGACGACCTGCGCGCCAGGGTTGACGTCGCCGTAGACGTAGACGTGGCCGTCGAAGCGGACCTGGGCTCCGGAGCGCAGGGTGCGGAACACGGGGAGCGCGGGCCGCGCGTCGCGATGAGGGGGCGACGCCACGACCGGCCCGAGCTCCCCGAGCTGGCGTTCCTGCACCTCGGGTGGGGTGACGGCCACCGCCTTGACGCCAGGTGGCTCGGAGATCACTCGCGGGGGCGCGGGCCTCGGCGACGCGGTGTCCGCGTCGGCGTCGTAGTGGGGCGCCCAGCGGTCGAAGGCGGTCGCGTGGTCACCCGGCTCGCTCGCGTGCTCGTCGCGGGCACCTGGTGGGGACTCGTGGACGAAGAGCTTGAGCTTCAGCTCGCGCTGGGCGAAGCGGACCAGGTTCTCGGGGGCGAGGTAGAGACCCGTGACCGTGATCCCGAACTCCTCCTCGAGACCGTGTACGAGGCGGCGGACGTCGAACAGCACGAGCTCGCGGGTGCCGAAGTCCAGCCGGGCGGTGCGGCCACCGAGCGCGTCGAGCTCGGACGGGATCACCGTGCGAAGCCAGCGACGCAAGGGGTCGAAGGCCAGGCGCTCCGGGAGCTTCAAGACGGGCACGGGGCCGTCGAACCACACGGTCAGGGAGGGAGGCGGCGTGACTGCAGCGGAGCTGGACATGGTCGCTCGTGGGCAGAAGGAAAGAGTGGGCGGTGAACCGTTCCGCCCCTCGATCGCCTACCTCGGTCTTCCGCGGGCCCACGGCAGACAGTCCACCCGGAAGCTCCTCTCTCCGCGGAGGCGAGTGGCTTTTCCCCGAGGAGCAAACGTCGAAACCGCTCGCGGACTCGCGAGCGGTTTCACAAGGTTTCAACTGGAAATGCGAGCGATTCGCAACAATCAGAAGATGTCGGGCAGCACCGTCACGACTTCGCCTGGGCCCCGGAAGTCCTCGACGATGAAGTCGATCGAGTAGTCCTTGTAGAATCGAGGGTCGAGAAAGGTCTGGACGATCGGCACGTCGGCCTGCCAGAGGCGGCCGGTCACCGGGAAGAGGTCGAAGGTGTCGACGAACTGGCCGCTGTAGTCGTCGAAGACCTCGACGTAGACGAATCGGACGTCACCCGGCCCGTCCGGGTCGAATACCTCGGCGTCCAGGAGCAGCACGTCGTCGCGCGGAACCACTCCGAGGCTGATCAGCGCTCCCACGGAGTCGAACACGGGCGGGCCGTTGTCGACGAAGACGCAGCCCGACGCGAGGACCGCGGCCGAGACCAAGAACAGAGCGTTCCGCATGGTGGGACTCCTCGATTCGTGTGAACCTTGGACGTTGCTCGCCCGAGGTCATTCACTGCCCAGCGTAAGACCGCTCGAATTCCGGTGTCCACCGGCGGCAGCTGCCTCTGTTCGCGCGGGTCACCCCTGGCTCTTCCGAGGGTCGGCGCCCCGGATGGAGGTCGGCGCGATCGTGGTGCTGCGATCGCCCGAGGACGAGGCGCTCGGCTGGGGGCTCGCCGACGAAGGGGCCATCGCGGTCCGGATCCTCGGGCGCGATCAGCCGCGGCCGATCGCGTCGCTGGTCCAGGACCGGATTCAGCGCGCGGATTCCGTTCGGGTGAGACTCGTGGGCCCAGGCACCGACGCCTACCGGGTGGTTGGCGGGCCGGGCGACGGGCTGCCCGGTCTCGTGGTCGATCGGTACGGGCCGGTCGCGGTGCTGCGGGTGTACTCGGCCGCCTGGGAGCCACATCTCGACGCGATCGTCGCTGCGGTGTCGCGACTCGGCTGGGTGGAGAGCGTGTTTCGCCGGTACGGGGTGGCGAAGGTCGACCAGCGGACGGGAGGGGAGACGCTGGCGGGGCCCGAGGTCGGCGACGAGCTCGTGGTCGAAGAGGACGGCATGCGGCTGCTCGCTCGTCCGCACTCGGGCCAGAAGACAGGGCTGTTTCTGGATCAGCGCGAGCATCGAGCCCTGGTGGGTCGCTGGGCCGCGGGCCGACTCGTCGCGAATCTCTTCGCGTACACGGGGGGATTCTCGGTGGCCGCGGCGCGAGGTGGGGCCGCGCGGGTGGTCACCGTCGACGTGGCGCCAGCTGCGATCGAGGACGCGCGCGAGAACTTCAGGCTCAACGGGCTGGACCCCGACGACCACGAGTTCGTGGTCGCCGACGTGTTCGCCTGGACCCCGTCGGGACCGACGGATCTCCTGATCGTGGACCCACCGTCGCTCGCGAAGGCGCAGAAGACGGAGGGCGCGGCGCGGTCCGCCTACCGCAAGCTCCACCGTCGGCTGGGACCGTGGGTGGTGCGTGACGGACTGCTGGCGACGAGCAGCTGCACCGCGCGGCTTCCGGTGGAAGGCTGGGCTCGGGCCGTCGAGGAGGGGCTCGCGGGCGACTGGTCGTGGCACTGGCGGAGCGTCGCCCCTCCAGACCACCCGGTGTCGGTCGGACATCCGGAGGGGCACTACCTCAAGTTCGGTCTGCTGCGGCGCCGATGACGACGCCTACGGCGTTGGTCCGCGAAGACGTTCGGCGAGTGCGGTGTTTCGCTCGTTCTCGTTCTGCGTGCGCACGGCCCGCTCCCACGCGCGTGGGCTTCCCACCACGCACAGGAAGCGCTTTGCCCGGGTCACCGCCGTGTAGAACAGGTTGCGCTTGAGCATGATCCCGTGGCTCTGGTGCAGGGCCAGCACCACCGCGGGGTACTCGCTGCCCTGACTCTTGTGCACCGTCATCGCGTACGCGAGGTCGATCGTGTTCAGATCCTCGCGCTCCCACCGCACGATGCGCCCCTCGAAGTCGATCTCCAGCGCTCCGCGGTGCAGGTCGCGGATCACCCCGACATCACCGTTGAACACCTCGACGTCGTAGCGGTTCTTCGTGCACAGCACCCGGTCGCCGACCCGATACTCGCGGTCGCCCCGCTTCAGCCCTTCGTTGCTCGGGTTGAGCGTGGCCTGCAGCACGCGGTTGAGCTCCTGGGTGCCCAGCGGACCACGGCGCGTCGGGGCCAGCACCTGCACGTCGCGCAGGGCCTCGAAGCCCTTGGCCGGTAGACGCTCGGAGACGATCCTCACGATGGTGTCGCGCGCGCGAACCGCCTCGTCGCGGCCGATGCAGAACACGTCGTCGAGCCCGGACACCTCCCCCGAGACGGGGACCTCCCCTCGGTGGATGCGCTGGGCGGCATCGAGGATGCCGGAATCCCGGGCCTGGCGGTGGACGGTGGTGAGCCGGGCCACGGGCACGGTGCCGGCCTGCACCACGTCGCGCAGGATCTGCCCTGGACCCACGCTCGGTAGCTGGTCCGCGTCTCCCACCAGCACCAACGAGAACGCGGATCGATCGACGGGACACGCCTCGAGCAGCGCAGCCATGAGCTCGAGGTCGACCATCGACGCCTCGTCGACGACCACGACGTCGCCTTCGAGCTGATGGGTCATCGTGCGCTGAAACCCGCCTTCGCCGGGGTTGTACTCGAGCAGGCGGTGGAGTGTGCTCGCGGGCAAGCCGGTGGCCTCCTCGAGACGACGGGCCGCTCGGCCGGTCGGCGAGGCGAGCTTCACCTGCTGACCGCGCTCCGCGAACGCCCGCAGGAGCACCTTCAGCAGCGTGGTCTTGCCGGTGCCCGGACCGCCGGTGACCACGTTCACCCCACCGTGCAGCGCGAGCTCCACCGCCGCGCGCTGCGACGGATCGAGCGTGACCCCCTCGTACCGCTCGGCGTCGGCGATGGCGCCCTCGAGTACGAGCTCCGGGTTCCGGGGTCGCCCCGCCAGCGCCAGCAGGTCCTGCGCGACTCGCGACTCCCCGAAGAACAGCGCGGACCGCCATGCCCGGTCACCCTCGTTGACAACCTGGCCCGTTCCCTCGAGGGTGGCGAGCGCCTCCTCGAGGTCGTTGGTGGGCACCCCGAGGCCGCCCAGCGCCCTCTCGAGCTCCTCGAACCGCAGATAGCAGTGCCCCTGCTGGTCGGCGGACTGGTCGAGGACGTGGACCACCGCGGCGCGCACGCGCGCAGGGTCGTCGGGGGGGAGGCCCTGCCGCTGCGCGAGCTGGTCGGCGGTGCGGAAGCCGATGCCGCCGATCTGCTCGGCGAGCTTGAACGGCTGGGTGCGCACGATGTGTGCGGCCTGTTCGCCGTAGCGCTCCCGGACCCGGTCGGCGAGGCGTTGGGTGAGCCCGAGCCCTCGGAGGAGCATCACCAACGCCCGGCCCTCCTCGTCGGTGGCCCAGGCCTCGCGAATCGCCTCCGCCCGCGCTCCGCCGATCCCCTCGATCTCGCGGAGTCGCTCGGGCGTCTCCCTGATGATCTTGGGCAGGTCGTGCCCGAAGGCATCGACGAGTCGCGTCGCGAGCTGGGGTCCGAGCCCCTTGATCCCGGCTGACGCGAGCCAGAGCCGCATGCCGTCGAGCGTCTGCGGGGTGGACTCGAGCATGCCCACGGCCCGGAACTGGCGCCCGTGCACGGCGTGGGTCTCGTAGCGGCCTTCGAAGGACACGAACGTCCCCTCGCCGGCGTCCGCGAGCGAAGCGAGTGGACCCACCGCGATGATGGTCATCTCGTCAGCCGTGGTGACCCGCACCACCGCGTAGCCTCGGTCCGCCGACGCCCACAGCACGCGGTCCAGCCGACCCTCCACCCAGGTCAGCGCCGCGCTCGGGACGCCGTCATCGGGGGGAGCTGCGGGGCGATCGGGAAACAACCGGACTCCTCGGGGGCTGCTCGGCTGGCCTAACCCGAGCCCCGGCCAGGAACTGGCCGCTTTCGTCGAGCCTCCTCACCTCGAGTAGACCTCGAACTGCTCGGGATGGAAGTGTCCCAGCGCACGGACCACCACCTGTCGCCCGAGCTGACCCTCGATCTGCTCGAGGTCGACGTAGCGATCGCCGTAGAGCAGGTCCGCCACCGCGGGGGTCGTGTTGACGTAGACGGGGCTGCCCCCCTGGCTCCGCGACGCCTCGCGCTTGACCTCGCGCAGGATCTCGTAGGCGAGCGTGGTCTGCGAGCGCACCACCCCGGTGCCCCCGCAGGTGGGGCACGCCGCGGTGAGGTACCGGTCGAGCCCTTCCTGCACGCGCTTGCGCGTCATCTCCACCAGGCCGAGGTCCGAGATGCGCAGCACGTTGGTCCGGGCCCGATCGGCCTTGAGCGCCTCCTCGAGGGCCCGGTAGACCTTGTCGCGGTTCTGCTCCCGATCCATGTCGATGAAGTCGATGATGATGAGCCCGCCGATGTTGCGCAGCCGCAGCTGGGCGACGACCTCCTTGACCGCCTCGAGGTTGATCCGGAGCGTGGTGTCCTCGAGCGACGAGCTCCCGACGTACTTGCCCGAGTTGACGTCGATGGCCATGAGGGCCTCGGTCTGGTCGATCACGAGGTAGCCGCCGGACTTGAGCCAGACCTTGCGGCCCATCGACCGGGCGATCTCGGCCTCGACGCCGTAGGTGTCGAACACGGGCTCGGTGCCCCGATAAAGGTGCACCCGGTCCCTGGCCGAAGGCATGAAGTCGTCCATGAACGACTTGACCTGGTCGTAGCGGGACGGATCGTCGATCACCATACGATCGACGTCCTCGTCGAACAGGTCGCGGACGGCCCGCAGCACGAGCCCGTACTCGCTGTGCAAGACCGCGGGGGCCTTGCGGCCGCTGCTCTGCTCCTGGATGCGGCCCCAGGTGCGCTCCAGGAAGGCCATGTCGGCCTGGAGGGCCGACGTGGGCGCGCCCTCGCAGACCGTGCGGACGATGTAGCCCATGCCCTTCTTGCGGTGCTTCTCGACGAACTCCCGGAGCCTCCGCCGCTCCTTGTCCTTGTCGATTCGTCGCGAGATGCCGACGTGCTCGACGGTCGGCATGAACACGAGGAACCGACCCGGAAGGGCGAGGTGCGTGGTGAGCCGGGCGCCCTTGGTGCCGATGGGGGCCTTGGCGACCTGGACCACGATCTCCTGGCCCTCGGTGAGCAGGTCCTGGATGGCCGGCTGACCGGCGCGCGCGTTGGCGCGAGGTTGCTCGTCGACGGGCGCCGGGGCCTCGTCGGCGGCGGTCGAGAGCTGGAGGAGCTCGGGGTAGATGTCGCCCACGTAGAGGAAGGCGGCCCGATCGAGCCCGATGTCGACGAATGCCGCCTGCATGCCCGGCAACACCCGGACGACCCGCCCGAGGTAGACGTTGCCCACGAAGCCCCGCTCGTCACCACGGTCGATCTGCAGCTCGGCGAGCCGCCCGTCTTCCATCAGGGCAACCCGGACCTCCCGCCCGGTGGTGGAACAGATGATCTCGGCCGACACGATGCACTCTCCTGGCCACTCCGGTCGCCCGCGGGAACGAGGAACCCTCGTTCGACCGCCGGGGACGAGCGGCGGTAGATGGAAGCGTTCTGGAGGACACGCGCGGCACACCGCGACCGGCCCCGGCTCGGGGTCGGTCTGAAACGTGCGAGTCCGCCACGCTCTCGCGGCGGTCGGACGATGATGCGCATCACTCCCACGAGACCGTCTATCTCATGGCGTTGTCGATGGCGTCAACGATCGACGATGCGTCCGGCCACGAAGCCGCACTCCACCAGAGCGACGTCGTTGTCGACTGCGTCGAGCACGCGCACGGGAACCACGACCTCCGGGGTGCCCCCGAGAATCTGCTCCAGGGTCTCGTCGGAGACGGTGGCCCGTGCGACCACGTCGCCAAAGCAGGACCCTACGTACCGGATGGTGGTGGCGGTCCGGCGGAACTCGACCCGCTCGAGGTCGGGGTGGGTGGCCAGCACCACGCCCGCGGCGAGCTCGGCGACCCCGAACAAGGACGCGGTGTGCAGGGCCCCCGCGTGGTCGAGCAGTGAGGGGCGATGGCGGAGCTCGAGCGAGACGTCGCCCGGCCCCACGATGACGGGCACCACCCCGAAGGTCTGGTTGAGAGGAACTTCGTAGAGAGACTTGCGCAGATCCGCCAGCACGTGCACTTCCTGTCGTGCAAGCCGTTCGGCAGACCGACGCCCGGGCTGACACCAAATTATGCAGTCGGCCGGAGGTACTGGGGCATGAGCGCCACGCCAACCGTCAACCTGAGGTCCCTCGACCGCGCCGGACTCGCCCGATTCGTTCACGAAGTCCTCGGCGAAGACGATGCCGTGGCCCTGCGCATCTTCAAGGAGATCTGGCAGCGCGGCGTCCGCACGTTCGACGAGATGACGACCATCCGGCGGTCGTTCCGCGAGGCACTGGCCGCCCGGGCCACGCTCGACGAGCTCGAGCTCGCACGAACGCTCCACTCCGAGGACGGGACGGTCAAGTTCCTCTGGGCGCTGGAGTCGGGCCGCACCATCGAGAGCGTGCTCATTCCAGACGGTCACCGGGTCACCTTGTGCATCTCCAGTCAGGTCGGGTGTGCGATGGCGTGCACGTTCTGCCTCACGGGCGACATGGGGCTGATCCGCAACCTGACGGCGGCCGAGATTGCCTGCCAGCCCTACCAGGTGCAGCGGTGGCTCGGTGACTCGATGCGGATCACGAACCTCGTGCTCATGGGCATGGGTGAGCCTCTCCACAACCTGCCCTCCCTGGTACCCGCGCTGTCGATCTGCCTCGACGAGCACGCGATGAACTACTCGCACCGCCGCATCACCGTGTCGACGGTGGGGCTGGTCCCCAAGATCGCCGAGCTTGCCCGCGCACTCCCCGTGAACCTCGCCATCTCGCTCAACGCGACGACCGAGGGCCATCGACGCCAGATCATGCCGGTCACCCGGAAGTACTCGATGGCCCAGCTCCTCGAACAGTGCCGCACCGTGCCGCTTCCGCCGGGAAAGCGAATCACCTTCGAGTACGTGATGTTCGCTGGCGAGAACGACACCCTCGCCGATGCCGAGCGACTGCGGAAGCTCCTCGAGGGGATTCCCGCCAAGGTCAACCTGATTCCCTACAATGAGAACCCCGGCCGCCCCACACTGAAGCGTCCCTCCGACGACGTGGTCAAGGCCTTTCAGCATCACCTGGTCACGAGCGGTACCAGTTGCTCCATCCGCACCACCCGCGGTCTGGACATCTCGGCGGCGTGTGGGCAGCTCGGCAAGACCGCCTGACGCTCGCGCGACGGGCGACCGGGTTACGCCGGTCCCCGCAGGAGGTAGCGATGGGTGGAGCGATCGGAATCATCGGGGGGTCGGGGCTCTACGATCTCGATGGCCTCGCCGACGTGAGGGAGGTCACCTACGAGACGCCCTGGGGCCCTCCGAGCGACGCGTTGGTCCACGGTCGACTGGGCGATGCCGAGCTCGTGTTCCTTCCCCGTCACGGGCGAGGGCACCGGCTGCTTCCGAGCGACATTCCCTTTCGGGCCAACGTTCACGCGCTCAAGCAGGCGGGAGTGGACTGGGTGATTTCGGTCAGCGCGGTCGGGTCGCTCCGCGAGGACATCGCGCCTGGTCACGCCGTACTGGTCGACCAGTACATCGATCGCACCCGCGCTCGACCCTCGACCTTCTTCGGCGACGGAATCGTCGCCCACATCGGGTTCGGCGATCCCACGTGCACCACCCTCCGTGGGTTTCTCGCGGCTTCGTGCGACGCGGTTGGCGTCACCGTGCACCGGTCCGGCACCTACGTCTGCATGGAGGGGCCTGCCTTCTCGACCCGGGCCGAGTCGGAGCTCTATCGCTCGTGGGGAGCCCACGTCATCGGCATGACGGCCCTCCCCGAGGCCAAGCTCGCCCGTGAGGCGTCGATGTCGTATGCCACGCTGGCCTTCGCGACAGACTACGACTGCTGGCACCCCGGCCACGATGCCGTCACCGTCGACCAGGTCATCGAGATTCTGACCGCGAACGTCGAGAAGAGCCGTCGCATCGTGGCCGACGTCGCGGGTCGAATCTCGGCCCACGAGGGCCCCCACCCCAATCACCGGGCGCTCGCCACCGCGATCCTGACTCCGCTCGATCGCGTGGACGAGGCCACCCGCCAGCGGCTCGGTCCGATCCTGGCACCCTACCTGGAGTGACGGTGGAGCCCCGGGGCAGCGCGGGGGACTCGCTCCCGCTCGTGCGCACGGTCGGCTTCGTCAGCGTCGTGATGTGGGTCCTCGCCGCGGCGCTATACATCGGTCTCTCCACCTCCCGGAGCCCCGAGCCCGCGCCCCCGATGGCGGCCGGCATCCCGTCATCGGGTGAAGTGACGGGCCACCTGCTCCGAATCGCGGTACGAAGGAGTACGACGCTGCGCGTCGTCCTGGATGGCGCCGTGGTCCTCGATCGCCGCGTGGAGCCCCGCGAGGAGCTCGCCTGGGAGGGCGCACACCGGTTCGTCGTGGAGGGCGCGGCGCCCGAGGCGCTGCGGATCGATTGGAACGGCCGGCGGGTCACCCCGCTCGGTCGCCAGGACGAGCCGAGGCGGCTCGTGTTCGTCGATGATGCAGAGGAGCGGCGATGACGACCGAACTGAACCAGCGCACCGAAGCGCTCCTGCGTCGTCTGGTCCGTCGCGACGCGGGGCCGGCCGTCCGCAAGTTGATTCGAAACTTTCCCGCGGCAGACGTCGCCGCGGCCATGGAGCACCTCACCTTCGCCGAGCAGCGGCGGCTCCACCGCCACATCGAGGACCCCGCCTACGCAGCCGAGGTCCTCGCTCACCTGTCGGACGTCAGCACTCGCGAGGTCACCAAGGACCTCTCGGAGGACGCCGTCGTCGAGCTGCTCACCAACATGGAGCCCGACGACGCCACCGACACGGTGACCGCCCTCGACGAGGACCTGCGGCTGCGCGTGCTCTCGGAGCTTCCGCAGGACGAGGCGGGTGACGAGGTCCGGCGACTCCTCGCGTTCCCCCCGGAGACCGCCGGCGGCATCATGAGCACCAGCGTGTTCGCGGTGCGTCACGACACCACGGTCGCCGAGGCCATCGCCGCCGTGCAGGCCCAGCACGAGAACCTCGAGACCGTGCAATACGTCTACGTGGTCGACGCGACCGACCACCTGCTCGGGGTCACCAGCCTCCGCTCGCTCCTCACGCATCCGCCCCGTACTCCCATCGCCGACTTCATGGTCACCGACCCCATCACGGTCGGTCCCGGCCAGGACCAGGAGGAGGTCGCACGCATCGTGGCTCGCTACGACTTCCTGGCCGTGCCGGTGGTCGACAAGTCGCGCCGCATCCTCGGCCTCGTGACCGTCGACGACGTGGTCGACGTCATCCGCCAGGAGGCCGAGGAGGACATGATGCTCATGGCCGGAATCCAGAACCCTCAGCCCCACCAGTCGGTGCTCCGTCAGGGGGGGATGCGGGCGGTCTGGCTCCTCGCCACGATCGCGGGCGGGGTGCTGGCGGCCGAGATCATCGGATTCTACGAGAGCTCGCTCGCCAAGATGGCCGTGCTCGCCGGCTTCATTCCCGTCGTCATGGGCATGGGCGGCAACGTGGGAATCCAGTCCGCGACCCTCGCGGTTCGTGGGCTCGCGACCGGGGAGGTTCAGCTCTCGGGGGTCTGGACGTTCCTGTGGCAGGAGATTCGGGTCGGCATGCTCCTGGGTCTGCTCTATGCCCTGCTGCTCGGCGGATATGGCGTCTTGCGGTTCCCGGGCTCGCCCATGATCGGTCTTTCGCTCGGGGTGAGCATCCTGCTGGCGATTCTCGCCGCAGGGGGCATCGGAGCGCTGCTCCCCGTGGCGCTGCAGCGCTTCGGGGCCGACCCGGCGGTCGCGACGGGCCCCTTCGTCACCACGCTCGTCGACCTTCTCGGCATCGTGATCTACTTCAACGTCGCACAGGCGCTGCTTCCGCTGTGAGTGCACTGCGTCCCGCCATCGTGGTCGGGGCCTTCGACTTCGGGGAGTCCGATCGCATCGTGAGCCTGTTGACCCCCGACGACGGGCGGTTGCGGGCCCTTGCCCGACGGGCGCGAGCGTCGAAGAAGCGATTTCCGGGGCTCCTCGATCTCGGCACCGAGCTCGCGGTGGCCGTCCGCAAGGGACGCGGCGAGCTGCCGGTGCTGACCGAAGCCGAGCGGGTGCGGGGTCCCGACCAGGCCCGGCAGGCGTGGGAGCGTCTGCCCTGGCTCTTCTATGGCTGCGAGGTGTGCAGCGCGCTCGCTCCGGAGGGCTCGGAGGCGCTGAAGCTGTTCAAGCTGCTCCAGACCTGGCTCGCGTTGCTGGAGCACACCCCGCCTTCCGCCGCGAGCCGATGGGCGCTCGAGGCCAAGGCCCTGACCTTCGCGGGCCTCGCCCCGGGTCTGGTTCGCTGCGCGGAGTGCGGGGAGACCGTCGACGACCCCGCCGCCTTCTCCATCGAGGCCGGCGGCGCGCTCCACGGCCGCTGCGGTGGGGGCCGGACGGTGTCGGCCTCGGCCCTCGAGGCGCTCGAGGCGCTCCGCCGGACTCCGCTCTTCGAGACGGTCGCGAAGTCGGCTCCCGAGCTGCCGGAGGGCCTACTCGCCGACGCCATCGAGGCACAGCTCTCCAGACGCCTCGAGAGCCGGGGCTTCCTCTCGACGGTACGGCCGACGAGCAGATAGACTACGTCGGCCTCCGGGATGGTTCATGTCTCTGCTCGCGCTCCTCACGTTCCTGGCCTGCACCGATGACGTCGTGACCCTGGTGGGTCGCGTGGGGGACGGACCCGGGCTCGAAGCCCCCGGACTGGCCGGCGCCGAGGTCGAGTTCGTGGAGCGCGAGCCCGACGAGCGGCTCACCGTGGTCTCGACCGACTCCGACGGGTTCTTCGAGGTCACGCTTCCGGTCGGGCTCGAGATCGCAGCGGTGGTCCGGAGCCCCGAGACGGTGGTGACGTCGTTCGTGGGGTCGACCGGTTTCGTCGACGTCTCCATCGAAGACGGCACGCTCTACGGCCTCGCACCAGAGACCCTCGCCGAGTGGCGGAACGACTACGTAGGTTGCCCCGGGGCCGATGCGTCGGTCGTGGTCCTGGGCCAGATGGTCTTCGTGAACCTGGCTGGGGACCAGGGGGGCGAGAACCCGATCGCTGCCGGAGGGCGGGCGCAGATCGTCACGGCCGACGACGAGTTGTTGGCTTGCTACCTCGACCCCAAGCAGGGCGTGTTCAGCCCCACCGCGGACCGCACCGGCGACACGGGGCGATTCGCCATCTTCGATGTCCCATCTGGCACGTCGGTCCTCGACGTGGTGTTCGAGTTCGCCCCGGACTCCTTCGATAGCCCGGGCCCCATCCCGGTCTACGTCCCCGACGTGAGCGAGGAGGTGGTCGTGCCCTACCTTCCCCTGCGGCTCACGTTCCCCATCTGACGCCGCGTCCGCGATCGGCGACCTTGCCGGGCACCGGAGAGCGCCGTACCCTCCCGAAGACCCGGCCAGGAGTCGGTCCCCCGGAGCCGCTGCATGGGTGAGATGATCCGCAAGCCAGACGCGAACCCCGTCGTGCTCGGGCTGGCGAACGTCCTCCTCTTCGGCTCGGCCGGCTACTTCCTGCTCGGTCAGGGGCAGAAGGGCGTCACCGCCTTGGTGATCACCATCGTCTCGTTGTGGTGCTGCGGGCTCGGGGTGGTGCCCGCCATCATCTTTGGCTACGACGCCTACCTGCTCGGCCAGAAGCTCCAGTCCGGCGAGGCGATCGGTGAGCGCGAGAACGCGCTCGACTTCCTCGACAACCTGCCCGGATTCCACTGATGTCCTCCTGCTCCCGGGGAGCTTCTGCATGACCGAGCTCCGGCAGAGCTACGGCATCGAGTTGGCTGTCGCCACGTTCACCGACGTGGGGCGCGTCCGCTCGAACAACGAGGACGCGGTCCATCACGCGTGGCTCGAGGATGGCAGTCTGTTCGTGGTCGTCGCAGACGGCATGGGGGGGCACGAGGCGGGTGAGGTGGCGAGCCGGCTCGCGGTCGAGGTTCTCGCCGAGTCGGTCGGGGGTTCCGATGCCGATCCCCGAAAGCGGCTCTACGACGGCCTGCTCGAGGCCAATGGGGCGATCATCGAGGAGGGCAAGGGGTCGGGTACGCGGGGCATGGGCACCACCGCCATTGCCGCCCTCGTCCAGGGCCCCGAGGTGTTCGTGGGGCTGGTGGGCGACTCCAGGCTCTACCACGTCCGCAAGGGCAACCCGATCTGGCGCACCCTGGATCACACCCGGGTGCAGCTGCTGGTCGACCGCGGCGAGCTCGATGCTCGTGATGCCCGTGAGCATCCCGAGTCGGGCATGCTCACCCGAGCCCTCGGGCACAGCCGCATGTCCGACGGCGAACCGCTCGAGCCCGACGTCGTTCCCGAGCCGCTGGCCCTCGAGCCAGAGGACGCGCTGGTCCTGTGCTCGGACGGGCTTCACGACCTCCTCGACGATCACGAGATCGGCGAGTTCGTCGCCGGCTGCACCCCCGAGGAAGCCGCCCAGAAGCTGGTCGACGTCGCCTGTGAACGGGGAGGCTTCGACAACGTCAGCGTCGCGGTGGTGACCGCCGGGCCCCGAGCGGGCGCCTTCGACGCCTCGTTCGGGTTGCGGCCGCTGCCTGGCTCACCGTTCGAGAGCCAGGAGGAACACGCCGAGGTGTTCTTCGAGGATACCCGCGAGCAGCCGATCCGACGGCGCGGGCCCCCTCCGTCCACCCTGCCCCCCGGCGAACGACCGGGACGTCCGCGAAAGCGGGTGGTGCTCGGCCTCGCCATGGCGAGCCTCCTCGGCGTCGTCGGAGCGGGGCTCGTGGTCGTCGGCCTGCTGGCGGTCCTGTTCTGGTGGCTGTCGACCGGCTGATCAGAGTCGCAGCCAGCCCGAGGCGAACGCGAGCGCGGCAAGGCCCCACAGGGTTGCGGCCGGCCACCACCACACCGACGGCCACTCGCCCCTCGCGGCCGCGAGGGGAAGCCAGGGACGCCTCGCCGCGCTTCCGGTGGTGGGCGTGTCCACGATGTGGGCCATGGGGTCGGTGGAGTCCAGATCGGGGACGTGCAGGCGTCCGCTGGCCATCACGGGCGTGGACGCCGCCTCGGGGTCGTGGTCGGGGCCCTGCCAGCGGGCCACGATGCACGTGATGTTGTCGTGACCGCCGCGCTCGTTGGCGAGATCGATCAGGCGCTGGGTGACCACCTCGACGTCGTCAGGGTCGAGGAGGTCGGGGAGCTCGTGATCCTCGACGAGATCCGACAGGCCGTCGGAGCAGAGCAGGATGCGGTCGCCCTGCTTCAAGGTCCACGGTCGGTCGAGCTGCGCGGCGGGGACGACAGGCTCGGAGGCCGCCCGCCCGCCGAGCGCGCGGGTCACGACGTGGGCGAGGGTGGACTGTCGGGCCTCCTCCGGGGAGAGCTGCCCCGCGTCGACCAGGTCCTCGACCAGCTTGTGGTCGCGGGTGCGGCCGAGGATGGTGTCGCCTCGAATCCAGTACGCCCGACTGTCGCCCACCCAGGCCACGTGGGCCGCGGCATTGTAGACCCACACGATCACCGCGGTGGCACCGGGCTGGGTACGTTGGTGTACGTCGAACAGTCGATTGCGGAGGACGGTGTCGGCGGCCTCGAGTGCCTCGGTCAGGTGGCTCGCGACGCTCTCTACGGGCACGTCGGACAGCGTGTCCCGCAGCACCTCCACCGCGAGGCGGCTCGCCTCGTCGCCGCGCCCCATGCCGCCCATTCCGTCACAGATCGCGAGCAGAGACCCCCCGTCCTCGGGAGTGAGGATGGTGAACGCATCTTCGTTGCGCTCGTGCACCCGACCCGGGTGGGTCCGGCCAGAAAACACCAGATTTGCCTGGTCCATGCGGGGGTCCTCGGGCTGCCGGGCCGCAAGATAGTGCCCGAAATCCGAGTCGGCCAGCAAGACCCGTGCCGGCCCTGCGGCTGCCGACGTCGCAACGTCGATGTGTCCCGCTGCGTTGACGCGCGTCCGCGACCCCCGGTACGCTAGTCGAACGCACTGCAGGAGGTTCCGATGACGATGCGGAGTTTGACTCACGCCAGCCGGAAGCTCCGCTCGCCAGCACGTCTGTGGGAACCTCGAGCCTGGGCGGTCGTGGGGCATCGCTCCGCGGGAAAGACCTCTCTCGGCGAGATCGTCCTGCACGCGGGGCGGGTGGTACGCCAGCCGGGCGAGGTGGGTTCCAAGAGCACGCTGCTCGATTGGACCGCCGAGGCCACGGCGCACGAACAGTCTCGGGGCATCGCCACGGCGTGGATCGACGTCGACGACGACACTCCGCTCGTCTGGGTGGACACGCCAGGCACGCCGGCCCTGCGGCACGAACAGGACCGGGCGCTCCACGCCGCCGATGCCGCACTCGTCGTGGTGGACGCGACCCAGGGGATCGAGCAGGGCACCGAGCGCGTGCTCGAGCAGATCGAGGTCGATCGACCCTGCGTCGTCGCCCTCACCAAGATCGACCGCGGACTCTCCGTCGACGAGACGTGGGCCCTCGTGGACGAGGTCGGCAAGGCGCTCGACCGTCGGGCCGTCGCGGTTCACCTCCCGTGGGTCGAGGCGGGGCGCCTCATCGGCCTCATCGACCTCGTCGAGCAGCAGGCCCTCCGCTACGACCCTGGTCGCAGCGGTGCTTGGTCGCCCGAACCCATTCCCGCCGCGCTCCGTGACGAGGTGTGGTCCGCTCGCGAGGCCCTGTCGGAGGCCGTAGCCCTCACCGACGACGCGCTGCTCGAGCAGTACCTCGAGGATCTGGAGCTCCCCTGGTCGATCGTGGAGGTGGGACTCGAACGTGCCGTCGCGGAGGGCACCGTCGTGCCGGTGGCGCTGACCTCGGCCGCGTTCCGCGTGGGGGGTGAGCCGTTGCTCCGGGTGCTCGCCAGGTTCCATCCGCCACACCGGGTCGCGCGGGTTCGTGACCACGACGGCCGGGACCGGCCCGTCGATCCCGAGGACGGCTTCGTGGCCACCGTGGTGGCCTCGCAGTGGGACAAGGACGGCAAGCCGCTGCACCTGCTCCGGGTCTGTGGTGGATCCCCGGGGCGTCGCCCCCTGCGGAATCTCCGAACGGGCAAGGCGATGAAGATCGGCAAGTGGTACCGGCTTCGCGGCCCGCGGCGCGCGGTCGTTCAGCATCCTGGAGTGGGGGCGTGGGTCGCCTGCTTCGAGGACGTCGACCTGCGTCCGGGTGACACGCTGGCCGAGCGTGTCGAGGTCAGTGTTCCCCTGCCCGACCCGCCGGTCGCCGCCTGGTGGGTACCCGACGACGAGGCACCCGAGGGCTTCGCGGCGGCCCTCGAGGCGGTGGTGCGGACCGACCCGGCGCTCGCGAGCGAACACGACGGTCGGGGCGTCCGGGTTTCGGGCACCTGCGGCGATCACCTGCAGCTCGCATTCGAGCGCATCGAGGCCCGGCTCTCGGGACCGGTGCCCGCCTACCTCCCGCCCGTGCCGTACCGCGAGCGGCCCGCCAAGGTCGTGGACGACGTCGTGGGTACGCTGCGCCGTACGGGAGAGCACGGGCTCGTCGACGCGTTCGGCGAGGTCCACCTCCAGGTGGCTCCGGGGGATCCCGACGTCGCGATGTGCTTCACCGACGCCTGCGACGACGAGGAGGCGCTGCCTCGTCGGTTTCGCCCGGCGGTGCGTCACGGGCTCGAGGACGCACTCGCGGAGGGGCCTCGTGGCTATCCCGTCGTCGGGGTCGTGGTCACGCTGCAGCACGGCGAGTACGACATCCTCTGCTCGACGGACGAGCACCTCCGGCAGGCGGGTACGCTCGCGCTCCGCCGGGGGCTCGAGCTTGCGGGGACGGAGCTCGCAGAGCCCGTGTGCACCGTCTCGCTCGAGGTGCCCACCGAGAAGACGGGTGACGTGTTGGCGGACCTGGCCGCGCACCGGGGTCGGGTCCAGGACCTCGCCAACGATGGCGAGACGACCTGCCTCGAGGTCGAGAGCCCCTACCGCGAGCTGCGAACGCTCCCCGCCCGCCTCTCTGGCCTCACCGGGGGGCGCGGCCGGCTTCGCTGGAAGTTGAGCCACTATCGAAGAGTCGATATGGCGGAGGTGGTGACGGGGCGCGAGCCCTGCCGGCCGTCACGATGACGTCGACGGCGGGCTCGTGTGAACGCTCCGCTGGGGTGAAGCATCCATTCCACCGAATCCGAGTCCGACGCGCGGCCGGCCACGACCTCGCTGACCTTCGATGACAACGCGGCTCTTCGAGAGCTCGTGGGCGAGTTCGGCTCGCACCTGAAGCTCGTGACCGAGGTCATCGAGGTGCAGGTCGAGCAGCGAGGAACCACCTTGATCATCGGCACGTCCGAGGACGACGGCCGAGCCGTCGTGGCGCGCCGGCTGCTCGAGCAGCTCTACCGGCTGGTCCAGCGTGGTCACACGCTCCACCCGAACGACGTCACGCACGCGGCGCGCATCTTGAACCACGAGCCCGACGCGGACCTCGAGGCGTACTTCGGCGACACGATCCTGGTCAACAACCAGGGGCGGCCGATCTCGCCCCGGTCGGCGGGGCAGCGCCGGTACGTGCACGCGCTGCGGAGCCACGACGTGGTGTTCGGGGTGGGACCGGCGGGCACGGGCAAGACCTACCTGGCCATGGCCATCGCGGTGGCCGCGCTCAAGCGGGGCAAGGTGCGTCGGCTGATCCTCACTCGTCCGGCGGTGGAGGCTGGCGAGAAGCTCGGGTTCCTTCCAGGTGATCTCACCGAGAAGGTCGACCCGTACCTCCGACCTCTCTTCGACGCCCTCGCGGACATGCTCCCCGCCGAGCGGGTGACCCGGATGATGGAGCGGCGGGTGATCGAGGTGGCGCCCCTGGCGTTCATGCGGGGTCGGACCCTCAACTCGGCTCACGTGGTGCTCGATGAGGCCCAGAACACCACCCGGGAGCAGATGAAGATGTTCCTCACCCGGCTCGGCGAGGACTCCCGCATGACGATCACGGGCGACACCACCCAGATCGACCTCCCGCGGAAGTCGGACTCGGGGCTCGTCCACGCGCTCGACGTGCTGAAGTCGGTCGAGGGGGTGGGCTTCGCGACGCTCACCGGTGAGGACGTCGTGCGTCACTCGCTCGTCTCCAAGATCGTCGCCGCCTACGACCGCTCCGATCAAGACGAGAAGCCCGAGGCCCCGGTGGGCGGCGGTCGACGGGGACGATCCCGGCGCGGGTCGACCTCGTGAGACTCGTCGACCGGCTGCTCGCGCTCGTGAGTCGCGGGCTCGTGCACCTGTCGCTCCGCGACACCCCGCTCGACCAGCGTGACCTGCAGCGCTTCTTTCTCTGGCTCGGAGTAGGCATCCTCGCCGCCCTGCTCGTCGTCGACGTCCCCGGGGGCAGCTCGGGGGACCTGCGAGTGGGCAGCGTCGCGCCTCGCACCGTGAGGGCGCCGTTCGCGTTCACCTACCCGGACTTCGCCGCCCAGGAGGAGGCGCGAGAGGAGGCGCGAGCCACCGCCGAGCCCGTCTATGTCTACCAGCCGGGCAAGCTCACCGATGGGCTCGGCCGCATCGAGCGGGCCTTCGCGGCCGGCCGGGAAGCGCTCGAGACACGCCAGGGCGAGGCCGAGGAGGTGCCGCCCCTCACCGAGGAGCAGTCGCTCCACATCATGGAGGCGTTCCTCGGTCCGCTGGGGGTCGCGGTCGGTGAGGGCGCGGTCCGCGCGTTGATCGACGACAGCTTCGCGCTCCCGGCCGAGGACATGGCGAAGCGGTGGCTCCGTCAGGCCATGCAGGACCGCTACATCGTGGCCTCCCGGGACCAGCTGCCCGCGGATCGTCGGCCGATCCTGTTGCGGGTTCCCGGAGACGACCAGCAGACCACGCTCGAGAGGTTCAGTGACCTCGAGCGCATGCTGATCCCCGAGGAGGTTCGCAACCAGATCGCGCTCGGGCCCACGCCGCAGACCGATGCCGCGGCTTCGGTCGCGCGAGCGCTGGTCACCCCGAACGTCTGGCGCGATCCCGTGGAGACCGCCGAGCGGGCGAAAGCCGCGGCCGACGAGATCCCGCTCGAGGTCGAGCGCGTCGAGGAGGGCGAGGCGCTCTTTCGCGAGGGCCAGGTGCTCACCGCGTCGGACATCGACAAGTACCGCGCCCTGCAGGCCCACAAACAGGGCCGAAACCTGCCGAAGGAGCTCGGCGTCACCGCCGCGTTCGTCCTCCTGTTGCTCTCGGCCCTGTTCGCGTTCGCGGCGACCCACCTCCGGGGATTCTCCACGCGGGTTCGCGACATCTCGGCCGCGGGCGGCCTGCTCGTCGCGGTGACGTTCGCGGCCCGGGTCGTCGAGGCGGCGGCCCCGCTGCTCGCGAACCAGCTCGACTTCCTCCCCGACCCAGACGCCCTGTTCTACCTGGTGCCCGTGGGCGGTGCCGTGATGCTGGTGCGACTGCTGCTCGGGGCTTCCTGGACGGTGGTGTTCGCCATGGCCGCCTCGGTCATGGCGGGCCTCGTGTTCGATTTCGACGCCTTGTACGTGGTCTTCTTCCTCATCTCGAGCGTCGCGGCGGCGTCGGCGGTGGTCCACACCCGGGAGCGCATCGCGATCATCAGGGCGGGTGCAGTGGTTGGCGCGATCAACGCGGTAACCGTGCTCGTCGTCCACCTGCTCCGGTCGTTCACCCTGCCGGTGGCCGAGCAGGTGGGGGACGATCTCGCGTTGTGGTCGATGGGGGCTGCCTTCCTCGGGGGTCTCGGTGGCGGCTTCGTGGTGCTCGCGATGCTGCCCCTGCTCGAGTCGATGGGGTTCGTCACCGACTACCGACTCATGGAGCTCGCGAGCCTCAACCACCCCTTGCTGCGGAAGCTCATGCTGCGGGCGCCGGGGTCCTACCACCACTCGGTCGTCGTGGGGACGCTCGCGGAGGCAGGGTGCGAGGCGATTGGCGCCAACGCCCTGCTCGCGAAGGTGGCGTCGTACTTCCACGACATCGGCAAGTCGCTCAAGCCCCAGTACTTCATCGAGAACCAGCGAAGCTCGGTCAGCCCGCACGCCAAGCTCGATCCCCACGTCTCCGCGCGCATCATCATCCAGCACGTGACCGACGGGGGGCGGCTCGCCCGCGAGCACAATCTGCCTCAGCCCATCCTCGACAACATCTACATGCACCACGGCACGGGGCTGCTGCAGCTCTTCTACAACCAGGCGCGGGAGAACGCCGACAATCCTGATCAGGTCGACATCCGCGACTTCCGCTACCCGGGTCCCAAGCCCACGACCCGCGAGGCGGGCGTGATCATGCTCGCCGACAAGCTCGAGGCGGCGACCCGCACCCTCCGCCGGCCCGACGAGCGCAACATCCGGGCCCTCATCGGTCGCATCGTGAACTCGGTCATCGCCGACGGCCAGTTCAGCGAGTGCCCGCTGAACCTCAAGGAGATCCAGAAGATCACGGAGACGTTCGTTCAAGTGCTGCTCGGCATCTACCACCAGCGCATCGAGTACGCCGAGACCGCCGACATCTCCGCCGATCAGGCGCCGCCCGACCCCCCGTCGCCGGCCCGGGGCAACGGGGTTCCGCCGGTCAACAAGGAGGCCACGATCACGCTGGACTTCACGCCGAGCAAGCCTCCGGACACCGCGGTCGACGAAGAGGACGAAGACGTCGAGGACTACGAGTCCGTCGACTACCTTCCGCGAGGGGACGGATGAGCGCGGACGCACGCCTGGCGGTGCCCTGCGAGCTCGACGAGGCGGAGCTCGCCGCGCTCGCCGACGCGGTGCTGGACGCCGTGGAGCATTCGGACGCCGAGCTCTCGGTGCTGGTGACCTCGGATGCGCACGTGGCCGAGCTGAACGCGGCGTGGCGGGGCGTGGCCGGACCGACCGACGTCCTGTCGTTTCCCCAGGAGATCGTGCCGGGGGCTCCGCGGGTCCTGGGTGACGTGGTGGTGGCGCTCGAGACCGCCACGTCCCAGGCGGCCGATCAGGGCCACGCGCTGCGCACCGAGCTGCAGGTGCTGCTGGTCCACGGGGTGCTCCACCTGCTGGGCCACGACCACGAGACCGATGGAGAGCGCGCCGTCATGGAGGCCGAGGAGCGTCGCGTGCTGGCCCGACTCGGCGAAGAGCCCGGTGCCAGCCTCGTCGGGCGTGCAAGCGAGGGTTAGGGCTCGCGAGTAGGGCGGACGACCCGCCCGTTCGTGAGGTTGCTGCGATGGTCGACGAACTGAAGAGCGCACTCCGGCCGCTCGAGGAGCGCATCGAGGCGCTCTGGGGGCATCTTTGACATTGGCCGCAAGGCCGAGATCTGCGAGGACCTCGAACGGCAGTCCTCGATGCCCGGGTTCTGGGACGACAACGATCGCGCGCAGAGGGTCCTGAAGGAGAAGGGGCAGCTCGAGCGGGTGGTCAACGAGTGGAGGGGGTTGAAGCAGCAGGCCGAGGACGTCGCCACCCTGATCGAGCTCGGCGAGGAGATGGACGACCAGGACTCGCTCGCCGAGGCCGCGTCCGCCCTCGAGAAGCTCTCCACCGCGCTCGAGAAGCTCGAGACCCAGCGTCTCCTCTCCGAGGAGGAGGACGCGATGGACGCCATCGTCGAGATCAACGCCGGCGAGGGCGGCATCGACGCCGCCGACTGGGCGGACATCCTGCGGCGAATGTACCAGCGCTGGGCCGAGCGCCAGGGATTCGACGTGGAGCTGCTGGACCTGTCACCCGGGGAGCAGGCGGGCATTCGGTCCGCGACCATCGCCATCCGCGGTCCGTTCGCATTCGGCTACCTCCAGGCGGAGTCCGGCGTCCACCGGCTCGTGCGCATCTCGCCGTTCGACAAGGACGCTCGACGTCAGACGTCGTTCGCCGCGGTGTCGGCGTACCCCGAGATCGACGACACCATCGAGGTCGACCTCAACCCGGCCGACATCGAGATGGAGACCATGCGGGCCTCGGGCGCCGGTGGCCAGCACGTCAACACCACGGACTCCGCGGTGCGCCTGAGGCACGTGCCCACCGGTCTCGTGGTGCTGTGCCGCGCGGAGCGCAGCCAGCACAAGAACCGTGACACGGCGATGAAGATGCTGCGCGCGAAGCTCTACCAGCTCGAGCTCGAGAAGCGGCTCGAGGCGCAGGCCGAGGTCAACGCCGCCAAGAAGACGATCGGCTTCGGCAGCCAGATCCGCTCGTACGTGCTGCAGCCGTACCAGCAGGTCAAGGACCTCCGCACCGACGTGACCACCGGCGACGTCCAGCGCGTGCTCGACGGCGACATCAACTCCTTCATGGAGGCTTGGCTCGCCGCCCGCGCCGAGCCTCCCGCGGCGACCCCGTGACGGGGCCAACGCGTGACGTTAGGCGGCGGACGCATGAATAACGTCGAACTCTCCTGGTTTCCGGACCGGGGCTTCGTGCTGATGGCCGAGGCGACCCACGAGACCGTCGCGCTGACGTTCACCGAGATGCCCCTTCCGGCCGATGGCACGAAGGAGCTCCGGGAGGGCGTCACGCTCGATCCGCTCGACCTGATGTTCAAGGCCGTCATCGACCAGTCCGGAGAGCCGGGCCTGCTCCTCGGCTGCACGGTGAAGCTCGTGGACGAAGCCGGAGCGCAGGCCCTCGAGCTCGCCGCCGAGGTCGAGGACACCGAGACGGGCGACGTGTCCTCGCTCCAGCTCTCGCTGACCGTGAAGGTCCCGGCCGAAGCTCCGGAGGCGGGAGGACCGCGCCCCGCGAAGATGGACGAAGACGAGCTCGACTGGCACGACGAGACTACGCTCGACGAGATCGTCGTCCCGCCAGCCGTGAAGAAGGCGGCGGCCGTCCCGGCCAAGGCCAAGGAGCCCGGCACGCGGGGCCTCGAGAAGCTACTCGCGGCGCTCGCGTCCATGGACGACGACGACGACCTCGAAGACCTCGACGAGCCGTCGCCGGCCCCCCCGCCGCCTCCGCCGCCCGCCGACCCGAACGACCAGTCGCTCGGCGCCGACGACGAGGCGCGCGGGTTCCTCGACCTGCTCGTGACCGGCGATTCTCTCGAGCTCGAGGAAGGTGCGGCCCTGAGCTCGCTCGTCGACGGAACCAAGCGAATCCTGGCCGGTCGCGGCAGCGCGGAGACCAAGGCTCGGGCGCTCTCGAAGTGGCTCCTCGATCAGGACAGCGTGGCCGACCTCTTCATCGACGACGAGGAGTTGGCCTCGCTCCTTGACCGGTGGTAGGAGCAGCCCAGGGCGCGGCACGACGCCGCCGCCGCGGTCTTCGAACGGCCAGGGACGAACCATGGACGACGAAGCGCTCGCCGCCGCACGGGAGCGGCTCGCGCAGCTGAGGGAGGAGGGGGTCGACCCTTACCCCAATGGTCTCACCGTCACGCACACCTCCACGCAGGTGAAGGCCGAGTTCGGCAAGGAAATCGAAGCGGGCGAGACCCTCGAGGGCTCCGACGTCGCGTTCGCCGGTCGAGTGATCTTCCGCAATCGCATGGGCAAGGCCATGTTCCTGCGCGTGCAGGACCGGGGTGCGCACGAGGGCCGGGTGTCCGTCGAGGGGGAGACCCCCGAGGGCATCCTCCAGGTCTACGTTCGTCGCGACGATGTCGGCGTGGAGACCTTCGACCGCTGTAAGGCCCTCGACATCGGCGACTGGCTGTGGGTGCGGGGCCCCGTGATGCGGACCAAGACCGGCGAGCTCTCGGTCCAGGCGCTCGAAGCCCGGCTCGCCTCCAAGATCCTGCGTCCGTTTCCCGACCGCTGGCACGGGGTGACCGACGTCGAGAAGCGGAGCCGCCAGCGGTACGTCGACCTGTTCATGAACGAACAGACCCGGATCACGTTCCACAAGCGGTCGCGAATCGTCCGGCACTTTCGTGAATTCTTCCACGATCGTGATTTTGTCGAGGTCGAGACGCCCATGCTCCAGGCGATCCCCGGGGGGGCGAATGCCCGACCGTTCGCCACGCACCACAACGCGCTCGACATCGACCTGTTCATGCGAATCGCGCCCGAGCTCTACCTCAAGCGGCTGCTGGTGGGCGGGATGGAGCGGGTCTTCGAGATCAACCGCAACTTCCGGAACGAGGGGATCAGCGTCAAGCACAACCCCGAGTTCACGATGCTCGAGTTCTACCAGGCCTGGGCCACCTACGAGGACCTGATGGCGCTCTCCGAGGAGCTGCTCTCGGGCTTGGTGAAGGAGATCTGCGGCACCTACGTGATCCCGTTCGGGGATCTCGAGCTGGACTTCACCCCGCCCTTCCGGCGGGCGCCGATGGACGAGCTCATCGCCGAAGCGACGGGTCTCGACGTCGGGGTTCTGCAGGATCCGGCTGCCATCGAGGCGTGGTGGCGGGAGCACCACCGCGTCGAGGATGGCGAGAGCTTGCCCACGACCTGGGGCAAGTGGTGGGAGTGGCTCTACGACGCCCACGTCGAGGATCGCCTCGTCAATCCCACGTTCGTCACCGGGTTCCCGACGGAGATCTCTCCCCTGTCGCGACGCAACGCACAGGATCCGAGCCGCGTCGACCGATTCGAGATCGTCGCGGCCAGGTGGGAACTGGGCAATGCATTTTCCGAGCTCAACGATCCGGTCGATCAGCACGAGCGTTTCGCTGCACAGGAGCGAGCTCGCGAAGCTGGAGACGACGAATCCATGTACATCGACCACGACTACGTGCGCGCCTTGAGCTACGGCATGCCCCCGGCAGCCGGCATGGGGATTGGCATCGATCGCATCGTCATGATGCTCACGAACCAGACCTCCATCCGGGAGGTCATCCTCTTCCCCACCCTGCGGCCCGAGGGCGCCGACAATGGCTGATCCGAAGGTCCGGGTGGCCTTCAACGAGCTGCCGAGCGTCGAGGGGCGCGGCAGCACCCTGGGCACGGAGTGGTGGGTCGCGTTCTCCCACCTGCGCTCGAAGAAGAGCGAGGCCTTCGTCTCGGTGGTCACGGTACTGTCCGTCCTGGGCGTCGCGGCCGGGGTTGCCCTCCTCAACTGCGTCATCGCGGTGATGACGGGGTTCGAGTACGACCTCCGCGACAAGATCCTGGGCGCCAACGCACACGTCGTGGTGTTCAACGTCACGGGCCAGATCCGCGACGCGGACCGCATCGTGTCCGACGTCGTCGGGGTCGATGGCGTCGAGGCCGCCGCGCCGTTCGTGTACTCCGAGATGATGGTCCGCAGCAATCAGCGCAACAAGGGCGTGATCATCAAGGGCATCGATCTCGACCGCACGGCCGACGTCACGCACCTCATGGAGGACCTCGCGTCGGGCTACACCGCAGCGCACGACGGCATTCTCGACTTCGAGGACGAGGACGTCCAGGCGAAGCGCGCTCTCCTCGCGTCGCTCGGCGAGGACTTTCCACCCATCGGGCTGTCGGGTGAACCCATGCCCCCCCGTGCCGACGACCCGCTCTTGCCGGGCATGGTGATCGGAAAAGAGCTGCGCGCACATCTCATGGTCGATGTGGGCGACCGGATCCAAATCATCAATCCCCTCGGTGGCGGAGCCGGACCGCTGGGCATGCCGACGCCCAGCGTCAAGAGCGTACGCGTGGCGGGGGTCTTCGACTCGGGCATGTACGAGTACGACACCACCTGGACCTACGTTCCGAACCAGGTGCTCCAGGACTTCCTGTCGCTGGGGGACGCGGTGACGGGCATCGAGGTCCGGGTCGAAGACATCGACGCTGCCGAGTCCGTGGCGGCGGGCATCGACGAGGTGCTCTCCGCATCGCACTACGCCAAGCACTGGAAGAGCCTCAACGCGAAGCTGTTCGAGGCGCTCGCGGTCGAGAAGTGGGCGATGGGCGCCATCCTGAACATGATCGTGGTCGTCGCGGCGATGCAGATCATCACCGTGCTGCTCATGGTGGTGATCACGAAGGGCAAGGAGATCGCGATTCTGAAGGCGATGGGCGCCACCCGGACGTCGATCATGCGCATCTTCGTCATGGAGGGAGCGGCCATCGGGCTCGTGGGCACCGTGCTCGGCACGGTCGGTGGGTTGCTCGGCTGCGCGTTCCTGGACGGCTACGAGTACCCGCTCGAGACCGACGTCTACTACCTCGACACTCTGCCGGTGGTCGTCGACTCCACCACGGTGGTCGTGATCGCGGTCGGCGCGTTCGTCACCTGCTTCCTCTGCACCATCTACCCGGCCTGGCGGGCGTCCTCGCTCGATACGGTCGAAGCGCTGCGGTACGAGTGATGCGCGTCGAGATCCAGGGACTGCGGCGGATCCACCACAAGGGCGGGGCACGCCTCGACATCCTCCGCGGCGTCGACATGACGCTGGATGGCGGTGAGCAGGTGGCGATCGTGGGGCCGTCGGGCTCGGGCAAGTCGACGTTCCTCTACCAGCTCGGGCTGCTCGACCGCCCCTCGGGGGGGCGGATCGCCTTCGACGGTCGTGACACCGCCCTCATGAGCGACGACGAGCGGGCCAACTTGCGCAACCGGCACATCGGCTTCGTGTTCCAGGCGCATCACCTGCTTCCCGAACACGATGCGCTCGGCAACGTCATGATGCCGGTGCGGCTCTCGGGTGCGTCGCCAAAGGTGGCCGAGGTTCGCGCCATGGCGCTGCTCGACGCGGTCGGGCTGGCGAGTCGGACCCGTCACCGCCCCGGGGAGCTGTCGGGCGGAGAACAGCAGCGTGTGGCGCTCGCGCGCGCGTTGGTCATGGGGCCGGATCTCGTGCTGGCGGACGAGCCGACCGGGAATCTGGATCCCGACACCGCGTCGGGGGTCTTCGAGTTGCTGCTCGACCTGCAGAAGCAGCTCAGGAGCACACTCGTCGTGGTGACCCACTCCCGTGACCTCGCCGAGAGGTTTCCCCGGCGACTCGCGCTGCATCACGGGTTGTTCGAAGAATGGTGAGGCCAGCGTCGTGCGGCTATGGGGCCCCGACGGTGGGTCGAGCCGGGACGGATGCGAGGAGATTGCGAGCCAGGTGCAACGTCGACTGATCAACATGGCCACGGTGGTCCTGGTCGCGCTCGCGCTCTTCGTTGCCCCACCTGGGCGAGCCGAGGTTCCGGAGCCTGCCGAAGGGCGGGTCGTGGCCATCGAGGTCGAAGGGACCCGTCGCATCGAGGAGGCGGTGGTGCTCGCCGCGATCGGCCTGCGGCGAGGCGAGGCCGTGACGCCGAGCAAGGTCCGTCGCGATCTTCGCTCGGTGCACGGCACTGGCTACTTCGAGGACGTGATCGTCGAGCTCGAGGAGGCCGAGGGCGGCGTCAAGGTGGTGTTCCAGGTCGTCGAGAAGCCGGCCGTCCGCGAGGTCCGACTCGACGGCAACAAGAAGATCGACGAGGACGACATTCGCGAGCAGCTCGACGTGCGCTCGTTCACCGTCCTCAACGAGGCCCGGATCAAGGAGAACGTGACCCGCATCCGCGATCTGTACGTCGAGAAGGGCTTCTACCTCGCCGAGGTCCGAGCCGAGTACGTGCCGGTAGGGCGCGATCAGGTCGACGTCGTCTTCGAGATCGTCGAGAATCGCAAGGTGGTGGTCCAGCGCATCGATCTGGTGGGCAACGAGCGGGTCGCCGATCGCAAGATCCGCCGGTTCCTCCGAACCAAGCGTGCAGGGCCGCTGTCCTTCCTCGGCTCGGGCGGGACCTTCCGCCGGGAGCTGCTCGAGCAGGACCGCGAGATCATCCGACAGGTCTACCTCGAGGAGGGCTTCCTCGACGCCCAGGTCGACCCGCCCAAGGTCTACCTGTCGCCGGACAAGCGGTACATCTTCATCTCGTTCGCCATCGAGGAGGGTGAGCCCTACACCATCGGCAAGGTCGACGTCGCGGGTGACTTCGTCCCCGAGGAGGGACTCACCCGCGAGAACGCCCTGCAGGTGGTGGCGGGCCGCCAGGTGACCGACATCCAGGAGGACCTGTGGCGGGCGGCCGAGGGCAAGCGTGAGCGCCTGGTGCGCTTCGAGACCCGAGGGGCCCGGCTGCAGACGGGGGAGAAGTTCGTCGGCACCACGATGTTCCGCGTGCTCTCCAACATCGAGACGCTCTGGAGCGACCAGGGCTACGCATTCGTCAACATCATCCCCGACGTTCGCCAGGACCGTGACAGTCGAACGGCCGACATCACCTTCCGCGTGGAGCGCGGCGACAAGGTCCGGGTCGGCCGCATCGAGGTCGTGGGCAACGACCCCACCTTCGACAAGGTGGTTCGCCGCGAGATCCAGATCAACGAGGGCGACGTCTACCGGGGCTCGCTCATCCAGGCCAGCAAGGCCCGGCTGTTGCGGCTGGGCTTCTTCGAGGACGTCGACCTCGCCCCCAAGAAGGGCGACGGCCCGGACGTGCTCGACCTGACGGCCAAGGTCACCGAGCGGCCCACCGGCACGGTCAGCCTGGGCCTCGGCTACTCGAACCTCGAGAGCCTCGTCGTCAACGGCTCGTTCCAGAAGAACAACTGGCTCGGCCTCGGCTTTGGCATGAACGCCGCCATCAACTGGTCGCGACTCCGGCGCCAGCTCAACGTGGCGTTCGTCGACCCCTACTTCCTCGACTCGCGCTGGACCCTGTCGGTCAATGCCTACTGGCAGGAGCAGGAGTTCCTGGCCATCGTCGCCAACGAGAACCAGTTCCAGCGTGGGGGCACCGTCACCGTGGGACGGTACCTCGACCCGCGCGACGACATCCAGCTCTCGCTCCAATACACGGCCGAGGACGTGGGCCTGTCGAGCATCGACGAGTATCGGGCGCGCCTCCTCGGCGGAGATCTGTATCGCAACGGGCTCACCAGCAGCGTCGGCGTCAACTTCATCGTCGACAAGCGCAACGACCGCATCTTCCCCACCCAGGGGTTCCGTCTGCAGGCGAGCACCTCGCTCGCGGGCGGGTTCAAGGTCGCGCCCGACAAGCTCTTGTCGGTGCTCGGCGGCGACTTCAACTTCGTCGAGACCCAGCTCAACTTCCGACTCTACCGGCCCTTGCTGCCGAACAACAACGACCGGGTGGTGTTTCGCGTCAACTCGTCGTTCGGCGACATCCGCTCGACCGACGGTCGCATCGTGCCGTTCATCCACCGATACCGCGCGGGCGGTATCCAGAGCCTCCGCGGGTTCCAGTGGTTCAGCCTCGGTCCGTCCATCCAGGTTCCGGGCATTCGACAGCAACAGGCTGGCGGCGCCGTGGCGGCGCTGCCCAACGTCAACGACGATCCCATCCGGGCCATCGAGAAGCTCATCGTGGGCGGGACCCAGACCTGGGTGAACAACATCGAGATCGAGACGATGCTGGTGCCCTCGGCGGGCATCGCGGGCGTCGTGTTCTTCGATGCGGGCAACGCGTTCGTCTCTCCGTTCGGAGACGAGCGCCTGTCGCCGTTCCGGCTCCGGACGGCGGTCGGTGCAGGCATTCGCTGGCGCAGCCCCATCGGGCCGCTCCGCTTCGAGATTGGCATCCCCCTGAAGCCTCGTGCCGACGAGCGCCGGCAGGTGTTCGATTTCGGCATTGGCTCCTTCTTCTGACCGAACCCTGGAATGACGGTAGGTCCCGAGCGGTTCTGGCTCGGGGCCCCTCGGCCGGCTACGAGGCCGGCACCTCCGGAGAGAACATGCGTCGAATGATGGTCTGCGCTGCACTTTTGCTGGTCGGCACCCCGGCCATGGCGAACAAGATCTGCGTGGTCGACTTTCAGAAAGCGGTGACCGAGACCAACGAGGGCAAGTCCGCTCAGAAGCGTCTCGACAGCATGTACGCGTCGAAGCGCGGCGAGCTCGAGCGGATGCAGGGTGACCTGCAGAAGTCCGCGGCCGATCTGCAGTCCCGTCGCTCCATCCTGTCCCCGGATGCCCTGCAGAAGGAGGAACAGGCGCTGTACGTCAAGCAGGCCGAGTTCGAGCAGACGTACATGCGCTTCCAGGAGGAGTTCCAGGCGACCTACTCGGGCATGCTCGGCGATCTGGACGCCAAGATGCGCTCCATCGCCGGCGAGACGGCCAAGGCGAACAGCTGCTCGATCCTCCTCGACAGGGCAGCCGTCGTGTTCGCCGGCCCCGACGTGGCCGACGTGTCGGCCGCGCTGGTGGGTCGCTACAACAAGGCGCACCCCGGGAAGTGACCCCGCGGACCACGGGTTCGCTCGCCGATGCGCTGGAGGCTCGCTGCGAAGGCCCCCGCGACGTGCCGATCGACACGGTTGCCTCGTTGTCGACGGCCGGTACCGGGTCCCTGGCGTTTGCGGAGGGCCGCCATCGCCGGGACCTCGCGACCACTCGAGCCTCTGCCGTGATCGTCGAGTCGACGCCTGTCGGGCTCACGGGACCGGTGTGGCTGATCCACGACCATCCCCGCCTCGCGTTCGCTCGGGCGGCGAGGTGGCTCGTCCCGAGGTTCCGGCCCGCGCCAGGGGTGCACCCGCGGGCCCACGTCGATCCCACCGCCACTGTCGACGATGCCACCATCGATGCCTTCGCGGTGATCGAGGCAGGGGCGGTGGTCGGTCCCGGGAGCTGGGTGCGACCACACGCCTACGTCGGACGAGGCGTGGTCGTCGGCCGAGGCGTGACGGTCGAGCCTTCGGCGGTGGTGCTCGAGGGCTCGGTGCTGGGTGACCGCGTGGTCGTCGGGCCGGGGGCCGTGGTCGGCGGAACCGGCTTCGGCTGGGTGCGCGGGCCCGAGGGGCTGGTGGCGTTTCCCCAGCTCGGAGGGGTCGCGGTTGGCGACGACGTCGAGCTGGGCGCCAACACCTGCGTCGACCGGGGGGCACTGGGGGTCACCACCGTCGGCGCCCACACCAAGACCGACAACCTCGTGCAGATCGCGCACGGCGTCACCGTGGGGGAGGGGGTGCTGCTCGCGGCCTACGCGGGCCTGGCCGGTTCCGCCCGGGTCGGAGACGGAGCGATGCTCGCCGGCCGTGCCGCGGTGACCGACGGGGTGAGTGTCGGAAAGGAGGCGGTCCTGCTCGGTCTGGCCTCCGCGAACCGCGACGTGCCGCCCGGTCACACCGTGGGTGGAAGCCCTGCCCGACCGCACACCAGCTGGTTACGCGAGGTGGCGGCGCTCCGGCGGCTGCCCGCGCTCTTGCGGCGCCTCGGGGACGGCCCGCTGCCTGGAGACCCCATGGACCGCACCGAAGTCGAGGCGCTACTGCCGCATCGCGAACCGTTCCTGCTCGTGGACCGCGTGATCGAGGTGGAGCCCGGGGTCCGGGCCGTCGGGGAGAAGTCGGTGCGCGACGACGAGTTCTGGGTTCCCGGTCACTTCCCGGGCGAGCCCATCATGCCGGGGGTCCTCATCACGGAGGCGATCGCCCAGGTGGCGGGCATCGCACACATGGCGGGGCTCGAGCCCGGTGAACGCGGCCACGTCTACCTGGTCGGGGTCGACAAGATGCGCTTCCGCCGCATGGTCCGACCTGGTGACGTGCTCCACCTCACGGCCGAGGTGACGGGCAAGCGTCGCGGGTTGTGGTTCTTCGCGGGCAGCGCGACCACTGCCGAGGGCGAGAAGGTCGCCGACGGCGAATTCATCGCGAAGATCGAGTGAGCGCGTCGCGGACGATCCACCCAACCGCGGTCGTCCACCCCGATGCCGAGCTCGACGAGGTGACCGTGGGCCCGTTCGCGGTGATCGGGGCCGGGGTGCAGCTCGCGGCTGGCGTGTCCGTGGGTGCCCACGCGGTCCTCGAGGGACCCATGACCGTGGGAGCCCGGACCCAGATCGGTCCCCACGCGGTCCTCGGAGGACCTCCCCAGGATCAGCGCCACGACGCGCTGGCCTCCACCCTCCTCACGATCGGGCCCGACAACGTGTTTCGGGCGCACACCACGGCGCACCGCGGGTCCTCGGCGGCGTCGGGCGAGACCCGGATCGGGAGCAACAACCTGTTCATGGTCGGAAGTCACGTCGGTCACGATGTCGTGCTGGGAGACCACGTGGTGCTCGCGAACGGGGTTGCGCTGGGAGGGCACGTGAGCGTCGGGGACCGCGCGTTCGTCGGTGGCCTGGCCGCCGTCCACCAGCGCGTGCGGATCGGCCGGCTCGCGATGGTGGCCGGGGCCGCGGTGTGCACGCAGGACGTGCCCCCCTTCGCGCTGGTGCAGGGTGACCGAGCGTGCTTCGTCGGACTCAACCGGGTGGGGCTTTCTCGCGCCGGGGTGGCCGACGACGACCAGTCGTCGATCAAGCGAGCATACCGCTTCCTCTTCGACGGTCCGGGCACCCGCGAGCAGCGACTGGCCGACCTCGCCGGGTGGCACGAGCCCTTCGTCGACGAGCTCCTCGCCTTCGTGAGGGTCCCCGGGCGGGGCCTCTGCCGCCCACGGAGCCGTCCTTGACCGTTCACGTCGCTCTCGTCGGGTGTGGGGTCATGGGGCGCCGGCACGCGGCCACGGTCGCTCGCGACCCCGGTGCGCGACTCGCGGTCACCGTCGACATCGTGCACGACAGGGCCGAGGCCCTGGCTCGGGAGTACGGTGCCCGCGCCGCCTCCGAGGTGCCCGCGACCGTCGACGTCGCCATCGTGGCCACCCCCACCCGCACCCACGCCGAGGTCGCGGCGCCCTTGCTCGCCAGGGGGGTTCACTGTCTCGTCGAGAAGCCACTCGCGCCCACCGTGGCGGCGGCGCGCGACCTTGCCCACGAGCGATGCTTCGTGGGCCACGTCGAGCGATTCAATCCGGCACTCGTGGAGGCGGGTCCGCTGTCGCCCCAGGTCGTGGTGGGCCGACGGGTCGCGCCTCCCACCGGACGCGGCGGCGACGTCGACGTGGTCCTCGATCTGATGATCCACGACCTCGACCTGCTCCTGCACTGGGGCGGCGACGAGCACTGGCAGGTCGTGGACGCCAAGGGGATCGCGGGGGCCGGGCAGGTGGACACGGCGGCCGTGCAGCTTCGGTCGGACGGGGGGCGTACCGCGTCGTTGGTGGCGAGTCGCGTGGCCACGAGCCGCGAGCGGATCCTTCAGTGCTACGAGCCGGGCCGGTACACGCGCCTCGACCTCGTGCACGGCACCTGCCACCAGCTCCCACCCCGAGCGGCCGCTCCCCCGTCGGCGGCGCGCGACGCGCTCGGCGCCCAGTGGGCGGCCTTCCGGTCGGCTCTGGCGACGCCCAGCCACGCGGGCCTCCGCGCGGTACAGTTGGCAGAGGCCATCCGGGAGGTCCTGGACTCATGACACGCTGGTTCTTGGTCGCCGCCGTCGCCACGGGATGCACCGAAGCCGACCCCGTGACGGAAGCCTGGAATCGTGTGTTCGAGGTCGACCGGCTCGTGCGCGACCCCGGCTGCGGCATCCCCACCACCGAGGCGGCGCCTCCCCAGTCCTACGTGGCCACCGGCTACTTCGCCGACCCGGTCTTCGAGCTGGATTCGCTCTCGGTCTTCTGGTGCGAGGAGCCAGGGCGGTGCTTCCAGCAGCCACAGGCCAACGCGTTGCTCGAGGTGATCGAGGTCGATCGGGTCTCGGGGAGCTTCGGCGAGGCCGAGTTCGTCGCCGCGAGCCTCTGCAGCGCCTACTTCAACGCCATCGACGCCACTCAGACGCCCGAAGGCGCGGTGACCATCGACATCGTGCTCTCTACCCCCGAGCCGGCCGTGGTGAGCTCGGAGGAAGAGTGCCTCGCCCTGCTCGACGACGTTGCCGCCGTCCAGTGTGACGAGCGCTTGATCATCGAGGCTCGCCGCGTCGACGACTGAGCTGTTCGTGGCCGCCGCGGAGGCGAGCGGAGACCGGCTCGCGGCCGAGCTCCTCGAGGAGCTGAAGCGGCGGGGTCATCCGCTCGTCGTGCGAGGACTCGCTGGGCCGCGCATGCGGGAAGCGGGGGTGGAGGCCCTGGAGCGCGGCGAGGACGCGACCGTCCTGGGTCTCTGGGAGGCCGCGCGGTCGCTCCCCCGAGTCGCGGCTCTCCTCCGTCGGCTGAATCGCCGACTCGCGCACCGGCCCCCGGGCGTGGTCCTGACGATCGACAGCCCGGACCTCGCCCTGCGTCTCGGGGCGGCGGCCCGACGCGCCGGACACCACGTGATCCACTGGGTAGCGCCCCAGGTCTGGGCCTGGCGGCCCGGGCGGGCGCGTCGGGTCGCGCGGTCCTTCGACAAGGTGCTGTGCCTGTTGCCGTTCGAGCCTCCTTTCTTCTCGGAGCACGTCCCCGCGGTGTTCGTGGGCCATCCCGCGGCGACGATCCGTCCGGGAGAGCGCCTGCGGCCGGGTTCGCCGACGTTCGCGCTCGTCCCGGGGTCTCGTCCGCAGGAGATCGCGCGTCACTGGCCCGTGCTCCGCGAGGTCGCACGGCGGCTGCGTGCGAGGCACCCCGCGGCGGGCTTCGTGGTGCCGCGAGCGCCCACCGTGTCGCGAGCGGCGCTCGGGGGGCTCGATGCCGTGATCGTCGAGCGGATGGCGGACGTCGTAGCGGCTGACGCTGCGGTCGTCGCGAGCGGAACCGCGACCGTGGAGCTCGCCGCCCTCGGCGTGCCGATGGTGGTCGTCTACCAGGTGCACCCGCTCACCCACGCCGTGCTGCGTCGCTCGGTCCAGGTGCCTCACCTCGCGCTCCCGAATCTCCTCGCCGACGAACCCATGGTTCCCGAGCACGTCCAGCGTCTCGATCCCGAAGCGATTGCGGCCGACGTCGAGCGCGTTCGCGGCACCGTGCAGGTTCCCGACGAGGTCCTCGCGAGGTTTGGCGGCGAAGGGGCCGTCGAGCGTGTGGCGGACGAGGTCGAAGCCGCGCTTCAGGAGCGCTGACGCCGGTGACGGACCCGCGCGTCCCCGATCCCGTCGACGACGACTGGCGGTGTGAGCCCGTCGTAGAGCCCATTGTGGTGGATGCCGCCGTCGACGAGTCCGGGCAGCAGCCCGACTTCCTTCAGTCGCGGCTCCAGCGTGGCCTGGGTGGTGTCGGGCAGCCGCACCCAGTCGCGCTGGACCTGCTCGAACGCCCACGCTCGATAGTGGTGGGTCGACACCTCGATCTCCTCGCCGTCCACCGTGGCCCGATAGCGCTTCTGACGCTCCACCGAGGGACGCCCGCTCTCGCGACCCATCGGCAGCCAGGTCCGCGCGGCGAAGGCGAGCAACGGGGCGAGGGTGGGCCACAGGTCGTCGAGCGAAGCGTGGTCGCCCATCCGGGCCCGGACCTGCTCGTCGCGCTGCCCGCGCGGGTCGCCGAGCTCGTCGAGATCCTGCATCCAGCGAATGACCTCGGGGCCGTGCTGCTCCACCACCGGGGCGCTCGCGGGGTCGCCCCACCAGTGGGCTCGGATCTGCCCGTAGAAGGCGAAGTCGGCGCGAGAGGGGCGGCCGCCGAGGAGGTAGCCGTGGCGGGGCAGGTGGGCCTGGAGGATCTCGAGCACCTCGCGAACCTGGGCGTCGGCGCTCGCACGGGTCGCGGGGGTCAGCCCGAGGTGGAGGTCGAAGCCTGTCTGCCGCGACGCGATCATGGACGCGACCGCATCGAGATCGGCGTCGACGCCCCAGGTGAGCTGGCGGCCGATGCGGCGCGAGAGCGTGGCGATCGCGGCCTCGTCACGCCAGCGGGTGTTCATCGACAGCCGCGAGAGGTACTCGTCCGCCACGTCCTCGAGCAGCGCGTCGACGAAGGCGAGCGCGCCGTCCGCCGGGACGACCGAGGGGTGCTCCGGCTCGCGGTGTGCCTCCTCGAGCCACGCCACGATGGGGGTGGAGTCCTGGAGCACCCGACCCTCGGGCGAGAGCATCACGGGCAGGATCGGCATGCCCACCAGCTTCGCGATGACGTCGAAGTACACCTCGGCGGTCACCCGGAGCTGGCGATAGGGAATGCGGCGATAGTGCAGCACCCCCCACAGCTTGGTCGTGTAGGGCGAGGTGACGTCACCCCAGACCCTGTACACGGCGCCCACGACGGGCTCGGACGGCTGGGTGGCGAGCTGGGCAGCCCGGCGGGCGGTGGCGGTCGGGGAGGCATCAGACATGACCGCCCCTGGTATCCCGCGCACTCTCGCCGTGGGACGACCCGTCGGCGTTGACGAGGGCCAGCGTCCGGGCGAAGCTCCTTCGTCATGACGACGCGGTGGGTCGGGGCCTGGGCCTTCGTGCTGCTGGCCAAGCTCGGGGTCGCAGCGTCGCTGGGGGTGCTCTCCGACGAGGCGTACCACTGGGTGTGGGCGCAGGAGCCAGCGCTCGGCTACTACGACCAGCCGCCGCTGATCGCCTGGGTGCTCGCCGCGACGGCCGGTCCCGCGCCCGGGGCGCTGGGGCTGCGGTGGGGACCCGTGATCATCGCCCTCGCGGGCATCGCTGCCCTGGTCGCCCGCACGGTCGACCGTCCGCTGGCCTTCGTGTGGATGGCTGGACTGCCCCCCCTGTTCCTGTTCACCAACCTCGCGGTTCCCGACGCGCTCCTCCTCGGTGGGTGGGCGCTCGCGCTCGCCGGAGCGCTGGCCGGGGGACGAGGGTTCCTCGTCACCGGACTCGGAGCCGGGCTCGCCGGCCTCGCGAAGCCGACCGCCTGGGTCCTGCTGCCCCTCGTCGTGATCGCCCTGCCACCGGACGAGCGCCGCTCCCGCTGGCTCGCCTGGGCCGTCGGGCTGAACCTGTTGCTGCTCGCCCCCTTCGTGGGGTGGCTCCTCGCTCACGAAGGCGTGACGCTGACCTTCCAGATGACGGAGAATCTCGCGCACCCCGAGCCACCCGGTGCGGCCGGCGTGCTGCGGCAGGTCGTGGAGCAGGCGATGTTCGCCACCCCCTTTGCGTTCGCGGCGGGCTTGGCCTTCGCGGTGCAGTGGCCCCGCGACCGGGTGTCCCGCCTCGCTTGGGTGACCTCGGTGCCTGTCCTCGTCGGCTTCGCCGGCGCGGCGGCGCTCGGTCCCCCCGAGGCGCACTGGCCCGCGCCGGCCTGGCTGGGGCTCGGCGTGGGCGTCGCGGCCTCGCGGGGCTGGCGCCATCGACTCGCGTGGCTGGGGGCACTCACGGGGGTGGCCGCATCGGGGCTGATCGTGGTGCACGCCCACCGCCCGCTGCTGCGTCTCGAGCGTGACCCTGCGCTGCGCTTCGTCGAGGGAGAGGTCGTGGCCCGGCGGGTGGCCGCCTGGGCGCTCGACGAGGGGGCCGCCACCGGAGCCGATGGCCACGATCCCGTCTACACCGAGCGATACCAGGAGGCGGCGTCGATCCAGCTCCACACCGGCATCGTCGCCACGGTGCTTCCCGGCTGCGGCCGTCGCTCTCACTACGATCTGATTCGGGACCAGGATTTCGTCGTCGAGCCCGGGTGGTTCGTGCGGCCCGCCCGCTCCGGGCTTCCCCACTGTGCGGGTCGGCACTTTCGACGGGTGGTCGAGGTCCAGGAGCTCGCGGAGATCGACGAACACGGACGGCGCGTCGGGCCCTGGGATCTCTGGCAGGTCACCCCGTGACGCTCCGCCGCTTCATCGGCTTGCTCGTGCCTCACGCCGGTCCCTTGGCCCTCGCGTCGGTCCTCTTGCTCGCCACGGCGTCGATCCCGGCCGCGGTGGTGGCGCTCGTGCACCACCTGGTCACCGCGATCGGCGCGGGACGCCCCGTGGGGGCCTCCACGGGGGTGCTCATCGGGCTCGTGGTGGTCCACGGGGTCGCACGGGTCGCCCGAACCGCTCTCACCAAGGGGGTCGCGTGGCGACTCGCCGCCGAGCTCCGTCGAAAGGTGCACGCGGCCTGGCTTCACGGGCGACCGGCCGGAGCGCTCGGAGATCGACTGTCGCGTCTGGGCGACGAAATCGATCACGTCCAGTACGGTGTGAGCGCCCTGGTCACGGCGATCCGGAACCCCCTCGTGCTCACCGGGCTCGGCGTGGTCACCGTGTGGCTCGCGCCTGCCCTCGCGATCCCCGCTCTGTTGGTCGTCGGACCGATCCTCGGTCTCGGGGCTCTCCTCGGGGGGCTCGTGCGCCGACGCGCCTCGGGTCAGCGCGCCGCGCGCGCCGCGTGGTCGGCGGTGGCGACCGAACAGCTGCGGGCCCTCGAGACACTGCAGGCGTTCGGGGCGGAGGCCGCCGAGGCCGCGCGCTTCGACGGGGTCACCCGCGCTGACGAGCGCGCGCGGCTGGCCCTCGATGTGGCGCGTACGCTGCCCACGGTGGTGGTGCAGGCGTTGGCCGCCGGCGCGGCCGGTCTGCTCTTGCTCTCCTCCACGGCGGGCCTTCCCGGGGTCCCCCCCGACGCCGCGGCGGCGCTGGTCGCGGCGCTGGCCCTCGCCCAGCGACCCCTGGCCGGCCTGGCCGAGGTGTGGGCGCTCCTGCAGCGCTCGCTGGCCGCGCTCGAGCGCGTGGACGACGCACTCGCCACCGCGCCGAGGATCGTGGAACCGATCCGACCCGTCGCGTTGCCCGCCGGACCGCTGACCCTGGCCTGGGAGGGCGTCGAGCTGCGACTCGGCGGCCGGACCATCCTCGAGGCGGTCTCGGTGGAGGCGCGACCCGGCCAGATCCTCGCCATCGTGGGTCCCACCGGGGCCGGGAAGACCTCGCTGCTGCGCCTCGGCTGGCGAGCGATCGACCCCACCTCCGGCGCGGTTCGCCTGGGCGGCGTCGATCTGCGGGAGGTCTCGGCCGAGGATCGCCGCACCCTGGCGCTGGTGCCCCAGGATCTGGTCCTGTGGGGGCGCACCGTCCGGGAGAACCTGACGCTCGGTCTGCCCTCCCACGCCATCGACGATGCACGGCTGGTGGCTGCGCTTCGAGCCGCGAGGGCCGACTTCGCGCTCGCCGATCCCGAGGGGCTCGACGCCGTGCTCGCCGAGGGAGCCCGGGGGCTGTCCGGTGGCGAGCGGCAACGGCTGTGCATCGCGAGGGCCTGGGCCCGCGACGCCCGGGTGTGGCTCCTCGACGAGCCAACCAGCCACGTCGACGCCGCGACCACCGCGGGGCTCGCGGAGGCGCTCCGGAATGCCCGCCACGGGCGCACCATCGTGGTGGTCGCCCACGACTCCGGCATCGTCGCTGCGGCGGATCGCGTGATCCGCCTCGAGGGGGGGCGGGTGTGCGCGCCGTCCTGACCGCGCTGGGCCTCCCGTTGCTCCCGCTGGCCGCTTGCGGGGTCGCGCTGCATCCCCGGCTCCGACCCCAGCTCGCCGAGCGGCTCGGGTGGCGCGTCGCGTCGGTCCAGCCCGGTAGTGTGTGGGTGCACGCCGCGTCCGTCGGCGAAGTGCGGGTCGTGGAGGCCCTGCTCCCCGATCTGCCTCGGCCGGTGCTCGTGACGACCGACACCGACACTGGACGCGAGACGGCTCGGCGGCTGGCCCACGACCACCCGGAGGTCTACGCCTCCGCGTGCCCCGTCGACCACGACTGGTCGCTCGCCCCCCTGTGGGCCGAGGCCCGCCCACGTCTCGTCGCCTTCGTCGAGGGCACGTTCTGGCCCGCGCTGGCGTGGCGAGCCCGTGCCGCCGGCGTTCCGGTGTGGCGGGTCGCGGCGAAGGCATCGCGGCGGACCCGGCGGGTGCCCCGCGCTGTGTTGCGCGCGCTGTGGACGCCTACGGACGTCGTGTGGGCGCGTGATCCCGAGCAGGCCGCGTACCTGTCCAGCGTGCACGAGGACGTCCGCATCCTCGGCAATCCCAAGCGCTGGGGCCGCCCGCCGTCGGGCGGGCTGCAGTACCCGCGTCCCACCGTCGTGGGGGTGAGCACCCGCCCCGGTGACGAGGCCCGTCTTCTCGATGCGGCCGGTTCGCTCGCCGAGCCGCCCCTGGTCGTGCTGGCGCCCCGCCACCTGGAGCGCGTCGAGGCGGTGGCGATCGAGGTCGCCCGCCGGGGGCTTCCGATGCTGCGCCGGAGCGAGGCGGGGACCCAGGTGCCGAGCGAGGTGTCCGTGGTTCTCGTGGACACCCACGGCGATCTCCCTGCGGACCTCGTCGGCGCCGCAGCTGCGCTGATCGGCGGGACCTTCGACCCGTCGGTCGGCGGGCACGCGCCCTGGGAGGCCGCGAAGGCGGGGGTCCCGGTGCTCGCCGGTCCGTGGGGGCACTCGCAGGGGCCAGCGTTCGACGAGGTCGGCGCCTTCCGCGTGACCGAGGCGAGCTTGGCCGAGACCCTCGCCTCGGTCCTCGCCCGGCCCAGGCCCGCGTGTCCGCCGACCAGCGGCCCTCCCGAGGCGTGGAGCGAAGCCCTGCGGCGAGTCGGAGGGCCGGCTGCCGAGGCGCCTCCTCGCCCCTGGGCCCGCCCGCTGACGCCAGCCTGGGCACTCGGCGCCGCGATCCTCCGGTCGACCCGCCGGCCGGTGCAGGTCGACGTACCGGTGATCGGTGTCGGCAGCGTCAACGCTCGGGGACCGGGCCGAACCTCCCTGACGAGGGCGCTCGCGAGAGAGCTCGTCCAGCGGGGGCACACCGTAGGGGTGGCGCTCCGCGGCTACCGGCGGCGCGATCGTCGACCCTTCGTGGGAGGCGATCCGGCGGACGTCGATCGTCTGGGCGACGAGGGGGCCGTTCACGCGCTTGCCGGTGCGCTGGTCGCCGCAGACCCGGATCGGCGTCGAGGGGTCCGAGCGCTGGTGGCGCGAGGCGCCACGGTGGTCCTGCTCGACGACGGCCTCCTCCGGGGGGACGTTCGGATGGACCAGCGAATCGCGGTGATCGATGCACGGTTCCCCGGTGCACGGGGGCGACTCCCCGCGGGAGAACGGCGTCCCGGGGATCCGGCGCCGACCTGCCTGGTCGCTACCCACGTCGGCCGGGGGTGGCCGCTGCCCCCGGGAGCCTGGCCACTGGAGCGCCGGCCGGGGCCGTGGATGCAGGGGGACGGGCCAGCCGCCCCCCCCACGCGCCCCGTCCTCGCCTTCGCGGGGATCGCGAGGCCGGTGGACTTCTTCGACAGTCTCGAGATCCCGGTCGCCGAACGGGTGGCGTTGCCCGACCACGCCCCGATCGACGCCGCGCTCTTCGCCAGGCTCCGGGCGTCGGGACGGCCCCTCGTCACCACGGGCAAGGACGCCGTCCGCCTGGCGCGGAGCTGGAGAGCGGAGGTGTGGTGGCGCGAGCTCGACGTGGTGCTCCCGGCCGCCGTGCTGTCGGAGCTGCCCGAGGCGCCGCGTTAGGGCGTCGAGATGAACGTCGCGTCCCTCGGCGAGCGGCTCGAAGCCTTGCTCACCTCCACCCCGCTCGCGGAGCGGCTCGCGCGCGACCCCGTCCGGTTCGTCCACCGCTACCAGGCGAAGGCCGATCAGGAGGTGGCGGCGGTGCTCGCTGGCACACTCGCCTACGGGCGGGTCTCGGCCTTCGGGCCGGTGCTGGAGCAGCTGTTCGAGCTCGCGGATGCGGCCGCGGGTCCTCGAGCCTGGCTCGAGCGCTTCGATCCCGACGTGATCCGGCCGCTCGTGTACAGGTGGAACCGCGGCATCGACTGGATCCTCCTCCTCGGCGGGCTCCGTCGACTCTACGCGCGCGTGGACAGCCTCGAGACCTTGCTGGGAACGGGATCCATGCCCGATGCTCTCGACGGTCTCGTCCAGGAGATTCGTGAGGCGGTGGTGCAGAGCGCCCCGAGCGCGGGACTCTCCGTGGGTGCCTTCGCTGATCTGCCCCGAGGCCTGCGCACGTTCTTGCCCCGGCCCGCGGATGGCTCGGCGACGAAGCGCTGGTGGATGATCCTCCGGTGGCTCGTCCGTCGCCCCGACGGAGTCGATCGGGGATTGTGGCGGACCCGCTCCCCCGCCGAGCTCGTGGTGCCGCTGGACACGCACGTGCTCCGGATCGCGCGGTACGTAGGCTTGACCAAACGAAAGGACGGCAGCCTGCGAACGGCGCTCGACGTCACCGCAGCGCTGCGCGAGATCGATCCCGACGATCCGGTGCGATTCGATTTCGCGCTCGCCCACCTCGGCATCTCGGGCGGCTGCCGCGGACGTCCCGACCCCGTCTGCGAGACCTGCACGCTGAGCGGACTCTGCACGGTGGGGAAGGGCGCGCCCGCCCTGGTGAACAAATCGCGACGCCAGCGCACCAGTCGTGGGAAGAGGGGGCGAGCCCGTTCTTGACGTTCGTGGGCCTCGTCGCTGGGCGCCAGGGATTGGCCGTCCGGCACAATACGACTGGACGAGGAGGTCGACGTGTTTGCACCCATCCTGATCGGTTCGTTGCTGTCGGGCACTGCCCCCGCGCACCCACACGCCGAGCCCGCAGCTCGGGCCGAGACGGCGTTGATGACGTGGGACTACACCGCGCCCCAGCGCTTCGGCATGAAGACCGACGTGGTGCTGCCAGAGCTCATCTGGCTGGCTTCGGGCTTCAACAAGCAGGCGCGCGTACGCGAGTTCAGCCTGGGCTTCATCGCGGACTGCACGGCCGGTCACGTCGCCAAGCGCCGGACCGAGCTCAACTGCGTGCTGACCGATTTCGGCATCCAAGCGATGTCGCTTCCGCAGGAGGAGGGCCTGCTCGAACCAATCCTCGGCGAGATCGACAGCCGGCTCACCGGCGCCAC
Organism: uncultured Enterobacteriaceae bacterium; assembly: GCA_964655065.1. Taxonomy (GTDB): domain Bacteria; phylum Myxococcota_A; class UBA796; order UBA796; genus DRPG01. Next base: position 5,867 of record CAZZLC010000025.1, on the reverse strand, counting down.
GGTCCAGCTGCAGGTCAACCGGGACGGATCGCTGCGGAACATCGATCTCGACGGACTCACGCGCCTGAATCGCCGGTTTGGCCGGATCAACGAGAACCTGCGTCTCGTCCTCACCCGGGCGTTCGCCGGTCTCGATCTGCCGCTGCCCGACCGTTCGCCCGAGGCGGGCTGGATCCAGAGCCGGAGCTGGATCGTGTCCGCGCCGGCGAGCCAGGGCACGGCCTCCGTCGCCCAGATCGCGCACAAGGTGATCGGCGAGGACGGCGATCGGGTGTTCCTGGCCTCGGCCGGTCGGGGATTGATCTCGCCGCGCGAGGGCGAGAACAAGTACGATCTCCGGTTCCAGAGTCAGGCCACGCTCGACACCAAGAAGGGGCGCATGGTCGAGCGAACCTGGACAATGGCGGGTGGTCCCACCCCCTCCTCGATGGTGGCGCAGGGTTTCGAGGGATATCCGTACCTGCAGCGCGGGCAGATCGTGGCCCTCGGCGCGGAGGACGAGTGGGACGTGGTGAGCACCAAGGAGGTCCGGCCGACGAACCGAGGACCGTCGGCGCTCCAGCAGTCCTTCCTCGGGCTTGGACTCTAGCCCCCGAGCTTCGCGCCGTGCTGGTGTGCCCTCGCTGTCGAGGCCCCCTCGACGATGACGACCTCGGCCTTCGCTGTCCGACCGACCGGCTGACCTTCCCGGTCGTCGAGGGCGTACCCTGGCTCATCGAGGAACGCGCCATCGCGGGTTGAGCCGCCGAGGGTCCTGCACGTCGACACGGAGGTCGGCGAGCGGGGTGGAGAGCGGCAGCTCGCCCTTCTGCTCGGACACCCCTCGAGACGACACCGGGCATTGGTGGCAGCCCCGTGGCGGGCGAGGTGGCCCGCCCGACTCGGCGTCCGGGTACACCGAGTCGCCTTCGTGGGTCGGCTCGTGGGTCGAGGGGCGCTGCGACGGCTGGTCCGCGAGGAACGTCCCGACCTGATCGCCGCTCACACGCACCACGGGCTGGCCATGGCCGCGGGCCTCGGGGTCCCCCTCGTGGTGCACCGTCGGCTCGACTTCGCGCCGAGTCGCGGGGCCGTGGCGCGCTACGGCACGGTCGCGCACACCATCGCGGTCAGCGAGGCGGTGGCGCGGGTGCTGCGAGCATCAGGGGTGAGCACGCCCCTGACGGTCGTCCGGGATGCGGTGAGCCCCCTCGGCGTCGGGCCGTGGCCGCCGGAAGATCCCTTTCACGTCGTGGCCCTCGGCGCGCTCGTCGCGCACAAGGGCCACGCTGACCTGCTGCACGCGATGCGCGAGGTGCCTGGCCGTCTCACCATCGCGGGCCGAGGACCGCTTCGGCGACGACTGGAGCAGCAGGCCCGACGCGTCGGCATCGCCGAACGGGTGACCTTCGCCGGTCACGTCCCCGACGTCGAGCGGCTGCTCCACACCGCGCACGTCCTCGCTCACCCGTCGCGCGAAGAGGGCCTCGGACAGGCCGTGCTGGAGGCAATGACGGCTGGTCGACCCGTGGTTGCCACTCGCGCGGGGGGACTCACCGAGATCGTGGCGGGCCGGGGGGGGTTGGTGCCGGTGGGCGATCCCTCGGCGCTCGCGGCGGCACTGAGGGCGGTCGAGCAGCGACCCGATGCCGCGAGGGACCGCGCCCTGGCCGTTCGCGACGAGGTCGTCGCCGCCCACGATCCCGCGAGCCTCGTCCTCCGGACCGAGGCCATCTACCAGCGCGTGACCGGTTAGCTTGGCCCGGTGTGGGCGTTCCTGCTGGCGTGTGCGACTCCGGAACCGCTCGATCGCGACCGCGACGGGGTGACCGCCGACGTCGACTGCGACGACGGTGATGGCTTCGTCTTCCCTGGCGCGCTCGAGGTCTGCGACGGTCGAGACAACGACTGCGATGGCGCCATCGACGACGCGGACTCTGACACCGTGGCGCTCCGCTGGTATCTCGACCCCGACGGCGACGGCTACGCCGACGATGTCGAGCCCGTCCTCGCCTGCGTCGCGCCAGAGGGGCCGTGGACCCGCCAGCGAGGGGACTGCGCGCCCGACGACCCCGACGTGCATCCGGACCAGCCCGACGGATGCGACGGTGTCGACACCGACTGCGACGGGCTCGTCGACGAGGACCCCGACCGGATCCGCTTCGTCGACAACGACGAAGACGGCTACGGCACCGTCGAGGTGGCGACCTGCGATCCCCAGGGCACGGCGGCGTCGGGCGGCGACTGCGACGATGCCGATCCGACAGTGTCGCCCGAGGGCGCCGAGATCTGCAACGGGATCGACGATGACTGCGACGGCCTCGTCGACGACGACGACCCCGATGTCGACGCGCCCACCTGGCACCCCGACGAAGACGCGGACTCGTTCGGTGTCGAGGGCACGGTCGCGTGGGTGGGCTGTTCGCCGCCGAACGCCTTCTGGGCCCTGTCGGCAGGGGACTGCGACGATCTCGATCCAGACGTCCATCCCGGAGCGCTCGAGCGGTGCGACGGGGTCGACTCGGACTGCGACGGGGTCCTGCCTTCGGAATCGGCGTGGGCCGATCCCGACCGTCCCCACCGGCTCGAGCTCACGGTGAACGCGCCCGTGGCCACCGACCGCGACGCCGTCGCGTTCGTCGACGTCGACTTCCGCGCTGCGCTCGATGCGGTCGGTGACAGCGGGCCCTTCGCACCCGAGACGCTGACCGCGTGGACGCAGGACTGTGCCTCCGGGGCTCGGCAAGTCGAGGTCGACTTCACGGACGGTTTCGCCCGGATCCTCGACCCGGCGGATCCGCGCGATCCCCTCGGCGACGGGGTGGGGGCGGTCCATCTCCGATTCGGTACCCGACTCGCCGCGGGCGAGCCCGTCACGGTGGGACTCTACTTTGGAGGGCCCGCGGCGGTGCGGACGGGCGTGGCGGTGACCTCGACCTCGCTCGAGACAGGTCACCTCACCCTCCGCCTGGATCCCGATCGCGGGGGCCTGCTCGACGATCTGCGGATCGGAGGGGTCAACGTGCTGTCCGTGGCGGACGCGTTCGAAGGCAACGGGGTCGGGGTAGGCGCCGACTGGGTCCGGCTCGCCGAGCCCGGGGCGAGCGCCCGGGTGGTGGCCAACGCCGGGGGCATCGGGCTCGTGGAGTCGCAGGGGAGCGCGGCCGGCGACTTCGCTGTCGATGCCTGGTGGTGGACCTACGCCGACGTTCCCGTGGCGTTCGCCAAGCTCGCCATCCGACCCGGCGCCACCCTCACCGGCGATCTGCGACCGGTTCAGACGGTGGCGCCAGGGCTGCCCGGTGCGGTCGGCGTCGTCGGAGAGGGATGGGTCGGTCTGCTCGATGGGCTCGGCACCCAGTGGGGATTCGTGACGCCGCCGGGCGGGGGGATCGATCTGAGCTGCGCGGGCGGGACGTGCTGGGCCTCGGGCTCCGAAGCCGGCGGTGACACGGTGGTGGCGGGCGCTCCTTGGCTCGATCACCGCGTGCTGTTCGTGGTCGCTCACGACGGGAGCGTGCCGGCCGACGATCTGCGGGTAGCCGCCTTCCTCGAACCTCCCCGGGTGGACGTCGGTTCGGTCGCCTCCCGACCAGGTCGATAGGGAACGACCGTGGACCCTGCGGAACGAGCTCGTGCCGTGCTCAGTGCCGCGCGCACCCGCGGTGACATCCGCCGCCTCGCGGGGCAGCTCGACGCCGACCCCGACCTGCGCGAGGCCGTGATTGCGGAGGGACGACGCCGCGGTGTCGACTTCGGCGAGGGGGTCGCCACGTTCTCGGCCAAGCGGGTCCTTCGACTCGCTCGAGGTCGGGAGGCCTCCTCGCGCGTCCGCGAGAACCCCATCGCCCGTGACGAGGCGTTCGTCTGTGCCCACTGTGAGGTGCCGGTCGACGCTCACGGCCGCACGGCCCGAAACCACTGCCCTCACTGCCTCCGCTCGCGGCACGTCGACGAGGTGCCGGGCGATCGGGCGTCGACCTGCGGAGCCGTGATGGACCCTGTGGCCGTCGACCTCGTCGGCGGGCATCCCGTGATTCACCATCGGTGCCGAGGGTGTGGGGTGACGGTCCGTGTCCGCGCGGTGCTCGACGGGGAGACGCCGGACCGATGGTCCACCATCGCAGCGCTGTCCGCAGGCGAGGAGCCCTGATGCATCCCGGACGGCTCCGCCACCTGGTCGGACAGGCCATCGCCGAGCACCAGCTCTGGGCCCCCGGACACCGCGTGGCGGTCGCCGTGAGCGGCGGGCACGACAGCGTGGCGCTGCTCGACGTCCTCGGAGAGACCGTCGGGTGGCACCGGGCCGCGCTGTCGGTGGTGCACGTCGATCACGGAACTCGGCCCTCTACGGCCGACGACGCCCGGTTCGTGCGCGAGCTCGCAGAGGCGCGGGGTCTCGCCTGCCACGTGACGCGGCTGGCGCTGGGGTCGGACTCGAGCGAGGCTACGCTCCGAGATGCGCGATTCTCGGTCTTCGACGCCCTGGAGGTCGACCGCGTCGCGCTCGCCCACCACCGTCGCGACCAAGCGGAGACCGTGTTGCAGAGGCTGATTCGCGGCACGGGGACGCTCGGGCTCGGGGGCATGCGCCCTCGTCGTGGCCGCTACGTGCGGCCGCTCCTCGACGTGCCGTTCGAACAGGTGGCCCGCTGGGTCGCGCATCGAGCGCTCGCCTTCCGCGAGGACCCCACCAACGCCTCTCCCCGCTTCCTCCGCAATCGGCTTCGGGCGGAGGTCCTTCCGCTGCTCGAGGAGCTGCGACCTGGCGCCACCGCAGCTCTGGCGCGAGCATCCTCGCTGCTCGCAGCCGACGAGGCCTACCTGCAGGCCGAGCTCGACGCTCGGGGGCTCGACGAGCGTGGACCTTGGCCGCTCACCGCCGTTCAAGCCTTGCCGGAACCGCTCTTTCGACGATTCGTCAAGCGTCGTCAGTCCTCGCTGGGCCGTGGACAGATCGACGAGCTGGCGAGGCTGGTGGACCGGGGGTACGGAACCAGCTTGGCTGCCTCGGGGTGGACCTGGAAGGTCGATCAGGGGTGGCTCGAAGTTCGGCCACCTGCCGGTCGTGGGGGGTAGTCGGGCTTGGGACCGGTGTTAGTTTCCTGGGGCGGTGCTGCCGCTCTTCACCCCTACTCAGGGCACCCGGGTGTGACGCGAGACCCGGGACCCCGCGCGGAGCTCCATCGATGAGGAGTTTCTCTCGAGCCAACGTCATCTGGCTCGTGATCATTGGTGCGATGGTCCTACTCTTCGTGCAGCTGCTCCAGGCGCGCAGCTCCGGTGAGACGGTCGAGTACCGCACCTGGATCCAGAAGGTCGAGCAGGGCGAGGTCAAGGACGTCACCATCAAGGGTCAGGAGATCCGCGGCTCCTACCGGAACAGCACGCGCTTCACCGTCGTGGGTCCGCCCGCGGAGTCGCGCCAGATGTTGGAGAACCTGCTCGTCGAGAACGGCATCACGCCGAACTACGAGAAGGAGCAGTCCGACAACTGGACGATGACGCTTGCCGTGGTCGCGATCCCGCTGCTCGGCTTCGGGATCCTGCTCTGGTTCTTTGCCCGCAACCTCCAGGGGGCGAACGGGCGGGCGCTGTCCTTCGGGAAGTCGCGGGCTCGACTGCAGAACGAGACGGGACGCCGCGTGACCTTCGCCGACGTCGCGGGCATCGACGAGTCCAAGGAGGAGCTCTCGGAGATCGTGGAGTTCCTGCGGGACCCGCGCAAGTTCACTCGGCTCGGCGGTCGCATTCCGAAGGGCGTGCTGCTGATGGGTCCTCCGGGGACCGGCAAGACGCTCCTCGCTCGGGCCGTGGCTGGCGTGGCCGGGGTGCCCTTCTTCTCTATCTCGGGCTCCGACTTCGTCGATATGTTCGTGGGGTTGGGC
>CAZZLC010000024.1:23991-96214 GCA_964655065.1 uncultured Enterobacteriaceae bacterium | reverse complement strand
GGTCGGGGCCAAGTCTGGCCCTCCCTCGAAGGAGGCACGATGCAGACCATTCTCTACGCGATCGCGATTGCCCTCACTCTTTGGCTCTCACCGAGCGACGCGCTTGCCGAGTTCCCGGTGAGCGTCGACGTAGACTTTGCTCCCGGCCCCTGGCTCGAAGACCACGACCACCCCCTCCCCCACCCCGACGGCGAGAAGCACCCCTACGGCGTCTTCGCCCTCGCCCGCGACGGCGAGCACGTCGAGATCGGCAGGGTCGTCGCCATCCCCGAGGAGTACACCCCCATCGACGAGAAGTGGCGCCGCCACGACTTCTGGTACTGGAACGAGGGCGAAGCCTGGCCCGAGGCCTTCCGTCTCTACAGCACCGCGAACAAGAAGCTGCCTCACCTCGACTTCGTCGCCTACGAGTTCGGACTCTTCGGCGACCCCGACGACTCCGCCGAGGTTCAGGGCGACCTCTACCTCATCGAGCGTCTCGAGCGGAGGGAGCCCGATCACTGGGTGCCCATCGGCTACCTCGATCGCCACGAGGAAGACCTCACCTGGTACGCGCTCGAAGAGGCGATCCACGAAGGCGCCCTCGCGCTCGACGGCGCCGAGCTCCGCTTCCGTCAGGTGCCCAGCGTGCAGGACGGCCACGAGCTCGGTCAGATGCTCCGCGTCGCGACCCCGCACGTCACGATCGACTGAGCATCTCCCACACCCGCAGCACCTCCGCCACCGACCACGCCTGCGCGATCGTCCCGCGCGGGCGGTGCGGCGCGTCCGCCTCGAAGATCTCCGCGATCGTCCCGAGCCCGTGAACCTGTAGGTGATCCTCGAGCGGCGCGAGCACCCCCTTCGCGCGCTCGACATCCCCGAACGTCCGGTGGTGGGCCTCGACGAACGGCCCCAGCAGCCAGGCCCACGCGGTGCCCTGGTGGTAGGCGCGGTCCCGCTCCCACGGCCCACCCCCGTAGTGCCCCACGTAGTCGGGATGATCCGCGGGTAGCGTCCGCATTCCGTACGGCGTGAGCAGCCGCGCCTCGCACACCTCGACGATCCGCCGCGCCGCCTCGTCGGGCAGTCGCGCGTGGGGCAACGACAGCGCGATCAGCTGGTTGGGTCGCAGCGTCGGATCGTCGCCGTCCGGCCCGTCGAGCACGTCGTAGCAGTACCCGAGCTCCGGGTCCCAGAACCGTTCGAAGCTCGCCCGCACCCGCTCCGCACGCGCGTCCCACCCCTCGCGAGGCCGCCCGAGCTGGCCCGCGAGATCCGCCATCGTGGCGAGCGCGTTGTGCCACAGGGCGTTGATCTCCACGCACTTGCCCGTGCGCGGCGTGATCACGTGGTCGCCGACCTTGGCGTCCATCCAGGTCAGCTGGACCCCCGGCTCTCCCGACCGCAGGAGCCCGTCCTCCGGATCCACCACGATGCCGTACCGTGTGCCTGCCTCGTGGTTGGCCACGATGTCTTCGAGCACCCCGAACAGATCGCCCGCGAGCGAGAGGTCGCCCGTCGACGCGGTGTACCGGCGGATCGCCTCCACGAACCACAGCGTCGCGTCGACCGTGTTGTATTCGGGCTCCTCACCCTCGTCGGGGAACCGGTTCGGCAACATGCCGCGGTCGACGTGGGCCGCGTACGCGCGCAGCACCCCCGCCGCGACCTCCGGCCGCCCCACGCTGACCGTGAGCCCCTGCAGCGCGATCATCGTGTCGCGGCCCCAGTCCCCGAACCAGGGATAGCCCGCGATCACGGTCGGGCCGCCATCCGCGCGCTGGACCACGAACTGGTCCGCCGCCAGCACCAGCCGCTGGATCCACCCCGGCGCGTCGCCGAGTCCCGAGGCCCGCGCGAGCAGCTCACGCTCCCACACCGCGGCCTCCGTGAAGACGGCGTCGGAGTAGTCGGGGTGCGACCAGGCGTCGATGGGCGTCGCGGCCATCGCGAGATCGGCGGTCCCGCCCTTGGTCAGCGCCGCGTTGAGCTCACCGATCATCATGGCGTCGCCTACGTGATCGAGCCCCCGCTCCCGCTCCCTGAGGTAGAGGTAGTCGCGGTACCACGCCTCGTGGCGCGCGAAGTGCCCGCCCCACGCGCGCACCGCGAGGCGCCCGGGCTCGCTGCCGTCGCCCTCGTGGGTCAGCCCGTGGAACCCGCGGCGCTCGGCGATCAGCCGCACCTCGAGCGCAACCGGACCCTCGGCCTCGATCACCGTCCATCGCACGCTGGTCGCGTTGCGCCCGCGAGGCATCGCGATGCGGCGCTCGAGCAGGAGATCACCGATCCGCCAGCGCCACACCGGCGTGCGACCCTCGAGCCAGAAGTCGTCCAGCAACGCCCAGCCACGCGGCGCCACCGCGCCGGACGCCCACCGGTTGGTGGCGAGCTCGATGCGCTGACCGTCGTACATCACGACCTCGTCGACGCGAGTGGCCACGACCTGACGCCGGCGAGGGGGATCGTGCGCCGCGATCAGCAGCCCGTGGTAGCGGCGCGTGTTCGGGCCCGCCACGGTGCCCATCGCGAACCCCCCGAGGCCATTGGTGAGCAGCCACTCGGCCTGTTCGGCCTCCTCGAGGGTCGCTCCGCGGGTGGGGTTCAGGATCGGCAACGCGGTCATCAAATCCTCCGGCTCCCTGTAGTGTCGCCAAGCCGGGCGACACCGTCCGTGACTCTGGTCACACCGGCGCGACGAACCTGCGACCGGTTAGCGGAGGTTTCAGGAGGACGCCGTGGAGGAGCACGTCCACGCCACCCCGGAGGAGATCCGCGAGCTTCGAGAGACGGAGGCCCGGGAGGCCGAGCTCGAGGCCCGGGGCGAGCTCCCGGATCGGCTGGACGTCGAATCGGGATCCGCCTGGACCCTGGCTCGCACGGGCATCTTCGCCGAGCTCCCCGCCGACGATCTGGCGGAGTTGACCCGACACGCAACCCGTCGCAGCATCTCGACCCGCGAGGAGACGTACCTCGGTGACGGCGCACGGGTGTGGGTGGTCGCCTCGGGCGGAGTGAAGCTCGTCCACCTCACCGACGAAGGCCGCAAGCTGATCGAGGACGTGATCGACCCCGGAGGGTTCTTCGGCTCGCTCTCGCCCTCCCCCGACCAGGAGCTCTTCGTACAGGGCCTCGAAGACAGCGTGCTCCTCGGCGTCCCGCAGCCCGTGCTCTGGCAGGTCATGGGCCGAAACGGGGGGATCGCGCTGTCCGTGATCCAAGCGCTCGACGAGCGCCAGCGCAGGCTGTCGCGCCGGGTCACCAGCCTCGTGTTCAAGTCCGTCGAGGTGCGCGTGGTGGAGACGATTCTCCAGATGTGCAAGGACTACCCCGAGAAGTGCAGTCACGGCGTGGCGCTCGACGTTCGCCTCTCCCAGCAAGACCTCGCCGACCTGGTGGGCGCGAGCCGCGAGTCCGTCAGCCGAGTGATCAGCCAGATGCAGAAGCGCGACTACGTGCACCGCATCGGACGCGTGCTCTGCATTCCCAGCCTCACACGACTGAAACGACTGGGCCGCACCTACGCCTGATCCAAACTTTCGCCCGATGTGACCAAGATCACGGCCCCCCTCGGTCCCGCCGGTGAGACTGCTCGTCAGGAACCGCGGCCTCCCTCGCGCGAAGCGAGGGGAGCCGGCCGAGCGCAGCGCGTACTGCGAAGGCGAGCGGGGCGGAACACAGTGAGGAGGTCTCGTGGCGTTGATCTGCAACCTGGAGCGGCAAACCGCCGTCATCACGGGCGCGAGCTCGGGAATCGGCCGCGGCTGTGCGCTGGAGCTCGCCAAGGCGGGCGCGAACATCGTGGTGAACTACATCGGCCACCCGGACGCGGCGGAGGCCGTGGTCGCCGAGGTCAAGGAGCTGGGCGGTGATGCCATCGCGGTCATGGCTGATGTCTCCGACGAGACGCAGGTCGACGCGATGTTCGCGAAGGCGGTCGAGCACTACGGCACGGTGGACGTCCTCGTGAACAACGCGGGGCTCCAGCAGGACGCCGACTTCACGGACATGACCCTCGCGCAGTGGCGCAAGGTGCTCGACGTGAACCTCACCGGGCAGTTCTTGTGCGCGCGGGCCGCGGCTCGCGAGTTCCGGCGCCGAGGGATGCGGCCGCAGGTCTCGCGCGCACTCGGCAAGATCATCTGCATGAGCTCCGTGCACGACGTCATTCCGTGGGCGGGCCACGTGAACTACGCGACCTCGAAGGGCGGCGTCATGCTCATGATGAAGTCCATCGCGCAGGAGCTAGGTCCCGAGGGCATTCGCGTCAACAGCGTGTGCCCCGGCGCCATCAAGACCCCCATCAACCGCGACGTCTGGGAGTCCCCCGACGGGCTCGTCAAGCTCCTCGAGCTCATCCCCACCAAGCGGGTCGGCGAGGTCGAGGACATCGGCAAGGTCGTGGCGTTCCTCGTCTCCGATCAGGCCGACTACATCCACGGAACCAACATCTACGTCGACGGTGGCATGACGCTGTACCCCGGCTTCGCGACGGGGGGCTGATGCACTACGACGTCATCATCGTCGGCACCGGCGCCGGCGGAGGCTCCCTCGCCCGTCGCCTCGCGGGCAGCGGGAAGCGCATCCTGTTGCTCGAGCGCGGCGACTTTCTGCCCCGCGAGCACGAGAACTGGGATCCGGAGCTCGTGAGCGCGGGCCGCTACCGGCCGGGCCTCACCTGGCACGATCAAGACGGTCAGCCCTTCTCCCCCTACACCCACTACTGGGTCGGCGGAAACACCAAGGTCTACGGCGCGGCGTTGTTCCGGCTTCGCGAGGCCGACTTCGGTGAGGTCCAGCACGCCGACGGCGTCTCGCCGGCCTGGCCCCTCGACTACGCCGACCTGCGCCCGTACTACCTCGAAGCGGAGCACTGGTACAGCGTGCACGGCGTACGCGGCGCCGACCCCACCGAGCCGCCCGAGTCGGAGCCGCTCCCGTGGGGCCCGCTCGACCACGAGCCGCGCATCGCCAAGCTGAACGACGACCTGCGCGCCCAGGGCTGGCGTCCGTTCCCCGCGCCGATTGGGCTCCGCCTGCCCACCGACGGCGCGGAGGGCCGCGCCGCTGTCGTGAACCTCTCCCGCTTCGACGGCTACCCGGACCCCACCACGACCAAGGCCGACGCGGAGGTCTGCGGGGTGCTGCCCGCGCTGCAGCACGACAACGTGGCCATCGTGACCCGCGCCTGCGTGACCCGCCTGGTCACCGACGCGAGCGGACGCACCGTGACGTCGGTGGTGGCGGACGTCGATGGCAGCGAGCAGGTCTTCGAGGGAGACGTCGTTGTCGTGGCGTGCGGCGCCATCCAGACCGCCGCCCTGCTCCTGCGCTCCGCCAGCGACGCCCACCCCGGCGGCCTGGCCAACCGAAGCGACCAGGTCGGCCGCAACTACATGGCACACAACAACGGCACCCTGATCGCGGTGTCGGACGTCGAGAACCCCTCGCGCTTCCAGAAGACCCTGGCCGTCACGGACTTCTACCACCACGGCCCCGATGGCGGACACCCTCTCGGCATGGTGCAGCTGATGGGCCGCTCGGACCGCGCGAGCCTGCAGGCCGCCCGCGACGAGGCGGGCCTCGACCTGCCCGTCGAGCGCTTCGAGACCCACGGCCTGGACTTCTTTCTCACGGCCGAGGATCTCCCACGACCCGACAATCGGGTGACCCTCGCTCCCGACGGGACAATCCGGCTGGCGTACCACGCGAACAACCTCGCCGCGTACCAAGGCCTGCACGACGTGTTGGTGGAGGCCCTGCAGCGCACGGGATGCCACACCGCCTGTCACCTGCCCTCGGCGTATGTCGGTGGCCACCTCGCGATCTCCGGGGTGAGCCACCAGAACGGGACCGCCCGCATGGGCACCGACCCCGCCACGAGCGTGGTGGATCGCTTCTGCAAGGCTCACGACGTCGACAACCTCTACATCGTGGACGGGAGCGTGTTCCCCTCCTGCGGGGCCGTCAACCCCTCGCTGACCATCATCGCCAACGCGCTACGCGTCGGTGACCACTTGCTGGAGCGGCTCGGATGACTACGGACGAACACCAGAGGCTCGCCCAGAGCCCAGGCGACGAGAACTGGAAGCGCTGGGGTCCCTACCTTTCCGAGCGCGCCTGGGGCACGGTCCGCGAGGACTACAGCGAGCACGGCGAGGCCTGGGAGTACTTTCCCTTCGAGAACGCGCACCAGCGCGCCTACCGCTGGAACGAGGACGGCCTGGCCGGGCTCTGCGACGCCCAGCAGCGCGTGTGCCTGTGCCTCGGACTGTGGAACGGGCGGGACCCGATCCTCAAGGAGCGCCTGTTCGGGCTCACGGGGAACCAGGGAAACCACGGCGAGGACTGCAAGGAGCTGTACTACTTCTTGGACTCGACGCCGACGCACTCGTACATGCGCATGCGCTACAAGTACCCGCAGGACGAGTTCCCCTACCGGACGCTGGTCACGGACAACGCGGCGCGTGGCAAGCACGAGCGCGAGCTCGAGCTCCTGGAGCTGATGCGGGATGCGTTCACGGCCGGCCGGTACTTCGACGTCGACGTCGAGTATGCGAAAGCGGCCGCCGACGACATCGTGTGCACGATCACGGTGCACAACCGGGCCGGGCAACCGGCGCTCCTCCACGTCGTGCCCCAGCTGTGGTTCCGCAACACCTGGTCGTGGGGTGACGAGGGTGTCGAGAAGCCCGCGCTGCGGCCCGGTTCAGGCGGCGTTCTCGTCGACGAGCCCAGCCTCGGGCGGCGCTACTGGGCGGTCGAGGGCGATGCCTCGATGCTCTTCTGCGACAACGACACGAACTACGAGACCATCTTCGGCGCCCCGTCGGACTCCGACTTCCACAAGGACGGTCTTCACCGCTACATCGTGGACGGCCAGACGGATGCGGTCGCGCGCGATGGCGAGCACACCAAGGTCGGCGCCCACCTGAAGCTCGAGGTCCCCGCCGGCGGCTCGGTGACCGTCCGCTGGCGGCTCTCCGACCGCGAGCACGCCGATCCGTTCGCCGAAGCGGCAGCGATCACCGCCCAGCGGCGGGCCGAGGCCGATGCGTTCTACGACACCGTGCATCCGCCCGAGTGCACGGAGGAGGAGCGGAACATCCAGCGTCAGGCCTACGCAGGCCTGATGTGGACGAAGCAGTTCTACTACTTCGACGTCGCGCGCTGGCTCGATGGAGACCCGGGCCAGCCGCCTCCCCCGGCCTCGCGCCACGGGGGCCGGAACCGAGAGTGGCGGCACCTCAACAACGCCGACGTCATCTCCATGCCCGACAGCTGGGAGTACCCCTGGTACGCGGTGTGGGATCTCGCCTTCCACTGTGTACCCATCGCGGAGATCGACACCGACTGGGCCAAGCGCCAGCTCCTGCTCGTGCTCCGCGAGTGGTACATGCACCCGAACGGCCAGATCCCGGCCTACGAGTGGGCGTTCGGCGACGTCAACCCGCCCGTGCACGCGTGGGCCGCCCTCCAGGTCTACCGCCGCGATCTCGAGCGCACCGGCGTCCCCGACATCGACTTCCTCGAGCGCGTCTTCCACAAGCTCATGCTCAACTTCACCTGGTGGGTGAACCGCAAGGACGAGCACGGCGACAACCTGTTCCAGGGCGGGTTCCTCGGGCTCGACAACATCGGGGTGTTCGACCGCAGCCAGCCACTGCCCACCGGCGGCCACCTCGAGCAGGCCGACGGCACGGCGTGGATGGGCGCCTTCAGCCTGCACCTGCTCGCGATGAGCCTGGAGATCGCCCAGCATCGTCCCGCCTATGCCGACGTGGCGACGAAGTTCTTCGAGCACTTCTGCTACATCGCCGCCGCGATGAGCCAGACCCACGGCGGACTGTGGGACGAGGAAGACGGCTTCTACTACGACGTCCTCCACCTCCCCGACGAGACCGTGGTGCCCCTGCGCATCCGGTCGTTCGTGGGGCTCATCCCCCTGTTCGCGGTGATGACGTTCGAGCAGTCCGTACTCGACAAGCTTCCGGGCTTCGCCGAGCGTTTCCAGTGGTTCGTGGACAATCGGGAGCAGATGCTGGACCACCTCACGGTGACCATCCCCGAGAACCCCGAGCACTGCATCATGCTCTCGATCGCCTCGCCGGATCGGCTGCGCCGCATGCTCTCGCGGGTCCTCGACCCGAGTCAGTTCCTCGCCGACCACGGGCTGCGGGCCCTGTCGCGCGAGCACGGCGAGCATCCGTTCGAGTTCCGGGTGGGGAGCGAGGTGCACACCGTGGCCTACGAGCCGGGCGAGTCCACGAGCCACCTGTTCGGCGGCAACTCCAATTGGCGTGGTCCCATCTGGTTCCCCGTCAACCACCTGCTCGTGGAGTCGCTGCGCGAGTACCACCTGCACCTCGGCCCCGACTTCCAGGTGCCGCTCCCCGGCGAGGACGGCCGGACGGTGAACCTCTGCCAGGCGGCAGACCTCGTGACGGACCGGCTCACCTCGCTGTTCCTCCCCGACGAGAACGGTCGACGCCCCGCCCACGGAGACGAAGATCTGTACGCCTCGGACCCTCACTTCCGCGACCTCATCCTCTTCTACGAGTACTTCCACGGCGAGACCGGAGCGGGGGTCGGTGCGAGCCACCAGACCGGCTGGACCGCGCTCGTCGCCACGCTGCTGGCCCGTCATGGGCCTCGGGAGCGCTGATGATTGCCGTCGTTTCGCTGTTCGCGATCGCTTGCCGTACGAACGCACCCGTCGAAGCCCCGGAGCCGGCTCCCGTCCCGGCGCCGGCCCCGGTCCCGCCCGAGGTCGCGTTCTACGGGTTCACGGTGGGCGACCTCGACCGCTCGGTGGCGTTCTTCGTCGACACCCTCGGGGCCACCGCCTCGACCCCGACGGAGGTGGCCGACGCCGAGCTGTCCGTGCTCACCGGCCTCGAGGGCGCAACCGCGCGGCGGGTGGAGCTGACGCTCGGCGATCAGACCGTGGTGGTCGCCCAGGTGGCCCCGGTCGGGGAGCCCGCCCCGGAGGCACCGGTGAGCAATGCCTCCGACTTTCAGCACGTCGCCATCGTGACCCGGGACATCGACGCCGTGTACGACAAGGTCGCCGCGGCGGGTACGGTGCCCGTGTCCGTGGGCGGGCCGCAGACCATTCCGATGTCGAACCCTGCCGCTGGCGGCATCCGTGCCTACTACTTCCGCGACGCGGACCGCCGTGCGCTCGAGCTCATCTGGTACCCCGACGACAAGGGTCCCGAGGCGTGGCACCAGACCGAGGGTCCGCTGGTGCTCGGCATCGACCACAGCGCGATTGCGGTGAGGGACAGCGAGCGTTCGCTCACGTTCTACCGCGACCAGGTCGGGCTGGCGGTCCGGGGCACCTCGTTCAATCAAGGGGCCGAGCAAGAAGCGCTCAGCGGCGTGGAGGGCGCGGTGGTGGCGATCACCGGCCTCGGCGGCCCCGACGGTCCCGGGGTCGAGTTCCTCGAGTACGAGGCGCCCGGCGTGATCGATGCGCCAGTGCCTGCGCCGAACGACCTCGCGTGGTGGCACACCGCCATTCGAGTCGACGACGTGGATGCCGTGTGGGCGAAGCTCGTCGAGGCCGGGGTGACCACGGTTTCGGAGCGCGTCGCCGAGTGCGGGCTGTGCCCCGACGGCGGACGGGCGGGCATCGTGCGGGATCCGGACGGACACGGGGTGCTGCTCGTTCAGCGCTGACCGACTCGGGAACCGCCTCGATTCACGCGCCCGGGCAGATCCGGATACCGGAAGTCGTGTACGTCTTCCTCGACATCGACGGCGTCCTCGCGACCGAGGACACGTGGGACGAGTGGTTCGCCGACGGCTCGCCGGAGGCGGCCAAGCACGAGCTGCTCGATCCCGAGTGCGTGCGGATGGTTCAGCGGCTCTGTGACCAGCTCGATGCCTCGGTCGTCATCTCGAGCTCGTGGCGACAGCTACACCCGCTCGACGCGCTCGTCCGCATCCTCGAGCGCGGCGGGCTCTCGGTGAAAGTGATCGGTGCCACGCCGGTGCGCTACGACTTCGACCGCGGCCGGGAGATCGCGGACTGGATGGCCGCCAACAACGTGGGTCCCAACCAGATCCTGATCCTCGAGGACGCCGAGGACGTGGACCCGTTCGAGCACCGGACCGTTCGCCCGAGGTTCCGGGGCGCAGAAGCCGGGTTCCGAGAGGCCCACTACGCCGAAGCGCTGCGGCTCGTCGGAGAGGCGAGCCCTCCCGGGTGACGGGGCGACACTCCCGCGTCCCGCGGAGCGTGCCAATATGGGCGCGCCATTGTCGCTGGAGAGCCCATGTTCTTGTTGTCTTGCGTGTCCTCGTTCCTCGCCGTCCCCGCCGAGGCGGCCGATGCGCCGCTGGCCAAGACGGAGATGCAGGCCGTCGATCGAAAGTCGTTCGGGCAGAAGAAGCGCCCCGGCGACAACCGGCCCCGCCGCAAGGCCCGCAAGCGGCGGGACCCGTACCGCGGTCCCTTCAAGAAGGAGCGGTATCCGTTTCAGGAGATTCGTCGTCCGCTCGTGCTGCCCAAAGCCATGGCCGAGATCGGGCTCGGTGCAGACTACTTCGCCAACTCGAACGGTGATGGCGGCGTGGCGGACTTCGGCGTGAACGTCGGCATCGGCGACATCGTCGAGGTCGGGGTCAACTCGGGTCTCGACCTCGCGCCCGAATTCTCGTCGACGGAGGTGATCGGGCTGCGGGCTCGCGTGCTCGTCTCCGACGGCCAGCGACTCGACTGGGCCCCGGGCCTCGACGTCGGCATTCCCACCGGCGACGACCCTGGTCAGCTGGTCGTGGCGCTCGACGCCCGGCATCTCTTGAGCAGGAGGGTGTTCCTGACCTTCGGCGAGGGCGCCATCCCCATCACCCTCGGCAGCGACCCCACCGTCTCGCTCGTGGGCAACGTCGGCCTCGGCGTGCAGGCCTCCAAGAAGGTCGCCGTGATCTTCGGCACCCAGGTCGTCGACTTCGACGTCACGAACACCGAGGTCACCGGGATCTGGGAGCAGCTCTTCCTCGATGGTCGCGTGCAGGTCACGCCAGCTCGCCAGGTCGACCTCGGGCTGCGCGGGCGCCTCGAGGTCCTCTACCAGACGGACGACCCCGAGACGGGCAACGTCGGGGGCACGGTCGGCGGCTACGTCGCCGCGCGATTCTGAGCTTCCTGGGCCCGACGCCGCGTGACGAGGTCCCGAATCGCCTCGGGAATCTCGTCGTCGCGGCCGTGGTTCGCCTCGGCCCACTGGTGCAGGACGAACTGGTAGAGCGACCGCATCACCGCGCCGGGTAGGGCCGGAAGCAGCCGGACCCGGCCCTGGCGGGTGGTGAGGGCGAGGTGCCTCGGGCGTACGGTCACGCGCGCGAGCTCCGACCAGGCGAGACGGTTCCAGCCGATGCGACCGCGCCAGTGGATGGCGTGCCGGTCGACCTTGACGCGGAGCAGCGCCGGACCGCGGACCCACAGCCACAGCCCGCCGAAGACGACGGGCCACAGCGGCATGCCCAGGACCATCCAGCGGAAGGTCAGGACCTCGCGGTTGACCGCCCACCAGCGCATCGACTCGACGAACGAGGCCCAGGGGTAGGCGAGCGCCCAGAGGGTGAGGGCACCGACGACGAGCCAGCCGAGCATGCCGAACAGCACGGTGCCGCCCTCGGGCGGACGCCGCGGGAAGTCCAGCACGAGACCGTCGTGGGTGTTCTCGACGACGTATCGCGAGGGGATGGCTGGGTTCTCGGGACGCGCCATGGACCCTGCCTATCCGGCAACGCCGAGAAACGCGAGCCCCGGTCAGGCTCGACGAGCGGGGCCCCCGAGTGGCCGCGAGCGGGCGCGGCTCGGAATCCGACCCTCACCGCGGCCCGAACGCCAGGGGGTCGTCGATGGCCACCACGATCTTCCCCCGCACCGACTCCTCCACCAGGTGCCGGTAGGCCCGAGCGGCCTCCGCAAGCGAGTACCGCGCCTCGATCACCGAGCGGATCGCGCCGTCGCTCATCATCTCCACCACGGTGGCCAGGTCCGTCGCCGACGGCTGCCCCGCGAGCATCTTCACCCGCCGCGGGGCCAACACCGAGCGCACCCCCACCGAGACGATGCGAGGCAGCGGACCCAGGAGCCCACCTCCGCCCCGCCCGAACGACGCTACGTACACGCCGCCCCGGTCCAACACCCGCATCCGCGCCGAGAGCGAGTGGTTGCCGACCAGGTCGAGGACCAAGTCGAACCGCTCGCCCACGTCGACGTAGCGCTCCGCGGTGTAGTCGATCACCGCCTCCGCTCCGAGGGCTCGCGCCTGCGCGGCGTTCGCCCCTCGACACACCGCGGTCACCCTCGCTCCCCGCGCCCGTGCGATCTGCACCGCGAAGGTGCCGACGCCGCCCGACGCCCCGTTCACGAGGACCCGATGACCCGCCTGCACCCCCGCAGCGTCCAGCCCCTGCAGGGCCGTGGTCCCGGCGACAGGGACCGTGGCTGCCTCTTCGAAGCGTACCCCCTCGGGCTTGCGGGCCAGCTCGTCCGGCTTCGCGAGCACGTACTCGGCGAGCGCTCCCCGCCCGAGCTCACCGAACACCGGGTCGCCGACCGCCCACGACGAGACCTCGGCGCCGACCCCGACCACGACCCCGGCCGCGGCCATGCCCGCGACGGGATTCAGCGGCCGTCGTAGCCCGTAGGCCAGGGGCCGAAACAGCCACGGGCGCCCGGTGAGGAGCATTCGGTCGCCGAAGTTCAGCGACGCAGCTCTCACCTTCACCAACACGTCATCCGGGCCCACCGTGGGACGGGCCACCTCGGCGACCCGAATCACATCGGGGCCCCCGTACGACGGCTGCAGCGCCGCCAGCATCATCTCGTTCACGGTCACGCCCAGTCGATCGCGTACCCGATGTCGTGGCCGATGCGCTCCGAGAAGCGGCGCACCGACCGCGCGGCCATTCGCTCGGAGAGTCCGACCGGAAGCAGGTCCGCGATGACCCCGACCATGGTTCGCGACTCGCCCTCGAGCCGCCCGCCGTTCGACGTGGGGTCGTAGTCGAGCTTGGCCTCGCGCTTGCCGGCACGCTCGAGCAGGTCGTAGAGGTCGCGAAACACGATGAACGAGGTCTCGTTCTGGTGGTTCGCCCAGTTGGCCACGGGCAGGAAGTCGAGGAGGTGGATCAGCTGGTAGTTCATCTGGATCCAGAAGTCCTCGGCCGAGAGCTCCAACGTCTCGTTGTCGATGACCCGGTGCATGCGGATCGACTTCAGCTGGTCGAGCCGGTGCAGGTTCTCGCGGAGCTCGTTGCGCAGTCCGACATCGTAGAGCAGCCGCAGCACCGACGGAAAGGCCTCGACGTGCCGCCACTCGAACTCCGTGAGGTGCTCTCGAAGCATCGGAATCTTCTCGGCGGTCATGGCGAAGGTGTTGGTGCCCGTGCCGAGGATCGAGTGGGTGAGCATCACGACGGCCGAGCGCTCGGGGTAGTGCCGCGCGGTGTACTCGAAGCAGAAGTAGAGGTGGTCGAGGAACGAGCCGTCGGCATGCTCGACGTCGAAGTCACACTCCTCGACCATGAACCGCAGCAGCGACGGCCGGATGTCGGGCAGCGGCTCGAACTCGCGCACCTGATCGTACCGCCCGTCGACCTCGGCGGCGGGAGCCTCCTTCCAGTGGACCTCCTTGCCCACCCGCGCGGTCATGATCGAGCGCGCGAGCCCGCCCTCGAGCGTCTGGAAGATCGTCTTGTTCAGGTCGAAGTCGGGGATCGGTCGCACCTCGACCTTGCCGGCATGATCGGCAGCCGAGCCGGTGACGATGGCTGCCTTGCGCTGCACGGTGGGTTCGGGACGTTCGGCTGCGGACTGCATCGGGATCCTCCGGAGAAACCGCCCTACCCCCGTCGGCCCCCGGGAGCCACGCGAGACCCTGCCCTCGACTCGCGGCTCGACCGCCACGGAACGGCCAGCGGCCCCGGCCGCGCCTCGTCGCTGCGTGATACCTCCGGTCGGTGACGGCCACTCGAGGAGCCGACCCGTGCGCCTCCCCGCTCTGATACTGACGGCGACGGCCTGCCTGCCTCCACCGCTCCCGGCGGAGTGTGACCCCGACGTCGGGGTCCCGCTGTTTGCCGACAACGACGGCGATGGGTTCGGCCGCACGCCGGTCGGGGACGGTTGCCCTGGTCCCGGGCTCTCCGCGACGGCTGGCGACTGCAACGACACCCTCCCGCAGGCCTTCCCCGGCGCACGGGAGGTCTGCGACGGGCTCGACAACGACTGCAACGGCGAGGTCGACGAGGGGTTCCCCCCGCGACAGTGGTTCCCCGACGAGGACGGCGACGGCTTCGGTGACGAGGATCGCCGGGTCACCACCTGCCAGGACCCCGGCGATCCGTGGACCCTCGACGGCGAGGACTGCGACGACACCGACGAGCTCGCCTCTCCCGCCGCCCCCGAGCGCTGCGACGACGGCGCGGACAACGACTGCGACACGCTCGTCGACTGCGAGGACCCCGACTGCGACGGAGGTCCGCTCTGCCTCCCCGCCTGCGCCGACCTCGCCATCCCGTCGTCGACCCCCTTCCGGATGACCGGCTCGACCGTGGGCGCGGGCGACGACTTCGCCGTTCCCAGGTCCTGCGCGGCCTCCGCGGCCTCCGACGTCGCCTACTGGTTCGTCGCGTCCGAGACCGGGGTCTACACCATCGACACCGACGGCTCGGGCTTCGACACGGTGCTGCACGTCTACGAGGACTGCGACAGTCCCGCGATCGCCTGCAACGACGACCTCGTTCCAACCCTCGTCTCGTTCCTCGAGCTGCCTCTCGTCGCCGGGCAGGGCGTGCTCCTGGTCGTCGACGGCTTCGACGACGAGCAGGGGGGATTCGTGCTCTCGGGGTCGAAGCCGTGACGCGGATCGGATAGACTCGGCCGCCTCGCCCGGAGGCCAGATGTCCACGATGATTCGCATCGCTTGGATGGGGGCCCTTGCGGTCGGCTGCGGAACCCCGTCGCCCGATGCGCCGGACCCCGAGCCGACTGCCTCGACGCCCACGGTGTCGGAACCTGGGGTCTGCGACCCCCAGCCCGCGCTTCAGCGACACCAGTGCCTCACCTGCCACGGCGCGGATGCCCAGGGCGGCCTCGACCTTCGCCCCGAAGGCCTCGCGTCGCGACTCGTCGGGGTGCCCGCCGCCGCCCAGGGCTGCGAGGGACGCCTCCTCGTCGATCCGATGAGCCCCGAGAACAGCCAGCTCCTCCGGGTGCTCCGGCCGGACACCCAGGGACGCTGCGTGCTCGCCATGCCGCCGCCCCCGGCCGTGGTCCCCGACGATGACGTCGCGTGCATCGAAGAGTGGGTCGCCTCCTTCGCGGAGACCGAGTCCGGGTCGGACTTCGAGCCTACGCCCCTCGATGCCGCGGTGACCCGGGCCAAGCGCCTCACCACCGGCGCGACTCCGACCGCCGACGAGATCGCGCGCGTCCACGCGGACCCTAGCGCCCTGCGCGACCTGGTCCGCGGGTGGACGACCACCCAGGACTTCCGCGCGGTCACCGAGCGCACCCTGGCCCAGTTGCTCCAGGTCGAACCCGGACCGACGGACTGGGTCCAGATCGACGGCCGCGGCAGCGCCGGCATCCCCGCGACCTTCGACGACATGCTCGCCGAGAGCGTCGTGCGCACCGCGTGGGCGCTCGTCGAGGAGGATCGCCCCCTCACCGAGATCTTCCGCACCGAGCGCTGGGCGGTGACCACCGCGATGCTCGTGATGATGCGGTACGCCGACCAGGCCTCCGACGAGCAGCGGCGGCTCGACCGCACCCACCTGGTCGTTCCCGCGGCCGACGACACCCCCGTGACCGACTGGTCGCCCATGGTGGAGTCCGGGATCTGGAGCATCCCCGGCCTGCCCGAGAACTGCCGCGGCGCGCAGGGCCCCGAGCTGCGCACCCGGCAACTGCTGCACCTGCAGTGGGGCGTCGTGGACTGCCGGCTGCGTCCCGACTTCCGCTTCCGCAACCAGGCTCCGCTGGTCCCCGGGGTGGACGACACCGACTGGCGCTTCGTCGAGTTCACGCGGATCGCCCGCGACGCCGAGCTCGAGGAGCCGCCGTTCTACGACGTCGAGGCCTGGCGGTCCCACGCCCCCACGGTGCAGACGCGGGTCGCGCGCACCGGCTTCATGACCACACCCGCCTTCCTCAACAACTGGGAGACCAACCCCGACAACGAGTTCCGCGTCACCACCAACCAGATGCTCATCGTGGCCCTGGGCTCCACGTTCTCGCTCGGGGAGCCCACCGCGCCCGCCTCGCTCGACGGCCTGAACGAGGCGCACTCGGACCCATCCAGCGAGTGCTACGGCTGTCACCGCCAGCTCGACCCCATGCGCGGCTACTTCTCGCAGCACTTCAGCGACACCTGGCGCCCCTCGCCCACCGTCTTCGACTACGCCGACCCCGACGAGCTGCTCCCGTTCACCCCGTCCTTCGCGTTCGGCGGCGTGACCGCCCAGGCCGGCGACATCGACCGGCTCGGCGACGTCCTCGCGGACCATCCGGGTGTGGCCACCGCCTGGACGCAGAAGCTCTGCTGGCTCGCCAACGGGTCGCCGTGCCGCATCGACGACCCCGAGTTCCAGCGGGTGGCCAGCACGTTCGAGTCCAGCGGGTTCTCCTACCGAGAGCTCGTGGTGGAGCTGTTCTCGTCTCCGCTCGTCACCGGCCTCGCCCCCACGCTCACCCATGCGGACGGACTGCCCGTGGGCCTCCAGCGCGCCGAGCACTGGTGCAACGCAGTCGCCGAACGCGGCGCCGACAGCTGCCGTCGACGGGCGGTGGGAGAGCCGCTCGGGCTGCTTCCCGGGGTGAGCTTCGCCCGCGCCAAGGTCGACCCCATCGTGCCACAGCGCATGACCGCCTTCGCGGTGGCCGGACTCGAGAAGGCCTGCCAGACGCTCGCTTCGAGGGAGGTTGGCGGGCCCGGCTCGCCCTTCCTGTTCCGCGACCCCGACACCGCCATTCCAGCCATGGTCGAGCAGCTCGCCGGCCTCGCCCCGGGTCACGAGCGCTACGCGGCCCTCGGCGCCGCACTCAGCGCCCATCGCGACGAGGTGTTCGAGCAGACGTCCGACCTCCGACTCGCGATGGAGTCCACCTACGTGGTCGCCTGCGCCTCCCCCGATGCCGCCGCCCTCGGCCTGTAGGAGCCCACCGTGGATCGACGCACGTTCATGAAATCGGGTGCCGCCCTCGCGGTGGTCGGCCTCGCCACCGGAATCCCCCCGCGCTGGCTCCGCGTCGGCTTTCCCCCCGCGCGAGCGGCCGAGACGCGCATCCCCACGCCGCTCGTCCTCTCGATCTCGCAGCGGGGCGACCCCGTCAATGCCAACGCTCCGGGGAGCTTCCTCGACTCGGTGACGCACCCCGACGACCCCGACTTCGCGCCGGCCGAGATCACGCTCGGCCAACAGACCACGACGGGAGCTGCGGTGTGGGGCACCCTGCCCGCCGCTCTCCGAAGCCGCCTCGCGTTCGTGCACCACCGCACGAACGCGGTTGCCCACAGCGAGTTCGATCGCGTGATGGGGCTGTCCGGCACGATGGACCGGCGCTCGGGCGCCGGCAAGGAGACCCTCGGCAGCGCGATCGCCCAGGAGCTGGCGGAGCCGCTCGGCGCGCTCCAGGACCAGCCCATCTTGCTCGGCAACGAGGTCATCAGCTTCGACGGCGAGCCGCTCGCCGCCGTCGAGCCGAGCGCGGTGGTCTCGCTGTTCGCGAATCAGGCCTCGGTGTTCGACGAGCTGCGGGTGCTCCGGGAGCAGGCGCTCGACCAGGTCTATGGAGATCTGGTGCGCAACGGCACCAAGGCCCAGCGCGCCTTCCTCGACGAGATCGCGACCTCTCGCGAGCGCGCCCGCGACCTCGGGGAGAGCCTCGGGGCCCTGCTCGAGGACTTCGCGGTCGGCTCGGACGACGACGGCCCCCGCGACCAGATCGCGGTCGCGGTCGCCCTGGCCGCGCTGCGGGTCACCCCGGTGATCACCATCAACGTGCCGTTCGGCGGCGACAACCACGTCGACGGCGAGTTCGCCAGCGAGATCGCCGAGACCGAGGCGGGCGTCGCTCACCTCGCCGACCTGTGGTCTCGCGCCGAGGCCCTGGCGATCGAGGACGACCTCTCGTTCGGTCTCCTCAATGTGTTCGGCCGGCGCCTCTACCAGACCGACGGCCGCGATCACCACTCCCGGCACAACGTCATGCTGATGGCGGGGCCCAACGTCACCGGGGGCGTGGTGGGCGGGCTCGACGACAACCAGGACGCCCGGGGCTTCGATCTGGCGACGGGGGCTCCCTCGGAGTCTGGCGTGCCCGCCGAGGAGACGCTGCCCGTCGCCGGAGCCACGCTGATGGCAGCCGCGGGCGTCCCCGACGACCGCGTCGCCGCGCGGATGCCGAACGTTCCGACGATCGGGGCCGCGCTACGAGGGTAGGCCCAGGCGCTCCCTGAGCCGACGGCAAGCGTCGGCCTCCGGTGGCTCCGCGTCGGCGAGCTTCTCCCGCAGCGTCACCACCAGCGCGGCGTAGGCTCCGCCGAAGCGCTCGCACCAGCTGCAGCCCCGCAGGTGGGACTCGACCCGGTCGCGAGTGCCCGCGTCCAGTGAGCCGTCCACGTAGTCCGGAAGCGCGTCGAGTACCTGGCCGCAGCGAATGCCCGCGACTTCGCGTTCATGGCCCATCAGGCCTCTCCTTGCGCAGGGCTGCCGCCAGCTCGAGGCGGGCGCGGTGCAGCCGGCTCTTGGTGGCAGCGAGGGTCAGCCCGAGGATGCGGGCCGTCTCCTCGCCGGAGAGTCCCTCGAGGTCCCGGAGGACCACGACTTCGCGCGAATCCGGGCCGAGGGTGTCGAGGGCCCGACCGACGAGCGCGCGATCGGCGGCTCGTCCGGCGAGGTCCTCGGGATCGGAGCCCCATCCGGCGAGCGATGCGAGCTCGTCGATGGGGACGTGGTGCTCGGGCTCACCGGCCCGGCGTCGGGCCTGTCGGTAGACCGCGTTTCGCGTGATCGTGAGCAGCCACGACCGGACGCTGGACGCGCCGCGGAAGGTGGCGGCGCCGTTCATGACATCGAGAAACGCCTGCTGCAGGGCGTCCTCGGCCGCCGAGGGGTCGCGAGTGAGCGACCGGGCGTAGCGATGGACTCTCGCCTCGTGACGAACGACGAGCTCCGCGAGCGCCTCGCGGTCCCCTGCGGCTACGCGGGCGACCAGCGTCTCGTCGTCGTCTCCGAGGCGTGGGGGCACTACTTGGAGTCGGCGGGCCGGGTCGACAGGCCGAGCATCGTGTAGATGGGGCAGCTGCCGAGGAGGCCGGTCAGCACCAGGATGCCGCCGACGGCGCCGGCCACGATGAGCGCGACGGACTGCTCGGTCACGAAGAGCGGGGAGACGAGGGCCGTGCCGAGCACGACGCGGAAGATGCGGTCACCGATGTGTTCGTTCTTGGGAAGGATCGTCTCGAGCATAGGGGGACCTCCTGCTGGTTCCTCGTCGCGTGGGAGTCTGGTCGACGCGACGAGGATTCGCGTCTTCTGGGTCGCGCCGCGGATGGGCAGCCTCGACCCTGCGGCTCGTCACGGCGAGGGGCAGTGCTCGTCGACGAACGACCGTAGCCGGTCGAGGTAGGCCGTCACTCCGGCATCCTCTGGAATGCCGCCCCCCGCGATGCCGTGGCTCGCGCCCTCGACCACCCAGAGCTCTGCTGGCCCGCTCCCGCTCTCGATGAACGGCTCCTGCACGTCCGGTCCGGCCACCACCTCGTCTTCCGTCCCGATCATCCCGAGCACCGGCCCGTCGAAGGCTTCCAGCCGCTCGTAGTTCGACAATCGCCCCGACGTCAGGAACTGCTCCGGCAGCGACAGCCGCGTCCCGAACTCCGCCGCATCCGAAAGCGAGGGCTGCGGCGCCTCCAGTACGAGCGCGCACACCTCGTCCAGCATCGCCGTCGCTGGGGTTGCCCCGACCGAGTACCCGTACGGGATGAGCCGGCCCGGATCGGGCGCCTCCCCGCGGGCTACCTCCAGCACCTGCGCCGCATCGACGAGCCACTGCTCCGATGTGGGTGCGACGTCGGGATCCGACTTGCCGTACCCGCGGTAGTCCCAGACGAACACGTTGTAGCCAGCCTCGTGAAGAAACCTGAGCCGCGGCAGGTAGTGCTCGATTCCCGCGTACCGACCGTGGTTGTACACGAGCGTGACGCCCGCGGTCCCCGCGTCTTCGCCGTGACTCTCCAGGAAGTACGCGTCCAGCGTCGCCTCGCCGTCCGCAGTGGCGATGGGCACGGGCGTCACGAGCGACGCGTCGATCGCCCGGATCGTCTGCCCCGCCTCGAGGGTGCCAGCGATCCAGTCGTAGTCGCGCCCCCAGTCGTAGGGCTCGTCACACGGCACACACACGCGATCGAAGGGCTCGTCGATGCCCTCGCAGGTGTCCTCGCTCACCGTGCTGCAGTGGACGGGGTTGTGAACCAGCGCGTCGAGGTTCACACAGCCGAGAATCGACCAGAGGATCATCGCTCACCTCCAAAGCGCGCCCCCGCGGAGAGGTTCACCGCGATCGGCGTCGGTCCGGGCACCCAGGTCGGAATCAGTGGGTCGATCGTCCGGGTGACGGCGTACCAGCGGAGCTCGCCCTGAAACACGAAGCCCCCGGGATCGCCAGGATCCACCTGCACGCCGGCCATGGGCGTGAGCAAGAGCTCCGGGTTTCGGAAGTCGAAGGACTGCGAGACGCCGACGTAGGGCAGGGTGCGCCGCGCACGCCAGGACGCCGTGAGCTCGATCTGGTCGAGCCCCCAGGCCTGAACGCGAGGGTCGTCCCGATCGGGCCCGCCGGGCAGGTTGACCCCGAAGAACACCCGATTGCCGAGCGAGAGTGCGGGCACGCCGCCGTTCTGCTCGACGAGGAGCCACGACGCCCCCACGTGCAGCGCGGTGAGCCCGAAAGGCAGGCCGGTCAGGTTCAGCCCGTACCCGAGGTCCAGCGGGCGGTCCGCGAGCCGCGGGAGCCCGTGGCGCGCTTCGACCACCGCCATGGGGATCGGGATCGGCGCCCCGAAGTCGAACAGCGGGCCGCCCAGCGTGCCGCCGACGAGCGTCTCGCCCTTCTCCAGCGGACGCGCCGTGGACAAGGTCCCGCACGCCGCGAGGCTCAGGGCCAACAGCGCCCATCCAGCGTGAAGTCTCATGGGTCCTCCGGGATCTGGCGCGATGCTACCGCACCAGATTCAAGGACGGACCAGCATCACCGGAACGGTCGACGACAGCTCGGCATCGCCCTCGAGGATCGCCTGCGCGGATCCGTGGACCGTGCCCACGCGCAGCCAAGACGCCGCCCCCAAGTCGACCTGCCAGACGTCGAGGGGCCCGACCTCGTCGACGTCGAAGCTCACCGGGATCCCGCCCTCCGCCACGTGCCCGTGCGGCGCGATCAGCCACCCGCCGATCACCGTCCCGGGACCGTCGAACGGCAGATCCACCCGCACTGCAGCCAGCGTGTCGGTGGGTGCGGCGAACGGTGGCGCCTCGAGGTCGGCGGGCACGACCTCGACCAAGAGCCCGTCGCCGATGTCGACTGGCCCTCCGTCCGCGGGCAGGACCACCGGGCTGCCTGGTGGCGGCAGCCGCACGTCGTGCTCGAGCTCCTCACCCTTCCCAACCGCGAAGGTGAACCCGACCACCCATGGTCCGGCCACCTCCACGCCGTAGCTCCCCGCGGCCAGCTCGGGCACGTGCGCCCGGCCCGCGGCGTTCGTGGTGAGGCTCCGCGTGGTCGCCCCGTCGAAGAGCTCCACGCGGAGCCCGGGGAGGGCTTCTCCCGAGGACGACGACACCGTGAGGGTCCACCCGGCGTCCCCGTCCGTCGGTACCGGCTCGACCCCCGGGTCATCGACGGGACCCACGGCCCCGCAAGCGACCATCCACACCACCACGTCAGCCTCCCAGCGTCTCGAGGGCGAGGTCGGGGCGGTCCGTGATCACCGCGTCGACGCCCCACGACACGAGCTCCCGCATGCGATCCGGATCGTTGATCGTGTAGGCCATCACCGCGTAGCCTCGGCGCTTCTGCCGCTCGACCCACCCCCGGGACACGAAGCGGTCGCCGCCGATCACCACGTCGGGGCGGGCCTGGCCGTTGAAGGCGAGGTTGCGCAGGAGGACCCGCAGGTACCAGGCGAGGCCAGATCCCTCGAAGGTGTCGACGAGCTGGGCCCGACGGATCTCGGGCTCGGCGAGCCGCACCTGCTCGAGGAGGAAGGGGTCGAAGGAGCTCACGAGCACCCGGTCCATCCGGTCAGCCCGCCGCACGGCGTCGACGACCGCCGCCGCGAGCCCCATCCTCGCGTCGGTGGTCTTGAGCTCGATGTCGATGACGATGTCGTCGCCGACCGCCGCGAACACCTCGTCGAGAGTCGGCACGCGCTCGCTTCGAAACGCATCGTCGAACCAGCTCCCGGCGTCCAGCGAACGCAGGGTGGCGAGCGACGCCTCTGCGACGGGACCAGTGCCGTCGGTGGTTCGGTCGAGGTCGTCGTCGTGGATGCACACGACCTCGCCCGTCTTCGCGAGGGTGACGTCGAGCTCGATCATCACCCCGAGGTCGGCCGCCTTCCGAAAGGCAGCGAGCGTGTTCTCGGGTGCCTCGTGGCTGAACCCGCGATGCGCCACCACCTTGGACCGCAGCTGCGGTGTCGGCCGCGGCGCGTGGACCCGAGACGTCATCTCGAGCGTCCAGCCCGACGACCGAGGGGGGCCCTACTCCGCGTTCGCGTCGAGGATGTCGATGATGGCCTGCATCGACTCGATCTGGCCGCCGCTCGCCTCGCGCACCTTCAGCTCGCCGTTGAGGACGTACATCCAGGGCCACGCGCCGAGGCCGCTGTAGGACTCGTGCTCGCGGCTGTTGTCGGCGAGGACGGGGACCATCGGGTGCGGGTACTCGTTGTACCACTCCCGGGCGGTCCGGCGGACCGCGTTGGAGCGGTCGGCCTGCTCACCCATGATGGTGATCCAGTAGGCGTCGCCGTTGTCGACGGCCTCGCGGACCGCGGTGTACGGCGCCATCCAGGGCGCCCGGCTGTCGTCCCCGTCGAGCCAGGCGGAGACCTCGTTGCAGGGAGGGCACCAGGGGGCCGAGATGTCGACCACGATCGGCTTGCCCTCTTCGTTGTAGAAGTCGAACAGGTCGACCTGGTCGCCGTACTGGTCCACCATCTCGCTCATGCGGAGGAGGCGGCGACCGACCTCGAAGCTGCCGTTGTTCTGACCCTGGATGTCGTCCTTGTCGGAGAAGTAGGGCCAGCCGCCCTTGTAGATGACCGAATCGGCGTCGTTCGGGTCGCTGTCCTCGGCCACCTCGTCGCCGTCGAGATAGCCGTCACCGTCGGTATCGTCGAGCGTGGGGTCGGTCAGGGTGGTGTTGACCTCTTCGCCGTCCAGGATGCCATCCCCGTCGGAATCGGGGATCTCGATGTCGGTACCGAGCTGCTTCTCTTCGCGGTTGGTGAGGCCATCGTCGTCGGTGTCGACGGAGAAGATGCAGCCCACCGACAGGAGGGGAAGCAGCGAGAGAGTCCTGATCACGAAACCTCCGGTGTCCCGCTCGTGGTGCGGGAATGGGAATGCTCGGGGATGGCCGAGCCCGAACGATACCGAAATGCGACCAGTGTGTCCAGAACTTCACTTCGGTCACGACTCAGCACGGGCCGTCACCGACGGTACCACAGGTCGCGACCAAGCGATCGCGTTGTCAATCCTCTGTCGACGTCCACACCCGGAGTCCGCGACGAGTGGGGAGATGGCCAGGGTGGAGACTGCCCCGTCCTGGATCTCGACTGCGCGCGGGGGGATCGCGGCGGCAGCCAGCCTGCGGGAGCCGACGCGACGACGGTTGTGGCGCCTGCTATACGGGCCGCGATGCACGCTTGGCCCGTCGCTTTGCTCCTCGGACCCCTCGGCTGGTCGACCTGGCTCCGGCGCCTGGCGGGGTCAGGTCTCGTGGTCCTCTTGACTGTCCTCACCCAGATCCTGGGGCTCCTGCTGTGGCCCGTGCTGGGACTGGCCGCGGGACGGCAGGTTCCCGCGTGGCTGCCCTGGCTCGCGGCCCTCGGGATCGTCGCCGGGTCGGGCCCGGTCGTGGCCCCGCTCGCTTCGCTCGGCGGGCGGGTTCCCCTGCCCTGCTCGGGTGACGAGCTGGGCCCCCGGTCCCTGGTCTACTGCCTCGCCCACCGACACTACGTGCGACCCGCCCTACACGACGAGCTGTCTGCCGTCGCTCGCGAGGTTGCCGAGCGTCATCCGGGGTCGGTCGTGCGCTACCTCGATGCGGGGTTCCCGTTCGCAGGACTGCCGCTGCTTCCCCACCTCTCCCACCACGATGGCCGAAAGGTCGACCTGGCGCTCTTCGGCGATGGAGGGTCGCCGCTCGGCTACTTCGGCTACGTCGCCCCCGACCGGAGCCCCGCCTGCCCACCCCGCTGGCTCGACCTGCGCTGGGACTTCGACCTCCTGCAGCCGTTGCTCGCGCTCGACCTCGACGCCGAGCGCACCGCCACGCTGCTCCGCGCGACGACCGCCCGGCCGGGCATTGGCAAGGTCCTCCTCGAGCCCCACCTCGAGCGTCGGCTGGGCGTACGCTCCTCGAAGATCCGCTTCCAGGGCTGCGGAGCCGCTCGCCACGACGATCACGTGCACGTCCAACTCTAGAGGATCGAGTTGGCCTTCGGCACCTGACCGAGCTCCACGATCTCGGCCTGGAAGCCGTCTGGACCGATGCGGCCCTCCGCCATCGCGATGGGCAGCGTGAAGCGCCGCGGTCCGATGCTGCCTGGGTTCAGGTAGACCACGCCGCCGTGCGTCTCGAGCGCAGGCCGGTGGGAGTGCCCCGACACCACGACGTGGATCCCCGCCGCTTCGGGGTCGAGGTCGAGCTCGTTCCGGTCGTGCAGCACGTAGAACACACGACCCCCGAGCTCCACCCACTCCGTCTCGGGCAGGTCGCGGGCCCAGTCGCCCCGGTCGACGTTGCCCCGCACCACCGTCAACGGCGCCACCTCGCGCAACGCGTCCAGCACGGCGGGCTTGCCGACGTCGCCCGCGTGCAGCACGTGGTCCACCCCCGCGAGCCGCTCGAGGACCTCGGGGCGCACGAGACCGTGGGTGTCGGAGACAATTCCAATGCGCACGACCTGGCGGTAACGTGCGCCCTCGCCGACGGACCGGGTATGCTGACCGGGCTCGGCGAAAAGGAGGGTTCGCGATGCGTGGTGCCTGGTGGCTTTCGATGGCCGTCCTCGTCAGTGGCTGTGATCTTCTCGAGGGCATCGGCTCCGACCCCGTCATCGTGCCCCCCGAGGGCGAGCTCGTCGGCGTCGAGCTCGTGCGCGCTCCGAACCTGCTCGACGTGCTGGCCTGGCAGTGCAACGAGCAGGGCCTGGGCATCGCGTGCGCCGCGGTCGGGCCCCGGCCTCTGGCCGAAGACCTCGTGATCGGCTTCGACATCGACTTCGACGTCGAGAACCCGAACATTTCGGTGCCCATCCCGATGGTCGAGGCGCTGGTCGGCCTCACGGTGTTCGAAGAGACCAACCTCGGCGCCGTCTGCGTCAGCTTCTGCGACCCCGACGACCCTTCGTGCGAGGCCCAGACGGACCGGGAGGGCGACTGCGAGGGCGGCACCGACGTGCTCAACCCCAGCGACCTGCTCCCCACCGTCCCGGAGCTCCTCGAGCTCACCGACGGGAGCGACGGCACCTACGTGAACGACGAGTGGCGCCTGCTGCTCGCCGGTGACACCACCCGCGTCACCCTCGGCTTCGAGCTCGCTCCGGACGTCGTGCTCGACCTGGGCGACGATCTCGTCCAAGACTCGCTCGACGACCTGCTCGAGGGGAGGGTGCCCGAGCTCACCATTCCCTACACCACCGAGGGGACTCTCTTCTTCGACGTGCCCGAGATCGGCCGCCGCGCCATCGGCTTTGGGCCCTTCGACGCCGCGTGGCCGCTGGAGCTGCCCGAGGAATAGGCCCGCTGGGCTATGGTGGGCGGGGAGGCTCACCCATGGCAGATGCAGGCTTGCTCATCGGATGGAACCGCGTCGTTCCCGGCCGCGACGACCATGCCGTCGATCTGTGGAACGAGATGCTCACCTTCGTCCGCCGGCTGCACGCCGAGGGCCGCATCAAGCAGTTCGAACCTGTGATTCTCGGTGCCCACGGCGGGCAACTCAACGGCTTCGTGCTCCTCCGCGGCGATCAGGCTCACCTCGACCAGATCCGGAACTCCGAGGAGTTCCTGGTCCTCAACGTGCGGGCGCAGCGCGCCCTGGACGGCTTCACGGTGGTGCGAGCACACTTCGGCGAGGAAGCCCAGAAGATTCTCCGGATCTACGGCCAGCGCTGACCCCGATCGGGACTGCGGATCCCCGGACCCGGGAGGACCGCTCCGGGTTCCCCTTCACCGACGGGCGCTATGCGTCGATGGGGGAGGGTGTCGGGAGGTCTGGACGGATGAAGAACGGGGACAAGCGAACCAAGGTCGGAAAGCCCGAGGAGAGCGAGGACTCGGAGCCCCAGGTCGTCGACGTCGTACGTCCGGTCCTGCGCAGGTGCGCGGCCAAGAAGGTGGGGGCCCTGCTCACGGTGCCCGAGGCACTCCGCTCCTTCTCGGTCGTCTTCAAGCAGGTCTCTTCGAGCAACGTCACCTTCGTGCTCGAACAGCCGATGGACCCACAGCCGATCATCGGGAACGTGGTCACCGCCTCGTTCTACTTCGACGGCTTCTCCCATGCCTTCGTGGGACACGTCAACCGGTACGTCACCGACGGTCGGATGGGACCGCTGCTCACCTTGAACGTTCCGGAGACGGTGAGCTCCGTCGAGGCGCGGCGGATGTATCGGGTACCCGCCGACGAGGAGCTCCCCGTCACTGTGACCGCCAAGTTCCGGGGCGCCCGCCTCACCGGTGACCTGGTGAACATCTCGCGGCACGGGCTGCGATTCCGCGCCGAGCGCACGAGCCCTCGGGCCACCCGTGGCGTCGACGTCGAGGTGCTGTTGCAGTGGGAGGGCGCGCCGGTCCGCCTCGCGGGCCGCATCGCCCGGGTCGAGGGGGACGAGTGCGCCATCGCCCTGATGGACGAGTCCGAGGTCAAGGAGAGCGGATACCTGCAGATCCTCTCACGCCAGGAGCGCATCGCGCTGCAGCGCCGCAAGGAGGCCGAAGCCCAGGCCGAGGACGCCCGACGTGAGTTCGAGGGCGCCCGGTAGCCGACCGACCGTAGCCCGACCAGAGAGCGGCCTCCCTCCCGAGGGGCCGCTTTCGTCGTCCTTGGGGCCGTCGTCGGGGCCGACCGGTAGGTGAAACCGGTGTGACCCCAGTTCAACCCCAAATGCGAAGGCGAGTGGACCGAGGAAGCGCGTGGATGCGGGCAATGACGCGCCGCAGAGAAAGGAGAGTCCCATGCGCAAGACCCGGTTTGCCCCTGTTGGCCTGCTCGCCCTCGTCGCGGGCATAGCTTTTGTGTCCACCTCGTCGGCCCCGACGAGCTCGACCAACGACCCAGCAGGGTCCCAGGTGGCCAACGCGCCCTTGACCCACGCCGTCGCGTCGTTGCCCCAGGCCCCCGTGGAGGTGCGCCACGCTGCGGCACAGGTCGAGCAGGCAAACCCCGTCCACTCGGCCAACTACATCGAGAACGAGCGGATTGTCCGGCTCGCTGACCCGATGGAGCTGCCGGACGTCGCGGCCCGCCACGGCCTCGACGTCGTGAGCCCGGTGGGTCGGTCCGGGTACGCGGTACTGCGCGGTGAGGCCTCGGCGCTCGCCGCGCTCCGTCACGACCCGGCGGTTGCCTCGACATTTGCGCACGCCAAGGTCCTCGGCGCCAGCAACCAGGCCCAGGAGCTCGACGAAGACGACGGAATGTCCGGTGCGTACACCAGTCACCTCCGCATGGGCGACGGTCAGGACGAGCACCTCCAGTGGTACATCGACAAGGTCGATCCGCCGCTCGCGGACAGTGCACCCACGGAGATCGTGGTCGCGGTGCTCGATACCGGCGTGGCCTATGAGACGGCGACGCGGCTGGGCGTGAACTATGTCCAGGCCCCGAGCCTCGCCTCGAGCCCGATCGTCGCGCCCTACGACTTCGTCAACGACGACCCGCACGCCAACGACGACCACCAGCACGGCACCCACATCGCCTCGCTCGTCGCGTCGAACGGCGACATCAAGGGCACCGCGCCCGGCGTGGCGCTCATGCCCATCAAGGTCCTCGACGCGAACAACCGGGGCAACGAGTACTCGCTCGTCGAGGGCATCTGGTGGGCGATCGACAACGGCGCCGACATCATCAACATGAGCCTCTCGTTCGGGCCCAACTACCAGCCCTCGCTCCCCCTGGTCCAGGCGCTGGAGGCCGCCTCCGACGCGGGCATCTTCATGGTCGCGGCCACCGGCAACGCTGGGCTCGACATGATCAGCTGGCCCGCCGCGAGCCCCGTGGTCATGGCGGTCGCCGGAGGCGAGCTGACGACTGACGACTCCATCTACAACTCGATGAAGGTCTCGCCCTACGCGAACCTGTCGGGCGCCGTCGACATCGTCGCACCGAGCGGAAACCTCACGACGGACTTCGACCACGACGCCATGCCGGACGGAATCCTCGCCGAGGCCATCTCGCCGGATGACCCCACCGAGGTCGGCTACTGGCTGATGACGGGGACCAGCCAGGCGTCGGCCCAGGTCGCGGGACTCGCGGTGGAGATTCTCCGCGAGGGCCTGACCGCCAGCGAGGCGGAGGCCATCATCAAGGCCAAGGCGGAGCGGCCGTCGGCGTCCTCGGGGCGCGGATCGGGCTTCGCCGACATGGACTGGAGCGCCTCGACGTGGGTGTCCCCCGACGTTCGCGAGTTCCACGTCGCCCTGTTGCCCTTCCTGGCCGGCTCGAGCGACACGATCCAGCCAAAGGCGCGGGTGACGGTGTTCGACGGCTCGGGTGAGCCCGCGGCGGACGTGAAGGTGGTCGGCTCCATGTGGGGC
The DNA here is from genome assembly GCA_964655065.1 of uncultured Enterobacteriaceae bacterium. Lineage (GTDB taxonomy): Bacteria > Myxococcota_A > UBA796 > UBA796 > DRPG01. The sequence continues at coordinate 67,159 of CAZZLC010000024.1, read as the reverse complement.
AACGACGACGGCATCGTCTCCTGCGAAACCGACGCGCTCGGCCAGTGCTTCCTCGTCGGTTCCGCGGTGCCGCGACACGACGCCCAGGGCGCGGAGGTGAAGGTCGCCTGGTCGGTGGCGGTCGAGGCCATCGCCACCATGCAGCAGGTCGGCTCCGTCACGAAGGAGGTCAACTACCGGCCCACGGCGGCCATGACCTACACCCCCGAGTTCGACGCGGTGGTCGACGCACTCCAGAGCGATGCCAGCACCGCCAACGCCATCCTCGCCTGGACGTGGTCCGACAGCAACGACGAGGACCTGGGGTCCGTGGTCAGCAGCTTCAGCCTCGCCGACTCCGGCTCTGGCCTCAAGTCCATTCCGCTCGGGTTCGTGGGCACCGAGCCCCTGCTCGACGACCTCGGTGACCCCATCCCCGGCACCCTGGGCGTCTCCGGGGAGGAGATTCCGTTCGTCCTGCTCGCCCTCGACGGCGTCGGGCTGAAGTCCATCCCCCTCGGCTTCGACCCCGACCCCGACCCCGACACCGGAATCGACGACGACCCGCCCACCTACGTGTTCCTCGACGGAACCGGCCTCAAGTCCATCCCTCTCGGTTTCCGCCCCGGCGACACCGCGGGTGACGGCGAGTCGGTGCCGCTCGACGACCCAGCCACCATCGAGGGCACGGCGCTGGGTGACAAGCTGAACGCCGGCGGCTGGCGCGTCGCAGGCTACGGCGGGGCCGCCGTACTCTCCAGCAGCTCGCTGATGTCCATCGTGCCCGGCCTCACCGATCAAGCCCAGGCCATCGACGGCGTGGCCCTGCAGGCGGTCCCCGCCTTCGACACGCAGGCCCACCATGACCTGGAGACGGTCTCGCTCGTGGACCAGCACCAGCAGATGATTGACGACATGGAGGCCTTCCTCGACCGGCTCGTCGGTGCCCTCGACGACCTCTGGGCCTGGCTCACCCAGTAGCTCCGCGGCCCGACGGGGCCGATGCCATCCCGACCCCGGGCTCGCGCGAGAGCCCGGGGTCTTCTGCGTCGGGGCGAAGCCAGGGCTACCGCCGGACGCTACGTGGACTGCCGTGACGGGCGCTGGAGGTGGCGTGCTGGGGTTCGCCTGGGGCCTCGCGGGATGCGAGCTGATCGAGCTGGTCGAGCCCGTGGAGGTCAACGAGATCTCGGGGCTCGAGGTCGTCTGGATCCAGACCACGCCGCCCGTCGCCGCTCCGTCGAGCCTGTTCTTCGTGAACGCAGCCATCGCCAACCCCGGTCTCGAGGAGCTGAGGGCGTTCGCGTTCACCTGCCTCCCCGAGACAGACGACTGCGGTGCCCCGCTCGGTCTCTTGGTCACCGAGCTCGCCCTGCGCTGTGGCGTCGGGGCATCGCCGCCCTGTGTGGACGTCAGGGCGTCGGCCGGCTTGCAGCTCCCGGAGGAGCTCGTCGCCGCGCTGCCCATCGAGCAGGGCCAGCCGGTCGACGCGGAGCTCCCGTTGTTCGTCGCTGCGTGTCCGGCCGAGCGCTGCCCGCTCGCCCTGACCGACCCCGTCGCATCCCCGGTGACGACCCTCGGGCTGGACGGCTCCGGAGCCCCTCCCGACGACGTCGACCGAGGCGATCTCGCGGTGTCGGTCCGCACGTTGATCGCCAGGCCGAGCGTCGAGGATCGCGACTCCAACCCAGGCCTCGCGCTGATCGACGCCTTCGACGACGGAGAGGTCGACCTCACCTTCCGGGTGACCCCCGGCGGCCGGGGGTCGGGCATCGACGCGTCCGGATTCACGACCGGAGGGCGATTCACGACCGGAGGCGACGCCTTCGAGCGCACCGGGCTCGTACGCGGCGACGTGTTCCGCTTCGTCCTCGAGCCGCCCCGTCCCGTCGAGCCCACCACCGTCTGGGTGATCCTCGAGGAGCGCGGAACCAGTGCCGGGGCAGTGTTCGCCGACACCTTCTTCGGCGACGGCGGATAGTCTCCCGCCCCCGAGCGTTGCAATCGCGTCGACGCTGCCGCTTCGTCGGACTACACGGACCGCCTTCGGAGGGAGGCCCACGATGGTGTGGGGATGGTGGACGGCAGTGGCGTGGGCGGCTCCCGTGCCCGTCGGTCTCACCGAGGCCCTCGAGCATGCAGATCGTCACAATCCCAGGATCGAGGTGGCGACCTGGGAGACCGAGGGGGCTCGGGCCGCGCTGCGGGAGGCGGCGGGGTTCGCGCCCGAGTTCAAGATCTCGGGGTCCGTCGTACGCTACGACAGCCCCATCGAGGCCCAGATCGTCGACCCCGGCTCCGCGACCCTCCCCACCGAGCTGACGCAGGGGCCCTTCGGCGACGTCGTGGCGCCGTTCGCCGAGCTCCTCGACCAGTTCGACGATCCGCTGCTGGTCCGACCCCAGCAGTACGCGACCTTCTCCGCCAGCGCGGTGGCCCCGATCACCGAGCTCTTCGCGCTGGCCGGGGGCTTTCAGGCGCGCCGGCACCGCCTGCGTGCCCAGCGGTTCGACGAGCGCACCCTCCGCGACGAGGTCGCGGTCCAGGTGGTCGAGGCCTACACCGGGGCGCTGGCCGCGGAGGCGCTCGTCGACGTCTCCGACGCGGTCGTAGCGAGCCTGACGAGCACGCGAGACCGCATCGCCGCCTTCGAGGAGACCGGGCTCGCCCAGCGCACCGATCTGCTCCGTATCGAGGTCGCCCTGCGCGATGCCCAGCAGTCGGCGCGGTCCGCCCGGCGCTCCGTCGAGATTGCCCGCCGCGGACTCGCCCTGGTGGTCGGGCACGAGTCGGAGAGCCTCGTGCCCGAACCGGTGAGCGTGGCCAGCGTCGACCTGCCCGATCTCGACCAGGGACTCGCCCGCCTCTCCACCCGCACCGACGTCGCGGCGGCCGACGCCAAGGTTCGCGCCGCCCGAGCCGCCCGTCGGGCCCGCATTGCCTACCTGTTCCCCCAGGTGAGCGCGGTGGCCCAGTTCGATGCGTTCTCGGAGGTCGGAGCCTTCGGCGTGCCCAACCAGTGGCAGGTGGCGCTGCAGGCCGACTTCGACTTCTTCCTCCTCGGCCGCCGCAACGCGACGGTCCGGGGGGCCACGGCGAAGGTCCGCCAGTCCGAGGTGAGCGCCCAGGCGGTTCGCTCGCGGGCCGAGCTCGACGCTCGGGAGGCGTGGGACCGGCTCGCGGGCGCCCTCGAGTCCCTCGACGTCGCCGAGCTACAGGTCGACCAGGCGAGCGAGAACCTTCGCCTCGTCGACGCCCGCTTCCAGGTCCAGCTCGTCAGCACATCGGACCGACTCGACGCCGAGCAGCTCCTCGCCCAGTCCCGGGTCCAGGAGGTGGTGGCCCGACACGAAGTGATCGCGGCCCTCGCCGCGTGGCAGCGCCAGACGGGGCTCCCCGTCGATCCGGGAGGCACTCCGTGATGGCCCAGCTGTGGACCCTGCTCGCGCTCGTGGTGGCCTGTGGCCCCGACGAGGTCACCCTCGAGGCCGACTCGAGGCCGGTCGTGCGGAGCATCGTCGTCGAGAACGAGCGTTTTGCCGATGACTTCACGCTGTCGGCGACGATCGAGGCCGAGAAGACCGCCATGCTGGCTCCGAGCGCCCAGGGTCGCATCGAGACCGTGAACGTCCGCATCGGCGACCGCGTCGAGAAGGGCCAGGTGCTCCTGCGCGTCGCGTCGGGTTCCTACCAGGCCGGGTTCGACCAGGCCGAGAGCGCAGTGGCCCTGGCCCGAGCCCAGCAGAAGCAGGCCGATGCCACGTGGGCCCGCTACCAGGCGCTCGACGACGCGAACGCCGTGACGCGGGCCGAGGTCGAGGGGGTGGAGCGGCAAGCCGAGCTGGCCGCAGCCCAGGTGGCCCAGGCCGAGGCCGCCCTCGCGGGAGCTCGCCAGCGTCTCGCCGACACCGTGCTGCGCGCGCCCTTCGACGGCGTGATCATCGATCGGAACGTCGATCCGGGCGACGTGGTGGGAGGCGGTGCCCTGCGCGGCGCGCCGCTCGCCATCGCCGACCTGTCGCGCTTCCGCGTGATCACCGCCGTCAACGAGCGCGTCGCCCCGCGCATCGCGCCCGGCCAGGCCCTGGTGGTTCAGGTCGACGCGCTGCCCGGTGAACGCTTCGAGGCCACGATCGAGCGCGTGAATGCCGCGGTCGACCCCGTGGCGGGGACGGTGGCGGTGGAGGCGCTCCTCGAGGCCGATCCGCGCCTCCGGCACGGCATGTCGGCCCGGGCGATCATCGAAGGGGTAGGCGAGACCTGGCCGGCAGTCCCCCGCACCGCTCTGCTCGACCGGGACGACGGTGAAGCTCGCGTCATCGTGCTCGAGGAGGCCACCGCTCGCTCGGTCATCGTCCGCTACGGCTCGAGCCAGTCGGATCGGGTCCCGATCACCGACGGCCTCGAGGCCGGGACGCGCATCGCCGTCGCCGGTCACGCCCGCCTCGTCGACGGCGACCAGGTGCGGGAGGCCGAGTGAGCAACGCGGGACCCCGACGGCAGAGCGGATTCCTCCGCACGGTGGTGCACCGCCCGGTGCTCGTCACGGTGGTCACCACCGTGGTCCTCTTGTTTGGGATGCTCGCCTACGGGCGCTTGTCCATCGACATCCTGCCCGAGGTCTCGCCGCCCGTGCTCACGGTGGTCGCGTCGTTCCCCGGGGCATCGGCCGAGGACGTGGAGTCCACGGTCACCGAGCCTCTCGAGGACGGGCTCGGCGCCGTCAATGGGCTCGAGCAGCTCCGCTCGACCTCGCGAGACAACGTCTCGATCACCACCCTCGTCTTCGACCTCGGACACGACCTCGCCGAAGCCACCACCGACGTGCGCGCGGTGCTCGAGGGGGTCACGCTCGCCGATGGGGTCGACGAGCCACGCATCCTCAAGTTCGACCCCGGCGCCCTGCCGGCCATCACGTTCTCGATCACGGATCGGACCGGCGACGTGCGCCTGCGGCGGGACCTGGTCCAGCGAACCATCGTCGAGCCGATCGAGCGCTTGCCGGGCGTCGGCGCGGTGGTGCTGCAGAACGCGCCCGAGTCCATCGTTCGGGTCGACGTCGACCGCGACCGGCTCCGCGCCGCGGGACTGACGCTGACCGAGCTCGCGCGGGTGCTCGCCGCAGACAACGCGAACCTGCCCGCGGGCACCCTGGATGTCGGGGCCACCCAGTTCTCGGTGCGACTACCGGGCGAGGCGGCGTCGGTCGAGGAGCTCCGCGATCGCATCGTGCAGCGCTCTCCGCTCGACGGAAGCGTGGCCCGCCTCCGCGACGTCGCCACGGTCACCATCGCCCTCGACGACCGCACCGAGGTGGCGCTCGTCGATGGTCAGCCCGCGATGACCGCCACCGTGACGAAGCTCGGCGACGCCAACACGGTCGCCGTCGCCTCCGACGTCCGCGAGCTCCTCGCGACGGTGCAGCTGCCCGACGGCGTCGAGGTGGAGGTTGCCCGCGACCCGAGCCAGTTCATCCGCGCGATGATCGCCAACCTCCAGCAGACGGTACTGGTGGGCGGCGTGCTGGTGTTCCTCGTGGTGCTGGCGTTCCTGCGCCGCCTGCCCCCGAGCCTGGTGGTGGCGACGACCATCCCCACCTCCCTCGTCACGACGTTCATGGTGCTCGAGCGGCTCGGCTACACGTTGAACGCCGTCACGCTCATGGCGATGGCCCTCGCCATCGGGATGGTCGTCGACAACGGCATCGTCGTGCTCGAGAACATCGCGCGCCGGGCCGAGGGCGGCGAGGACCCCAAGACGGCAGCGGAGCTGGGTTCGGCCGAGGTGGGCGGCGCGCTGCTCGCGTCGACGACCACCACGATCGTGATCTTCGTGCCCATGGGCTTCGCCTCCGGGATCATCGGGGCGATGTTCGGGCAGCTCTCCTACGTGATGATCACCACCATCGCGAGCTCGCTCGTCGTGGCCCTCACCCTGACCCCGATGCTCGCGGCGCGGGCGGTGGGCAGCGCGAAGCAGGGCGACGGCTCCGACTCCGGGCTCGCCGTCCGGTACGGGCAGCTCCTCGACCGCGCGCTGCAGGCCCCCTGGACCACCGTAGCGGTCGCGCTCGGCGCGGTGGCGCTCACCGTGGGACTCGTCCTGCTCGTGCCCACCGACTTCGTTCCCCGCCAGGATCAGAGCCGCGCGTCGGTCACCGTGCAGCTGCCCGTCGGCACCTCGCTGGACCGCACCGCCGCGGTGGTTCGGGAGATCGCGACCGCCTTCGAGACCGACCCCGACGTGCGCCTCGTCACCGAGTATGCGGGGGCGAGCACCGACGCGCGGGCCGCCGGCCGGGGGACCGCCCAGGGAAGCCACATCGGAAAGGTCTACGTCTTCCTCACCCCGAAGGACGACCGCGCCCGGACCGACGTGGCCATCGTGCGCGGCGCGCTCGAGCGTGTGCCCGACCAGCCCGAGGTGGTCACCCGCAGCGTGGCGTTCGGGGACGACGGCGGGCTGGGCATTGCCGGGAAGCCACTGGTCGTGGAGATCCTCGGCTCCGACGGCGACGCGCTCGAGCGCACCGCGGAGGACATCGCGCGCCGACTCCGCACGATCCCCGGTGCGGTCGACGTGTCGACGGACCTGCCCGAGACCCGGCCCGAGATCCGGCTCGATCTGTCGCGCGACCGGGCGAAGCGGGCCGGCGTCGTGTTCGCGCTCGCCGGACAGGAGCTTCGAGCCGCCCTCACCGGCGTCCGGGCCACCAAGCTGTCGACCCCCACCGGCACGAAGGACGTCGTGGTGCGGCTCGCTCCCGACGACCGCGACGAGGTTCGCGAGCTCGGGCTGGTTCCCGTGCGCGCGCGCGACGGTCAGCTACTGTCGCTCGCCGACCTCGCCACCCTCGGGGAAGGCGAGTCGCCCATCGCGATCAAGCGGCTCGACAAGGGGCGCATCGTCACCGTCGAGGGTGACGTGGTCGGTCGGGCGCTCGGGGACGTCACCACCGAGGTGCGAGCCATCCTCGCTGCCATCGATCCGCCAGCCGGCGTGACGGTGCGGCTCGGCGGCAGCTCGGCGGATCTGGAAGAGACGTTCACCGATCTCGGCTTGCTCGGACTGCTGGGGCTGGTGCTGGTCTACCTCGTGATGGCAGCCCAGTTCGAGAGCTGGATCTCGCCGCTCGTGATCCTGGTCTCGGTCCCGTTCGCGGTGACCGGGGCGTTCCTCGCATTGCTCGCGACGGGCACCAGCCTGTCGGTGACGAGCTTCCTCGGCGTGGTCATCCTCATCGGGGTCGTGGTGAACAACGCCATCGTCCTGGTCGACGCGATCGAGCAGCTCGAGGAAGACGGCATGTCCACCCCCGACGCGATCCGCCTCGCGGGGCGTCGTCGACTGCGGCCGGTGCTCATCACCACCCTGACCACCACCGGCGGCATGATCCCGCTCGCCGTCGCCTCCGGTGTGGGCGCCGAGCTGTGGACCCCGATGGGACGCACCGCGCTGGGCGGACTCCTCGTTTCGACGCTGGTGACGCTGGTGCTCTTGCCCGTCGTCTACGAGCTCGTGTCACGGCTCCGGCGTTGACTCCGCCCCGGGGGGCGACCATCGCACGAACGCCGTGGTCAGCCCCCCCCTCGCCGTCGACTTCACAGCGTTGACGGTGTTCGCCGAAACTCGGGGAACACCGGGCACGGACGGAACCGACCGCCAGCTGCGTGGTGCATGGCCGGGGGACCCGGGTGCGACGACGGGTCCCTCTCGAGCCACGACGATGATCGATCGCCCGGCAGCCACCCGAGGGCTGGAGGTCGGTCAGCGGCGACCGCCGCGAACCATCCCGATGCCACGACCCACATCGGGAGCTCCGCTCGTCCCGGTCAGATCAGTACTGGGCCTTGAGGAGGAGAACCTCCATGACGCGCTTTGCGCTCTCGGCGTCGATGTCGAGCATCGGCACGAGGCGCTCGAGGAACTGGGCCTCCGACCGCTGCAGCTCGCCGTCCGACAGCACGATGTCGACACAGTGAGCGTAGACCGGAAGACACATGTCGGCCGGAAGCGTCTCGCAGGCCTCGCGAAGCGCCTCGGGGCGGGTCTGGAGCCGCTCATTCACCGTCTCGTTCGCCTTCGCGAGGTCGGCGGGCGTCAACGACGCGAGGGCCCGCGAACGCCGCGCGAGAGCCATGATCTCTTGCTGCTCTTCGACGTGGAAGCCACCATCGGCCACTGCAGCCGAGACCAGAATCGCGAGGTAGGCCTCGGGAATCGCCCAGCCCGTGTTCCGATGCCGGAACCGGTCCGCGAGCTGCTCCACATTGAAGGGAGTCTTCTCTTCCTTGACAAAGGCCTGGAACACGTTGAGCGGTCCGTCGGAATTCATGCCGTTCGCCATTTTCGATGCTCTCCGTGAGAGGAAGAAGGATGCCTACCGCGGGTCGAAGCCGCTGCTGCGGCGAGGGGGTCGGTGGTCCTCGACGGTGTCGAGGATCTCCTCGAGCTTCTTGGTCTCGTCGACGAGACCCTGCTTCGCAGCATCCTTGAGCTGGAGCCAGCCGCGGATCTTGAAGGGGCTCGTGTCCTTCTCGCTGCCCAGCGCGGGCTTGTACTCGGACCTGGCGGTGGGCTTGTCCTCGAGCACCTTGGCGATCTTCTCCCGAAGCTCGTCGTTCTTGCTGATGAGAGAGTCGAGATCGGAGTACTCGAGCAATTCCTCGTCGAATCGCTCGTTGATCTCCTCGATCTCCTTGTCAGCGGCCAGCAGCTCCTCTTCGAGCTCGGCCTTGTCCTTCTGGAGCTCCTCGATCTTGGCTGGCAGCTCCCGAGTCTGGCTCTCGAAGTAGACCAGCGCGGCCCCCGCTGCGATCAGCATGCCGAGCAGCAGCACGACTACGAGCAACAGCATGTTTCGGCTGCTCCGGGCCGCGGCGACCTCGGCCTTCGCGTCTGCCAACTCGTTGGCACTCGGAACGTCCGAGAAGACCTTCGGCAGGATGCGTGGACCTGGATTCACTGAGGGGTCGGGAAACGAAGTCATGGTCGCACCTTCTGGGTTGGGTCAGAGCGCCCGGTCGTGACGCCTGCATCGTGGAGAACTCAGGGCTTGCATCCCAAGGCGTTGTAGCGCTCGAAGAACGCCACTTCGCCCGCCTTGTCGGTCTTGTCGAGCGTGCTCCGGCAGAAGGTGCTCGCCCACTGGACCACGTCCTCTCCGAAGTTCAGCGTGCTCTCCAGGCCGGGCTCGAGCTGGAGTCCCGGCCACTCGAGCTTGGCGCCCTTCTGACGCGGACCAATCTCCTTGGCCCCCTCGGAGAACGCTTCCTCGGCCTTGGCCAGGTGGTCCCGGTACTCGACCTCGGTGGGGTGGGTGCGACCGCCGCCGAGCAGCCGCACGGGTACGTACTGCGCCTTGCGCAGCCGATAGAGACCGTAGAGGAGCTTGCCCTCGGCCGACTCCTTGCCCTCGCAGAACGGGGCGGGTTGCTCACGGGGCATCTTGTAGAAGCCCTTGCCGATGTAGGCGAGGCACAGCAGGCGGCGGTAGCGCGTGTCGCCACCGATGATGTCGTAGGCTCGGCGGGCATTGTCCTGCACCACGCCCCACTCCTTCGAGTTGCGAGCGGTCCGGGCGTCGAGGACGGCGAGGTAGTAGTAGGCGTCGGCACGAACCTGCGGACCCTTCTTGCCGGCGTCGTCGATGGCGTCGTCATCGATGACCGCGAGGAAGGCATCACGAGCCTGCGACAGGTTCTCGCTCTCGTAGTGCGCGACCCCGAGGGCGCTGTTGACCGTCTGCGACTTCGGCTCGGCCTGGCTCGCCCGGTTCAGCACGGCGAGGATGTCGGAGAGCGGCTCCTTCTTGCGGCGTTTGAGCTGCGAGAGCGAGACGAGAGCGAGGGCCCGGCGCCCACCCTGGAGCTTCGAGATGACGTCCTCGGCCTCCGAGGGCTTCTCGAGCGCGATGTAGAGCGAGGCCAGGGCGAAGAGATTCTCCTGGTTGTCGGGCTGGGCCGCGATGGACCGCTCGTAGGCCTCGACGGCCCACTTGCCGTACGCGGCCGCGTCCTTGCGATTGCGCTTGCGCAGCTCGACCAGTGCCGCGGCACGCCCCGCCTGTGAGGCCGCCTCGGAGGCCTTGTCCTCGGGAAGCTCGCGGTCTGCGAGCGTGGCCATGGCGTCGAACGCACAGTACGAGGCGAGGTCGTTCTCGGCCTTGTTCTTGCCGAGGTCCGAGGCGGCGGCCGCCGCGTCGCCCACACACTCCAGCGCCTTCAGGTAGAAGGTCTTCTCGCGCGCGTCGTAGGCTGCGTCCCAGCAGGCGTCCTTCACCGTCTCGATGACGTCGGCGCTGGCCTGCTGACCGAAGACGTACTCGGCGAGCTCGACCGTCGCCGGCTTCTCCGCCGTCGCGTCTCGCTTGCGAACGTCCTTCGCAATGTCAGCGAACCGGCCCTCGCACGCGGGCGGGACGGCGTCGTCGTCGTCCTTGGCGTTGGCCTCGCCCGTCGCCGTCGCGAGGAGGAGTAGTCCGATCATCATCGACAAGAACCGCGGCCGCGCCGCGATCGCCAGGCCCATCTTTTCCCCCGGGTGGGTGTCCGCTGGGCCCACGTAGTCGAACGGCCGTTGAAACACAAACCGCTCGAGCCAATGGTGCCAGTACCCCGGGTTATCGCGAGTCTCAGTACGGTTATCGGGTGATCATCTCCCGCGGTCGTCCGCCCCCCGGCCCGGGATTCACAAGATGGTGCTGATGAGCGAGCGAACCTCGTCGGTCCGGAACGGCTTGTCGCAGACGGCAGAGACTCCGTGTCGGTGCACGGCAGCGAGCCGCGCCGTGTCCGACTCACTGGTCACCATCAGGATGGGGACGTCCCGCTGACCGGACTCGTGACGCACGAACTTCACGAGCTCGTCGCCGTCCATCCGCGGCATGTTGTAGTCAGTGACGACCAGGTCGAAGGCACGGGTGCGGAGCACCTGCATGCCCTCTACCCCGTCGTTGGCGAAGGTCAGGTCGGAGACGCCGAGCTTTGCGAGCACGGTTCCGATACGCTTGCGCGCGAATCGGGAGTCGTCGACGACGAGCACGGAGAGCTCCTCGAAGTCGAAGGCGCCCTCCTCGTGCACGAGCTCGGCGATGGTCGAGTGCAGGGCCGTCGAGAGGGTCGCGGCGTCGATGGGCTTGCGCAGCATCGCCACCAGGCCCGCCTGGCGCAGCCGCTCGAGCTGCTGGGTGTCCTCCTCGCTCGTCACGCACACGAACGGAATGCCGCTCGTCCGCTCGTGCTCCCGCATCGCCTCCACGAGGTCCGCGCCCGTTCCGTCGTCGAAGTGGAACGCCCCGACGGCGACGTGCGGAGGCTCGCGATGCAGCTCCGAGAGCGCAGCAGCGATGGTGCCCACGCTCCGGATGGAGCGCACGCCTGCCGACCTGAGTCGACGGGCGAACATGCGCTGCATCGTGTGGGAGGGCTCGACGATCACGACGTCGAGATCCGAGACCAAGAGCTGCTCGTCCATGCCACCTCCGCGGGAAGGACATCGGCCGTCCGATTCCGGTCTTCACTCCCGTTGACCGAGCCGGAATCCGATCGCGGCGAGGACGAGCCCGAGCAGCGGAGCGACCGCCGGGCCCAGGGCGCGAATCGGCGAGGTTCCCCGAACCCCGGTGGGCACCACACCGCGGACCGTGGCCGGTGCTTCCTCGGGCCCCCGGGCGACGATGTCTCCGGTAGCCGAGATCAGCGCCGAGATCCCCGAGGTGGCGGCGCGAATCTGCGGTCGTCGGGCCTCGACGCTCCGGAACACGGCGTGGGCGAGGTGAAAGCGTCGAACGAGTCCAGGGCCGAACCACCCGTCGTGGCTCACGTTGAGGAGCACCTCGGCACCGAGATCCACCTCCGCGAGCGGGATGCGCGAGAAGAAGTCCTCGTAGCAAACGCTGGGTCCGACCCTCACCGTGCGGTCACCGAGCGCCAGCGGAAGCGCCACGGGTCCAGGCCCGCGCCCGAAGAAGGAGACGTGGGGGAACCACGTGCGCGCGAGCTCGGAGTCGCCGAGGAGCGGCACCGTCTCGCCAAAGGGCAACAGCTCGCGCTTCTCGTAGACCCGGAGGTCCGGAATGGCCGGCATTCCCGGCCCCCCTAGCCCCGGGGTGAGCGCCGCGATGGCGTTGTACTGAACGAGCTCGCCGTCGACCATCCGGCCCGTGTAGGTGCCGAGCACGAGGGGCTGGGCTTCGGTCTGGACGAAGCGATCCACCGCGACGTTGCGCCTGGCCTGTGACTCGGTGAACGGCTGCCGGAACAGCCCGGGGTACACCGTCTCGGGCCAGACCACGAGGTCCGGTCGACGATCCCGTACCGCGTCCCGCGAGCGGCGCAGGTAGGTGCGCAGCACCTCCTCGGAGGTCGCGTCGTCGCCCGTCGCGGCGAGACGTCGGACCTCCAGGTCCACCGCCCCCTGGACAATCGCGACCGAGAGGCGTCCCGGGGCGTCGGTCTCCCGGCTGGCCCACTGCGCGTGCCGCGCCGCACCGTAGAGCGTTGCGACCGCCAGGACCCCCAGGGCCACCGCCCCGACCACGCGACGGCTCCGTGGGCCTTCCTCGCCGCGAGCCCCGACGATGCGAAAGGCAGCCTCGTTGACGAGTACGATCACGAACGTGAGGACCCAGGGTCCGCCGAGGTCCGCGACCTGGCGGAGCCACGCGTGCTCGTAGAACGCCAGCCCCGGCGTGTCGCCGAAGGGCTTGGGCAAGATGGCGTCGAGGGCCGCGAGCAGGGCGGCCGACCCCACGGCGGACCAGACGCCCCCCCGCGGCCAGGCGTGGCGAAGTGCAGCAAACACCGGCCAGACGAGCTGGAACACGAGGGCGGTCAGGCCGGCGGCGACGAGTCCGCCAGCCACGCCGACGTCCTGGTAGCTCGAGAAGGCGTGGACGATGGGAGCCAGCGTCGCGAGCCCGACAGTGAGGGCAAACCACCCGCCCTGCACCGCCGCGCGGAGGGGGCCCTCGGAACGCTCGACCGCGAACAGGAACGGAACGAGGGCCACCCAGGCGAGCCAGGTGACCTCGAAGGGCGGCCAGATCAGCGCGTACGCCCCGGCGGCGAGAAACACCGCGGGCTCGGGGCGAAGCGCTGCGAGGCGATGGTCAGTAGCCGAGATCGGCGTGCGCCTGGCCGATGAGCTGATGGCCGGTCGCGTTGGGGTGAATGTTGTCGGAGATCAGCTTGCCCGCGGCCCGGGGATCGTCGAAGTTGCCCGAGAACGAATTGCCGCCCAGGGCCACCCAGTCCAGGTAGGTCGTGGGGCAGTTGGCGAGGTTGCCGTCGTCGCAGTTCATCACGTTGATGCTGTCGGCACAGTCCCAACCTTCATCCCACGCAGTCTCGCAGATGTGATCGCCGGCCGCGAGGATCAGGGGCAGGAAGATCTCGAAGTCCGAGTCACCGCCGCAGAAGCCGTTCTTGTCGCTGTTCACACCTGGATAATAGATGTTCATGGTGCGGACGCGCGCGTTCGGGCTGGCGTTGCTCGCGACCCGCGAGATCAGCGCGTTCCACTGGGCCACCCAGCCCGTGGCCGGGCTGATGGGCAGGCCCGTGGATCGGTCGATCCCGATGGCGTTCTCGAGCGCGCTCAGGTTGCAGCTGGACTTGTAGTCACTGCGCGCATCGAGGAAATCGTTGCCGCCCGCACTCCACACGATCGCATCCGCGTTGGCAAGTTCGCTCGCGCCCATCTGGCCGCGAATCTGCGAGGTGAGGTTGCCCGACACGGCATCGGAGTCGTACGAAATGTCGGACGTGAGGTCGATGGCCGCCTCTTCCGCGTAGTAGACATAGTAGCTGTCCTGCTGGCAGCCGATGCCGCAGAAGCCCGCCATGATCGAGTTTCCGTAGCCGCGCCAGTTCTCGACGGACGACGTGTTCGGGTTGTTCACGAATCCCGTGAACGGACCTGCCTTGGCAAGCGCGTCGCTCGGCGAGAGCCAAAGAGTGAGGGCAATCGCGATCGCGTAGAGAATGGTCTGCATCGTGCCTCCTTCGAGCGAGGGCCAGGTTTGGCCCCGACCGACCCTACGAACGAGGTCGACTTCGGGTCAAGGCCCAGTGAAGGAAACTCCCCACGGATCGGCGTCCACACGCCCATCCCCCAGGAGGGATCCCCCGGGCCAGAAATCGTCCGCCATGGTCGCGCGTAACGGGCGAGAGGTATACACACGTTCAGGGAGGAGTCAGGAGTGGTTCGACCAGTCGACGTGCCACGGGGTGGTGGCTCTACCCGTCGCCGCACCGAGGTCCGGCGTCTCGAACGTGCGATCGCACGCGACCCCGAGAACGGCAGAGCCCGCGGAGTCTATACGGACTGGCTGACCGCGCGGGGCGATCCGCTTGGCGACCTGCTTCTGACCGAAGCCGAGTGGGCCCGCACCGAAGATCAGCGCCTCCTCGCTCGACTCGCACGTCTCCGACGCACCTGCGCGGGGGATCTCGACCAACGGAGCGATCTCGTCGCCACCTGGCGAGCCGGTCTCGTACACCGGCTCGAGGTTCGCGAACCGAGCGCGGCCGCGCGCGACCTGCGGTCGGTGCTCGCCCGACCCGCGCTGCGCGCGCTCGGCGTCGTCGCCATTCGGCCCCCCACCCGCGGGCGGTCGTCCCTCCCCCAGCCGTTCGTCGACGAGCTGGGTCGCTGTGCCCCACCGACGGTCCACACCCTCGAGCTCAGCTACCTCCAGAGGTCGCGGGACGCTCCCCGGGTGCTCGCCCGGCTCGCGCCCCTCGCGAGCCTGCCCGCCTTCGACACCGTCGGGCTCGAGCTCGCAGCCGGGCAGCGGGTCCACCTGCCGCGCGACCGGCTCGTCGGCTTCTCGCTGGTCGTTCGCGAGGTGTCGTTCGTGGAGCGACTCGAAGCCCAGACCTGGCCGAGACTCGAGAGGCTCGAGCTCGCAGCCTCGCCTCGGGCCACCACGGAAGTCGGTCTCGCGCTCGGCGAGCGCGTGCTCCGGGCGCTCACCCATCTCCGGGCCCCGCGTCTCGGCGAGGTTCTGCTGCGAGGGTTCGAGCTTCCGCACGCCGCGCTGGCCGCTCTGCTCCGGTCACGAAGCGGCCGCCGATTGCGGGCACTCGACCTCACCGACTGCACGGTCGAGCTCCGGCGGCTCCGGCGTCTCGCCACTCGGGAGCCCCACGTGCGGCGGGTGTTGCGTCGTCGTTCCGACCGCCCGCGAGATGGGGGCCGCGGGTGAGCTCAGTCGAGCACGATCAGTCGGTTCGAGAGCTCGTCGACGTCGTCGGGCCGCGGCGGAAAGTGCTCCTCGAGCACGTCGCCGACCTTCGCGATCGCCGTCTCGAAGCCCGTCACCACGTCTCCCTGCTTCACGCCCGAGACGAGGGCGCCGATGGCGTCGACCCACACCTTCGCGTCCACCTTGCCGTGGATTCCCTCGTCAGCGACGATCTCCGCGCGTCGCTCCTCCTCCACCACGAACAGGAGCACGCCGGTTCGGTCGCGCGTCTGGTGCACCCCCCGGGACACGAAGTGCCGCATGGCCGCGTCGTGCACGCGACGGGCCCGCAACGATCGGGGTTCCGCGAGGCGACGCACCGCGGGTACGCCAGCGAGCAGGGCGAACCCCACGAAGAAGCCGATCTCCAACACGACGAGC
The DNA here is from genome assembly GCA_964655065.1 of uncultured Enterobacteriaceae bacterium. Lineage (GTDB taxonomy): Bacteria > Myxococcota_A > UBA796 > UBA796 > DRPG01. The sequence continues at coordinate 51,549 of CAZZLC010000024.1, read as the reverse complement.
TCGAGCAAGGCCACTCCACTGCTCGAGGTGGTCTGGCCCGAGTCCCACCCGTCCGCGAGCGCGAGCTGAGCGGCGAGGATCAAGGGCGGGAACACGAGCGCCGCCATGGCGCCCACGAGCCAGGGCGTGGTCTGTTCGGGCTCGAGGCGTCGCTCCACGATGCACACGAGCTCGCCGGAGGTGCGCTTCTCGGCCTCGGCCACCGCGTTGGCCACCCGCTGCTGGGCTGCGTCGTCGAGCAACATCACCAGTCCCCCGAGGCGCCACCGCCTCCAAACGAGCCGCCGCCGCCGCCGAAACCGCCGCCGCCGGACCAGCCACCGCCCCCGCCGCCGCCGAACGAGCCGGGACCAGGCACGAAGATCACTCCACCCCCTCGGCCTCGTCCCCCGAACACCGCCAAGAAGATGAACAAGCCGATCACGATCAACACGACGGTGGCCCGCACTTCGCGGGTGTCGTCGGGTTGCCGCGACCGTGCCGCGTCACGAAGTCGCTGCTGCTGGACCTCCGGGTCTGCCCCCAGCTGGTCGATGATCGCGCGCGACCCGGCGAGCACTCCGGCGTCGAAGTCGCCCTGGCGAAACCGGGGCACGATCGCCCGCTGGATGGTCACCGAGGACCACGCGTCGGTGAGCACACCCTCGAGGCCGTAGCCCACCTCGATGCGGACCTTGCGCTCGGCCTGGGCCACGATGAGCAACACACCATCATCCTCGTCGGCGCGACCGATCCCCCAGTGGCGGCCGAGCTGGTAGCCGAACTCCTCGATGGGGTAGCCCTGGAGGTCGGGCAGCGTCACCACGACCAACTGGGCGCCGGTCTGGTCCTCCAGGGCAGTGAGCTCGCTGGTCAGCACGCTCTCGGTGCGCGACGACAGGAGACCCGCCTGGTCGACGACGCGGCCGGACAGCGCGGGAAACTCGGGAGCGCCGAGGGCAGCGACCGAGAGGAGGACCCAGCTCAGCACGCTCACTCCCCGCCGAAGTCGACCTGCGGAGGCTCGTCGGCACCTGCAGACGCCGAGAAGTACTCGTAGGGCTCGCCAGTGTGCACGGTGCTCGCCCAGATCACGGTCGGGAAGGTGCGGCGCAGCGTGTTCACCCTCCTGGCGGCGTCGTTGTAGTCGCGGCGGGCGATGGCGATGCGGTTCTCGGTGCCCTCGAGCTGGCTCTGCAGCGCGAGGAAGTTCTGGTTCGACTTGAGCTCGGGGTAGCGCTCGGAGACCACGAGCAGACGTCCCAGCGCGCCGCCGAGCTGGGCCTGACTCTCCTCGAACGCCTTCAGCGCCGCGGGATCGGTCACCGTCGACGCGTCGAGGTTGAGCGAGGTCGCCCTCGCGCGGGCCTGCGTCACTGCCGTGAGGACGTCCTTCTCCTGCTCCGCGAAGCCCTTCACCGTGTTCACCAGGTTCGGCACGAGGTCCAGGCGCCGCTGGTACTGGTTGTCGATCTCGGCGAGCGCGGCGTTCGCCTGCTCCTCGGCAGTGGGAATCGCGTTGTAGCCGCAGCCCACGGTGGTCAGCACCAACAGGGTCCCGATGTGTCGCATCCGTCCTCCCGCAGACGTCCTACCGAGCGACGGGTGGTCTTGCACGATACGCGCTCGGCCTGACGTCGGAGGAGCCCCTTGGAGACGTACTACAAGCCCGAAGACCTTCCCAAGTTTGGCGACATTGCGGAGGGCAACAGCCAACTCGCCAAGAAGTTCTTCGACTGGTACGGCACGGTGTTCGAGGAGGGCGCCCTCACCGGCCGGGAGAAGGCCCTGATTGCGCTCGCGGTCTCCCATGCGGTCCAGTGTCCCTACTGCATCGATGCCTACACCTCCGAGTGCCTGGCCAAGGGCTCCGACCTCGAGGAGATGACCGAGGCGGTGCACGTCGCCGCCGCGATTCGGGGCGGTGCGAGCCTCGTCCACGGCGTGCAGATGCTCGAGCACGCCAAGAAGAAGGGCATGGCATGAGCGTCTTTCCTGACGGCCCCAAGCGCACGACGTCGCTTCGGTGGCGTCGGTCGCCGCTCGCGGCCCCGTCGACCCAGCTCGAACGCCTCGACGCGGTGGTGGCCGAGCTTCCCGAGCCCGCTCGGGTCCCCTTCGAGGCGATGCTCGCGCGGGCGGGCTGGGAGCGGTTCACGCCCGCCGACGTCGAGATCCTGCAGATCAACGTCGGTCGGTTGTGCAACATGACCTGCCAGCACTGTCACGTGGACGCGGGACCCGACCGGGTCGCCGAGAACATGGACCGCGAGACGGTCGAGGCCTGTCTGCGCGCACTCGACCAGACCAACGCCCACACCGTCGACCTCACGGGCGGCGCGCCCGAGCTCAACCCGCACTTCACCGAGCTCGTCGAGGGCTCACTGGCGCGCGGCAAGCACGTGATGGACAGGTGCAACCTGACCATTCTGCTCGTGCCGAAGTACCGGCACCTGCCGACGTGGTTCGCCGAGCGCGGGGTCGAGATCGTGGCCTCGCTGCCCCACCCGCGCAAGCGCAACACCGACGCACAGCGCGGCGACGGCACCCACCAGCGCTCGATGCAGGCCCTACGGGCGCTCAACGAGGCGGGCTATGGTCAGGGCGACCCGAAGCGAGTGCTCACCCTGATGCACAACCCGGCGGGGGCGTTCCTTCCTGGGTCGCAGGCCTCGCTCGAGGCGAGCTACCGGCGCGGTCTCGAGCGCGAGGGCGTCACCTTCGACCGGCTGATCGCGCTGAACAACATGCCGATTGCACGGTTCCTCGATTGGCTGGACGCGACCGAGAACCTCCCCTCGTATCTCGCGAAGCTCGTCGAGAGCTTCAACCCCGCGACCGTGGCGGGGCTGATGTGCCGGAACACGCTCTCGGTGTCCTGGGACGGCACCCTCTACGACTGCGACTTCAACCAGATGCTCGACCTGCCCATCACCAACGCCGATGGCCAGCCCCTCGACGTGCGCGACTTCGACCCGGCCGCCCTCGTGGGGCGGACGATCGTGACCCGACGCCACTGCTTTGGCTGCACCGCGGGTGCGGGCTCCTCGTGCGGGGGCGCCACGGCGTGACCTGGCGGCGAGAAGTGATACGCCAGCCCGCATGCCGAGACCCATCGATCATGCAGCTCGATTCATAATGTTGAACCGAGGATATCGCGCCGAGCGCATCGCCACGGCGCGCGGGTCGATCCACGCGCTCGTCCACGAGAGCCGGGGCCAGCTGCCGCCGCTCACCGTGCTGCACGGCTGGTCGTCCATGGGGGCGCACCAGGCGCTGGTCGTCCGTCGGCTGCGGCACGCCGTCAAGCGCGTCGTGCTGCCCGACCTCCCCGGCCACGGCTGGTCGGATGCCCCCTCCCCGCTCACTCCCGAAGACGTCGAGCTCGCCGTGCTCGCCGCCTTCCCCAAGCTCCACCCGGAGCCCGCCGTGTGGATGGGCAGCTCCTTCGGCGGCTACATCGCGGTCCGCTACGCGCTGGCCCGTCCCGATCAGGTTCGCTCGCTGATCCTCGTCTCGCCGGCCGGCGGGCCGTCGAGCCCCGAGGAGATGGCGGAGTTCGTGCGCCTGCTTCGGGGTCGAACCGACGCCGACGTGCGGCAGTTCCTCGATCGGGTCTCCCCCCGACCGCGTCGCAGGAACTGGCTGCTCGCGGGCGAGATGAGGCGAGTGCTCAACCGTCGCGAGCTGCAGGAGCTCCTCGACCGACTGGAGGGATTCCCTGGCTTCACCGAAGCCGACCTGGATCGCCTTCGCTGCCCCGTGACCCTGATCTGGGGCCGGCGGGAGTCGCTGCTCCCGCGCCACCACCTCTCGTTCTGGCGCAAGCTCCCGAACGTCGAGGTTCACGAGCCCGAGCACAGCGGCCACAGCCCGTCGGTCGACGAGCCTCGGCGCTTCCAGGCCATCGTGCGGGACCACCTTCGCCGCTTCTGACCCCGCGGCGTGGTCGACCCGTCTTCAGCTCGACGGGTGCGACTCGTCCTCGGTCGACGCGGTCTTCGCGAGCTCGTCGCGCACGCAGTCCTCGCAGACGCACACGATGCCGCGGAGCGCCTCGGGCATGCGCTCGATCAGGCTCGCGGGTACCTCCATCCGCATGCACCAGCAGCTCGTCGCCCCGATCGCGATCCCGCACTGGTTCGGCTTTCCGCACAGCGGACAGGAGGGCCCGGCTGCTCGCTTCTTCTCGTACATCGCTTCGTCCCGGTCGAGGGGCGTCCGTAACCACGGAACCCCGCCCGGGCCGCCCGCGCGGAACGGAGATACAGCTTCGCCCTTCCGACAACGAAGGAGTCGAGGATGAAGCTGGCGACGCGCGACGATGGGACCCGGGATGGCGAGCTGCGGGTGGTCTCGCGCGACGGCACTCGGTGGGCCGCGGTGCCCGACGTCGCTCGCACGCTCCAGGCCGCCCTCGACGACTGGGAGCGCTGCGAGCCCGCCCTGCGCGCCGCGTTCGAGACCGTGGAGTCCGGGGCGGGCGAGCCCTTCGACCCGGCCCACGCCCGCTCGCCGCTCCCCCGGGCCTACGAGTGGGTCGACGGCTCCGCCTACCTCAACCACGTTCGACTGGTCCGCAAGGCACGGAACGCCGAGCCGCCGCCCACGCTCGAGACCGACCCACTCGTGTACCAGGGCGGCAGCGGCGTGTTCCTCGATCCGACCCAGCCCGTCCCCTTGCCCGACGAGAGCTGGGGCCTCGACTTCGAAGCCGAGATCTGCGTAATCCTGGGCGACGTTCCCCAGGGCACCACCCAGGCCGACGCGCTCCAGTACGTGCGCCTCGTGCTGATCTGCAACGACGTCACGCTGCGAGCCCTGATCCCGGCCGAGCTGAAGAAGGGATTCGGCTTCTTCAACGGCAAGCCCGCCACCGCGTTCTCGCCCCTGACGGTCACCCCCGACGAGCTCGGCGACGCCTGGCGAGACGGTCGCGTTCACCTCCCGCTCGTGACGCACCTCAACGGCGAGAAGTTCGGCGACCCCGAGGCGGGACCGGAGATGCACTTCTCCTTTGCCGATCTCGTGGCTCACATCGCGAAGACCCGCTCGTTCACCGCGGGGACCATCCTCGGGTCGGGCACGGTGAGCAACGAGGGCCAGCACCGGGGCTCGAGCTGTCTCTCGGAGCAGCGAATGGTCGAGATCATCGAGGAGGGCGCGCCGCGCACCCGCTGGCTCGCCCCCGGCGACCGGGTGCGCATCGAGATGTTCGCTCCCGACGGCACGAGCCTCTTCGGGGCGATCGACCAGGTGGTGGAGGGATGACCCTCTACGGCTACTGGCGGTCGAGCTCGTCGTGGCGCGTGCGGATTGCGTTGGCCCTCAAGGGCGTCCCGTACGACAACGTGCCCGTCGACTTGCGCAGGGGAGAGCAGCGCGGCCCCGAGCACGCCGCGCGCAACCCCCAGCACCGCGTGCCCGTGCTGGAGTGGACCGACGAGCGGGGAACTCACGAGCTCACCCAGTCGATGGCCATCCTCGACTGGCTCGAGTCCCAGCACCCCGAACCGGCGCTGTTTCCGGCCGACCCCTACCTCCGGGCACGCGCCGTCGAGCTCGCCGAGATCGTCAACTCGGGGGTCCAGCCGTTCCAGAACATCAGCGTGCTCTTCGCTGTCGAGGAGCTCGGAGCCGAGCGGGCCGCTTGGGTCAGGCGTTTCGTCGAGCCTGGTCTGCACGCCGTCCAGCAGATCTCGGAGCCCCTGCGGGGGCGGTTTCTCGTCGGCGACACCATCAGCGTCGCCGACCTCTTCCTCGTTCCCCAACTGTACGGCGCTCGGCGTTTCGGCGTCGATCTCGAGGCCCTCCAGCCCCTGGTCGACATCGAAGCCCGGCTCTCGGAGCATCCGGCGTTCGTCGCGGCCGACCCGACGAACCAGCCCGACGCCGATCGCTGAAAGGAGATCCCCGTGGAGTCACTCGGCATCCAGCGCGTCGAGGCGCTGAACTACTACGTCAAGAACCTGGAGCGCTTCCGCCGCTTCTTCACCGAGCGGCTCGGATTCGCCGAGATCGGTCGTTCGAGCAAGGAGATGGACGCTCAGGGTGGCCAGATGAGCGCGGTGTTCCAGGCCGGCCAGGTCACCATCGTCGCGTCGCAGCCCATGACCGAGACCTGTCGGGCGGCCCGGTGGTTCCGCAAGCACCCCGAGGGCGTGGGCACCGTCAACTTCGCCGTCAGCGACATCGACCACGTCTACCAGACGCTCGCCGAGCGAGACGCGACCTTCATCCAGTCCGGCGTCCAGCGCTTCACCACGCCCGACGGCGGCAAGATCGACATGTTCTCGATCACCACGCCGTTCGGCGACACCACCTTCCGGTTCCTGCAGCGCGAGAACACCGAGCTCTTGTTCCCGGGCATGGAGCGATTCGATTCGCCGGTGGGCGGGTCCAACCCCTACGGCTTTTCGCACATCGACCACATCACGTCCAACTTCCAGACCATGAAGCCCATGCTCCTGTGGATGGAGCACGTGATGGGCTTCCGCCGGTACTGGGACGTCGAGTTCCACACCTCCGACGTCGGCGAGCAGACCGAGCACGGCTCGGGGCTCAAGTCGGTGGTCATGTACGACGACCACTCGGGGACCAAGTTCGCGAACAACGAGCCTGCGCCCCCCAACTTCGTGGCGAGCCAGATCAACCTGTTCGGCGACGACCACCGCGGTGACGGCGTCCAGCACGTCGCCCTCGTGGTCGACGACATCATCGCCACCGTGCGGAACCTTCGTCAGCAGGGCGTCGAGTTCATGCCGACTCCCGGCGCCTACTACGACATGCTTCCGGAGCGCCTCGTGCAGCTCGGTGTCAATCAGATCGACGAGGACATCGACGTTCTGCGCGGTCTCGAGATCCTGGTCGACGGCGACCGCGACCACTCCTACCTCCTGCAGATCTTCCTCAAAGAGCAGGCCGGGTTGTTCGGGGACAAGGAGGCAGGACCCTTCTTCATCGAGATCATTCAGCGCAAGGGTGACGAGGGCTTTGGCGCGGGCAACTTTCGCGCCCTCTTCGAGTCGATCGAGCGCGAGCAGCAGGCCACGGGTCGAATCTGATGCAGCGCCTGGCGTTCGGGGACATCCCCGCGAAGCACCACATCGCCCACCGCGACGAGCGCGGCGCGCTCCGGTGGGAGGAGTGCATCACCCGCGAGGGCTTCGAGGGGCCCTACACGATCGCCTACCACGTGCACCGTCCCCACGAGCAGCTGCCCGAAGACGGTGTGCACGGGTGGGCGAAGCCCGAGGCAGCCGCGGTCCCTCTGCGCAAGTGGCACTTCAAGACCCCGGACCTCGCCGTCGTCGAAGGCACGACGCTGCAGACCACCGTCCCGCTGCTCTTCAACGACGACGTGACGATCGGGATGACGAGGCCCACCGCCTCGGACGACGTCTACCGCAGCAACGTCGATGGCGACGACCTGTACTACGTCTTCTCTGGCGCTGGCGTCTTGCGGACCCCGCTTGGCGACGTGACGTTCGCCGCTGACGACTACGTCTTCGTGCCCAAGGGCCTGCCACACCGCTTCGACGTGGACAGCGTGGAGCAGGACTGGCTGTGGATGGAGTGTCGGGGTGGCGTCCACCTGCTGCGGCAGTGGCTGAACGAGGTCGGCCAGCTCCGCATGGACGCTCCGTACTGCCACCGCGACTTCCGGCTTCCCGAGTTCCGCGGCCCCCGCGACGAAGGCAAGCGCACGCTGGTCGTCAAGCGCGACGACCGGTTCCACGCGTTCTCGCTCCGCCACTCGCCCCTCGACGTCGTGGGATGGGACGGGGCCGTCTACCCGTGGGCGTTCCCCATCCTGAACTTCCAGCCGCGGGCAGGGCTCGTCCACCTGCCCCCGACGTGGCACGGCACGTTCGGAACCCGCGGTGCGCTGATCTGCAGCTTCGTGCCGCGGGTCGTCGACTTCCACGAACAGGCCATCCCCTGTCCCTACCCGCACAGCTCGGTCGACGTGGACGAGTTCCTGTTCTACGTCCGCGGCAACTTCACTTCGCGGCGGGGGGTCGGGCCGGGCAGCGTGAGCCTGCACCCGAAGGGCCTGCCCCACGGACCGCATCCTGGCGCCTACGAGGGCTCGATCGGACATCGCGAGACCACCGAGCTCGCCGTCATGATCGATACCCTTCGGCCGCTGTCGATCACCGCGGCCGCCCTCCGCATCGAAGACCCCGACTACACGGCCTCGTTCGTCGAGGACTGACGCGTCAGAGCAGGGTGTAGGTGTAGACCGCTCCGACGGTCAGCAGGAGCAACCCCTCCACCCTGGCGAGGCGGCTCCCCGTCCACAGCAGCGGCACGAGGAGCAGGGTGATCCCGGCCATCCACCACAAGTCGTCGTTCACGATGGCGGGGTTCACGGCGATGGGAGCCACGCAGGCCGTCACGCCGAGGATCCCCAGGCTGTTGAGGATGTTGCTGCCGATCACGTTGCTGACCGCAATGTCGGCCTGTCCGCGCGCCGCGGCGACCAGGCTGGTGAAGAGCTCGGGCAGCGACGTGCCGAGCGCAACGAGCGTGAGCCCGATGACCCGCCGGCTCACCCCCCAGGTCTCCGCGAGCGATACCGCGCCACTCGTGAAGGCACGAGCCCCGACCCCCAGCAGGACGATCCCCACGAAGCACCCGACCACGGCCAGCGCGATGGCTCCGGCGCCGGGCACGACGGCTTCGCTCCGCGGCTCCCGCAGCGCCTGGACGAGCCACGCTGCGGTGACGGTGACGAGGCCGGCGAGGAGCAGGATCCCATCGTACAGGCCCAGCTCGAGATCCTGGACGAGGACGACGACCAACCCGGCGGACAAGACGAACGCCGGTACGTCCACCCGGAATCCCACGCGGGGAAACCGCAAGCCCGAGACGAGGCCCGTCAAGCCCAGGATGAGGGCCACGTTGTAGACGTTGGAGCCCACGACGTTGGCGACCGCGATGTCGGGCATGTCCCGGAGCGCGGAGTCGACGGAGATCACGAGCTCCGGGAACGAGGTCCCCCACGCCACCACCGTGAGACCAATCACGGCGGGACGTACCCCCATCGCGAGCGCGAGGGTGGAGGCGCCTCGGACCAGGCCCTCCGCGCCCGCCACGAGCATCAGCAGGCCAGCGAGAACCATTCCGACATCGTAGAGCATCGCCCCGAGCATAGCGCACCGGCCCGATCCGGCTACGGCACGTCGCCTGGCGGCCCCTGGTCAACCCCGCCAGGTGAAGGCACGCCCCCAGGTTCGCTTCGCCGCCTCGCGCACCTCCGCCACCACCCCCGCAGGCACGGCGAACGCGTCCCCGACCTCGTAGGGGTTGTAGTGGTAGGCGTAGAGCCGGGAAACGAACTGGCCGAACGGCAGCGAGGACTCCCCCTGGATCTCGCCGCGCTCGTGGATCGACGGCTCGACCCCCTCGCCCCAGTCCTGACGGCCCTCGTTGTTCGGGTTGTAGAAGTACACCCGAAGCTCGCCATCCGGGTCCTCGGCCACACGCTGCACCGAGACTGCGTGAGGGCCGAGGTAGTAGCCGTGTCCGTTGGTGATGCACAGCCCCACGGGGTTCGGGTACATCAGCGGATGCCCGTCGTTGAACTCGGGGTGGTGGGTGGCGTAGAAGCGGCGAACGAACGCGTCGTAGCCGACCACCGTGGTCTGGGCCCGGTCCACGAACACCGACGCGAAGCCACTCGGGACCCAGCGACCATAGAGGGCGGGGTTCACCCACTTGTGGCCGTCCTCGAAGCGGAGGGCGACCCTCCGCATCATCTCGTCGTACAGACGGTCGAGGTGGCGGACGAGCACCGAGCTCACGGGGTCGAGGTCGTCGTGTAGCGTGCCGGCGACTCCGCCGGTCAGCAGATCCGAACGTAGGGGAGCCCCCTCGAAGGTGAGCTCGACGAAGCCGTCCCGCGCGGCCGACACGAGCTGGTGGAGCAGGTATCCCTGGGCGTGCTGAGCCCACAGCGACAGCGCCCGTGCCGCCTGGCACGTCGGGTTGTTCCCCTGTCCGATGCCGAGCGGCTGCCCGAACACCGAGATGGCGCCCGCGAGCAGGATGCCGTTCGCGGTCACCGCATCTTCGGCGTTGTGGTCCGCGAGCAGTCGCTCGGCGACCTCGGGCCGGAGGTCGAGAGTGACGAGACGCTCGAGCCCCACCCGGATCTCCTTGCGGGAGAGCAGTCGACGATCGAGCAGTCGGGACAGACCGTAGACGGCCTGGCAGGTCGTGGGGTGGATGGCGACCGTGATGAGCTGGGCGGCATCCTTGGGACGGTCGGCGAGGTCGGCACGACCCGCGTCACTTAGACCGAGCGCCAAGGGAAGCAGCTCCGGGACGTTGCGCAGCTGGCGAACGAGCACGGCGTGGTGTGGGCACACGAGCCCCGTGTGGCCCATCGACAAGGCGAAGGCCTTGGCTTCGGCCTCGAGAGCCCGCCGGCTCGCGCGGCGAAGGCGCTGGCGGTAGTCCGCGAGGTCGAGGAGCCGTCGCGACAGGGGCGAGGCGTGGTTGATGGCGCTGACGAACGGGGACAGTCGGTCCTGCCCCGGGAGCCATCCCTGGGGGATCTCGGTCGCCAGCCGGATCATCCGCCGCAGGTCTTGGGTCTGGATGGGTCGCTGCGCGGCCACCTGCTCGATCTCGTCGATGACCTGGTCGCGCAGGTTCCCCATGCCCACGTGGTCGGCGATGAACTGGAACAGCCGGATGTTCCGGGTCCGCTGAATCCCGCTCTCGACGCGGCTTGCCTCGGTGGCGCGGGGAAACAGCCAGTCCAGGTTGAGCGCCATGATCTGATCGAGGAACTCCCTTGCTTCGTCTCGGTTCATGCGCTCGTCGGACACGCGACCCTCGGCGAGGGCGAGCACCCGGAGCTCGGAGAGCGTCTCCACGACCGGGTAGACGCCCGCCCCGCGCAGACTACCGGCCACGAGCGACGGCTGGAGTCGCCCGGGGTCCTCCCAGGGTCCCCCCACGAAGACCCCCGCCTCGCCGAAGCGCGGCGCCCGCGCGTACAGCACGGGCAGACCCTCGGGGTCCGCCATGAGGGTCTCGGCGACCTGGAAGAGCTCCGTCTGGTACGCCACCCGGGCGAACGGCGCTGCGGCAGCCAAGGTGTCGAGCGCCTCGTCGAGCCGAGACGCCAGACGCTCTCTACTGGTCACGACATCGTTCATCCGGTGGCATCCTCGGCGGCTTCGTCCACGTAGAAGTCGACGCTCTCGTACTCGGTCAACAGCTGGCGCATGCGGTCGGGGTCGTCGCCGTGAAAGAAGATGGTGCCGTAGTGGTCGCCGAACGCCACCCGCTCCTGGACCTTGGCCGTGAGGGGCATCAGCAGGTTGTGCTTCTCGTAGTAAGGCTCGGACAGAAGCTTGTCGGGCACGGCGAGGTGGGTCACCCGGGGCACCCGGGGGTACACCATGAGGCTGCCCGCAAAGCCACTGTGTTGCTTCCAGTCAGGGAAGAAGGCGGAGAGCTCGGCGTCGGGCGTGCCGGGGTCGCAGCAGAGGGCGAAGCCCGCGAACGGGTCGAAGCCATAGGCTCGCTCGATGAGCTCGAAGATGTGTCCGCCGGGTACCCGAGCCGCGACCTCGCCGAAGCTGATGCGCCCCTCGGGCGTGATGAAGAACTCGGGATGGATCATCCCGTATTCGATGTTGAAGGCAGCGATGAGGTCGTTGACCGCTTGCTCGATGAGGTGCCGCGCGTCCTGGAGGTGGCTCGACGCAGGCACGAAGTTCGAGTGGCCGAGGTGAACGTATTCCGTGATGTTCAGGAACCGGATGCGCCCCGCGTGCACGAAGACCTCGCAGGAGAACTCCTGGCCGTGCAGGTGGGTCTCGACGAGGCACGGAAAGGAGTCGTCCGTCACCTGATCGATGTCGGCGCGGGATCGCAGCACCTTGTGCCCCATGCTGCCCGCCGCAGCGAGCGGCTTCACGTGGACGATCTCGGCCTCGTCCCCGTCAATCTTCGACTGAGCGCGATTCACGCGCTCGAAGAAGCGGACGAGGCCAGCGCGGTCGTCGACCTCCTCGAACGCGCCGATGCGGATGCCGTGCATCTGGGCACGACGCTTCATCATGCCCTTGTCGCGGAACAACAGGTAGCGTACGAACAAGCGGGGATCGTCACGGAAATACCCGTTGAGGGCCCCCGCCCACTCGACGCACTCCTCGAAGAGCGGCACGGCCACCGACGCGCCCATCTGCTCGAGGCGCACGGCGAGCTCTCGGCTACGCTCGTTGTGGCGGTGGAAGTCCCACGTCAGAAACGGAATGCCGTGCGGCTCGAGCTCGGCCTCGAACCCCTCGGGAACGACACAAATGAAGGAGCGCCCGAGCGCCTTCACGGCCTCGATGGCGGGAATGCTGTAGCCGAGCAGGGCGAAAGTGGCGCGGTCTTGGGTTGCCTCGTGCACGAGGGGTCTCCTGGGATCACTTGTTCGGGGTATCTTCGATGCCGAAGTCGAACTGGTAGAGTTCGAAGCCCTCCTCGTAGTAGGAGCGCAGACAGCCGCGGTTCCAGGCGAGGATGCGCTCTCGGTCGCGCTCCACGATCTCGAAGCCGTACTTGAGGTAGGCCTTGCGAGCCCAGTGCGCGTCGGGATGCGCAATGAGGCACATTCCGCGGGCGCCCTTCGCCCGGGCCTGCGCCTCGGCGAACTCGATGAGCTTGCGACCGTAGCCCTTGCCCACGTGCGCGACGTCCAGATAGATGTACCCGAGGTACGCCCACTCGCCGAAGTACTGGAGCGAGATGGTGCCCACCGGCGTGCCATCGGCGCCCCCGATGTAGAAGTCTCGGCGACGGAAATTGATCTCCGCCCAGCGTTCGTCGACGTCGTGTTCCGCCATGTCGGCCTCGTCGACGAGGTCGCGGTACCAGTCCGCGCTCGAGCGCACGAAATCGGCGACGAGACTCATCTCGTCGCGACGCGCGGCGCGGATTTCGAGGGTTCCGGATTCGGTCATCGTCTGGCTCATGTCGTATATTCCGCGTTGATGGTGATGTATTCGTGAGTGAGGTCGGTGGTGACCACGTGACTCGAGCCGAGGCCCTCCCCGACGACGAGACGGACCGCGACGCGAGACCCGGCAAACAACGGCTCGAGAAGGGACCGGGGCACGTTGGTGGACGCCCCTCCCGCGACGACGAGGTGCTTGCCGATGTACAGATCGAGCTGGTCGAGTCGCACTCCGGCGTTGCCTGCCGCAGCCGCGATCCGTCCCCAGTTGGGATCGGCCCCCGCGACCGCGGTCTTGACGAGGCTCGAGACTGCGATCTGGCGGGCGATCCGACGAGCCTGATCGCTCGTCTCCGCGCCGACGACGTGGATGTCGAGCAGTCGCGAGACGCCCTCGCCATCTTCGACGATCTGCAGGGCGAGGGACCTCGCGACCCCTCGAATCGCCTGCTCCACCGGTCGCGGGTCGTCGAACGGGTAGGTCTTCGAGGGTCGAGCGAGCAGCAGCACGGTGTCGTTGGTGGACGTGTCGCCGTCGACCGTGATGCTGTGAAAGGAGTCGTCGACCGCCTCGGCGAGGATCGTCGAGAGCCGGTCGGGCGGCACGGGAGCGTCAGTGGCGATGACGGCCAGCATGGTCGCCATGTCCGGGTGGATCATGCCCGAGCCCTTGGCCACCCCCCCGACCGTGTAGGGACCGACCTTCGTAGCCGCCACCTTGCGGGTGAGGTCGGTGGTCAGGAACGCGTCGGCGACCGCATCACCCTGGTCGGGCCCGAGGTCTCCGGCGGCCGAGCGGATGCCCTCGAGAACGCGGTCCACGGGCAGGGGCTGCCCGATGACGCCGGTCGACATCACGAAGGCCGGACCGCCGCACGCCTGCTCCGCGGCCTCCACCATCTGCTGGGCGTGGGCGATGCCCTGCTCGCCCGTCATCGCGTTAGCGTTTCCGCTGTTGACCACCACGGTCTTCACCAGGGGATTCGCCGCGAGCTGCGCGCGGCCCACGACGACCGGCGCCGCCGCGACCTGACAGCGCGTGAACATTGCGGCGGCGTGCATCGGGCGGTCCGCGGTGATCACGGCGACGTCCGGCTTGCCGGACGGCTTGATGCCACACGCGACCCCCGCACCCACGAAGCCAGGCACGGACAGCAGGCCGCCTCCGGTTCGGAGGGCCTCCTCTGCGGCGTCGACGGGGAACTTCCGGGTCACGACACCTCCTGGAGGCACAGCGCCACCCGAGGTGGACCCGCCGAGTGCCCGACGTCGCGTCGCGACGGGGGAAGCCAGTCCGCCTCGGTGACGGCAAATCCCTGACGCTCGAAGAATCGGGGCTTGCGGGTGACACACACGACCGACAGTCCGGCCCGACCCGCGAGCTCGCAGAGATGGCGCACCATGCGCGTGGCGAGGCCCCGACCCTGGGCGGCCGGCGCGACCGCGAGCCCGCGAATCTCCGCTCTCACCCCGTCACCGACGGACTGCAGCGAGCCCGCCGCGATCACCTGCGTCCCGCTGCGAATCAGCCAGTAGTGGCCAAGGTCCCACGGAAGCGACCAGACGGTCGCCGGAGAGCAACCGTCCGCCGAGCCGACGAGCTGGATCAGGCTGGCGAGATCGCCAGGTCGGGCAGGTTCGATGGGGCTCACGACAACATCTCCTCGCGCTCGAGGGCCCGAGCCAGTCGTCGGACGGCCTCGCGCAGGTCGGCTTCGGGTGCGTCGAGCGGAGGGAGCAACCGCAGCACGTTGCCCGACGCAGGGACAACGAGCAGCCGCTCTTCGAACGCAGCGGCGGCGATGTCGCGCACGCTGCGCTCTCCAGCGAACACCAGACCCAGGAGCAGTCCCTCGCCTCGAACCTCGAGGAGTCGGTCTCCCAGCGTCTCGGCGAGCACCTCTCGGAGGAGCGCACCGCGGGCCCGCACCCCCTCCAGGAGCCCGGGGTCGCGCAGCGCCTCGAAGACGGCGAGCGCGACCGCGGCCACGACGGGTCCTCCGCCGAACGTCGAGCCGTGACAGCCCGGGGTCACGGCGCCGGCGGCCCGCTCCCCGAGGAGCACCGCCCCCATGGGCAGCCCGCCGGCCAGCGGCTTGGCCAGTGCTGCGAGATCGGGTTGGATGCCTGCGATCTCGTGTGCCCACAGGTGACCCGTGCGACCCAGGCCTGCCTGGATCTCGTCGGCGATCAGCAGCGCGCCCACCTCGTCGCAGCGACGACGCAGCGCGACCAGCCACTCGGGACGCGGCACCCGGATGCCCCCCTCCCCCTGAATGGGCTCGACGAGGACGCCCGCGACGCGATCGTCGATCATCTCCAGGGCCCGGTCGTCGTCGTAGGGGGCGCGCCGGAAGCCGGCCGGCAGCGGCGCGAAGGGCGACCGTGCATCCTCGCGGTCCGTCGCGGCGAGCGCGCCGAACGTGCGTCCGTGGAACGCGCCGTCGAAGTACACGATCTCCTGCCGGTCATCCGCGGCGAGCCGTGCGAACTTGACCGCACCCTCGACGGCCTCCGCGCCCGAATTGCAGAAGAACACCCGCGTCGCGAACGAGTGCTCGACGAGTGCCGTGGCGAGCTCGATGGCCGGGCGCGTGTAGAAGAGGTTCGAGGTGTGGACGAGTCCCTCGGTCGCTCTCCGCAGGGCGTCGTGGACGACCGCCGAGCCGTGGCCGAGAGCCGTCACCGCGATGCCCGTGGTCATGTCGAGGTAGCGCTGACCGGCTTCGTCCTCGAGCCAGCAGCCCTCACCGCGGGCCATGATGGCCGCGGGCTGCCGATAGGTCGGGGCCAGCACCGAGCTGGCGAGATCGACGAGACTCATGCCGACACCTCGGTGGCGTGACCCCGTGAGAGGCTGTTCAGGCTCCCGATCCGCACCCGACTCACGCCCGAGCCCAGCGCGGCCAGTGCTGCCTCCATCTTGGGCCGCATGCCGCCTCGGATGATCTGCCGCTCCACGAGAGCCTCGATCTCGTCGGGAGACAGGTGGGCGGCGGGCCCGTCGCCGCAGTCCACGGCGTCCACGTCGGTGACGAACTCGAGCACCTCGGCCCGCACGGCCGCCGCCACGGCTTGCGCGACGACGTCCGCGTTGACGTTGAGCAGATCGCCGTCGGGCCCGAGGCTCACCGGGGCGAGGACCAGGACCCCCGAGGCGGGCAGCAGCGCCTCGAGCTGGTCCAGCGCGACGACCGGGTTCGCGCCAACCCTTCCGAGCTCACCCTTCCCGAAGATGGGGGCGCGCAACAGCCCGCCGTCCGCGCCACACACGCCGACCGCGGTGACCCCGTGGTGCACGAAGTGGGCGACCACCCGCTTGTTGACGACGCCGCAGAGCACCATCGTGACCGCGTCGAGGCTCTCTCGCGTGGTCACCCGCAGGCCGTCGACCGTCCGGGGGGTGAGCCCGAGCTGACGCTGCAGGTTGGCGATCTCGACCCCGCCTCCGTGAACCAGGACCAGGGGGCGCTCGGCAACCAACGCCCGGACACGCTCGAGCAGCAGGTCGAGGTAGCTCGGGTCGGCGAGATGACGCCCGCCGACCTTGATGACGTGCGGCCGGATCACGACGCCTCCCCGAGCGCGAGCGTGGGAGCGGTAGAGCGCGTCACGAGGCCCGTCGTCTCGGGGAAGCCGAGCATCAGGTTCGCGTTCTGGACGGCCTGGCCGGCCGCTCCCTTGCCCAGGTTGTCGATCGTGCTGGTGAGAACAACGTGCTCGCTGCCCTCTACCGGCGAGACCCCAATCTGGGCCCGGTTGGTCCGCACGACGGCGCGGACGCGGGCCGGGCCCTCGGGCCGTACGTCGACGAGGGGTTCGTCGCCATAGACCGTCGCGAGGAGCTCACGCACGTCGTCGGCCGTGCGTCCGGGCACGTGGGCCACGATGGTCGCGAGCATGCCTCGCTCGAGAGGCACGACGTGGGGGTTGAAGACGATCGAGGGGGCCCCGACCTCGTCGCGGGAGACTCCGCGGAGCGTCTGTTCGATCTCGAGGGTGTGCCGGTGAGCCCGGCCGAGCTTGTAGGGCTTGACATCGTCGGCGACCGCGAGAAAGTGGGTGTGGGCTGCGGGACTCCGGCCCGCCCCCGAGACCCCGGACTTCGCATCGACCACGACGGGACCTCTCACCCATCCACGGGCGACCAGCGGCGCCAGCGCCAGCGCCGTGCAGGTCGGGTAGCAGCCCGGGTTCGCGACGACCCCGGCGTGACGGACCGCTTCCCGGTTCAGCTCGGTCAGCCCGTAGATCGCGCGCGCAGCGAGGGCGCTCGAACGGTCGCTGCCGTACGTCCGCTGATGCAGCCCCTCGTCCCGCAACCGGAAGTCCGCCGAGAGGTCGACGACGAGCGTGCCCCGGTGGGCCGCGTCCTCGACCACGGGCGCCGACTTCCCGTGCGGCAGGCAGCAGAACACGAGCTCGACGTCGCCAGCATCCACGCACGACGGGTCCGTCAGCGGGAACCGGGGGAGCGCAGGATCGATGTCCTCGAGGGTCCGACCGGCGTGGGAGCGCGACGTCGCGAAGGCCACGCTCATCGCCTCGTGGCAGGCGAGCAGAGAGAGGAGCTCGGCCCCCGTCGTCCCGCTCGCCCCGAAGATGCCCACCCGAACCGGGGTAGAGCGCTGTCGTCGCTGCCTGACCATCGAAAGTACCTCCTGCCGACGCCTCTCACGAGGCCCGGTGGCGTGACACAGCGCAAGCTCCGTGCCGGGTCGAGAGTGCAGGGGGCTGCGTGGAACGGGACGCCGGTGTCCCGTGGTTACGGGACACTCGTGTCCCCACCCACGAAACGGGACACAGGAGTCTCATGAGCAACGATGCGCCGCTGGTGCTCACCTTTTCGAGCGACCGGCTGCGGGGTCCCCTCCAGTCGGACGGGTTCGACATCCACCGGGTGTCGACGCTCGAAGAGCTCACGCATCCCATCGACGACCTGGCTCCCCGGGCGATCGTGGTCGGGGCCGACGACTCCGACGACACCGACTGGGCGGAGGTGGTGCCCCGAATCCGGGAGGCGTGGCCGCTCGTCGACGTCGTGGTCTGGGGACCGCGAGCCGAGCCCGAGACGGTGCGCGATGCACTTCAGGCCGGCGTGCGCGAAGTGATCCTCGACCCATCACCCGTCGAGGCCCGAACCGAGGTCGCGCGCATCATCGACGGTCAACAGCTGCTTCCCCGAACCACGGAGGACTTCCGCTCGAGCAGCTCGTCCGGCTTCGAGGGGATGCTGTCTCGCAGCCGCGTGATGCACGATCTGTTCGAGACGGCGGCCCAGGTGGCCTCGAGCTCGGCCTCGGTTCTCATTCTCGGGGAGACGGGAACCGGCAAGGAGCTCCTCGCGCGGGCCATCCATCGCCGAAGTGGTCGACAGGGCAGGTTCGTCGCCATCAACTGTGCAGCCGTACCCGAGACCCTCATCGACAGTGAGCTGTTCGGCCACGAAGAGGGCGCGTTCACGGGCGCGACCTCCGCCAAGGAGGGGCTGTTCCGCTACGCCGACACCGGTACCTTGCTGCTGGACGAGGCGGGCAACGTGCCACTACCCGTGCAGTACCGCCTCCTCCGCGTGCTGCAGCAGGGCGCGGTACGTCCGGTGGGCGGGCACCGAGAGATCCCGGTCGACGTGCGGGTGATCGCGGCGACGAGCGTGGGGCTCGAGGAGGAGGTCAAGGCAGGCACCTTTCGCGAGGACCTCTTCTACCGCCTGGACGTGATTCGTCTGGTCGTGCCGCCGCTGCGGGAGCGGCCGGACGACATCATCTTCTTGTTCGCGCACTTCGCTCGGCAGCTCAGCGACGAGTACAGCCTGCCCCGGCCCGAGCTGACGGACGGATTCCTCGATGCCCTGGTCGACTACCCCTGGCCCGGCAACGTCCGTCAGCTCGAGAACTTCGCCGAGCGCGTCCTCCTCACCGAGCACGGCAAGCCGCTCACCGCCGCCCGTTTTCGCGACCTCGCCGCCTTCGAGGGCAGCTCGCAGTCCACGTCGAGGTCCCGCGAGAGCGCTGCGGAGCAGGTCGTCGATCTGGACCTCTCGATGGAGGATGCGCTGCGGCCCCACGTGAGACGACTCGAGCGCCGATACGTCGAGGGCGTGCTCGCGAGGACCGGTGGGCGCGTCGCCGAGGCCGCGCGACACGCTGGCATCTCGCGCCGTACGCTCTCGCGGATGCTCGCCCGACTCGGTATCGACAAGAGCCGCTTCAAGGAGAACTGATGATGCGCCCGTACGACCCGCTCCTCGGCGACCTGCTGACGACGTTTCGCCACTCGCTGCACGCCGTCCCCGAGGTAGCGCACCAGGAGTCGAGGACCGCTGCCATCGTGCACGGCTTCCTCGCTCACTACGCACCGGACCAGGTCCTCACCGGTCTGGGCGGGTACGGAGTCGCGGCGGTCTTCGCCGGCGAGGCGCCCGGTCCGACGGTGCTCGTGCGCTGCGAGCTCGATGCCCTCGGTTGTGCGACCTCGGGTTCGTTGACCGAGCGCGCCTCCCATCGCTGCGGTCACGACGGTCACGCGGCGATCACCAGCGGTCTCGCGCCGAGCTTCGCGCATCGACGGCCCGCCCGTGGCCGGCTCGTGCTCCTCTACCAGCCCGCCGAGGAGACGGGAGAGGGGGCCCGAGCCGTGATCGACGACCCGCAGTTCGAGTCGATTCGGCCCGACTGTGCGCTCGCGCTGCACAACCTCCCCGGGGTCCCGGCCGGCACCGTCGTGCTCCGCAGGGGCACGTTCGCCTGCGCCTCGACGGGACTCGTGCTCTCCATGCACGGCACGGCCGGCCACGCCGCGGAGCCTCGCCTGGCGGCCAGCCCACGCGCCGTGCTGGCGGGTCTCCTCAGCGAGCTCGTGGATCTCGATCGTCCGGACGAGCAGGGACTGCGTATGCTGACCGTCACGCACGCCCAGCTCGGCACTCCGTCCTTTGGCATCACCCCTGGAGACGCGACGCTCTACTGCACGATGCGCGCGACCACGCTCGCCGATCTCGAGGGACTGAAGGCCGAAGCCCTCGCCGTCGCGGAGCGACTCGCAGCCGGTACGGACATCGAGCTGCAGGTCGAGTGGTTCGACGAGTTCCCCGCCACCGTGAGCGACGACGCGCTGGTGGACCTGCTCGAGCGGACAGCCCGCGAGCAGCGGCTGCCGGTGGACGAGCGTCCGTACCCGATGCGCTGGTCCGAAGACTTCGGCCACTTCGCCGAGGTGTGCCCCTCGCTGTACTTCGGGCTCGGAATCGGGGAGGGTCCTCCCCTGCACCACCCCGACTACCGCTTCCACGACCCGAGCATCCTCACGGGGGTCGCGCTGTTCGAGAGCATGGTACGCAGCCTGCTCGACACCTGACAGGATCGCTGACCCGTTGGCGGAAACGGGGATCGGCTATCGGGTCCGGGGGGCACCCGATGTCTGGCGGCAACAGCGAACCCGAGACCGAACCCGACGAGGCGAGCGAAGCGGAGCAGCTCGCGCGAAAGCGGGGGCTTCCTCCCGGGACGCCCGTGTACACGGGAGACGAGCCGACGTCGGCCAGCACGCTCACCGTGACCCACTACGACGAGAAGGGATGCCGGGAGTCGGTGCAGGACACCGCGATTGCTTGCTTTCCCCTCGCTTCCACGGGCGTCACGTGGCTCGACGTCGTGGGGCTGCACGACCTGACCACCATCCAGGTGATCGCCGAGCACCTGCACATCCATCCTCTGGCCGTCGAGGACGCACTGAACGTGTCCACGCTGCCCAAGGTGGAGGATTTTGGCGAGCTGGTGTTCGTCGTGGCGAGCATGGTGGATGTCGCGCCCGACCGCGAGGCGGAGGAGGAGCGACCGGGGGAGCCGCGCGAGCCACGTGCGGCGAGCGGGTCGCTCGGCGGCGAGGGCATCGACATCCGCCGGGAGCAGCTCTCCATCGTGATGGGGCGGGGCTTCGTGCTCACGCTGCAGGAGCGCCCGGGCGACGTGTTCGACGCACTTCGGCGGCGCATCCGCGCCGGCACGGGCCGCATTCGCAAGCGGGCGGCGGACTACCTCCTGCATGCAATCCTGGACTCGATCGTAGACGCCTACTTCGTGGTCCTGCAGCGCGTCGAGGGGACCGTGCTCACCCTCGAGGACGACGCGATTCGTGGCGAGGTCGACGACCTGCCGCGTCGACTCCACGCCCTGCGGGTCGAGCTCCACTCGCTGCGGCGAGCCATCGCGCCGCTCCAGACCGCTGCGGCCGACCTCGTCCGGTCGGACAGCGCGCTGTTCGACAAGCGCACTGTTCCCTTCTTTCGAGACCTGCAGGACCACGTCCGGCAGGCCCTCGACATTCTGGGCACGGCCAACGACCGGCTCCGGGGGGTGATGGAGCTGCAGCTCGCGCAGGCGAGTCACCGCACGAACGAGGTGATGAGCCTGCTCACGCTCGTCGCCACGGTGTTCATCCCTCTGACCTTCGTCGCGGGAATCTATGGCATGAACTTCGTCTGGATGCCCGAGCTGGAGTGGCCCTGGGGCTACCCGGCGGTGTTGCTGGCCATGTTGGTGATGGCCGCGGGCATGGGGCTCTGGTTTCGCCGCCGACGCTGGCTCTGACGAATTTGGTGGTCGGAGACCCGCGGCGGGCACGCGCTTCGGGAGTGAGCGTCCTTCCCGCCAGGTGCCGCGACGCCGCGTGTCCGGCTACGACTTGGCGACGACCGCCACCGAACCCGGCACGTCTTCGGCGTCGGGCAGGTCGGCCGACGCCGAATCCTTTGGGAGATCGGAAACTATGGGCTGGAGCTCCGCAAGGGGGCCCGGCTGGAGGTGGCTCTCGAGGAACCACAGGTCCTTCTCCAACGTCCGCAGCATCCCGACGAGAATGTCTGCCGTGACCGGATCACCGAGATTGGTGCTGGTGTAGGGGATGAAGTCCCTGAACTCCTGCTCGACCTGACGGAACCGCACCACCAGAGCCTTGATGTGGTCGTGGCCCGAGAGATTGCCCATGTCGTAGGGGGACAGGTAGCTCTGGTCGGCGACCATCCGGCTCGTGCCGTACGCGTAGAAGCCCAGGGTGCCGACGCGCTCCGCCACCTCGTCGACCATCTTCAGCAGGCGCGATGCAATGTCGTCGAAGAGCTCGTGACGGGCGTAGAAGAAGGGCCCGCGGATGTTCCAGTGCGCCTGCTTGACCTGGCTGTACAGGTCCTTGAGCGCGGCCAGCTGACGGGTCAAGCCTCGTGCGAGCTCGGTGCGCTTCGTGGCGGAGATGTCGATCGACGAGGCGTGAGTTTCGAGTGGAATGGTGTCCTCCGCAGGAAAGGGGCGGCATTGCCCATCAGGGGGGAGCTAATGGACGTGGAGCCTGGTTTGAAGGGCATCCCGAGCGGACGGGTAGTCCGGGATCGTGCGCACCCGACGCGGGACGCATCAGAGCGCCACCGACCAGCTGTCACGGCCGAAGTCCGGGGTCGGACGGCAGCCAGGCTCGTCGTCGACCAGAACACCGGCGGAGAGGACGTCACGGGCGATCGAGCGCCACGGGTCGCCGGCGACAGTGACGTGAACAGGCCCCTCGAAAGCCGCGTCGTTCGGCGTCATGCGCCACTGGCCGAGGCCCGTGAGCCCGCCGCCCACGGCGCCAGCCAGCAGTCCGCCCCCAATGCCGAAGCGTGTCAGATCCAGCGTCGCCGGGGTCAGCAGGGCCTCCGAGCCGTACACCCCGACCAGCTCGCCGAGGGCCAACGCGAACCCGGCCGTCACCCCCACGGCCGCACCGAGCAGCGCGCCGGGGAGCACGGACCGGCGCGGCGCGACGAGTCGTGTCGATACGCGACGGCCATCACAGCCGACCAGGCGAAGCGCCCTCGCGGGGACGTGTGCGTTCAGCAGTGAGCGGACGGCTTCGTTGGCGTCGTCCAGCGTTTCGAATCGGGCGATGGTCTGGTTGCGGTTCACGAGAGTTCCAATCAGTGGGTGAGGGACGAGACGGGGGGAAGCTGTGGGAGCTCCTGCTCCGCGTCACTGTCCGGGATTCGGGGGTCGGCGGTGCCGTCGAGCTCGACCAGGGGACCCGGCTCGAGGTGACTCTCGAGGGCCCAGAGGTCTCTCTCGAGCTCCGCGAGCGCGCCGGTGAGCAGGTCAGCGGTGACCGGGTCGCCGAGCTCGGCGGCGACGAAGGGAACGAGGTCCCGCAGCTCGCACTCCACCCTGCGGTAGTGGTCCACGAGCACCGCGACGTGCCCGTGGCTCGAGAGGCGCTGATGCGGATGGGGCTGGAGGTAACTCTCCGCCGCCACCATTCGACTGGTGACCGGGGGCTCGAAGCCCAGGGCTCCAATCCGACCCGCCACCTCCTCTCCGAGCTTGTCGAGCCGACCGACGATGACACCGAAGAGGTCTCGGCGAGCCGCGAAGAAGGGTCCACGAGCGTTGTAGCTCGCGTGCGCGGCGCGGCTCCGGAGGTCCCGGATCGCGGCGAGCTGGCGGGCGAGACCGCCAGCGAGGGCGGCTCGAGTGGCGTCTGCGAGGGCGAGCGACGAGGGGTTGGTCTGGCGCGGGATGCGTCCTCCAATCGTGTCGAGGTGCGGAGCACCCCGACCTAATTGGAGCCGCGATCAGCTTGAAGGGGCACCGAGCATCTCCCGGAGCCTTCGCTCTCCGCGCTTCTGGAGCTGGCGAACCCGTTGAGCACTGACGCCGAGCTCCTCGCCGACGTCCGTCAAGGTTCTCGCGCCGTCGGTGCCGGGCCCGATCCCGTGGCGCTGTCGAAGGACGAACGCGTCTCGGTCCTCGAGCGTGTGTAGAGCCTCCGTCAATCGCGCTGCGCGCTCCCGGTCGGCCACGACCTCGTCCGGCCGGGGAGTCGCGTCGTCGGCGAGCGCTTCGTGGCCGCGTCGACCGTCCTCGTCGTCGCCCCACGTCGCGTCCAACGAGCGGGGACGGTCGAGGGCGAGGAGCCGCTGGGCGGTGTCGACATCGATGTCGACGGCCGCCGCCGCACGCTGAACGGAGATCGGCTCGTCACGCGCGGCCTGTGCCTCGAGCTCCCGGCGCAGCTTCTGCCTCTGGTGCTCGGCGTTGCCGGGCACCCGGAGGAGTCGAGAGCGGTTCAGGGCGTCCTTGACCTCGGCTTGGACCCACCATCGCGCATAGGTGGCGAACCGAATGCCCTTGCTCGGCTCGAAGCGCCTCGCAGCCTCGAGGAGTCCGACGAATCCAGCCTGGGCGAGATCCTCGCGCGAGACGGTCGCTTGTTCGAAGCGTCGCGCCTCCTGCTCCGCGACACGCTTCGCCGACATGGCGAGCGTCCACGACAGTCGCTGACTTCGCTCCCAGCCAGCCGACGCGTCGCGGGCGACCTGTCGCCACTCGCGGTTCCGCGTCGCGACCTCTTGCAGCTTTCGAACCGCACACCCGAGTCGGCGCGTCGCGACGCCGCGGGTTCGTTCCCGACGGGTGCGCCCTTCCGTCAGCTCCGGCTCGGCCGGGGTTCCTTCGACCAGGTCGCGCACGCGGGCTTCTTCAGCTGCGATCTGCTTGGCGATTTCGTTCTCGAGAGCCCTGGCTTCGTCGGGCATCCATCCTCCGGACAGAGGTTGCGATGACCACCGCTGGCGTATCCGAGCGGGGCCCGCCGGGAGCAGCGCTCGACCGGCCGCGAGTCAGACTCGCTACGCTGACCAGTGTATGGATTTGGCTCGTCCCCGCAAGCTGGTACTCACAGCGAGTGCAATGCAGTGCATTGCCCGTCGACTCTGCGGCACGGACTCGCCATCGGCGACCTCGCTGCTGTGAGGCTCGTCAGGCGTGGGGGTTCAAAACTCCGTGACCCCACACTATCACCGTGGCAACTCGGGAGTCCCACGTCATGAGTCGAGCCACACCGGAGTCACGCGCCAGTTCAGGACACGACGACGCCGACATCCTCACCTCACTCGTCGACCTCGCCGATGCGAGTCAGTCGCTCGCCGTCGATCAGTTTCGCCTTCTCCGGCTCGAGACCGTCGAGGAATTGCGTCGCCTCGTGGCGTGGGTGATCGTCGTGGCTCCGGTCGCAGGCCTCGTCGTACTGGGCGCCGGTCTCGTGCTCGGTGGCACTGTGGTGGGTCTCTCGGACGCGCTCGGGTGGACCGGCGCGCTGGTCACCACCGGGGTAGGTGCGCTCGGCCTCGCGATGGCGCTCGTCGCCCTCGGAGCCCGCGTTCTGGCGCCCCGCCGCGAGCCGGGAGCAGAGCCATGACGGAAGAGGCCTTGATCGTCCGACCCCGTGGACCACTGGTGGCCCAGCGTGAGGCCCTCCGGCAGCGACTCGAGGTCCATCGAGAACGCTTCGAAGCGGCACGGAGGCGTATCCGGGCCACGCTCGCCTGGCGTCCTCGAGACGCGATCCGCGAGCAGCCGATGCTCTGGATGGTCGGGGGACTCGCGGTCGGCTTCGTGGTCGCCAGAATCTTCACCAGCAGAGCATGACCCTGGAGGAACACCATGCAGGATGTCAACCGACACGACCAAGCGAGAAGCGAGACCATCGAGGTTCCGCTCCTCGGGCGACTCGACGAGCTGGAGGCGCGTGCCAGGGCCTTCGACGAACAGGCACGACGCTTCGTACGCAAGAATCCCACCCTCGCGCTGGCAGGCGCGGTCGCAGTGGGTTTCGTCATC
Organism: uncultured Enterobacteriaceae bacterium; assembly: GCA_964655065.1. Taxonomy (GTDB): domain Bacteria; phylum Myxococcota_A; class UBA796; order UBA796; genus DRPG01. The sequence continues at coordinate 25,962 of CAZZLC010000024.1, read as the reverse complement.
GGGAAGGTGTTCAAGTGAGCGAAGCCGACCCTGCACCCGAAGGCCCCGTCGCTGCCGAGGCTCCGGAAAGAACTCTCCTCGACGAACCGGTCGTGGCCGAAGCACTCGCTTTCGTCAGCCGCCAGGTCGACGAGCGCCCCTACCTCACCTTGGCCGCCGCGGCTGGCGCCGGTGTCGTCCTGGGCGGCGGCGTGCCCAACTGGGCCCTGGGCCTCGCCTGGCGCAACGGTGGCTCGAAGCTGCTCACGGGCGCGCTGGCGCCCGTCGTGGCCGCGGTGGTGAAGCGGGCTCTCGGCAACGACGAGGGCGACACGCCCGAGACCTCGATGGAAACGCCGACCTCGCCCGAGACCCTTCAAACCCCGGGGTCCGAGTCTTAGGCCTCGGGTGTGAGCGGCGAGACGCGCCGCCCCCCGACGAGGCAGGTGTCCCGAGCCGTACAGGCTCCACCACCCCGTCACCCAACCCTGACGAGGAGATGTTTTGTTCTTCGACAAGCCCAAGCCCAAGAACTGGGTCAGCGAGACGCTGTCCTCCATCGATACGAGCACGCTCGCTACCGCAGGCCTCGCGCTCGGCGCGACTGCCGCGGTCGGAGCAGGTGTCTACTGGGTCGCGACCCGCAAGGCACCCCGCGCCTCCTTCGAGATGCACCGCGAGCTCAACGTGCCCGCAGAGCGCGTCCTTTCGTTCTTTGCCGACCCCGAGCGGCTCACGGCCGCCATGGAGCACGCAGACGTCGATGACGAACGGGAGCTGGTCTGGAAGCAGGAGGGTCCCTTTGGCTTCGTCTACACCTGGAGCCCGTCGGTGAAGGTGGACGAGGAGCTCCGCGAGCTCCAGTGGTCCACCGACGACGACGCCATCATCGATGCCGCGGGGCGCGTGTCGGTGCGTCCGCTCCGCCACGGGCGCTCGCGGCTCGTGTTCGAGACCGAGTTCCAGGTGCCTGGTCCCGTGTGGCCCGAGGCGCTCCACGAGCGAACCCGTCGCTTGGTGGCCGAGGACCTGGAGCGGGTCTGTCTCGCTCTGGAGGCCTACGAACGCAACGCGACGCGCGACTCGTCGTCTCCGGAGCGTGAGCTGGCGGAAGCCCAGTGACCTGAGCCTCCCTCCGAGGCATTCTTCACGTGCTTCCGAGGCGGTTCCACACGCCAGGTGTGTCGGAACGCCCGACCATGGTTTCCGCCGCCCTCGTTCCGAGAGCTCCCCCTTCTACCTGGCCCCGCTCGCCTCACCGAACGCGCCGTGATGCGACGCTCGCCAACCCGGGCTCGGCACCTCCGGCATGGCCCTTGCGTCAAAGGGATCCGGAGGTGACGGTGGCGATCGACAGACCCGCGGCGAGTAGCCTCGCGGTCCTTCTGGCGGGGCTGAACGCAGTGAGCCACGGGCCCGCTGCCGCGGCACCGCAGGCCGGCGAGCCGACGACGGCGCTGTCGGTCGCGCTGGCCGGAGAGAATCTCGTGCGCCCGGGCCTGCTCCTGGGGCTCGACATCGTCGCCGCGAGGCGGGGAGTCCACGAGCTGGTCGTCTCGCCACAAGCCGGCTTCACCGTGTTCGCTCCGTTCAACACCTCCCTGACCGCCCGGGCCCGAGCGCTGTACCGCGTCGCTGCAGGCAGGTCGGTGGGCATTCGCGTGCTGGGGATCACCGCCTACTACGACCACCGCGTCCCTCTGGCGCCCGTCTACCGCATCGACGAAGGCACCGTGGAGCGAGCGCGAGACGCTGGGTACGGGCGCCCGCGACTCTTCGGCACCACCGGGCTTCAGCTCGACCTCTCGGAAGGGACGTCGCTTCCACTCACCGTCTACGTCGACGTGGGCATGTCCGCGGAGCCCTACTTCGGGGTGGCGAGGTTTCACCTCGAGCACGCCCTGGGCGTCGCGTGGACGTTGGGAGGCCGACCGTGATCGCGCGCTGGCTGGGCGTGGCCCTGACGTACGGGTGTGGTGCAGCGTTTCAACC
>CAZZLC010000024.1:0-23891 GCA_964655065.1 uncultured Enterobacteriaceae bacterium | reverse complement strand
TCGCGCGCTGGCTGGGCGTGGCCCTGACGTACGGGTGTGGTGCAGCGTTTCAACCCGGCGAAGGCGAGGATTTCTTCTTCGTGCAGAGCGAGCGTGCTCGACTGCCCGTCTGGGTGCGAGGAACCCTCGACAGCGACACCTTTGTGGTGATTCTGCACGGAGGTCCAGGATCGTCGGGCACGCAGTACTTTCACCTCTCCGCGTTCGCCGGCCTCGAAGCTCGATACGGCGTCGTGTACTGGGATCAGCGCAGCTCCGGATTCGCGCAGGGACGGGGCGCCGGAGGTCGCTCCAACCTGAACGCCGCGTCGGCCTCCACCGACGTGGACGCGATTCTCGCCGTCATCCAGGACCGGTACGCGCCCGGGCGGCTGTTCCTTCTCGGTCACAGCTGGGGCGGCGTACTCGGGACCGCCTATCTCGCGGGCATTCCCCAGCGGCAGGAGGCGCTGGACGGATGGATCGAGGTCGATGGAGGACACAACTGGCGCCTGGGGCAAGAGCTCTCGGTAGCCTGGGTCCAGGACCGAGCCCGCTCCTTCGTCGAGGGAGAGCCCTCGAGACGGGACGCCGAATATTGGCGGGATGCACTGGACTGGTATGCGGAGAACCCGCTGGGCGAATGGGACCGCGTCAATTCGATGGCGTGGATTCGTCGTCACGTCGTCTATGTCGACGATGCCGATGGTTACTGGGTGCCCGAGAAGCGAGACCTCCTGGATCAGCTGGACGAGGTCCCCGGTCTGGGCTGGCACAGCTTCCTGGGCTTCTCGAGTCAGTGGGCCTGGTTCGACGACCGGAACCCCCCCATCTGGGAGCGGGAGTACGACGTCACCGCAGCGCTCATGAGCAACATCGAGCTCCCGACGCTCATCGCGTGGGGCGAGCACGACGGCATCTTGCCCGTCGAGCTCGCCGAGGACGCGCGAATGCGGCTGGGAACCCCTGATGCCGACAAGCGCGTGGTGATCTTCGACGACTCCGCCCACTCGCCGATGTTCGAGGAGCCCGATGCCTTCGACCAGGCGGTCATCGATTTCGTCGAGGGGAGCTGGTGAGACCTCGACGCTCCGGGCTCCTTCCGCGATGGTGCCTGGCGGGGTCGCCGCTTCACGCAGACCCGCCACGCCCCTCAGATCACGATGACCTGCTCCAACATCCAGCCGGGTAGCGCGCGGTGCACCTCGGGCTCGTGAGGCCGGCACCGGCAGGTCGGCGGCGCGTGGTCCGGGACCACCTTGTACGACAACACGTCCCGCAGGCGCGCCTTGAGGTCGGCCCTCAGCTGACGCGCCGCGTCGAGGAGCCGCCGGTCACCCGTCTCGACCGCCCGACGGGTGAGCTCGTCGAGCAGCGGAGGCACGTCTCTCATCGCGTCGAGGAGCTCCTCGACGAGCTCACGGCGCATCTTGCGGCGTCGGACCTTGCGCTCGTCGTTGAGGTCGTAGGTCACGCAGGTGTATCGGGCGTCGTCGGTCAGCGGCTCCAGCCGGTCCTCGTGCAAGGCGAAGTGTTCGGACCAGGCGACGCAGGTGGGGTCGAGGAGCTGCTCGCCCGCTCGGCTCTGATTCGGGGTGTTGCTCCGCGCCCGATTGCAGAACGTGCAGGCGAGCAGCAGGTTCGCATAGCGGTTGCGCGACGATGGGCCCTCCCCGGCGGACTGCGCGACCACGTGCTCGGTGGTCAGCGTCGTGAGCCCATCGGGGTCGGGCGCGAGGTCGTGCTCGTGGAGCAGGCACAGCGCGCAGGTGAACCCGAAGTCCCACACCAGGCAGTTGCGGTGGCGCGGATACGACACGTCGGTCGGCCGGTGCCGCCGCTCCTGGGGGGCCGCCGGGGGCAGGGTTCTCGGCGGGAGGACGAGCACCCGGTCAGGGCTCCGACGACGACAAGAGCTGACGTGCCGCCTCGATGCCCTCCCGCAGTCCGCCCACCGGAACCGACAGACGACGCGAAACCGTGGCCTCCCACGCGTCGGCCTCCGCGCGCTGAAGCGACTGCAGTCGTGCGAGCAAAGCCTGGAGCGGCTCGTCTTCGGCCGGCACCTGGACCCGCTGCATCCGCTCCGCGATCCGGTCGTACAACTCGTCGATCTCGTCGGCCTCGTCACGCACTTCGAGCCTCGGGAGCTCGGGTTCGGGAGACGTCGAGGTAGCCGACGACTCGACCCGGCTCACCACGAGTGCATTGCGCGTCTCGGGGTTGGCGTCACTCGTGGCACCGAAGCTCACGCCCACCGAAGCGATGCCCGACAGCACGATCATGCTCGAGAAGCCCTGAATCGGGGACGTCTCCGTCGTGGTGGGGCTCGAGATCGACATCCAGAGCTTGGTTTCACTCATGACAGGCCCTCCGCGCCCAGCAACCCCCGGATCCGCGCGAGGACCCGCGGCACGCTCGTGGCCATCGCACCCAGGATGGCGAGGTGGTCGTCGGCGGACCACTCGAACTTGCCGTTGAACAGCGCGTGCTTGTTGTTCCAGTCGAACCGGATCTCGAGGCCCTCCTCCTCGAGACGCATCTCCCAGTCCGATACCCTGACCGGAACGGTCTGTCCCGGAACCAGCGGTTCACCGACCGAGACGCTGCGTACCTGATACCAGCTCACCTGCGTGTTGGTGAAGTACCAGGGATCGACGACCCGGCTCGCCCGCGCCACGAAGTCGAACGGCACCGCTCCCTCGTCGACGATGGCCGACAGTCCGAAGGCTCCCGCCGCCTTCTCGACCACCCGCGCCCGACGCTCGCGCGGCACCGGGCTCCGCGCGACGAGGATGAGGCCGAGCATCGTCGTCGACACCTCCGCCCGCTCGGCCCACCGGAGCAGCGCCTCCACTTTCTCGGCGATGTAGCGAAACCGCAGGTCGTGGCTGCCCTCGACCTGGTGCTCGTCGAAGAAGTCGCTCTGCAGCGAGGCGCGGTCCGATGCGAGCTGACCGCGCGTGGTACCCGTCGGCGACTGCACCACGATGACGTTGCTCGACGAGGCCTGCGGATTGGGGACGAGGCGCGTGTCCTGCTCGTCGACGTTCGCTCGCAGCCGGTCCACGGCGCCCACCGTCTGGTAGTGCAGCTGGGCCTGGAACTGGGCGAAGGTGAAGTTCATGGTGGGGATTCGTCCGGGAGCGCTCCCCCTGGTCTTACCACGACGCGCCCGTCGCGCGACGCCACGAGCCGACACCCCTTTCCGCCCGCGATGCAGCTGGGTATCCTTCGGCGCCGGTCGATTCCGGACGGAGGTGAGATGGGTTCGTTGGCGTTGGCCGCGGTGATGCTCTGCTGGTGGTCGCCTTCGTCCGCAGAGGCCGCGAGCCCCTCCGTGCGGGCTCTGGCCGAAGTGGTGGAGTCCGAGCGAGCCGGGGACATCGAGAAGGCAGAGAGTGCGCTCCTCACGTACCTCGGGAGCGCCGACGGCCAAGCCCAGCCGCCGGCCCAGCGCACGAGCCTCTTCGCCCGGGCGGCCGAGCTGGCACGACGCCTGAAGGCCCCGGCCCGTGCGGCCAAGCACTACGGCGCGGCGATCGAGGCTCACCGAGAGGCGTTCGGAGCGACGGAGCCGGGCCTTCTCCCGCTGCTCGAGGCCCGTCTGGACTGTTTCGTCGAGGCCCGAGACGCCAAGGGAGCCCGCCGGGTCGCCGACGACGTGGCGCGCGTCGCCGCTGCGCTGCACGGCGAGACCTCGAAGGCGCTGGCCCCAGTCTACGAGTACCTCGCCCTGAAGCTCGACGAGGTGGGTTCGAAGGAGGCGGCGCAGCAGTACCGCGCCCGCGCCCGTTTCGTGGCGAACGGGGCCTCGAGTCGAGGCCTCGGCAGCGCCTCCTTCACGCTCGTGGAGCTCTTCTACGCGACGTCCCGCGCGTCACGACCTCGCGAGGCTCCGGGCATCTCCATCGCCTACACGAGCCAGCCGGGGCCGCTCTCCTACGGCAAGGCGACCGTCTCGGTGCCCGCCGGCCACACCATCGGCAAGGTCGAGTCGCCCTCCTGGTGGCGCCTCGAGTTCCGTCCCGATCCCGATCGGCACGTCGTGCTGAGCGGACTCGAGACGCTGGACGAGACCGGCTTCTTCGGCAGCGTGAAGGGTCGCGTCGGGCAGTCCACGCGCGGCGAGGTGCTGGTGTTCGTGCACGGCTACAACACCTCGTTCGATCAGGCGGCGCGCCGGGCCGCGGTGCTCGCGCACGACCTGAGGGTCGACGGCGCGCCGATCCTGTACTCCTGGCCCTCGATGGGCGATGCCACGAGCTACGTGGCCGACATCACGAAGTGCGACGACACGGAGTGGACCACGCTCGCCGGCTTCCTCGACGACGTGGCGTCACGCACGGGCGCCAAGCGCATCCAGGTGGTCGCCCACTCCCTCGGCAACTGCATGCTCGTGGGCGCTCTCGACAAGCTGGCCACGGGTCAGGTCGGCGAGGCACCGCCACCCCGCTTCGACGAGGTCGTGCTGGCGGCGCCCGATGTCAGCCGGCGCGACTTCACCCAAGCTCGGGCGGACCGGCTGAGAACCATTGCCGGACGCCTCTCGGTGTACACCTCCAACCGCGATCTCGCCCTCGAGGCGTCGCGCACCCTCCGGCAGAGCGAGGCTCGGCTGGGCGACTCCGACCCGCCCTACGCGCTCGAGGGGGTGGACTTCGTCGATGCGAGTCAGGCGCCCGCCGACATGCTCGGACACCTGCACTTCGCCGAGGGTGGCCTCGACGATCTGCGCGCGCTGCTGTGGTCCGGAGCGCCCGCGTCACGCCGATGCCTGCTCCGTCCGACGGGACCCACCTGGGTTTTCGTCCCCGACGCGTGCGACCGCGAAGCGTTGCGGACCGCGGCCGCGATGATCCGGGTCCACGGCGCAGACAGTGCAGTGAAGCGGCTGTCCACCTCCGCCAACGAAGCGAGCCGCCAGGTGCTCGCCATGGCGCGGGCGCTCGCGGGGGTCGCCGACTAGCGGTAGTCTCGGGGTTCCAACTCTGAAGGAGGCACCGTGCGCGAGCCCCTGACCCCCCTGGACGCCTGCTGGCTGCACGTCGAGGCGGCCGACAACCCCATGATGATCACGGCCGTCCTCGAGTTCACCGCCCCCGTGGCCTTCGCCGACCTGCTCGCGCTGTTCCAGGACCGGCTCGTCGAGCGGTACCCACGGTTCACTCGACGCGTCGTCGAGCCGGGACCTGGCATTCCCCCGATGTGGACGGACGACCCGGACTTCGATCTCCGTCGCCACGTCCACCGGCTCGGGCTGCCGCCCCCAGCCGGTCAACCCGAGCTGCAGGAACTCGTCAGCGACCTCATGAGCACCCAGCTCGACCTGCGACGGCCTCCGTGGGAGATCCACGTCGTCGAAGGATTCGACGAGGGCTTCGCGATGGTGGTGAGGGTCCACCACTGCGTAGCGGACGGGATCTCGCTCGCTCGGGTGCTGCTGTCGCTGGCCGACGCCCCTCCCCCCGTCAAGGTCGAGGCCAGACACCGGGGGTCGACCTTCCGCGAGCGGCTCTCGCGGGCCCGCCAGCTCGCGTCGAAGGCGGTCCAGGTCTCGGTCGACGCCCTGCTTCACCCCGGTCGGGTCGCCCAGTGGGTGGTCGAGGAGACGGACTCCGCGGTGCGTCTCCTCACGCTGCCGCCCGACCCCGACACGCCACTGCGCGGCGCGCTCACCCCCCGCAAGCGATGCGCGTGGGCGGGTCCGCTCCCCCTCGCTCCGATCAAGCAGGCGGGTCGCGCGCGCGGGGCCACCATCAACGACGTCCTGCTCGCGACGCTGGCCGGCGCGCTGCGTTCGTGGCTCCAGGAACGCTCCGCGTTGGTCGACGGCGTCCGTGTGTTCGTGCCCGTCAACCTACGGCCGCTCGACGAGCCGGTCGACGCAGGCCTGGGCAACGCGTTCAGCCTGGTGGTGGCCGAGCTGCCCATCGGGCTGCCCACCGCGGCCGAGCGTCTGGCCTCCGTCCAGCACCGCATGGAAGAGCTCAAGCGCAGCCACGACCCCGAAGTCGTCTACGCGCTTCTCCACGCCCTGGGCGCTACCCCGAGAACCGTCGAGGGATGGTTGGTCGACTTCCTGGCGCGGAAGGCCACCGCCATCGTGACGAACGTGCCCGGCCCCCGGGAGCCGATGACCATGGCTGGCGCCAGGCTCTCGGGGGTGCTGGTGTGGGTGCCGCAGTCTGGCGACGTGTCGCTCGGCGTGTCCCTCTTCAGCTACGCGGGCGAGATCTTCGTGGGCGTCGCGACCGATGCGGGCATCGTCGACAATCCCTCCGAGATCGTGGACCGCTTCGTCACCGAGCTCGACGTCGTGATGGCCAGCTAAGCGCGCAGCTCGGCCCACGCCCGCCAGGCAGCCGAAACCGCGGGCACCTCGAGCAGGCGTCCCGCGTCCTCCCGGCGGAACAGGTAGATCTCGAACACCTCGCGCACGGTGAGGTCGTGGTCGGGACGCGCCACCACCTCGACGGCGTCCCCGACCTCGAGCACTCCCTCCTCGACGATGCGCAGGTAGCAGCCAGGACGACGAGCCTCCGCGAAGGTTCGGACGAAGGCGGGGTCTCCCATGCGAGCCCCCAGCTTGAAGCACGGGACCCGAGGCTCGCTCACCTCGAGACGCACGCTCCCGACCTGCCAGTGCTCACCGACCCGAGCGCCGGACACGTCGAGCCCCTCGATGGTCAGGTTCTCGCCGAAGGTTCCGGGTCCGACGTCGAATCCCTCGGCGCGAAAGGCGGCGTGGTCTTCGACCGCGTAGGCGTAGACCGCCTTGTCGGGCCCACCGTGCACGGTCCGGTCGGCCTGGTCGTCACCATCGAGGTTGACCCCGCGGACGGCGACCGGGCCGGTGACGGGCTCCTTCCAGATCGCGCTCGTGGCCCGTCGGCCGTGGTGGTCGAAGGTCCGAGGGCGCCCCACGTTGACGGATCGGAGGGCCGGCATGGAGCGAGGTTTATCCGCGCAGTCCATATCGGGCGAGCTTGCGTTTGAGGGTGTTGCGATCGATGTCGAGCACCCGAGCCGCCTGGGAGAGGTTGCCCGCAGTGTGCTCGAGGGCGCGCTGGATGCAGTCCCGCTCGACCCGCTCGACGGCTTCGGCCAGTCGCTCCGGCCCGGTCGAGGGTGCGCGCCGGCCTCCCGCCGCTCCGAGCTCGAGGTCGTCGGGACCCACCACGTCGTCTACGAACACGGTCCAGCGGATCACCTCGGCCCGCAGCTGGCGCACGTTTCCAGGCCACGGAGCGCGCACGAGCTGGCGCATCGCCGCCGGGGCGATGGACAGCGACGACTTCTGCTCGGCGAGAAAGTGCGCTACGAGCAGCGGGACGTCGTCCGCCCGCTCGCGCAGCGCCGGCACGTCGATCCGGGCGCCCCGCAGCCGGTAGAGCAAGTCCTCTCTGAACGAGCCCTCGGCCACCATCGCGTCGAGGTCCCGGTGGGTGGCCGCAACCAGGCGGACGTCGGCGTGGCGGGTGCGCTCGGCCCCTACCGGCCGGTACCGTCCGTCCTGGAGTACCCGGAGCAGGAGCGCCTGCACCCGGGGAGGGAGCTCCGCGACCTCGTCGAGGAAGAGCGTGCCGCCGTGGGCGAGCGCGAACAGCCCTCGCCGATCACGCTGCGCCCCGGTGAAGGCGCCCTTGACGTGCCCGAAGAGCTCGCTCGGCAGCGTCCCCTCGGGGAATGCCCCTGCGTTCTCCGCTACGAACGGTCCGTTCCGGCGGGGGCTCGCCTCGTGCAGCGCACGAGCGACGAGGTCCTTGCCGGTGCCGGTCTCGCCAGTGATCAAGACGGGCAGCTCCGGGCTTGCCGCCACACGCTCCACCCGACGGGCGAGCCGGTGCATGGCCTGACTCTCCCCGACGATTCCCGTCGTCGCGAGTCTGGAGGCAGCCCGGAGGCGCTCCACCTCGGACCGAAGGGCGACGATCCTCGGGAAGCCGTCGATGTCGAGGTCGACCTCCCTCACGGGATGGGGATGCGGATCAGGGACGAACGCCGGTGGGATTACCTGGAGCATCCGCGCATCGAACAACCCTGCCTTCACGAGCACCACCCAGATGGTCTGGGCCTGGGGGGTTCCCGCCGAGAGCACCACGTCGCTGTGGCCGGCGCCAGCGACCGCGTCCGCGACCGCCCCGAAGAGCTGGCGGTGATCCGACGGGTCGCGCACGTCGAGCACGCAAGCCCGTACCTCGGCGTCAGGGAGCTCCGCGGAGAGGTCGGCCACCAGGGTTTCCGCGCGCCCCTCCCCCTGGGGGGTGGTCAGCACGGTGACCCGCTCGTAGTCGCGGTCTCGATGGGCGACGAGGCGCAACACCGGGCCGCGGTCATCCCCTCGGGGGCGCAGGTGATCCACGGACTGGCTCGACACCCCCCGATCCGACCACGTCCACAGCTCCATCGTGGTTCACTCGCCGTGGGCGTGCGCGTCCTCGGGCTCGGCGCCGAAGGGGAACAACCGCCACACCGAGAGCGCGACCGCTCCGACGACCAGTCCGATCACCAGGTCAACGAGGGTCGAAGCCAGCGTCTCGACCAGTCCGGGGAGGTGGAACCCGTGGATCACGTCGTGGACGAGGTGCTCGAGGGGCGGAATGCCGTGCAAGATGATGTGGCCGCCGACGAGCAGCATCGCGATCGTGCCGATCCAGGCGATGGCCTTCATGAGGTGCGGCGTCCCGCGCAGGATCGCCTTGCCCAGTCCCACGAGGCCCGCCTCGGCGCTGACGAGAGCCGCTCCGAGGTCGTCGAGACGGACCAGCAACGCGACCGCGCCGTAGACGCCGACCGTCATCACGACCGCGACGACGTAGAGCACCATGATCTGCATGGTGAGGTCCGCGTCCCGGACCACACCGAGCGAGATGGCCACGATCTCGGCGGACAAGATGAGATCGGTTCGGATGGCGCCGCGCACGCGCTCGTCTTCGAGCGCATCGAGGTCGGCGGCGCTGCGGTGGGAGCCGTGGGTCGCGACGTGATCGTCGGGATGCTGGAACTTGTGGACGATCTTCTCGACGCCCTCGAAGCACAGGAAGACCCCGCCGGCCATGAGCAGCGGCGTGAGGAGCCAAGGGAGGAACGCGTTCAACAGCAAGGCGGCGGGCACGAGGATGACCGCCTTGTTGAACATCGAGCCCCGCGCGACCCGCCACACGACCCGCAGCTCGCGGTCCTTGGCGATGCCGACCGCCTGCTGGGCCGTCACCGCCAGGTCGTCGGTCACGAGCCCGGTCGTCTTCTTGGAAGCGGCGAGGGTGAGCGACGCGACGTCGTCCGCGAGAGCGCTGACGTCGTCGAGCAGCGCGAGCAGTCCGCTGAATGCCATGGCTCCTCCGCGCTTCCTCTACCCCGGACCGACCGGTGCGCGCCTCACCACGTCGGTGCGTCCCGCACCAACCGCGACCCCACCACCGACGTTCGAACCCGGCGTCTCGACGGGCACGATCATTGAACCAACCCACCGCAGACGGAGGACGTCGATGGAAGACAATGCCCGGCTCGTGAGCAACGATCGCGTGTGGATGGACGGCAATGCGCTCACCCAGCTCGACGGGGTGGCTCGGGATCCCCACTGCGTGAAGGCCGTGGGCATGCCCGACCTTCACTGCGGGGCGGTGACCCCGATCGGCGCCGTGTTCGCGACCACCCACATCTCGCCGTCGCTGATCGGCGGCGACATCGGCTGTGGGGCCTGCCTGGTGCCCACGACCAAGAAGCCGCTGGCCCTCGACAAGGCCGACCGGCGAGTTCGGAGCGCGTTTCTCGACGTCGAGGAGACCGTGCTCGACCTCGGCGCCGTGTGGCGCCAGGGACTCGCCGCGCTGCCCGACGATCTCCACGAGATCGCGGACGCCATCGGGCTCGACCGAACCCCCGCTGCAGGGGTGGAGCTTCCGGAGGTGCTCGCGAGCGACGGGTTCGCCCGGCAGCTCGGCACGGTTGGCGGGGGCAACCACTTCGCGGAGCTCGTGCGGGTCGATCGACTGCACGACCGGGACACGGCGTCGGCCATCGGGCTCGTGAGGGACAGGCTCGGGGTGCTCGTGCACTCGGGGTCCCGCGGGCTCGGCAAGGCGGTCGGCCGGCAGTGGCCGGATCGGTATCTCGATCCCGATCAGTGGAACGATTACCTCGACCAGCTCGCGGGTGCGGTGCGGTTCGCGAAGGTGAACCGCGTGCTCCTCGTGGCCCGCATGCTCGACGCCATCGGGGCGGCGCGTCCCGACAAGCTCGGTCACCACGTGGACGTGGTCCACAACGACGTCGAGCGCGTCGAGCTCGACGACGACGAGGTCTGGTTGCACCGCAAGGGCGCCGCACCCGCCCGCGACGGGCAGCTCACGCTGGTGCTCGGGAGTCGAGGGGCCAACTCGTGGGTACTCCGGGGCACCGGAAGCCCCGAAGGGCTCTGGTCGGTCGCCCACGGGGCGGGGCGCAAGCTCGCCCGTGGCGAGGCCATGGAGAAGCTCAAGCACCGCTACACGAGGTCGCAGGCGTCACGAGGGCCGCAGGGAAGCCGCATCGTGTGCCGTCGGAGCGAGGTGCTCTTCGAGGAGCACCCCGACGCCTACAAGCCCGTCGAGCCGGTCGTACAGGCCCTGATCGAGGCGGGACTCGCGACGCCGGTGGCGGAGCTCGCTCCGCTGATCACCGTCAAGACCTGACGAAGGGTCCGACGGTCATCGGCCGGTGGCGAGCCGGCCGAGAAGGGAGGGGCGCCGAGCGAGCCCGACGATCGCGGCCACTCGAATCGTGGGATCGAGCGCGAACGGTGCCGAGCGAACGCCGCCGTGGACCGCCTGTCCCACGACCCCCCGCGCCCGCATCGAGGGATCGGTCAGCCGCGAGGGTGCCTCGTCGTTGAGCAGATCGTGGAGCATCATCAGGGTCATGATCACCCGGGTCTGCTCGGGCTCGAAGATCTGGATGCCAAACGCGGGGGCGCCCGCGAAGCCCGCGAGGAACAGCGGGTGTTCGAGAGACCGGGTGTGGGTGATGCCGGCCACGTTGGCCGAGACGGCGAGCGGCGCGCGGTCCGCGGCCCAGGCCTCGGCCACCATCATCTTCCCGAGGTACTGGGCCGCCTGGTAGGTGGGACCCTGCAGCGCCACGATCGAGCGCGCGACTTCGACCTCGCCCGCTCCGTGGTGCGGAGTCCCCCCGAGCGCGCCCAGTCCGCGCAGCACTCGCTGCCAAGCCGGGGCGCGAGCGGTTCGCGCCTCGCGGTCCTCTCGACAGCCGGTGTGCACCTCGCCCGGCGTGGTCGGCGAGACGAGGAGCATCACCGAGGCGGGGTTCGCCTGGTCGGCGACCTCGTTCATCGCCGCGGTGAGCAGCAGCTCCCGACCCCGCCCGGGGGCGTAGGCGTACATGCCTACGTGCAGCGGCCCCTCCGCGGCCTCTCGCGCGACGGCCGCCCCGATCGACGGAGTCTGGGCCAGGAGATCCTCGGCACCCGGGACGTGGACGAGCGTACCGGCGAAGCCATCTGGAGCAAGCTCGGGGGCCTGCCGATCCACCCACAGCACGCGGGCACCCGCGGCGAGGAGGTATCGGGTGGGGGCCAGCTCGGCGGCGGCGCCGAGGAGCGCGAAGCGGTGGGTGTCGAGCACGAGCGGCTCGCCGAGCAGCGTGTCGGCGACCCACCGCAGCGCCTTTGCACCCGCGTCGGTGATCTGGCAGGCCTCCCGCAGGGCATCCGCGAGCTCCGCGATCTCGGGTCCCGCGTACCTCCGCCCGCCCCAGTCGACCGCTGGGATCCACCCGGGAGCGGCCGTGCCCACGCGCTGCGTCGGACTTGCCGCCCCTGCAGCCCCGATCCGCTCGGCGAGGCGGTCGTTGCCGAAGCGGGTGCGCTGCGGCAGGTAGCTCGCGAGATGGCGCGCGACCGCCAGGCGCTGGGGCGAGGCGACGCGACGGGCCTCGAATGCGCCGACGAGCTCGGGCCACGCAGACTTGAACGCGCCACGAGAGGCGGGCACCGACAGGCCGGCGAAGACCTCGGGAAACGCCTCGATGGCGTCGAAGAGGGCCCCGCGCAGCAGGGAGGAACCGGTCTCCCCTTCGGGGAACGTGACGACGTCGGACTTCATGGCGGCAGACGCTATGCCAGGTCGTCGGCTTGCGTCAAGATGAATGGACGAGGGATCCCCATCGTCGACCAACCGGGAGGTGAACGTGTCTCGATGGATGCCGGCCATCGTGGCCCTGGTGACGCTTGCCGCGTGCCACGGCCGCTTCAAGCGGAGCGTAGGGGCGATCGACGATGTGCAGCTTCAGGCGGTGACCGTCAGCGGCCCGACCGCAAACCTGGGTCGAGCCTGGTATCCCGCGGACCCCACCCCCGACAGCCAGGGTGAGGCCACGGCCAATGTCGTCGGAACCATCGCCGCGGGGGTCTTCAACATCGTTCAGGGGGCCAAGGAGGCCGAGCTTCGCAACAAGCTCGCCCAGGTCGACATCGAACGCTCCAACGACGCGATGCTCGACGGAGTGGCCCGTTCACTGGGATCGGGGCCACCGTTCGAGGCTCGGGGCCGGGGTTCCTCCGGCAACCTCCTCCAGTTCGAGCTGCTCGAGTGGGGCCTGCAGGTGCCCGGCGTCGGCATCCCGGGGTCCTTCGACTATGTCGTGAGGGCACGGCTCTACGAGAGGAGCGGTCGCCTGGTCTACAAGAGCCGGCTGCGGTGCAACATCCAGGCAGGTGACCCGAGCCCGGTCTCCCAGTCTCTGCTGCTCGTCAACAACGCGAAGCAGGTCAAGCAGATGAGCATGGAAGAGCTCCAGGCCTCCTTCGACGCGCTGGCCGAGTACTGCGGCAGCGTCTTCGTCACCCGCATGCGTCGGCACGCGAGCTGATGAGCGCTCACCCCGTCGTCTGGCTGTTCGCACCCGGCGCGGGGCTGCCGAGCGACTCGCCCTGGATGACCCACTGGGCCGGTCTGCTCGAACCGCGGGGGCCCGTGGTGCGCTTTGATTATCCCTACCGCATCGCGGGTCGGAGCCGCCCCGATCGACTCCCCGTGCTCGTCGCGCACCACGAGCGGATGCTGGTCGAGACCCGAGATGCCCATCCCGGTCATTCGGTGGTCTTGATCGGCAAGTCGATGGGCTCTCGGGTCGGCTGTCACGTGGCGACATCTCACGTCGTTCACGCGGTGGTCTGTCTCGGCTACCCGCTGCTCGGCGGCGGTGACCCCACGAAGCGGCGCGACGAGGTGCTCCGTGCACTGAAGACGCCCATTCAGTTCGTCCAGGGCACTCGGGACCGGCTCTGCCCGCTTGCCGACCTCGAGGCCGTCCGCGCCGACATGACCGCGCCGAGTGCGCTCCACGTCGTCGACACCGGGGACCACTCGCTGAAGGTCACCAAGACCCACCTGAAGATGACCGGTGAGACCCAGGAGGCCGTCGATGCCCGAGCCGTGGCCGCGATCGTGGGCTTCGTCGACCGACGGCCCGGCGCGGACGGACGCGCGACGCCGACCTGAGCTCAGGCCGCGGCGCGGACTTGCTCCACGCGGGGATTCATGACCGCGAACCAGGCCGGCGGGACCAGCGCGAGCAGAATCATTGTCGGGTAGCCGACGGGCAGCGCCGGCGCGTCGGGAAAGGCCCGGAGCTGGTGGAACGGGCGACTGGCGTGCGCGTGGTGATCGGCGTGGCGCTGCAGATTGTAGAGGAACCAGTTCGAGAACTGGTGGGTGCTGTTCCAGGAGTGGTGGGGCTGGACGCGCTCGGGCTTGCCATCGACCCCCACCTCGCGCCGCAACCCGTAGTGCTCGACGTAGTTGATCGTCTCGAGGAGCAGCACCGCCACGAGCGACTGCGCGGCGAAGAAGGCCACGCCCACAGGTCCCGCGAGCGCCGCCACCAGGCCGTACGTGCCGACGAGGACGAGGCCGTGACGCAGCCGGCGGTCGGCCAGCGTCCAGGCGATGCCCCGACGGCGCACCCGGTCCCCCTCGAGCCGCCACGCGCTCGCGAGCGAGCCCGCGAGTGTCTGGGGCAGGAAGGCGTACAGGCTCTGCCCAAAGCGCGCCGTGGCGGGATCGTGGTCCGTGGCCACCGATCGGTGATGACCCAGGATGTGCTCGATGCAGAACCACGGGTACGACACCGACGTCATGAGGATCTCGGACAGCCCCTGCTCGAAGCGCGGCTTGCGGTGCATCAGCTCGTGGGCGACGTTGATGGCCCCACCCGCACCCACCAGCCCGAGCGAGAGGGTCAGTCCGACCGCCTCGACCGCGGTGACCCCCTGGCCCACGCGCCACAGACCGAGCACGATCATCGAAATCTGGACGGGAACCCAGAGCCAGAGCGACAGATCGAAGGCCATCCGCCGACCGGGAGGCGCCTCGGCAGGGTCGCGCTCGTCGTTGCCCAGGAACAGGTCGAACACCGGGACGATCACGAACGCGAACAGCGGCGTGAGCCACAGCCAAGGGCCGCCCAGCAGCGCCGCCAGCACGAAGCACACGGGAAAGACGAACGACACGTAGAAGGGAAGGGCGTTCATTCGGACTCCTCGGCAAGGATCAAGGTGGCAGCGAGCTCGGCCGTGCGATTGCGGGATCCCCACAGGGCCTCGCGCACTTCGACGGTGGCCGCATTGCGGAGCAGCACGTCGGCCGCGACCTGGAGCACCGCCGCGCGAACGTCCACGCCCGGCCGCACTCCAGGACCGGAAGCCGCGAACGTCACGACCCGGTCGAGCAACGGCGTGACCTGTCGGATCACGATGGCGCGACCAGGCCCATCGTCGCTCGTGAGCTCCCCGACGACGATGCGCGCATCTTCGGGGTGGCTGGCGAGATCCTCGGCGAACGCCGACGCGACGCGGCGCACGCGATCCGCGAACGGAGCCGGCTCGGCCATCGCGTCGCCGAGCAACGCCCCGAGTCTGGCAAAGGACCTCGTCACCACGGCCTCGTAGAGCTCGTGCTTGGAGGCGAAGTGGTACAGCAGGCTCGGCCGAGTGACCGACGCGCCCCTCGCGATCTCGGCCAGCCGCGCCGCCGCGAACCCGTCGCGGGCAAACACCCGCAGGGCCGAGGCGAGGATGCGGTCTGGCGTGGACGCACGACCAGGTTCGACGCGAGGACGTCCCATTCCGCGAGTTTATCTACTCACGGGTAGATTTGTCGAGCCGATCCGCGACGACCTCGCCGCGCGCTCGCTACGCGCGCTCGAGCAGCCGGTCGCGGAACGTGTTCAGGGCCACGAGCCGCTCGATGATCAGCGTCTCCTGGTGGCGGTAGCTCATCTCCTGGCCCATGGGGACCAGCCACGAGAGCGACTGGTTGCGGCAGGTGACCCGCAGCTCGTCGAAGTCCTCGATCAAGTGGTCGAGGTCCGTTCGCTGGTGCTGGTCGAAGCCTCGAACCGGGAACTCGCGGACCTCTTCGGACACTGCGGTGCCAAACAGGGCCTGGAGCCGGTTCTCGAGCCCGACCCGCAGAGCGTCGATGCGCCAGAGCCGGAACTTGTGCCCGAACGTCATCAGGTTGAGGAGCACGCTGACGAGCAACGACAGCTGGATGAGGTTCGACAGCGGAATGACGTTGGCGAGCCAGGGAACGTAGTAGTCCAGGAGCTCGGGCCCTCCGTTCGCGAAGTAGGTCTTGGCGGCGTCGCTCTCGGGCAGCCCGGTCTGGTTGGCGAGCCGATTGTTGTGGTCGACGAGCTCCGGGTACACCGTCTCGAGCAGCTGCAGCAGGCCCATGGTCTCGGTGCGGGTGGCGCAACCGTTGCCCAAGAGCAGCGTGTCGACGACGAGCACGTTGCGGCGCTCGGCCGGGAGCACCAGGAAGGGGTCGTAGTAGCCGGCCGGCATCACCTCGGAGCGCACGATGGGCAGGCGGCCCGCGATCGAGCGGGCGTGCTCGAAGGACGCGAGGGTGAGGCCCTCCTCCCGCACCGCACGGTCGATGAGGTCGGCGTCCGCGACCATCACGAAGACCCCGAGGTCGAGGGCGCCGGAGCGAAGCTGGGCCATCTGGTCGTCGAGGGACAGGTTCACGAGCGTCACGTCGAGCTCGCGAAGCCCACGGGAGGCGAAGAGCTGCCTGGCCAGCTGATCCGTGCCGCTGCCTTCGGGGCCGATGCCGATGCGACGACCCGAGAGATCGGCCACCACGTTCACCGTGTCGGCGTCTCGTCCGAGGAACAGCACGGTCTCCGACTCGGGCAGCCGCGCGACGAGCTCGAGGCTGCCGTCCTCGGGCCACGGGAGCCCGTCTTGGGCGAGGGCGAACCGCACCTCGCAGCTCTCGACGGCCGCGGACAGGCGCTGCAGGTTCTCGATCGACCCGCGACTGGTCAAGTTCTCGATGTGCCCGTCGCGCTCTTCGGCCTCCAGGGCGAGGCGTTCCACCACCGCGTGGTAGTTGCCCTGCGGGGAGCCCGACGCGATGCCCACGTCGAGGTGTCCGAGGTCGGGGTCGAGGTCGACCACCGCGAAGACCACCGCCAACGCGGCGAAGGCGACGAACACGAGGGTGCCGCGCACCCAGGGATTGTCGAGCAGGCTCCGCTTGCGGGCGGATGGACGGGACTTCGCAGCCATCGAGGCCTCCGCGACGACTCGGGGGAGTCGGTCGACCGCGTGAATACCCCGCGGAGGCTCAGTCGTCGGCCTCCCGGGCGAGCCCGCGCCAGGCGGGATCCAGCGGCTGACCGAGGAGCCGCTCTGCCGCGTCCGCCGAGGGACTCACGTAGCTGGCCGTGCCGGACAGGAGCTTCCGGCCGTCCTGGGTGAGGTCGACACGCACCGTGGTGCGGGCGCCATCGGCCTCCGTGATTCGCCCGCGAGCCTCGATGGGTCGGTCGGAGCGAGCCGGTCGCAGGTAGCGGAGCTGCACGGACGACGTGAAGCCGAAGAACCCACGCAGCCCGACCACCGTCCAGGCGCCCACCTCGTCGGCCAGGGTCGCCTGCAGCCCGCCGTGAACGATTCCCGGCGGCCCGTCCCAGCCCTCGCGAGGGGTGAACGTGGTCACCACGGAATCGCCCTCGCGAAAGAACTGCAGCCGCATGCCGACGTGGTTGTGGGGGCCGCAGCCGAAGCAGCCCTGCTCCTCGCCAAAGAGGTTGGGGTCCAGCGGAACGCGCTCGTCTTCGTCACTCATGGTCATCTCCTGGGTCCCGACTCGAGGCGCCTCTCACCACGTACGATGGCTGCGGGGAGGATCCCGTGCCGAATAGCCACGATCGGGCCTACCTGGGGGTGGTCTCCCTCCCCGACGCACCGGTCGCCCACGGATAGTCGAGCGGGGGAGGCCCCATGTCCGAGTTCGATCCGGTCACCAATCGAGACGACGCCCCACGCGAGAGCCACGCCGAGGAGGGCCCCTGGGCCGGCTCCTGGCGGGTGCTCACGCCACGGATGCGCGACGCGGGCGGAAATCTCGGTGTCGTCGAGAACACCCTTCCGCCAGGCTCCGTGGGCTGTCCGTTCCACTGGCACCTTCGCGAGGACGAGGTCTTCTACGTGCTGAAGGGGCGCGGGATCTTGCGCTACGGCGACACCACCCGCGAGATCGGCCCTGGCGACTGCATCTCCTGCCCGGCGGGCACTCGAACCGCACACCAGATCGGCAACCCCTTCGACGACGACCTCGTCTACCTCGCCATCGGTCCGTACGACCCCCACGAGGTCTGCGGGTACCCCGACAACGGCAAGGTGTTGGTCCGCGGGCTCCGCGGGGTAGGCCGGTTCGAGCCCCGCGACTACATGGACGGCGAGCCCGATCCGCCGGTCATTCTCGGGCTCCCCCGCGACTGACCACGGTCAGCCTGCCGACCCGGTCGTCGGGGCTGGAGACGACCAACGGACCTGGTCGAGCTCGACTTCCCAGCTCTCGATACCGTGGGTGCCGATGCGCTCCACGAGGGCCGAGAGGTAGGCGCCCGACATGCCCTTGGTCCGCTCGACGAGCTGGGGCAGGATGTCGGCGAAGCCCTCGGGCACGCCGTCGGGCCACTGCTGGCCGGCATAGAAGAGGATCAGCTCCCGCCGACCGGTCGCATCGGGCAGACTCAGGTGGTGGACCTCGTCGATGCGGCCGGGTCGCATGCCCGACAAGTAGAAGCTGCCGGGCTTGGGCTCGTCGTCGGGGTCTTCGGTCATCATGGTCACGAAGATGAGCGACCGGGCCACCCGGAGGGTCTCGAACAACGCCAGGTGCTGGTCGAGCTGCTCGCCCTCGAACTCGACGTCGTCGAGCAGCAGCATCGTGGGACGCAAGATCAGCACGAGCTCGAGCACCTCGTCGGCCCGACAGAAGGGCAGGACGGACGACGGCACCTTGAGCAGGCGGTAGTCGTCGCCCCCTACGATGCGACAGATGTGCCGGGCCAGGACCGACTTGCCGACCCCCGAACGCCCTCGGAGCAAGATGGTTCGCGGCCCTTCCGGATAGCGCGAGAGGCGCTCGGCGTACCACTCCGGCCCCCGGGCCCCGACGTAGGGCCCAGGCTCGGGCATGGGAACGACGTTGACGTCGGGAATACCGCCGTTGTTGGCGGAGCGGACCAGCGTGAGCTCCCGACCCGCCTCCCACACGTCGACGAGGAGCTCCGCGAGCAGCGTGAGCCCGCCCTCGGGGTGCAGGTACAGCTCGTTCTGGGTGGTGGGGCTCACCAGCATGCCGACCTTGATGCGGCCAGCCACGTCGCGCCACACGAGCGCGCGCTCGCCGTCATCCTCGTCCTTCGCGACCTCCTCGGCACCATTGACCCGCATGAGCATCCGCGACAGGAAGTTCGCGAGCGCCGAGTGCCGCAGGCGCAGCCCGTGCCGATTCAGCGCCTCCCAGGGCGTCTCGGGCGGGAACGCCGCATCGGCGACCGCGCCGATGGCCGAGGCCGCAGCGAGCCCGTAGGCGATGGGCCCTCCCCCACGGGCCTGGAACAACACCTCGAGCGCGTCCTTCGCGAGCCGGAGCACCTTCTGCTGGCTCCGAATCGCGTCGACGACCTGCGCTGCGATCTCAGCGTCCTTGGAGTTTCGTCGGGACATGGGGTTCGAGGGCCGCCGGGTGGTTCGTCGTGCCGCGACATGGGGCACGGCAGCTCGCCGGGGCTCTCGAAACGTAGCGCATCGGCGAGTCCTGGTCCAAGTCTCCGGGGACTCCGCGACATCTTCGGCGCGGGGGCAACCGGAGCGCTCAGGGGAGCGACCGGCGCCGGATGGTCTCGGCGTAGAAGCGCGCGCTGTCCTTGACCACGCGCTCCTGGGTCTCGTAGTCGACCCACACGATGCCGAAGCGGGGATGGTAGCCGCGCTCCCACTCGAAGTTGTCGAACAGCGACCAGAGGAAATAGGCCTCGAGCGGCACCCCGTCTGCCATCGCGTCGGCGCAGGCGGCCAGGTGGTCCCGCACGTACGCGACTCGTCGGTCGTCGACCACGCGACCCTCGGCGTCGGGCCCAGGTCCGCAGGCGATGCCGTTCTCCGTGACCATCATGACGCGGGGCGCGTACTCGCGGTGCACCCGCGTGAGCACGCGGTGCAGGCCCTCGGGGAAGACCTCCCACTGCATGTCGGTCCACTCGGACTCGGGGGCCACGAACACGGTGCGCGGCTCGTTCTCGTCCTCGGGAACACGCTCGGACCGCAGCACTGCGCGATTGTAGTAGTTGATTCCGAGGAAGTCGGTCTCGACCGCGATGGTCTGCAGGTCGCCGTCCTGCACCACGCGCTCCCAGTCGCCTGGGAGCACGCCGTCTCGCGTGTAGTCCTCGATCTTGTCGGCGGGGTAGCCGCGCCCGTGCAGCGGGTCGAGGAACCAGCGATTGAAGAACCCGTCGAACTCGCGGGCAGCATCGGCGTCGGCCGCCGAAGGCGAGGCGGGCTCGCCCGGAACGAGGTTCAGGGTGATGCCGACCCGTGACGACGGCGCCTCGCGCCGAATCTCGGGCACCGCCAACCCGTGGGACAGCAGCAGGTGATGGGAGGCGCGGAGCGCGTCGGGGAAGCTCGCCCGGCCGGGAGCGTGCCGCCCCTCGCGGTAGCCGAGCATGCTCACGACCCAGGGTTCGTTGTGGGTGATGAAGTTCTTCACCCGGTCTCCGAGGCGCCGGGCCACGGTCGCCGCGTAGCGGACGAAGTGGTCTGCGGTGCCGCGAACGGGCCAGCCACCACGGTCCTCGAGGGCCTGTGGGAGATCCCAGTGGTACAGCGTCGCGAACGGCTCGATTCCGCGCTCGAGCAGCGCATCGACGAGCCGCTCGTAGAAATCCAGCCCCGCCTCGAGGGGGCTGTCCTCGAGCCCCGTCGGGAAGACGCGAGGCCAGGCGATCGAGAAGCGATACGCCTCCAGGCCGAGGTCGGCCATGATCGCGACGTCTTGCTCCCAACGCCGGTAGTGGTCGATGGTCACGTCGCCGGTATCGCCGTTGGCGACCTTGCCGGGCGTGGCACAGAAGGTGTCCCAGATCGACTTGCCGCGGCCACCGGCATCGACGGACCCCTCGATCTGGTAGCTCGACGTCGCGGCGCCGAAGCGGAAGGCGTCGGGAAAACGGAACGAGGGATCGGGCAAGGCAGGACCTCCGGCCCCCACTTACCCCAGCCGGGAACGCCGCCGGGATACGATCGGCGCCCGCGGGTAGCTGGAGAGGTGAATGGAGCGCTTCGCGATCGACGTGGCCTACCCGGCCCAGGGACGACGACTGACCCTGCGGACGCAGCTCGACTGGGACCGCGAGGTTGCCCCGGTCGAGGTGTCGGACGACTGCTTCCGGTTCGTCGTCGAAGGCGACCGCAACGCACTGCGGTTCAAGCCGGTGCTGCACGACGGGGCCACGATGCACTGGGCGCTCGGGGCGAACCGCCTCGCATTCGCCTCCGAGCCGCCGGTCACCGTCTTCCCTCGGTTCTTCGAGGTGGCGTGCACTGCCGACGACGTCGTGGACTTCGACGCTGGACACGACGATCACGTCCACGAGGTGCGGGTGTTCCTGCCGCCCGGCTACGACGAGAACCCGCTCCAGCGGTACCCCGTCGTCTACATGCAGGACGGTCACAACGTCTTCTTCGCCGAGGAGTCGGCCTTCGGCGCCCACTGGCGCGTCGTCGAGACCCTCAGCCTCTTCGAGCAGATGAGCGCGCTGCGACCCGTGATCGTGGTCGGCATCTACCCCCACGACCGAATGCACGAGTACACGGAGCCCGGTGTCGACAGCTATGCGGACTTCGTCGTCGACAAGCTGAAACCCCGAATCGACGCCCACTACCGAACGCTCCCCTCGCGCGACCACACCGCGGTGGTCGGTTCGTCGCTCGGCGGGGTCGCCGCCTTCTACATGGGGTGGAACCGGCCGGCGACGTTCGGCCAGGCGGCCGCCCTCTCGGCCACCTTCGGCTACCGCGACGAGCTCGCGGAGCGCGTCGACACCGACCCTGTCCCGCCGACCCGGTTCTACATCGACAGTGGCTGGCCCGGAGACAACTACGAGGCCGTCCGCGACATGCGGGCGCGGATGGTGCGGCGAGGCTTCACCCCCGGACGGGACCTGTACTACCTGGCCTTTCCGCTCGCGGGCCACAACGAGGCCGCATGGGCCTCCCGCCTGCACATCCCCTTTCAGTTCCTGCTCGACGAGGCCCGAGCGTGAGGTCTGTCAGGGGATCGTGGCTCGTGCAGGCTCGCGGCGGTTCGCATAGCCATGGTCGATGCCCGCCAGGTGCACGCGCAGCCAGAAGTTGAGGAACTCGAGAAAGCCGTGCGGGAGATCGCCGTCTCCCGCCGCGAACGCATCCGAGAAGGATCGGTACTTCTGCAGCATGTTCCCGTGGACGTGTCGGTGGGACGCGAGCCCGGGGAAACCGATCTCGGCCATGAGGGCTTCTTCGTCGGCGAAGTGCTGCGCGGCGGTGCGTTCGAGTTCGTCGATCGCCGCGGCCAGCTCCGGCTTGGGGACTCGCTGCCTGGCCAGCTCCTCGATCCGGTTCATCTTGCTCACGATCGTGCGGTGTTCTTGGTCCATCTCGTCGTCGCCGACGTCGAAGCGGTCGCTCCACGCATGGGTCACGGCTGAC
Source organism: uncultured Enterobacteriaceae bacterium (assembly GCA_964655065.1). Lineage (GTDB taxonomy): Bacteria > Myxococcota_A > UBA796 > UBA796 > DRPG01. The sequence goes on along the minus strand of CAZZLC010000024.1, from coordinate 1,852 downwards.
CTCCGGCCTTCAATCGGACTCGCGACGCGGTACCTGAGCGGGAACGTGGAGGCCAGATGGCAGGTGTGATCGACGTGACGGACAAGGTCGTGGTGGTGACGGGCGCGAGCCGCGGCATTGGGGAGGCCATGGCGAAGGCGCTCGCGAAGGGCGGCGCGAGGGTGACCATCGCCTCTCGCAAGCAGGAGGGCATCGAGGCCGCTGCGGCGCGCATACGCGAGACGGTTCCCGGTGCGACGGTCCTGCCCAAGGTCGCCCACATCGGTCAGACCGACGCGATCGAGGCCCTGGTCGAAGCGACCGAGGCCGAGCTGGGACCTCTCGACGCGGTCATCGGCAACGCAGCCACCAATCCCTACTTCGGCCCCATGATCGCCATCGACGACGGCGCCTGGGCGAAGACGTTCGACGTCAACCTCAAGGGGAACTTCGAGCTCGCCCGCATCGCAGCCAAGCGGTTCGTGGCTGCGGGACGCCCCGGGAGCATCGTGACCACGTCGAGCATCGCGGGCATCCGAGGCGCACCGCTGCAGGGCGTCTACGGGATGACCAAGGCCTCGCTGGTGTCGATGACGCAGACGCTCGCGATCGAGCTCGGGTCGAGCAACATCCGCGTCAACGCCATCGCCCCCGGACTCGTCGACACCAAGCTGTCGGCGGCGATCACCACCAACGATGCGCTCTCGGAGCGGGTGATCAGCGCGACGCCGCTCGGTCGAATCGGTCGACCCGAGGAAATCGCCGGACTCGCCGTCTACCTGGTGAGCGACGCCTCGAGCTTCTTGACCGGTCAGACAATCGTGGTCGACGGCGGCTTGACCATCACGGGCATCTGAGCGGCGGTTGCCTCCTGGTCGTGCCGAGAAGCTCGGCCCGAACCGCTTCGAAGCGAGACCTCCCACGGACCGGCCCAGGGTGGGCCCTCGAAGCCTCGAGGGCGACAACCGTGGGCGACTGCGGACAGTTTCCGACCGGCCGCCTTCGACTGAACACACGTCACCCATTAGGTGGCGCGGCGTCCGGGCAAGCCCGGATCTCTGTTGTTGTGGAGGCTCTGTGGTGAAGCGGGAAATGCTCTCGGTCCGGGTCGATCTGACCCAGGCCCAGTCGATCGACGACCTCAAGCTGCTCGGGACCTTTCGGGAAGTGAAGGCCCTGTTCCAGGCGCGGTTGGGGCCAGGGGTCCGGGTGACGGTGCGAAGCTGGCGCGGCCTGCTCGCAGCAGTTCGGCACGCGGTAGGTGGGTGTGCCTCGCCGCCTCCCCGCGATGCCTTCTTCGTGAGCGCGGCCGCCGAGGCGATCTTCGCCTTGCTCCGGCTCCATGGCGATCCTCAGTTCGAGCTGCTCGGCATCACGGTGGGGCACTTCGGCAACCCGGCCCTCGCCCGGGAGTGGCGGGACCGGGTCGCGAGGCTCGTGCATCCCGATCGCTGCGAGCATCCCGAGGCAGCGCGAGCCATGGCCGAGGTCTCCGAGATCTACGAGGCCATGCGCGAAGGCGCCCGGTGAGGCCCCTGGACCGACCGCGGTGGCGCTTCATCGCCCGGGGCCGTGACCTCCGCTACCGTCGACCCGATGCCCCGCGCACCAGCACGCCGGGCATCGTGAACGCCATTCGTCGAGCCTGGGACGACCACGCGCTGGTCGACGCCACCGGGCAGGTCTGGGTGGGCGCCGAGGCCCTGCACGTCATCCTCCGCACCACCCGTCGCCGAGCACTTCACTTCGTGAGGTGGGTTCCCGGTCGGGACCGGGTCGCACTCGAGGGGTCTCGCTACGTCCGTGGCTGGCAGGTGGCGCAGCGCATCGACCGTGACCTCCAGGCGTGCGCGCGGCTCATCCGGAGCGAGTA
>CAZZLC010000023.1:49492-100552 GCA_964655065.1 uncultured Enterobacteriaceae bacterium | reverse complement strand
CCCCCCCCCCCCCCCCCCCCCCCCCCCCCCCCCCCCCCCCCCCCCCCCCCCTGGCAACCGCCGTGCCAAGCCGCCCGGGCAACTTCGAAACTCGGATCTGGCTCAACTGTCCCGCTGGGCCGCCGCCTTGGTGTGCGCCATGGCACAGCGAGTGGGCCCATCGGTCGAGAGTTGGTTTTCTTGGGTTCGCGATGCACGACGTGGCCAGCGTCCATCGATTCGATGGCCCGTTCGCCGTGGATTGAAGGCCCACGCCAATCGTGGCGCAGACCTTGCACGGGGACCCACCCAGCCGCTACGTGCGGGGCTATGACGCCGGCACCAATCGGAGCTGCCCGTGCTCACCACCGTCTCTGCCGCCGCGATCGCCGCCATCGCGGGAAGCCCACACTGCGTCGGCATGTGCGGACCGCTGGCCTGCGCAGCCGGGCCCGACGCGAGGTCGCAGGTGGCCTACCACGCCGGGAAGATCGGCACCTACGTGGTGCTCGGGGCCCTGGCCGGCGCGGTGGGCCAGGTTGCCCTCCTCCCTGGTGAGATCGGCACCGGGGTCGCTGCGGGCTTGTTGATCCTCTTCTCACTCGCGCTCGCGGGCGTTCTGCCCGAACCTCGAGCCATTCCGGGGCTCACCCGGCTCGGCGCCCGCTTCGCCGCGCGGAGGACCGTGGTCTCCCGCCTGGCATTCGGCTCGGTGAACGGCCTCATTCCGTGCGGCTTGGTCTACGCGACGCTCGCTCTGCCCATGGCGGCGGCCGATGCTCTCGTGGGAGCGGTCAGCATGGGGGTGTTCGGGCTCCTCACCGTGCCAGCGCTGGCCGCCGCGGTGTTCGGGTTCCGCGCCGTCCTGAATCGCACCCCCGCGGCGCGTGGCGTGCTCGCCTCGATCGTCCTGGTCTCAGGGCTGTTCACCCTCGGACTCCGCGACGGCTGGTTCAGCGATCCGGACAATCCGCCCGACGCCCCCGTGTGTCACGTCCCGCAGTAGGACCCGAGCCCTCGAAGCTCGCCGAGCTCAGAGGCGCTCGGCCTTGACGTGATGGTCGACGAGCTCCCCCACGTCCGCCGACGCGAACGGCTTGGCGATCGTCGTGGTCGCCCCCAGGGCCTGGGCATCGCTACGGGCGAGCTCGCCGGAGCCCGTCATCACGATGATGGGCACGTCACAGCCTTGGGCGCGCAGGCGGCCCAGCGCCTCGAGGCCGCCCATCTTCGGCATGTTGAGGTCGAGGAGTATCAGATCGGCCTCGAACCTCGACACCAGCTCGAGGAGCTGTTCGCCGTTCGCCGCCGTCTCGCACTGGTAGCCCCGCTGTTCGAGGTGCAAGACGAGGGACCAACGAAGCATGTCGTTGTCGTCGCACACCACGATCGAGAAACGTCGGGCCATGGAAACCTCCGGACGCGAGCAAAGCGAACCTTCTGCGGAGTCGCAGGGCGTATTGACTTTGAGCGGTCCTTGGCTGACCCCGGTTGCAGGACTCGTGCCGACCCCGGCGAGCCGACCCCAAAGATGCGTGTCCTGGTCTACTCTTTCGCCGTTTCGGACCGACTCTCCCGCTGCGAGCGATCGATTGCCACGGCCAGGTCCTCGCGGGAGAAGGGCTTGGTGAGCACGATCGCGTTCGGCGACAGCAGGTCCCGCGTCACGAGGTCCTGCTGCGGCAGCGCCGTCATGGCGATCACGGCCACGTCGGGGTGGTGCTTGCGCACCGCGCCGACCGCCGCGGGGGCCCCGCCGCCCGGCATGAGCACGTCGGTGAGGAGGAGGTCGATGCGCTTCAACGCCGATGCCTGCTCCGCCGCCTCTTCCGGCCCGCTGGCGACGAACGGCTGGTGGCCGAGCTCCTGGAGGTAGTGCTTGGAGGTTAGCCGCACGAGCTCCTCGTCCTCCACGACGAGGACGATCATGGACCGACTGTCCTTCGGCTGTCCCTCGATGTCGAGGGTCGACCCGAGCGGGCCACACTCGGGGATGATGAGCCGCACGATGGTTCCCTGGCCTTCCTCGCTCTCGATCTCCAGCCGGCCGCCCATCGCCTCGGTGCTGGAGGCGACCATCGAGAGGCCGAGGCCGGTGCCGCGACCGACGTCCTTGGTCGTGTAGAAGGGCTCGAGCGCCCGGCGCCGGGTCTCCTCGCTCATGCCCACGCCCTCGTCCTGGACCTCGATCACCACGTGATGGCCCGCGGTCCTCGTTCGCAGCACGAGACGCCCCCCCTTGGGCATGGCGTCGCGCGCGTTGCTCGCCAGGTTCAAGAGCACTTGCTCGAGGCGCCCTGGGTCAGTTCGCACACACCCTGGGCCGGCTTGCGCATCGACCACCACCTCGATGTCGCCGCCCACGACCTGATCGATGAGGATGGACGTGCCATCGATCAGCTCGTCGACGCTGACGGGACGCGGATCGATGGGCCGACGCCTCGCGAACCGGGACAGCTGGGCGGTGACGCCTGCCCCGCGAAAGGCCGCGTCGCGCACCTGCTGCACGCAGGTCCGCGCGAACGTCCCCTCGGGAAGATCCGAGAGCGCTGCGTCGGCGACCCCGATGATGCCGGCGAGCAGATTGTTGAAGTCGTGAGCCACGCCAGACGCGAGCGTTCCCACCGCCTCCATCTTCTGGGCGTGCAGGAGCTGCTCCTGAAGCTTCTTCGCCTCCGACAGGTCGGAGAGGAAGGCACAGAAACCCCGGGTGCCGTCGACACGGAACTCGCTGATCGCCAGGTGCAGCGGCACGAGGGAGCCGTCCTTGCGGCGCCCCACGACCTCGCGGCCAATGCCGATGATGCGGTTCTGACCGGTCTCCAGGTAGCGCCTCATGTAGCGATCGTGGCTCGACGCGTCGGGCTCCGGCATCAGCATCGACAAGTTCTGGCCGACGACCTCGCGCGCGATGTAGCCAAAGATCCGCTCGGCGGAGCTGTTGAACGACTCGATGGTCCCGTCGGCGCTGGCGACGATGATGCCGTCGACCGCGGTGGCCAGGATGGCCCGGAGCCGGGCCTCGGCCTGTCGGTTGGTGACGTCGAGCACCGCCTGCGACACCCCGATGAGCTGCCCGTGGGGGCTGTACATCGGCCGGACCAGGGCGTGGAATACCCGCCCGTGCCCATTGACGGTCAAGCCCACCTCGTCCTGAAGCACCACCCGGGTGTCGAGGACCCGCTGCTTCAGAGCTCCGAGCGGGTCGAAGCCGAGCTCGGCGTCCGTGCGCCCCAGGATGCGGTCCTGGGCAAAGGCGGGTTCGGGGTGATCGTGGACCCACACATAGCGGAGTCGGTCGTCGCAGGTGGCGACCCACAGCGGTGAGCCCGCCATGGCCAGCTCGAACCTCGCCTCGGCCTCGCGGAGGTCCGTGACGTCGCGGACCACGATGATCGCGAGATCGCCCCGGTCGTCGACGCTGCCGAGCGGGGCGATGTCGAGGTCCCAGCAGAGGAGGCGCCCCTGCGCGGTGCGGACGCTGCACAGTCCATGAGGCAGCGTGGCGCCCGTTTCGAGCACCCTTGCGATCTGTTCGGCCAAGCCAGGGAGGCTGTCGACCACCACGAGCTGGCCGAGCGAGCCCTGCGACCACTCTCCGGCGGGGTGCCCGGTGAGCAGCGACAAGCCACGGCTCACCCCGACGACGCTCTGTCTGTCGGCGACGAGGAGCGGGAGGGGAAGCTGGAACAGCAGGTCGAGAACGGTGGCGCTCATGGGGCGACGTACCCTCGTGGAAGGTCGACGACCACGATGCACGGCAGCCTCGCGCCCACGATGGGCAGGCGCCGGGCGGCTCCAAAGAGGATTCGTGGAGTGGACCAGGTGAAGGGTAGCGGATGCTCGACCACCGTCGCTCCAGGTACCCAGGACGCCAAGCGAGACACGATCTCTCCGCGATTCAGCCCGAACCACATCCGCGGGAGCCAGTAGCGCGGTGAGACGGGAAGTCCGAGGCGGGAGAACCAGGCCACCCAGCGGGGCACGACGTCGAACGCGAGGCGAGCCCCCGGACGGCGGCGAGCCAGCCTCACGACCAGGTCGCGAACCTCCTGCGCGTGGAGGTACATGAACAGCCCCTGCGCGAGAACGAGCAGCGGATGGCCCTCCGGCACGACGTCCAGCACGCCAGGGTCACAGGCGGAGGCCCTGACGTGCCAGTGCTCTTCGTCGGGCGCGATGAATTGCTCGCGCACCGAGATCGACTCGGGTAGGTCGACGGTAATCCACAAGCGCTCGCCGCCCACACGAAAGCGCTGCGTCTCGAGGCCCTCGCCGAGGCTGACCACGACCGGACGAGGGCCGTCGGCGGCGCTCGCCACGAATGACCGCACCACCTCGTCGAAGGCAGCAGAGCGCAGTCCGATGACTCCGCCCCCTCCGAGACCGAACCGCCGGAAGTCGTGGTCGATCGAGCGATAGATCCGAACGGCCTCCGGGTCGTGAAGCTGGCCGCCGCGACGGGTCGCCTCGTGCACCCGATCGTGCAGGGTCCACAGCATCGTCTCGGGCACACCCTCGAGGGCGGGTCGGAAGCGCTCGCTCATTCGGACGCGCGAGGTCGTTCCAGCTGGAATCCACCCTGGTCCCCCCAGTCCTCGAACCAGCTCGACGGGGGCTCCGCGTGGCCCGGGCACCCGTCGGCCACCCAGCGGGTGGCCAGCCGGGACAGCTCGCGCAAGAAGCTCCGGTCCGGAGGCAGCGTGAGCGGGATCCCCGCGCCGCAGCCGAGCCAGTCGACGTAGCGGCTCGGGTGGAGCCAGTCGATGCCGAACGAGCCGTCGAGCCGAAGGCGCATGTCTTGATCGAACCGGCACTTCCCGGTCGTCCAAGCGACCTCGAACCGAGCGGTCACCGCCTCCACGGGCATGCCGAAGAACAGTGCCTCCGAGGCGTCGAGGCGTCGACGAAGCACCTCCTCGGCCCGCTCCGAGGGTTCGGTACCCGGCATCCTGGCGAACAACAGGCGCACCTGCTTCGGTCGCTCGCGGAGGAACACGCGGGCGCGGGTAGCCCAGTCTTGGCGACCGGTCTGGGCCCACAGGTCGATCAACACGGTCGCGGCGGAGGACGTCGGGTCCCGCTCGGCCTCCTCGCGCAGTGACAGCTCGGCGGGCGTGATCGTGGCCGGTCCGACCAAGGTGGCTCCTTTATCGGAAAACCTTATCAATACGCGGGTCGCGGATTCGTTTCCGGCCGTGGAGAAGCTGATGTGGTCCCTTCTGGTCGCGTGCACGAGCCCCCCCTCCGATCCGGCGCAGTCGAGCGAGACGGGGATCTCCGTGGAGCCTGCGAGCCCCACGGAGGCCACGGGGGCGCCCGAGCCCGACCTGCGCCGAACCGTTCGCGAGGCGCTCGCGGCTGCGTTGCCGAGCGCGCCCATGGGCGTCGAGGGCATGACGCTGTGGGTGGTGGACCGCGACGGAGTCCGTCTGCTCGACGAGACGGTGGGCAGCTTTGCCGCGGACCGACGCGTCGCCGTCGCCTCGGCCTCGAAGCTGGTCTCGGCGTTGGTGGTCCTCCGTACGATCGAGGAGGGGCCGCTCTCCTTCGACACGACCGTGGCGGACGGACTCGCGAGCGAGCTCGACGCCGCGGGGGATCCGCTCGAGGTGCCCGAGTGGCTGCAGCCGGTGACCATCGACCAGCTGGGCGGATTCGTCTCGGGTCTGCCCGGTGAGGTACCGTGCGTGCGCCGGCCTGCGAGCTCGCTAGACGAGTGCACCGACGACATTGTGGACCTCACCCCGGTGGGCCCCCCCGGGGCCACGTTCGACTACGGATCGACCCACCTCCACCTCGCCGGGCGCATCGTGGAGCACGCACGCGAGACCGACTGGGCCAGCGCGTTCGGGGCGACCCTCGCCGGCCCGCTCGGACTCGACGACCCGGACCTCGCCTATTTCACCCTCCCGCAGCAAGCATTGGGCGTCCACCCACTGGTCGCGGGAGGGCTGCGCGCCACGATGGAGGAGTACGCCGCGTTCCTGGAGCTGGTGCTCGCCGAGGGCCGGCTCCGGGATGGTACCCCCTGGATCGCGAAGGACTCCCTCGATCGTCTCTTCGAGAACCCGTGGGCCACCGCTACGATGCTCAACTGGCCGCTGGAGGACCAGGACTATCGGTACGGGTTCGGCACCTGGCTCGAGTGTCCCGGTCCGGTGGCGCGCTGCGACGTGATCTCCTCTCCCGGCGCGTTCGGGTTCACGCCGTGGGTGGATCGGTCTCGAGGCTACTTCGGGATCCTGGGCATGGAGTCGGACAACGCGGGCGGGGCCGAGTTCTCGGTCCAGCTCGTGCAGTCGCTGCGGCCCACCATCGAGGCATTCGTCGAGTCGCGATGACGGTGTCGAGTCGTCGGGGTAGGTCTCGGCGAAGGAGACCCCATGGCCAACGAAGACCCGCGACAGTTGATTCCCGAGCTCTGCCGACTGTTCTACACCCAGGGCTGGGTCAGCGGGACGGGCGGCGGCATCAGCATTCGGGAGGGTGACCACATCCTGATGGCGCCGTCGGGTGTGCAGAAGGAGCGCATCGAGCCGGGGGACCTCTTCACCCTCGACCTCGAAGGCAAGGTGATCGACGGGCCCGAGCACCTTCGGGTCAGCGAGTGTAGGCCGCTGTTCTTGCTCGCCTACGAGATGCGGGGCGCGGGCGCCGTCATCCACTCCCACTCGGCCAGCGCGGTGATGGCCACCCTGACGACCGAGGGCGACACGTTCGAGGTGACCCACCTCGAGATGCTCAAGGGCCTCGAGGGGCTCGGCTACCGCGACCGGCTCGTGATTCCGATCATCGAGAACACTCCCCGAGAGAGTCAGCTCGAGGCGTCGATGCGAGAGGCGATGGAGGCCCACCCCGACGCGCACGCGGTCCTCGTGAGGCGTCACGGGGTCTACGTGTGGGGCCGCGACTGGGTCCAGGCCAAGACCCAGGCCGAGTGCTACGACTACCTCTTCGACATGGCCGTTCGCATGCGCCAGGCCGGCATCGACCCCGCGGCCGCCCCCGCCGTCGAGTCGGCCGCCGCGAAGTAGAACGCCGTGAAGGCTCTCCCCTCGCCGTGATCAGCCTCCGCGGGCGGCGCGGTCTTCGTCGCTGCCCTTGCCGTCTCCGTGCTCGGTGACGCGGCGAACCCCGGACTTCGAGCCCTTGTAGGCGGTAAACGCGTTCGCGTTGTGGACCTTCACCTCGTGGGGCACCCCGCCAGGAATGAGCAGGATGTCGCCGGCCTCCATGGTGACTGGGCCGTCGTCGAAGTGGAACGTGATCACGCCCGCGACCGCAGCGCGGATCTCGGGCTCGTCGTGGCTGTGGCGCGAACGCACGAACCACCCTGGCACGGTCTGCAGGTCGTAGACCTGGTAGCCGTGGCGTTCCATCTCCTCGCTGACGGTCTGCTCGGTCGGGGTGATCTGATGCGGCCACTTGATGAGCTTCACGCCGGAACCCGTCATGGGGGCACCTCCGTTGCCCTTGCGCGGTAGCCCTGCCAAGTTGCCAGGGCAAGGAGACCCGATGGACGCGATTCGATGGGACGGTCAGGCGCTCGAGCTGCTCGATCAGCGCGCGCTCCCGACCGAGGAACGATGGCTGCGGCTTCTGCACGTCGACGACGTGGCAGGTGCCATTCGCGACATGGTCGTGCGCGGCGCGCCCGCGATCGGCATCACCGCCGCCTACGGGCTCGTGCTCGCCGAGCGCGACGGGGTCGACCGCCCCGCCGCGAGCGAGCGTCTGCTGGCGGCCCGACCCACCGCGGTGAACCTGCGGTGGGCGCTCGAGCGCATGGCCGACGCGACCAACGCCGAGGCCGAAGCGAAGACCATCCACGCCGAAGACATCGAGCTCAATCGCGCAATCGGCCGCCACGGCGCTCCGCTGCTCGACGGTAAGGTGATCACGATCTGCAACACGGGCTCGCTGGCCACCGGCGGCCACGGCACCGCGCTCGGCATGATCCGATCCGCGATCGAGGCGGGGCGCAACGTCCACGTCTACGCGCTCGAGACCCGTCCCTACCTCCAGGGTGCTCGCCTCACCGCGTTCGAGTGCAAGAAGGACGCCATTCCCTGCACGCTCGTCACCGACTCGATGGCCGGGGCCCTGCTGCAGCGCGGCGACATTCGAGCCTGCGTAGCCGGGTGTGACCGTGTGGCCGCGAACGGCGACACGGCGAACAAGATCGGCACCTACGCCCTCGCGGTGCTCGCGAAGCACCACGGTGTGCCGTTCTACATCGGCATGCCCACGTCCACGCTCGACCGGCGAACGCCGACCGGGGCCGAGATCGTGATCGAGCAGCGCAAGGCCGAGGAGGTCACGCACCTCCACGGCGTCCAGATCGCCCCCGACGACACCGCGGTGTGGAACCCGGCCTTCGACGTGACGCCAGCCGATCTGATCACGGGCTGGGTCACCGAGCACGGGGTGTGGACGACGCCGTTCCCGGACTGATCCAGAGGCGCGCGAGCCAAACGCACGGGGGTCAGCCGTCGTGCTACGTCCCGGCGCCCTGGGCCTTCTTGGAGATCGAGAACGCGCCCGTGTCGGCGAAGGCACGACGCTGAAGGTCCACCACGAAGACCGCCCCCGACAGCGGGCCGTGCTCGGCGAGGACCAGCCGCCCGCCCATGCGATCGGCGAACTCCCGTGACAGCGCGAGCCCCAGGCCAGTGCGCGAGGCCTCGGTCGAGCCCCGCACGAACGGCTGGAACAGCCGCGGCGCGAGCTCGGCCGGAACACCGGGTCCGTCGTCCGCACACGTGATGCGGGCCACGTCGTCGACCGCGGTCGCCTCGAGCACGATGGTGGACCTCGCGAACCGGGTGGCGTTCGACAGCACGTTCAGCACGATCTGCCTGACACGCAGCCGATCTGCGCGGACAGTGAGCAACTCTGGAAGATGGATGTCGATCCGGATCCGGCGCCGCAGCGCCTCGCCTTCTACCGCGGCGACGGCCTCGTTCACGATCGGAACCAGGTCGAACGACTCCCACTGGATCTCGGTCCGACCCGCCTCGATCTTCGACATGTCGAGGACGTCGTCGACGAGCTCGAGGAGGTGTCGCCCAGCAGACAAGATGCGCGCGAGGTCATCTCGCTGGTCGTGGTCGACGATGTCCTCGCCGAGCAGCTCGGCGTAGCCGATGATCGCGTTGAGCGGAGTGCGGAGCTCGTGGCTCATGTTGGCGAGGAACGCCGACTTCGCGTGACTCGCATCCTGGGCGACCCGCACGGCCTCGGCCTGCTTCTCGAGGACCTGCTGCTCGGCGCGGAGATCGACGAGCGCCACCACGCGACGCGCCTCGTCGTGGACGTCGATCTCCGAGGTCCGCGCGCGCACCGGAATCGGCCCCGTGGTCGACAGGAACGTCGCCGGCGTGACGTCGTCCCCTGGCTCCTGCAGGAAGCGCGCGAGCGGCTTGCCCAGCAGACGATCCGCCGCCGCTCCGCTCAGCTCCGCGACCGCCGTGTTCACGTCGACGATGCGGCCGCTCTCGTCGACGACGAGAATCGGGGTGGGGCTCTCCTGGAGGAGCGTGGTGCGAAAGGCCTGCTCGCGGGATTGCTCGTGGATGAGCTGGTTGACCCGACTCATGCCGATCACCGACAGAATGCCGGTCACGAGGAGCGCTACGCCGATGTCGGCGAACCGCTCCCAGCGCGAGGGCTCGTACCCCACGATCACCCAGGACGGCGGCCCGTAGACATAGTCGAACAGGATGTAGGCGAGGCTGGACACCGTGGCCAGGAGAGCGGCCCGCGGTCCCATGACCAGCCCCGAGGCCACGATGCCCACGCCGAGGAAGGCCGCCTGGTGCTCGTCGATGCCCCAGTACACGGAGAAGACGGCGATCACACCGACGGTCGCGGTCCCCGCTCCGATCCAGCCGCCCACCCGGGGGTACCCCGCCCGGTGAACGAGCAAGCCGAGTCCGAATCCGAGCGCGGGGCTCCCCACCAACAGCGCGGTCCGCACCACGGTGGAGGGGTCCAGCAAGAACAGCACCATCGCCACCACGGCAGCGACCGCCCCCATGGTCAGGGTCTGCCTGATCATCCGCGCTTCGAGCGCCTCGCCGGACTGGTCCACGCTCCCCCCTCGACACGACCCGGAGTCTCGAACAGGCATGTGTACCGCAATTGCGACCGCTGGCCATGACACGTTCGCAAACACCGGGAAGTGGAGGGAATCGTCGCAGCCAGACAGGTCAGGAACCCCACCGACCCTCGGCATCCGCGCGGGCGCGATGCTCGTCGGGGAACCCAGGACCCGGCCCGGCTTCCACTGCCCGCGGGTCGATGGGCTCACCCGTCGCCTCGTCCACCACCACGGGACGGATCCTCCGGCCGGACTGCCGCTCGCGGAGCACGATGGGCGCTCCGTCGGGGGCGAGCCAGTCGTCGCCGAACCTCAGGAGAACGAGCACCACGTCGTACAGAGCGCGTCCCTTCTCGGTGAGCCGGTACTCGTGGCGCAGCGGGCGCTGTTGGTAGGAGACCCGCTCGAAGATCCCGGCTTCGACCAGATCGGAGAGCCTCTTCGCCAGCACGTTGCGAGCCACCGAGAGGTTGGCCTGGAACTGCTCGAAGCGCCGCACGCCGTAGAAGGCGTCGCGGAGAACGAGCAGGGTCCAGGGATCTCCCACCAGGTCCACCGTGCGGGCGACCGAGCAAGGCCAACGATCGAAGCGGGTTCGGGCCATGACCCGGCGTATCACGACCCCCGGCGTCCGTTGCTCGAAGCAACTCACTGGAGTAGGTTGCTTCACGAAACTCACTGAGGGCATTGATGGAAGCGACGCTGCAGCTGCTCCGGAGCTGGAACCAGGTGGTAGGGAGGGTGGCGCCCGGGTGGGCGGCCGAGCATGCGCGGCGCCGGTTCGTGACTCCTCGACGGCGGCCACGGCGGCCTTGGGAGGACGCCGTGGAGGCCGAGGCCGTCCGCTCCGCCCTGGCGGTGGGGTGGTCCACGCTCCGGTGGGGGCGGCGCGACGCGGATCGCCAGGTCCTGTGCATGCACGGTTGGGAGGGTCGGGCCACCCAGTTTGGCGCACTCGCCGGCGGCTGGTGTCCGAGGGGTGGTCGGTGGTGGCGGTAGACGGTCCGGCCCACGGGGCGTCACCCGAGGAGCAAGCCCACCCCCTCGCCTTCGCCCGAGCGCTGCACGATGCCGACCGGGAGCTCGGTCCGTTCCAGGCCGCGGTCGGGCACTCCATGGGCGCCGGGGCCCTCGGCTTCGCCCTCGGGTGGGGGCTCTCTCCAGAGCGGGTCGTGCTCCTCGCGAGCCCATCGTCCCTGCGCAACGTGATCACCAGGTTCGGGGACTACATCGGGCTCCCAGAGCCTGCGATTGAAGAGCTGATCACGCGCATGGCTCGCCACGTCGGGTTCGCACCGGACGAGCTCGAGCTCGCCGAGCGGGCCGCCAAGCTCACCCAGCCCGCGCTGCTGCTCCACGATCCGGACGACGTCGAGGTACCCGCCTCGGACGGACGGGCGATCGCAGCGCGATGGCCCGATGCGGACTTCGTCGCGGTGCCCGACGTCGGCCACCGGCGGCTGCTTCGCGATCCCTCGGCCATCGAGCAGATCGTGGCGTTCCTGTCCGTCGAGGATCCGCCGGTCCGGTAGGGCCGAGTTCCAGGGGTGGGCCTGTCTCGCGCCCGTAGCTCCTCGGGCCTGCGAGGTATCGTCGGGCATGACCCTGTACCTGAATCACGCCGGCACGAGCTGGCCGAAGCCGCGAGCCGTTCGCGATGCTCTCGCCGCGGCGCTCGACTCGCCGCCCCATCGCTGGGCCGATGACTTCACGCAGGCCCACGAGGCCGTCGCTGCTGCGTTCGGCGTCGCGCCCGACACTCTCCTGCCGACTCCGGGTGCCACCTCGGCGCTGGCTGCGGCCGTCGCGAGCCTGCCCTGGCAGGAGGGGGATCGGGTGCTCACCAGTGGCATGGAGCACCAGGCTCTGATCCGACCGCTCGAGGGACTTCGCGGCGTCGATGTCGTCGAGATCCCACGCGGCGCGGGCCCCCTCGACCTCGAGGTGCTGCGACGCGAGCTACTCACGGCGCCCGCGCGACTGGTCGCGGTGTCGGTCGCGACCAACGTGACCGGCGAGATCCTCCCGTACCGTGAGGTCATCGAGCTCGCCCACGCCCACGGCGCGTCGTGCCTGCTCGACGGGGCCCAGGCGGCTGGGTGGTTGCCGCTCGACCTGACCGACCTCGGGGTCGACTACTTCGCGTTCGCGGGCCACAAGGGCCCTCAGGCGCCCTATGGGGTCGGCGGACTCTACGTGCGCCCCGGGCTCGCCCGTCCGGGGTACTGCGACACGGGCTCGGTGGACCGACCATCGCTCGTGGCCCTCGCCGCGGGGCTCGCGACGATGGCCGAGCGCGCTCCCCTGTCCCGGGCCCGCGAGGTCGAGGCGGCGTTCCGATCCGCCGCCATGGCGCGACCGGGCGTGCGAGCGCTCGGGACCGAGCCGCGGGTCCCCACCTGCGCCTTGGTGGTCGAGGGTCGCGACCCGGCCGCCCTGGCCGGCCACCTGGCCCGGCACTCGGTGATCGTGCGCGGCGGTACCCACTGCGCCCCGCGAGCCCACCACACGCTCGGGGTCGCGAGCACGCTGCGGTTCAGCTTCGGTCCCGATGCCTCCCTCGACGATGCCGATCGGGCCGCCAAGGCGCTGGGGAACGCGCTGTGATCAGTGCGCACGTCGGTACTTCGCCGAGCTTCCAGAGGCCCGGGCTCGTTATGTCGCGACCTGGACAGGAGATGCCATGGGCGACTTCGATGGGCGCACCGTCCTCGTCACCGGGGCCTCGCTCGGGGTGGGCCGCGCGTGTGTGCAGCACTTTCACCGCGAGGGGGCGAACGTCGTACTGGTCGCTCGGCGGAGGGAGCCCCTCGAGTCGGCAGCGGACGAGCTCGGGACCCCGACCCGCGTGATGACGATCGCGGCCGACGTGGCCGACCTGGACGCCGTCGAGCAGGCGCTCGTCGACACCGTCGAGCGCTTCGGATCGCTCGACGGGCTGGTGAACAACGCCGGGGTCCACCACCGCGGCCCGGTCGCAGAGGTCGAGCCCCGAAAGCTCGCCCAGATGGTGAACGTCAACCTCGCCGCCCCCATCGCCCTGACGCGCATGGCGCTGCCCCACCTGCTGGCCGCGGGACGGTCGGGCTCGCGAAGCAGCTTCGTCGTCCAGCTGGCGAGCCTGGCCGGCGTGGTCCCCGTGAAAGGGTCCGCGACCTACTCCGCGACCAAGTTCGGGCTCCGCGCCTTCTCGTTCGCCCTCGCGGAGGAACTCCGTGGCGAGCCGGTGAACGTCAGCGTGGTGAGCCCAGGGCCCGTCGACACGGGGTTCATCATGGCGAAGATCGCCGACACCTCGGAGCTCACCTTCAGCCAGCCGATCTCCACCGCCGAGCACGTCGCCGAGCTGGTCGTCGCCTCGGCCCGCGACGGCCGGCGGGAGCGCAAGGTGCCCGCGACGAGCGGCACCATGGGCACGCTCGGGTACCTGTTCCCGGGGCTTCGACGGCTGCTCGAGCCGGCGCTGTCGGCGCGAGGTCGGCGAGTCAAGGAGCGGCTGATGGCGGAGCGGGGGCAGCGTCGTGACTGAGCCTGGGGCGTTCTTCGTCCCCGACGACGAGACGACCGTCACCGCCACGGAGCTCGCCCGCGGACCGTGGGACGAGCGCTTCCTCCACGGTGGCCCCCCCTGCGCGCTCCTCGCGGGGGCGATCGAGCGCTACCCGGGAGCCGAGGACTTCGTGGTCGCGCGGATCGCGTGGGACTTCTGGCGTCCGGTCCCCCTGGACCGCCTCTCGGTCAGCGTCGAGCCCGAGCGCCTGGGCCGATCGGTGCAGCGGCTGCGGGCCGTGCTGTCCCACGAAGGCACCCGCGTGCTCGAGGCCCGAGGCCTGCGCGCGAGGCGGCAGACCGACGCGGGAGTAGCGGACCCTCCGCTCGACCCGTGGCCCGCCCCCGAGAGCGTGGCTCGGCACGTCTTCACGTTCTTCAGCCATCCCGTGGGCTACCACCAGGCGGTGGACTTCCGGTTCGTCCACGCGCCCTGGGGGGCCACGCCAGTCCAGGTGTGGGGCCGACCCCTGGTGCCGCTCGTCGCGGGCCGAGCGACGTCTGCCCTCGAGCGGGTGGTCGTGCTCGCCGACGCGCAGAGCGGGATGGGCCCGCCGCTCGATCCTCTGCGCTTCAACTACCCGAACCCGGATCTCGCGGTGTTCCTGGATCGGTTTCCCGAGGGCGAGTGGGTCGGCTTCGACGTCCGATCGAGCGCCCAGGTGGGGGGCGTCGGGCTCTCGCAGGCCCTGATCCGCGACGCCCGCGGCGCGTGCGGACGCTCGGCACAGACCCTGCTCGTCAGTCGTCGGACGGACGGATGATCCGACCCTGCTCGGGTCCGAGCTCGAACCGCTCGAGGCGCGGCGCGCTGCAGGAGCGATCGTTGCAGAGCTGCCAGCCGACCTCACCCCCGACCGACTGGTCCTCGGGCACGGGAACGGAGATCTGCACCGCCCCTTCGATGAGCCATGCCTCGAGCCCTGCCTGCTCCGAGCGAATCCCGGCCGGCACCTCGGCCGAGGTTCCGTCGTCGAGGCGCAGCGACAGGGGCACGCTCGTCGCTTCGCGGGCACCGTAGACGTGAAAGCCCGGGGCCAGCACGACGTCGAGCATCAGGCGGTCACCCTCCCGCACGAGGCCGATCGTCGCCGCCGCGTCCCAGTCCGGAGACGGCACCGCCGCATGGTCGGGAAGCGGCAGCCCCTGGCCGAGCGTGATCTGGTCGAGCGTGACGCCGGGGTCGACGCGCGACCGGTAGTCGGCGTCGGAGAAACGCAGGAGCTCTCCGCCTGCCTCGTCGAGCACGAGCGTCGTGGTGCGCGGAAGATCCGGGCGGCCCGGGTCGGCCGGGATCCCGAGGCGCCGGAACTGCTCCGGGGTCACCCTCGCCACGACGTCCAAGGGGAAGCCTCGCCTGGCGGCGACCTCACGGAGCACCTCCGGCGAGTCGGGAGAGAGCACCAACAGACGCGCTCGCAGGGACTCCACCCGGGGCAGCACCCCCACCCACGCCCGCGCCTGCGCCACGCAGTACACGCACCAGTCGAGCGAGCGAACCACCTCCACGATCACGATCTGATCGGGATCGGACAGCGAGTGGACCGTGCCGTCGAGCGTGGTGACCGTCACCTCGGCCCGCTTCGGGGAAGGCGGCGGCGGCACGGGCCGGGGGGAGAACCAGTCACACGCGACCAGCGCGAAGAGGGGCAGCAGCATGTCCGGACTCCCAGGTGAGCGGGTCGCGCTGACCGGCGCGGCCGGCTTCGTCGGCTTCCACCTCGCCGAGCGACTGCTGAACGAGGGGCACGAGGTCCTCGGCATCGACGACCTGAACGCTTTCTACCCGGTCCACCACAAGGAGCGCCGGCTCGCGAAGCTCCGGGCGCACCCGAGTTTTACCTTTCTGTCTGCCGATGTCGCCGAGCTGTCCGCCCTGGCCCTCGATGGCGTGGACCAGGTCGTGCACCTCGCGGCCTGGCCCGGGATCCACGCGTCGGCCGCGCACCCCGCACGGTACGTCCAGGCGAATCTGGTGGGGTTCGCCAACGTCCTGGAGGCGTGTCGCCTCCGGGAGCTCCCGCTGCTCTTCGCGTCGTCCTCGTCGGTGTACGGGGACGGGACGCCGCCGATGACGGAGTCGGCCCCGCTGGGGGCTACGAAGTCACTGTACGCGGCCACCAAGGTCGCCAACGAAGCCATGGCCCAGAGCTACGCCGCCCAGCACGGCTTCGCGTCGACCGCGGTGCGGTTCTTCAACGTCTATGGCCCCCTCGGACGCCCCGACATGGCGGTCTCCGGCTTTGCCCGCCAGATCGAGGCCGGCGAGCCCATCCGGCTGCACAACCACGGGCGGATGACCCGTGACTTCGTCTACGTCGACGATGCCGTCGAGGCAGTGGTCAGGCTCCTGCGCGCCCCCCGAGCCGGCTACTCGGTGGTGAACGTGGGCCGAGGCGAGCCGGTGACCCTCCACGAGCTCGTGGCCAGCCTCGAGCGCGCCCTCGGCGAGTCGGCGCGGGTCCTGCCCGTCGACCTGCCGGATGGCGAGGTCGTCGACGCCTGGGCGGACATCACCGTACTCGCCGAGCGCACGGGGTTTCGGCCACGGATCGGGCTCGACGAGGGGCTCGAGCGCTTCGTGGACTGGTACCGCGCGGTCAGTCCGCGCTGACGACGTGGGGTCGGAGCCGGTCCTCGTCGGGGGACCAGGTCGCGAGATCGACCGGCGTCTCGTCTCGAGACGCGAGGTCCTTGACCTTGTGCTGGCCCGGCTCGTCGACCTCGGCGAACCACACGTAGGGGATGCCCTTGGCGAGCGCGTACTTGATCTGCTTGCCGTAGGGCTGCGGCTCCGGGAACACCTCGCTCGCGATGCCGCGCCGGCGAAGGGCCCGGGCGACCTCCGCGGCAACGGGTCGGTGGGCGTCGTCATTGAGCGCGACGAGCACGCAGGTGGGCGTGCTTCGGGAGCCCCGAAGCCCATCGCCGTCGAGGAGGATGCCGAGGAGCCGGGTCACCCCGATCGAGATGCCGATCCCGGGCAGCTGCTCGCTCGCGAGTCGGTCGTAGCGCCCTCCGGAGCACACGGTGCCGACCGTCTCGAACCCCTCCATGAGCCCCTCGAAGACGGTGCCCGTGTAGTAGTCGAGCCCTCGCGCGATGCCGAGATTCGCCACCACGGTCCCTCGACCATCGAGCCGAATGCCCTCCATCACGGCCACGAGCTCCGCGATGCCCTGGTCGAGCTCGGGAGACGACACCCCGAGCGCCTCGACCTCGGCCACGAACGAGGCGTCGGGGGTCCGGATGGCGGCCAGCGCGAGGAGCTTGTCGACCTGCTCGGCCGAGAGCGACTTGGTCAGGATGTCGCGCACTCCCTCCGCGCCGACCTTGTCGAGCTTGTCGACGATGCGCAGCGTCCCGGGCACGTCCTCGACCCCGAGCCCCGCGCAGAAGCCCCCCAGCACCTTCACGTTGTTGACGTGCAGGGTGACCGGAGGAACCGGCAGGGCGTCCATGGTCTCCACCAGCATCTGGGGCATCTCGACATCGAAGGCGGCGGGCAGCTTTCCGCGGGTCACCACGTCGGCATCGGCCTGGATGAACTCGCGGTAGCGCCCCTTCTGTGGGCGCTCGCCCCGCCAGCTGCGCTGGATCTGGTAGCGCTTGAAGGGGAACGTGAGGTGGCCGGCGTAGTCCTTGACGTATCGAGCGAACGGGATCGTGAGGTCGAAGTGCAGCCCCATCGACGCGGACTCCCCCGCGTCGGCGATGCGGCGCACCCCGTAGATCTCCTTGTTCGTGTCGCCGCCCTCCTTGCGGAGCAAGACGTCGACGGGCTCGATCGACCGGAGGAACAGGTGGGTGAAGCCGCGCAGCTCGTAGGACTCGCGGATCGTTCGCACGAAGGTGTCCTCGACGACCTGCTGCTCGGGCAGCCACTCGACGAAGCCACTCTTGCCTTTCAAGATGGCCATGGCGGTGTCCCCAGGTTGGGGTGAACGGGGTGCACGTGAGACGGTCAGTTCGGGGGATGAAGCCCCGCCCCACCCGTGGGGGCAATCCGGAGGCAGGCCTCGAGCACGTCCACGATCTCGATGGGCTCCATCATGCGCCCGTTGCCCACGGCGCCATTGGCGAGGCGCCCCTCGACGGGCCCCGCCAGCACGACGCCATCGGCGAGGAGCTGGGCGACGTTGCGCTGGGTGGCGGGCTGATCCCACATGCGGTGGTGCATGGCGGGGGCCACCACGCGCACCCGGTCGAAGCACAGCCAGGTGGCGAGGAGCGCGTCGTCGGCGATGCCGTGCACCGCGCGAGCCATCGTGTTGGCCGTGGCGGGCACGATGACGAACGCGTCGGCCCAGTCGGCGAGCTCGACGTGGATCTCCCCGTTGTAGCGAGCGTCCCACAGGTCGGTGACCGGGGCCTCGCCGGTGAGCGCTCCGAACGTGATCGGGCCGACGAAGTGCTGCGCGGCTTCGGTGAGAACCACCTTCACCTCGTGGCCCCGCGTCATCAGCTCCCGCAGGACGAGAACCGCCTTGTAGGCGGCGATGCCGCCCGTGACGCCGAGCAATACGCGAGCCACTGGGAATCTCCAACCGTTGAGTCGAGGTAGCCTTGCCGACCTCCCCCCGCACCCCGCCCATCGTCCGGACCTGCATCGATCGCGGCGGCACCTTCACCGACGTGGTCCAGTTCGACGCTGACGGCGGTACCCACGTCACGAAGGTCCGCTCCGACGTCGCGGTCGTCGGGGACCTCGCGGCGGGGGACCTCACCTTCGGGACCACGGTGGCCACCAACGCTCTGCTCGAGCGCCGTGGGGTCGCCACGCTGCTCTTCGTGACCGAGGGGTTCCGCGATCTGCCCGTGATCCGCGACATGACGCGACCCGATCTCTTCGCGGTGGAGCAGCGGTGGCCAGAACCACTGTGCACGCGGGTGGTGGAGGTCTCCGAGCGCGTGGACGCAGACGGAACCGTGCTCACGCCCCTGACGCTCCCCGACGACGTCGACTGGACCGGCATCGAATCGGTCGCCGTCGTGCTGCTGCACGGTCCCCGCCACCCGGAGCACGAGCGGGCGCTCGCCGCGTTTGCTCGCGCTCGACTCCCCGACGCCTTCGTGAGCCTGGGTCACGAGGTCTCGCCCGAGGTCGGGTACCTCTCCCGCATCGAGACCACCCTGGTCGACGCGGCGATCACCCCGGTGCTCTCCCGAGCCCTGGCGCAGGATCGCGTTCCTGCAGGCACCCTCGCCGTGCGGTCGGACGGGGGGCTCGTCGACGCGGAGCGTCTCCGTGCTCCAGATGCCGTGTTGTCCGGGCCTGCGGGAGGGGTCGTCGCCGTGGCCGCCACGGCCCGAATCGCCGGGTTCGAGCGGGTGGTCGGACTCGACATGGGCGGCACGAGCACCGACGTGTGCCTGATCGCCGGCGACGGGTTGCCCCGGCGCGAGGACGACGTGGAGATCGGCGGGGTGCGCCTCCGCCGACCCACCCTCGAGATCGACACCATCGCCGCCGGAGGAGGCTCGATCCTTCGGCACGACGGGGTGAGACTGCTCGTGGGTCCCGAGAGCGCCGGCGCCGACCCGGGGCCTCAGTGCTACGGCCGGGGGGGACCTCCCACGGTCACCGACGCGGCGGTGGCCCTGGGACTCGTGGACCCCGACGCCTTCGATCCGCCGCTCGATCCCGACGCGATTGCGCTGCCAGACTCGGCCGAGGCCTTCGTCGGGGTGGCTCGCGACGCGATGGCAGCCGCGATCCGTCGGCTCGCCGCACGAAGGGGCACCGACCTTCGGGATCACGCGCTGGTCGCATTTGGCGGGGCCGCGGGACAGCACGCCGCCGACGTCGCCGCGTCCCTCGGGATCGGAACGGTGCTCGTGCACCCGTGTGCCTCGGTGCTCTCGGCGTGGGGGCAGGCGATCGCCCGACGGTCGGAGACGGCGACCCGCGCCGTGTGGAGAGAGCTCGACGACGCCTGGGACGAGGTACTCGCCACCTGGACTGCACTCGCGAGCGAGCTGCCCGAGCTCGGAACGAGGGTGCCCTCGTTGACGCTGCGGTACGCGGGCACCGATCACGCGGTGGAGGTGGTGGCGGGCGATCCCGAGGCCGCCGCCCGTCAGCTCGAGGGCATCCACCGCACGCGATACGGCTTCGACCGCGACGCCACCATCGAAGTCGTCGACGTGCGCCTCACCGCCCTCGGACCCGCCGCCACCCTCCCCCGGCTCCCCGAGGACCCGTTCGGACTCGGGACCGCCCCGGTGGACGGACCCCACCGGCTCGACAGCCCGACGACCTCGGTCTGGGTGCCCGAGGGATGGCGGGCGACCGTCGAGCGCGGCTTGCTGGTGCTCCGACAGGTCGCTCCGCCCCCTGTGGCACGCCCCACCGCCCGGAGTGCGTACGGGGTCTCCCTGTGGGGCTCGCGCTTCGTCGCCGCGGCGAGCGAGGCCGGAGCGGTGCTCGAACGGACCGCTCGGTCAGTCAACATCCGCGAGCGGCGCGACTTCTCGTGTGCCGTGTTCGACGAGACCGGCCACCTCGTCGCCAACGCGCCCCACATTCCCGTCCACCTCGGCGCCATGGGGACGACCGTGCGCGACCTGATGGCCAGGATCCCCGACTGTGGCCCCGATCAGCACTATGTCTGCAACGACCCCGCCGCCGGCGGATCCCACCTGCCCGATCTGACGGTGATCCACCCCGTGAACGTCGACGGACGGCGCTTCTTCGTCGCCAACCGCGGTCACCACGTCGACGTCGGCGGCTCTACGCCGGGCTCGATGCCCCCCGACTCCCGCTCGCTGGCCGACGAGGGGTTCGTGCTCCGACACGTCCCGCTGCTCGAAGGCGGACGCCTCTCCGACTCCGTCCGGCACCACCTCGTGGGGTGTCGCCAGCCCGACACCGTGCTCGCCGACCTCCAGGCGCAGGTCGCCGCCAACGCCGTGGCCGCCCGACGACTCGCCGAGCTCGGCCGCGGCTCGGTGATCGCGGCGTGGATGGCCCACCTCCAGGACGCCGCCGCCGAGAGCGTCGAGCACGTACTCCCCTCGCTCGTCGACGGAAGCGCCGAGGACGAGCTCGACGGGATCCGTCTCGCCCTGGAGCTGAAGGTGGACCACGACAATCGCTCGTTGATCGTGGACTTCAGGGGTTCGGGACCCGCCCACCCCGGCAACCTCAACGCACCCGCCGCAGTGGTCAGGGCCGCGGTTCTGTTCGGGCTGCGCGTCCTCGCGGGGACCGACATCCCGCTGAACGAGGGCGTGCTGCGGCGCGTCACCATTCTCTCGAACCCGCGCTCGATCCTGGACGCTCCCTCCGGCGCCGCGGTGGCCGGGGGCAACGTGGAGACGAGCCAGCGCCTCGTCGACCTCGTGCTGACCGCGGCCGGCTTCGGAGCGGCGTCGGCGGGAACGATGTCCAACCTCACGGTCGGGGGCCAGGGCTGGTCCCTGTACGAGACAGTGGGGGGCGGCCAGGGCGCCACTCCGCGGGGACCCGGGCCCTCGGGACGACAGCTCCACCTCACCAACACCCGCGCCACCGACCCCGAGGTGCTGGAGCAGCGACTGCCCGTGCGGCTACGCCGGTTCGCCCTGCGCACGGGCAGCGGCGCCTCCGGCTTGCACCGCGGCGGCGATGGGCTCGTCCGCGAGATCGAGGTCCGCGAGCCGGCGAGCGCGGCCCTCCTCGCGACGCGTCGGGACCGGGGCGCTCGCTCGGTGGGCGGCCCGGCCGACGCCCGGCCGGGAGCCGACGAGGTGTGGCGCGAGGGGCGGCTGGAGCCCTGGGACGGCGCCTCCATCCCGCTCCAGCCGGGCGACCGGGTCCGGGTGGTCACGCCGGGAGGCGGCGGATGGAGCGGTGGTCAGACGGCCGGCGACCCATGACCCCTACGGAAGCGGAAGGGCCTCGGCAGGGGTTCCGGGCAGCTCGAGGTACTTCCGGGCGAGCTCGGTCTGGCGGGTGCGCAGGTCTACCGAGTGACCGTCGATCCAGAGCTCCTCGAGCGACGTGGACAGCTCCAGCGGGTCACCGGACCACAGGGCGAGGTCGGCCACCGCCCCCGCCTCGACACGGCCTCGGTCGGCCTGGCCGAACACGCGGGCTGGCACCTCGGTGATCGAGGCGATCGCCTGTTCGTGGGTCATGCCGCCGCGCACCGCGTTGCCCGCTGCCTGGCGAAGGACCCTCACGTTGTGGGCCTCGTGGAGCTCCGCGGTGAGGATCACGTCCACTCCGGCGGCGGCAAGGATTGCCGCGTTGTCGGGGCGCGCCTCCCGCTGGTCGAAGGAGCCCGGACCGTAGACGAACGGGTTCACCACCACGGGGATCTTCGCCGCGGCCAGCGCCTCGGCGTGGCGCCAGCCCTCGGCGGCCCCGAGGATCACGACGTCGAGCTCGAGCTCCTGCTTCAGGGCCCCGATCGCCTCGATGTCACTCGCGCGGTCGGCGTAGATGGTGAGCGGGACCCGCCGCTCGACGACCGGCTTCAGCGCCTCCAGATCGAGCCTACTCATCCCGTCGAGGTAGGGCACGTTGACCTCGTAGCTGTTCCGGTTGCGCCGGTAGCGCCGAGCATCCTCGACGAGCTCGCGGAGTCGCTGCACGTCCTCGGCGAGCGAACCGGTGGTCCGCTCCACGGGGAGGGCGGCCTCCCTGGACACCACCGCCTCGCCGAGCGTCGCGCCGGCGAGCCGCACGAAGCCCGCGAACCCGGGGACGAACGCACCGCTCGGGAACACCGCAGCCGTGGTGATCCCCTCGGCCCGGTTGACCCTGACGGTGCTCGACCGGGGATCGTAGGCGTCGACCACCCGCAGCGAGGCCCGGATGGGGTCGTCGGTCTGGGCGTCGTCGTCGCGGGTCGACCGTTCGAGGGAGATCTCGACGAGCCCCGTCTTGACGCCGACCGCGACGAACCCAGGGGAGAGGTGCTTGCCGCCTGCCTGCACGAACCGGCAGGGCTCGTTGCGGTAGCTCGCGCCAGCCACCCGCTGCTGCTCGTCCATCTCGAGCTTCACGTCGCGCAGTCCCCGGCCCACCGCCGAGACGCGCTCGTCGACCGTCACCACGGTCAGCCCCTTCACGGGGCCGGTCGGCGTGTGCACCGTGGCCCCCGAGATCACCGTACACGCCGCGCTCGCGACGCTCGCCATCAGCCACGCGATCATCGGTCGTCCTCCTCGGCGTCGAGCGCCTGACCTATCTCGAAGTCCGACCACTGCTGTGGACGCTCGACGTCGAAGCGCAGCGCGCCGTCGACGAAGACGAGCCGCGCCCTGGCGTACACCGAAAGCGGCTCGCGGTCCCACACCACGAGGTCGGCGCGCTTGCCCTTGGTCAGCGAACCGGTCTCGTCGTCGATGCCGAGCGCCCAGGCCGGATTCAGGGTGATCCAGGTGATGGCGTCGTCCTCGTCGACCTCGATGCCGAGCTCGCGACCCGCGCGCAGGGCCTTCGCGGACTCCTGGTTGAGCCGCTGGATGCCGATGGCCGAGTCCGAGTGGATGATCGCCCGCGCCCCCGCGGCCGACACCATGGCCGCCCCCGCGGGCACGGCGTCGTAGGCCTCGAGCTTGAAGCCCCACCAGTCGGCCCACACGCTAGCCGCGACCTCGCGCTCGGCCAGGATGTCCCGGATCTTGTAGGCGTCGGTGGCGTGGTGGAACGACCGGATTCGGAAGCCGAACTCCTCGGCGACCTGGAGCATCGCGAGCATGTCGTCGGCTCGGTAGCAGTGGACCTGCGGGAGCATCTCGCCCTTCAGCACGCCGCGCAGGGTCTGCTGGTCGAGATCGGAGGTCGAGTCCTCGTCGCGCTTCTTCTTCTTCTTCTTCTTGCGCTTCTTGCCATCGTCGCGCGGCAGCTCCTCGGCCGCGTCGGCGAAGGCCTGGCGGAGCTGCCGGAGATTGCCCATTCGGGTGCTCGGACCGCCGCGCTCCCCGTAGACCCGCTTGGGGTTCTCACCACAGGCCATCTTCACCGTCTCGGGCGCCCCGGGAAACCGCATCGCGCGGCTGCCCCGAGCAGGAACCGAGCGCACGGTGACCCCCCGGCCCCCGATGAGGTTCGCCGAGCCAGGCAGGATCTGCATGGTCGTCACACCGCCGGCGATCGCCTTCTGGAAGTCGGGATCCTGGGGCCAGGTGGAGTGTTCGGCCCACACGCCAGGGGTGGTCGGCTCGGTGGCCTCGTTGCCGTCACTGTGGGCGCGCGCCCACGGCGACGGGTACACGCCGAGGTGGGAGTGGGTGTCGACGATGCCCGGCGTGACGTGCTGCCCAGTGACGTCGATCCGCTTGCCCGGCAGGGTCGCGGGCGCGTCGCCCTCACCGACCGCCGTGATGCGGCCCCCATCGACCGCCACGAAGCCGCTCGCGTAGCGACCGCCGTCGCCCGTCCACACGGTGCCCCCCTGGAGCACGAAGGCCGGCGCGTCGACGACGACCTCCGGCTCGACACGCTCCATCCCCTTCGGGACCTCGGGTGGTTCGGGGGCAGCTGCCGCCGCCGCCAACATCGCCCACCACACCATGGCCATCGCGCCTCCTGATCCGGCGCCCAGGGTACCCGACCCCGCGCCCTGGCGCACCTGGCTATGGAGGCGTCCGGGAGGACCTTCGATGGGTCGGTACGCGACGGGACTGGGAATCATCTTGGCAATCGGCGCGGGCTGCGCCAAGTCGGCGGCCCCCACGTTGGTCCGCGCCCAGCCGATCCACCCCGAGCTCCAGTGTCCCGCGGGCACGCTCGGAGCTGGCGCCGCCCCTCCGACGGGCAACGAGGCCTGGTGCGAGACGAGGCCCGCGGTCGGCCCCAGGCTCCGACAGGGACCGAGCCTCTCGTGGCACGACAACGGTGAGAAGGCGAGCCAGGGCGCCTACGATCAGGACGTGCGCACCGGTCCGTGGCTGGTGTGGCACCCGAACGGACAGCTCGCCGAGCAGGGGCCCTACGTCGCCGGCGTGAAGGAGGGCGTGTGGGCAGCCTGGGACAGCCTCGGCCGCAAGCTCTCGGAGGGCCGGTACGCGTCCGGGCACCGGGACGGGGCGTGGACCTTCTGGAACCCCGAGGACCAGACCCGGACGGAAGGCCGCTACGCGGTGGGCAAGCGCGAGGGTGAGTGGATCGACTACTCGCCCGACGGTGACGCGGTGCGGCAGCGCACCTTCCTGGGGGACCGGCAGCTGCAGATGCGGACCCTGAAGTGATCGAGGCGACCGTCGAGGAGGTCGGGGCCGAGGTCCTCGTCGACCTGCGACACCGGGTGCTCCGCGCGGGACGTCCGCGCGAGACGGCCCACCTGCCCGGAGACGACGACCCGGGCACCCGCCACTTCAGGCTCGCGCAGGATGGGCGTACGGTGGCCGTCGTGAGCGTCATGGTGGCCCCCTTGCCCGACCCACCGGACGGGGGCCGCCCCCGTCATCAGCTCCGCGGGATGGCCGTGGAGCCCGAACTACACGGCCTCGGCCTCGGGTCGCAGCTGCTCCGGGCCGTCCAGACCGAGTACGAAGCGCTGTGGTGCAACGCTCGGATCCGGGCGGTGCCCTTCTACGCGCGCCACGGCTGGACGGTGCTCGGCGAAGCATTCGAGGTGCCCCTCGTCGGCCCGCACCACCGCATGCGCTGGTTCAGCGACTGACTCGCCGGCGACGGAGCCCGAGCCCGACGACGAGCAGCCCCAGTGCCGGAAGGGGTCCCGGGCCCGTCGCACACCCGCGGAACGGCGATCGAATCACGCCACCCCCGCGGTAGGCCTGGGTGTCGCACGCGTTGCCGAATCCGTCCCCGTCGTCGTCGGCCTGGTCGGGGTTGACGGTGAACCGGCAGTTGTCGCAGATGTCGCCCAGACCATCGTTGTCGAAGTCGTCGTTGTTGTCGCTCGGCACCGAGAAGCACGCGTCGCAGCGGTCTCCGTACTGGTCCTCGTCGCGGTTGCGCTGGTCCGCGTTGGGAGCGAAGGGGCAGTTGTCGCAGAGGTCTCCGATGCCGTCGCCGTCGAAGTCCTCTTGATCGGGATCGAAGTCCGACGGGCACCCGTCGCACGCGTCGCCGACGCCATCGCCATCGGTGTCGATCTGCTCGGGATTGCCGAAGGTGGGGCAGTTGTCGCACGCGTCCCCCACCCCGTCGATGTCGACGTCGAACTGATCGACGTTGCGCACGTCGGGGCAGCTGTCGCAGTCGTCCCCGAAGCCATCACCGTCGGTGTCGGCGGGGTTCGAGGAGACGACCCCCGGGCAGGTGTCGCAGGCATCGCCCACGCCGTCACCGTCCTGGTCGGCCTGGTCCTCGTTGTCGGTCTCGGGACAGTTGTCGCACGCGTTGCCGAGGCTGTCTCCGTCGTCGTTGGCTTGCGAGTTGGCGAGCCCCGGGCAGTTGTCGCAGGCGTCGCCCGCGCCGTCGCTGTCACTGTCGGGCTGAAACGCGAACTGGGTCGCCGGATCGAACAGCAAGGGGTTGGGCACGTCGACGCAGTTGTCGCAGGCATCACCCACGAGATCCTGGTCGGTGTCGAGCTGGTCGCTGTTCGGGTCCAGCGGGCAGTTGTCGCAGGTGTCGCCGAAACAGTCGCCGTCAGCGTCGGACTGCGAGAACGGCTGCGCCAGGGCTGGCTCGTCGTCGCCGGGGCAGAGGTCACAGAGGTCGCCGATCTCGTCGCAGCCAAGGTCGATCTGGATCGGGTTGAAGAGTCCCGGGCAGTTGTCGCAGTCGAAGGTGACGGTGTCCCAGACCACGTCGGAGCCGGGCAGCGTCAGCTCGATCACCCCGGCGGAGAACCCGTCGCCATCGCCGTCGAAGGGACCCACGGGGTAGGTGCACTCGAAGTTGACGTAGTTGTAGTAGTAGTCGTTGCGATCGGCGGGGAGCCCGGTGTTGGGGTCCACGATTCCGTCGCACTCGTCGCTCGAGGTGTCGACGAAGGGCTCGTCGGCCAGGTCGACACCGTTGCAGTTGAGGTCCTGGAAGATGACCTCGTTCTCGCACGAGCCGGTGGGGGGCTGGTCGATGGCCCAGCGCACGGCGCCGGCGAGGAGCTGCCCTCCACTCGACAGCTCGTTCCACGACGTGGGATCGACGGCCGACGAGGGCAGCGCGAAGTTCACTCCGACCACGCGGCCCTGGCCAGGGATGGGGGAGCGCACGGCGGCGATGGCCGGCTCTCCGTTGGTCCACCGCAGCACCTCGACGGCCTGCCCCTTCACCCGCAGACCCTGTGCGTGGGTGCTCGCCGGGCCACCTCGGAACACCTGGTAGCCCCACAGGATCGGGTGACCCCGCTGCGGGCCTCGATCCCAGTCGGGGGCGGTGACCGCCACCCCGAGGTCACCGCCCGGCTGGACCAGGGAGCCGACCTCCACGAACGGGCTCATGCCCTGAGTGACGAAGCGCCCCCGCAGGTCGAAGCCCTGGGCGAATGCACGGCCGCCGACCACCACACCGCCGCCGGACTCCACGAAGACCGAGACCACGTCGCCCAGCAGCACGGGATCGGCGAAGGGGAGCTCGCTGAACACCACGAGTGCGTCGTACGCGGCGAGGTCGTCGAAGAGCGGCGTATCCACCGCGGCGTCAAAGAGATCGATGCGCTCGATGCCATGCGCTCGTCGCGGCGCTTGGTCTGCGAAGTCGACGTACCCGAGGCCGCGATCGGCGCACATGATGCGGTCGCGTACGTCCTCCAGAGCCGCGAGGTCCGCGGCCCCCACCACCGCGACCTCCCAGGGCTGACCCCAGGCGACCGCCGCGAACCCCGCGATGGCGAAGCCGATGCTCACTGAACCCTACCCGTGGTCGCGGGCCCGACCGACGCGGTCGTGCCCTTGGAGCAAGATAGCTTCGAGATCCTCGACCCGCGCGAGGCGCGACGGATCAGGCGATTCGGCGGCGACGCAGCCCGACGAGAGCGAACGCCCCGAGCAGCCACGCGACGCCCGCGCCCGACCCGCTGGTGGAGCAGGACGCATTCGGACCCACGATCTGGGTGAGCTCACCGCCACCGCGGATGGCCACGAGGTCGCAGGCATCACCGAGGGAGTCGCCGTCACTGTCGGTCTGCTGGAAGTTCGGCACGGTCGGGCAGTTGTCGCACTGGTCTCCCCACCCGTCGCCGTCCGAGTCGATGTTCGTCTCGGTCTCCTCGTCGATGCAGAAGTCGCAGGCATCACCAAAGCCGTCGCCATCCCGGTCGTCCTGGTTGTTCTGGGGGACGAGCGGGCAATTGTCGCAGGCGTCGCCAAAGCCGTCGATGTCGGCATCACCCTGGGTCGGGTTCGGCTCGAACTGGCAGTTGTCGCAGAAGTCGCCCGCGCCGTCCTTGTCGGAGTCGAACTGGTCGTCGTTCGACACGGTGAGGCAGTTGTCGCAGGCGTCGCCCACGCCGTCGAAGTCGAGGTCGAACTGGTCGAGGTTCTTGACGTCGTCGCAGTTGTCGCAGGCGTCGCCCCGACCGTCCTGATCGGAGTCGGCGCGCACCGTGGTCACGAGGTCGGGGCAGTTGTCGCAGGCGTCGCCCACGCCGTCGAGGTCCTCGTCGGGCTGGTCGCGGTCGATGATGTTCGGGCACACGTCACAGGCGTCGCCCCAGCCATCGCGATCGGTGTCGGCCTGGGAGGGGTTGGGCTCGTCGAAGGTCGGCGGCAACTGGAAGAAGCTGCTCTCGGGGTCGTTCTTCCAGTTGTAGGGGTTGGGCTCGTCGAGGTCGGGCGCGAAGCAGTTGTCGCAGGTGTTGCCGACGGTGTCGACGTCGATGTCCTCCTGCTGGAGGAAGTCGGGGAACGCCTGGCTCAACCCGCAGACGTTGTTGAAGTCGTCGGGGCAGTTGTCGCAGGCGTTGCCGTAGCCGTCGTTGTCGTCGTCCGCCTGATCGGGGTTGAACACGCGGAAGCAGTTGTCGCAGGCGTTGCCGAAGCCATCACCGTCGGTGTCCTCGCGCATTCCGGGCGCCTGCGGGTCCTGAAAGACGTAGGGGCAGTTGTCGCACAGGTCGCCGACGCCGTCCTCGTCCCAGTCGAACTGGTTCGGGTTGAAGAACTCGGGGCAGTTGTCGCACGCGAGCTGGACCGTCTCCCAGGTCTGCGGGTCCTCGGTGAGCTGCAGCGTGACCGTACCGAACGACAGGCCATCGCCGTCGGGATCCATGTCGCCCGTGTAGTACTCGCACTCGAACGAGAAGTAGTCGAAGTAGACGTCGGCGTTGTCCCAGGGCGCTCCCGTCTCGGGATTGATGTTGTTCTGGCAGTCCGGGTCGACATCGTCACCGAGCGGATCGAAGCGCGTCTCGAAGAACTCGCCGTCCGTGGGGCGGCGGAGGGACACGTCGAGCCCGTTGCAGTTCAAGTCCTGCTCGATGGAGCGGTTCTGGATGACCTCGCAGAACGCCGTCTCGTCGCCGATGACGTCGATGCAGTCCTGGTCGGTCTGGCAGCGGACTCGGCTGCCGAAAGGCGTGCCCCCGATCTCGACCGTGTTGTAGTCGCAGGTGGTGAAGAAGAATGCGGGCGCGCCCGGCCAGTTCAACCCGGCATCCAAGAGCTCGGCGGCGAGCTGGTCGGTACCGAGGAACGGCTCGGGCTGGGCGACCATCGGGAAGTCGGTGCAGTCGGGGTCGTCCTCGTCCGTCAGACCGTCTTGGTCGTTGTCCTCGTTGTCGAGGCAGCTGTTCAGCGACTGCTGGAAGCCGACCACGTCGAGTCCTTCAGTGAAGTCGGCGAACTCGGGAACGCTGCTCTCGACGAACCGGAAGCAGGTGCCCTGGGGCCGCGTGTAGTCGTCGGCAACGGGCTCCGGGCGAGACAGCAGGATGGTCTCCAAGATCACGTTCGCGAGCAGCCGCCCGCCGGAGCTCTGCCGCACGTGACCGGCCGGATCGACGGCGTCGCTCACCGGGTTCCAGTTCGCGAGCGAGGTGGCCCCCTGGCCTTGGATGACGGGCGGCAAGAAGATGTTGGCAGGCTCGCTGTTGGACCAGCGGTGCACCTGGTAGGTCTGCGCGCGGGGGATCAGCCCCGTGAGGTGCCGACTCCCCGTACCGCCGAGCACGCGGGCCTCGACGCTGCCGAGCTGCTGGGTGCCGTAGTCGACCTGGCTCCCGATGTTGGGGCCCGTGATGACGTTGTCGTCGGTGTTCGACGTCCAGGTGACCCCGACGTCCACCGGCAGGATGGCCAGGTTGTTGCCGGGAGAGGACAGCGTCCCGTAGTTGCTGGTCGGGGCGTAGGCCTGGCTCTCGAAGCGTCCCGCGAGGTGCAGGTTCGCATCGAGCGCGCCGCCGGTCAGGATGACCGCTTTGCCGAGCTCGACCGCCGCCGCCGCGAGGTCGCCGACCGCGGCCGGGCTCACGAACTGGATGTCGTTGTAGATGAGCAGGGCATCGTAGGGCTCGAGGTCGTCGACCCGCGGAACGTCGATCGCCACGTCGAAGATGTCGACGCGCTGGATCTCGTAGGCCACCCGAGACGGCAGAGGGTTCTCGAGGAACCCGACGACGGCACCGTCCGGGTCGAGGACGAGCTGCTGATAAACCCCACCCACGCCGCGCGAGCCGACCATGATGTTGGCCTGGATGTCCTCGGCGTAGCCCGGGTTCGACGCGGCCGAGAACAGCGCCACCCGATAGCCTTCGAGCTGGGGGGCCTGCTGGGCCTGAGCCGGCGCGGCGGAGAGCAGCAACATTCCGAGCGCGGCACTGAGGCCCGGACCGGTGACGGGGCGTAGCAGGTTCAACATCATTGCTCTCGCTGGATTCTCGTGAGGGTAGCAAGCAACAGGGCCGGGACGAACCAGAGTCCGGTGGGGGCGGATCCTGGCGCCACGGCGCAGCCATTGGCCGGCGCACCGCCTCCGCGGATCACGAAGGGGTCGCACGGATCACCGATGCCGTCGTGGTCGAAGTCCGACTGGGTCGGGTTCGGGGCATCGGCGCAGTTGTCGCAGGCGTCGCCGACGCCATCACCGTCGGTGTCGGCGTTGGTCTCGTCGGCCACGAAGGTGCAGAGGTCGCAGGTATCGAAGATGCCGTCACCATCGGCGTCGGCGAAGGTCTCGTCGAACGCGGTGGGGCACGGGTCACACGCGTCACCGAGGGTGTCGCCGTCACGGTTGACCTGGCGGGGGTTCGCGTCGGTCGGGCAGAGGTCGCAGATGTCTCCCGCCCCATCGCCGTCGCCGTCCTCCTGCTTCGGATTCAGGAAGATGGGGCAGTTGTCGCAGACGTCCCCGACGTCGTCTCCGTCGGCATCATCTTGGTCGGGGTTGCCGATGGTGGGGCAGTTGTCGCAGGCGTCGCCGAGGAAGTCACCGTCACTGTCAGCGTTGTTGACGCTCGCGAGCTCCGGACAGAGATCGCACGCATCGCCGAGGCCGTCGTTGTCGGTGTCGAGCTGATCGGGATTGAAGATGAAGGGGCAGTTGTCGCAGAAGCTGCCCACCAGGTCGCCGTCGTCGTCTTCCTGGAACGGGTTGGGCGTGCCGGGGCAGTTGTCACAGGCCTGACCGGCGAAGTCGCCGTCGGTGTCGCGCTGGTCGGGGTTGAAGATGGTCAGGCAGTTGTCGCACGCATCGCCGAACCCATCGCCGTCCTCGTCGTCCTGCAGGGGGTTGTCGACGAAGTCGCAGTTGTCGCAGGCGTTGGGAAAGCAGTCGTCGTCGAAGTTCTGCGTGCCCTGGGGGCCGTTCGGCGTGTAGAGGCAGGCATCGCAGAGGTCGCCGATGCGATCGCAGTCGAGGTCGGACTGGTACGGGTTGTAGACGGAGGGGCAGTTGTCGCACCCGAGCTCGAAGACCAGGATCGTGTTGGGGTCGCTCGGATCGGCGATGGAGACGGGCTCGCCGGTGCCCGAGATGAGGTCGCCGTCGAGGTCGAAGCCCGCGGTGGGAATGGCGCAGCCAAACGAGCCGACATCGAGGTAGTAGTCGTCGCTCGCGGGGTTCGACACGGCGTAGGGGCTGTCGGGCACGTCGACCAGGGTGTCGCAGAACGGCGCCCCGGGGTCGACGAGTGGCTCGAGGAAGCCGTCGACCGTGTCGCAGTCGAGGTCCTGCACGATGACCTCGTTCACGCACGTCGCGGCCGGCCTCGCATAGCGGATCGACCAGAGCAGGGCGTTGGTGAACAGCCTCGCGCCGTCGGAGTCGGGGGTCCACGACCCCGTCTTGGCCCGCGACGACAGGGGAAACGCGTTGGCCACCACCATGCGACCGGCGCTGCCCACCGGACGGAGCACGAGTGCGGGAACCCCGTCGTCCCACTGGGCGGTCACCGTGGCGTCGGGCGACGCGACGATCGCAGCCCGAAAGCTCGCGGCGCCGCCATCGAAGCGGTTGAGGCCCTGGGTCGTCGGATGGCCTGGCCGGCCGGGGAGCCACTCGAAGCCGGGCGCTGCGGCGATGGTGCGGTTGGGGTCCGACGCGGTGAACGGCGCGTCGCCCACGATGGGGACGAGCCCGTCGCCCACCAGACGCCCCCCGACCCCGGTGTCGCTCGAGAACGCCCCCCCGGCGAGCACGACGCCACCTCCGAGCTCCACGAAGCTCGCGAGCCGATCACCGATGCCCGCGGGGTCGACGAGGGGGGTGTCGGAAAACACCATCACCCCGTGGTACTGACGCAGCTCCTCGAGCGGCGGCGTACGGGCCGTGAGGTCGATGTAGTCGACCTTCACGAACTCGCCCGTGCACATCAGGTCCTCGCGCAGCGCGACGGTGCCGATCTCGTCGGTCGAGCCGAGCACCACGACGTCCTGGGCCTGGGCCGAGGAGCCCGCGGCCAGGAGCGCGAGGAGCGATGGCACGGCAGCCCT
The DNA here is from genome assembly GCA_964655065.1 of uncultured Enterobacteriaceae bacterium. GTDB lineage: Bacteria > Myxococcota_A > UBA796 > UBA796 > DRPG01. The sequence goes on along the minus strand of CAZZLC010000023.1, from coordinate 68,142 downwards.
CACCCGCGGGTCCGCCGACGCACGAAGAGGAGCGCGAGGCCGAACAGCCCGAGGGTGGCCGGAGACCAGGGCGTGGTCTGGCAGCCGAGGTCCTGGGCCGGGGCCCCGCCACCGCGGATGACGAAGGGATCGCAGGGGTCCCCGATGCCGTCGTTGTCTACGTCGAGCTGATCGGAGTTCTCCACCTGCGGGCAGTTGTCGCAAGCATCACCCACGCCGTCGCCGTCACCGTCCTGATTCTCCTCGGAGAACACGAAGATGCAGAGGTCGCAGCGGTCGGAGAAACCGTCGCCGTCCGCGTCCGGCGCCGCACCATCGGCGATGTCGGGGCAACCGTCGCACTCGTCACCCACCGTGTCGCCATCGCGGTCGGCCTGGTCGGGGTTCGCGATGTCGGGACACACGTCGCAAGTGTCGCCAAACCCGTCGCCGTCTGAGTCCTCCTGCCCGGGGTTGAAGAAGCTCGGGCAGTTGTCGCACGCATCACCGAAGTTGTCGCTGTCGCGGTCGGCCTGATCGGGGTCCGGCACCTCGATGCAGACGTCGCACTCGTCGCCGACTCCGTCACCGTCGGAGTCGTCGCTGTTGTCGGTGTACACCAGCCCGTCGAGCGGGCACGGGTCGCACGCGTCGCCCTCGTTGACGTCGGGTGGCTCGGAAGCCGCATCGCTGTTGAGCTGGTCGGGGTTCGGCGTGTCCGGGCAGTTGTCGCAGATGTCGCCCACGCCGTCGAAGTCGGCGTCCCGCTGGGTGGGATTGCAGTCGTTCGGGCAGTTGTCGCAGGCGTCACCGAACCCGTCGGGGAACCCCAACGGCGGGCAAGCGTCGCTGTCCTGCTGATTGGGGTTGAACGTCTGGAAGCAGTTGTCACAAGGGTCGCCGACCCCATCGAGGTCGAGGTCCTCCTGCTTCGGGTTGGCCACGCAGATGCAGTTGTCGCAAGCCACCCCGATGTTGTCGCCGTCGGGAAACCCGGTGAGCGGACAGGTGTTGTTCTGGTCGCTGTTCGGCACGTAGGGACAGTTGTCGCAGAGGTCGCCCGCTTCGTCGGCGTCGATGTTCAGCTGGTCTGGATTGTACTGGAAGACGCAGTTGTCACAGTCGAGGCTCGCGACCGAGAAGGTCTGCCCGTCGGGGCTGGTGATCGGGATCTGGCCCAGGAACCGCACGAAGCCCGTGATGGGGTCCTCCCAGGTCGGCGCGAATGGGATGCGCGGATCCTCGGTGATGAGACCGTCACCCCGGGTCGGGTCGTGAAGTGCGGGGTCGAGCTCGTCGGCTTCGGTCAGCAGGTAGGTACAGAAGTGCGACTCGTAATCGTAGAAGAAGTCGTCGACGGGGAAGAAGGTTCCCGTCACCGGGTTCACCCGGTCTGCGCAGAGCGCCACGATCTCGCGGGTCTCGTTGACCCCGTCGCCGTCTTCGTCGAGCCAGTCGACGCCGAAGATCGGGGCATTCGGATCGACGGGCTCGTCCTCGGTGACGTCGGTGAGATCGCAGTCGTAGTCCTGGAAGTACAGGTCGTTGTCGAGGGTGGCGAGCGGGCGGTCGTATCGCGCAGACCAGAGCATCGACTCGACGATGAGCCGGAAGCCGTCACCGGTCCAGCCGTCGGGGTGCCAGTCGGGAATCCCGTCGGGGATGGGCACCGGCAGGCGGTCGAAGGTGAACGGAAGGTGGTTCATGTTCAGCGCGACCACCCGACCCGAGATGCCGGGACGCGACGACACCGCGATGGCGAGGGGGTAGCCATCGTCCCAGGTCGCGGGAACGAACGCACCGTCCTTCACCACGAGGTTCGAGACGCGGAACACCCCCTCGGGGGCGGTGCACTGCCCGAACGTCGGGCTGTCCGGGTTCCAGTTGGGACGGCCGCAGAAGTTGTTGAATCCGTAGACGATCGGGTGGCCTGCGATGTAGGTGGGGCTCGCCTGGAGCCACTGGAAGCCCGGCGCCTGCAGCGCGTTGGTGGCGCGGTCGGTGCGTGCACGCGTACCCGGGACGATCGGCGAGACGGCCTCGAAGTCCTCGCCGGTCGGCGTGCTGCCGTTGGCGAGCGCTCCGCCGAGCATGACGAGGCCGCCACCGTTCCGCACGAACTTGGCGAGCTCCTCACCGAGCTTCGGCGCATCGACGAAGGGGACGTCGTCGGACCACAGGAGGACGGCGTGGTAGTTCTGCAGGTCTTCGACGAACAGCGGCGTGTTGACGGTGGCGTCCCACTCGTCCCACGAGACGAACATGCCGACGTTGGCAAGGTTGTTGCAGACCGCGTCGGGGTCGAACTGCTCGTCGTCCGCTGCGTAGACCATCAAGGCGTCCTGTGCGAACGCGGGCGTGGCCACGCCGAGCGAGATTGCGGTGAGCGCGATTCTGAACATCACTCCTCCTCGGCGGTGGTGTCGCCCTCGAAGTCGAAGTCGATATCGTCGCCGAACTCGTCTCCGCCCTCGACGGGGTCTTCTTCGTCGGGAGTGGCTCCCGCCGGAATCACGACGTCGACCAGCTCACCGTTCCAAGGCAGGTACTGCTGCTCGGGGTAGCAATCCTTGACCGGCTCGCCCTCCTTGCAGGCCCCGGGGATCTTGTCGCCCATGCCGAACTGCTTCGCGACGATGAACTCGACCCGGCGGTTGCACTCGAGGACCTCCTCGTCAGCATCCTCCTGGTTGAAGTCACCGCACTTCGGATTGACCTCGCCACGCCCGGCGTAGGACATCCGCTGTTCCGCGACGCCGTCTTCCATGAGCGCCTCGTAGATGGCGCGCGCGCGACTCTCGGCGAGGCGATAGTTGTACTCGAAGGTACCTTCCTGCGAAGCATGGCCCACGATCTTGACGAGTGCGACCTCGGCAGACCGGTTGATGAGGTCGGCCACTTCGGACACGATGTAGCGGCTCTCGGGCAGGATCTCGTTGGTGTCCTTGCGGAACCTGGGCTGCTCGGGAATCCGGATGACCGTGCCCTCTTCCGTCACCACGATCTGCGGCTGGTCGATGATCTCCTCGATCACGGGCTCACCCACTGCGGGGTCGGGCGGTGCGTCGGGCGGCGGCGCCGGGTTCCACACGATGGGCTCGCGACGCTCGGGCACCTGGATCACCAGGTTGCCGAGGAGGCGGAAATCGGTGGTACCGACGCCCGCCGAGAGCCCCCGACCCGCCGCCAGGCCGAAGGTCGTGGTGCGCGAGGGATAGAAGTCGATCCCGCCGAGGACCTCGAGACCGTTCTCCGCCGGACCGGTGAGGAAGCGCTCGAGGCCGGCCCGAGCGAGGATCTGACCGTTGATGGCCAGGCGCGTGGCGTCGGGCAGGTCGAAGCGAATCCCGCTGTTCCAGGTCACGTCGGTGCTCGCGACGAAGTCCTCGTCGGTCTCGCGACGCTCCCGCGTGAACAGGCCGATGTCAGTCGCCACGGTGACGGGCCCGAGGCGCACCGCCACGAGCTGGCCCACCGAGAAGCGGATACTCTCTTCGCTCATGTAGGCGTTGTTCAGTCCCGTGGGGAGGACGATGCCGCCGCGGGTGCCGAGGTTGAAGCGGTCGTTCTTCGTGCGAAGCCAGGTGACCCGCCCGGTCAGCCCGATGTCGCCGAGGCCGAAGCCGTCGGCCTCGAACTGCGGGGTCTCCGTGTTCCCGAAGTTCAGCGCGGTCGGCACGATGACGCCGAAGGTCACGCGGTCGATGTCGAGCGACCCGCCGACCACCGCGTTGAAGCGGTTGGCGACCACGGAGCCGAGCTCGGTGTTGCTCGATGCATCGTAGAGGGTGAGCGGGGCCTGCTCGTACTGCATCAGCACGCCAGCTCGGAACGCGATGCCCTGCTGTGTGAACCGGGGCACGTCCACGCTCGCGAACGCCTCGTGGCCGAACGTCGGCCGAATGAGCTCGATGTCGATGGACTCCCCGCCCGCCGTCTCGGCGGTGCCCTGGGCGAGTGCGGGCTGTGCGACGCCCAGCAGGCTGGCGGCGCCGGCTGCCCAGGCAGCTCGAGCGAAGATGGCTGATGGCTTGTGGGACACGTCCACTCCTGGCTGAACACGGGGAGACCCAATGCGGCCCGGCTGTATAACCAACAGCGTCCCTGGCCGCTCCGGTCCACCCGGTCACCCATGCCCGCGAGGTCGGCCCGCCTTCATTCGGGAGCCGGGTTGCCGCGACGAGCGTCGGCGTGCGCGATGGCTCAGCGAGTCGAAGACCCCGAGCGGGAGCCTCCGGACGACCGGTCACCCGACGGATCGGGCTGGGGGTTGACGTCCCCTTTTGGTTCGGTCGGACCACGGCTCTGCGGCGGAGGAGTTTCGACGTGACGCATCCGCACGGGAAGTCGCGGCCGCGCGGATATCGGTCGGTAGCGATTGTCGGAGTCGGCCATGGGATCTCTCCTTACGAGGAGGGGATCGGATGGGGATCCTCCCGACTTGAGGAAGCATCAAACTTCCAGGAGGATTCTCTCGGGGTTCTCGACCCCCTGCTTGATGCGCACGAGGAACGAGACCGCCTCGCGCCCGTCGATGATGCGGTGGTCGTAGGACAGCGCCACGTACATCATGGGCCGCAAGACGACCTCGCCGTCGACCCCGACCGGACGCTGCTGGATGGCGTGCATGCCGAGAATCCCCGACTGTGGGGGATTGAGAATCGGCGTCGACATCAGCGAGCCGAAGATCCCGCCGTTCGACAAGGTGAACGTGCCGTCCTGAAAGTCCTCGGGGCGCAGCTTGTTGTCACGCGCCTTGGCCCCGAGCTCCCCGATCGCCATCTCCACCTCGGCGAACGAGAGCCGGTCGGCGTTCTTGACCACCGGCACCACGAGACCCTTGGGTCCGCTCACCGCGACACCGATGTTGAAGAAGTGCTTGTACACGATGTCGTCACCGTCGATCTCGGCATTGACCGAGGGGAACTCCTTGAGCGCCTCGATGGCCGCCTTCACGAAGAAGCTCATGAACCCGAGCTTGATGCCGTGGCGGGCCTTGAAGTCCTCCTGGTACTGCTTGCGCAGGGCCATGACGCGGCTCATGTCGATCTCGTTGAACGTCGTGAGCATGGCCGCGTTGTGCTGTGCCTCGACGAGGCGACGGGCGATCGTGCGGCGCAGTGGCGTCATCTTGCGGCGCTCGGTCGTGCCCACCGGTGCGTCGGCGGGCCTGGACTGGGGCCCCGTGCTGCCGCGCACGTCGGTACTGGTGACGCGGCCCCGCGGACCCGTCCCTGCAACCCCGCCGAGGTCGACGCCCTGCTGGCGCGCCTGCTGGCGCGCCGCGGGGCCGGCCCGCACCGGACCCGGGGCGCCGTTCGCGGGGACCTCCGCTGGCGCGGAATCGGGTGAGGACTCGCTCGCGGGGGCGGACTTGCTCGCCGATGCGGACTCGCTCGCCGATGCGGACTCGCTCGCCGGGGCGGACTCCGAGGGGCTGGCCGTCTCGTCGATGCGAGCGACCACACTGCCGATCTCGACCTCGTCGCCTTCCTCGACCAGGGTCTCGGAGAGCACGCCCGACGACGGCGAAGGGACCTCCATCGACGCTTTGTCGGAGTCGAGCTCGACGATCGCGTCGCCCGTGGCCACGGCCTCGCCCGGTTTCTTGATCCACCGCGCGATGAACACGGTGGTGATGGACTCCCCGATCTGAGGAATGGTCACGTCGACCATGGCCTTCTCCAGGAGGCGTTCAGTCCGCGAACGCCTCGGCGATGAGCGCGTTCTGTTCGCGCAGGTGTTGTTGGTGGGACCCCGTGGCGGGGCTCGCCGCGGCCTTGCGGCCCACGTACCGGGGAGGCTTGCGGTCACCGAACTCGTCGAGCCAGGCCTGCAGCCAGTAGGACCAGGCCCCCATGTTCCGGGGCTCCTCCTGGCACCACACCACCTCCGCCTTGCGGTGACGACCGAGCACGTCCGCCACCGCCTCCCGAGCGAACGGATAGAGCTCCTCGACCCGAACGAGGGCGACGTTGCGGATGTCGTGCTCCCGCCGGTACGCGAGCAGGTCGTAGTAGACCTTGCCGCTACAGAAGACCACCCGCCGGGCCTTCGACGTGACCTCGGTGTCGTCGATCACCGGCTGGAACGAGCCGTTCGCGAGCTCGTCGAGGGTGGAGGTGGCCTCGGGATGCCGCAGGAGCGACTTGGGAGTCATGACGACGAGAGGCTTGCGCACGTCGCGGAGCATCTGACGCCGCAGCAGGTGGTGGAAGTTCGCCGGGGTGGTGCAGTTCGCCACCTGGAGGTTGTCCTCGGCGCAGAGCTGCAGGAACCGCTCGAGCCGGGCGCTCGAGTGCTCGGGACCCTGCCCCTCGTAGCCGTGGGGCAGGAGGAGCACGAGACCGCAGAACCGGTTCCACTTCTGCTCGGACGAAGCCAGGTACTGGTCGATGATGACCTGGGCCCCGTTGGCGAAGTCACCGAACTGGGCCTCCCAGATCACGAGCTGGTCGGGCGTGTCGAAGGCGTAGCCGACCTCGAAGCCGAGCACCGCGAGTTCCGACAGCGAGCTGTCGATCGCGTCGAAGGTGGCCCGCCAACCGTTCCCGGATCCGTTCGCTTCGGACCGCGCGCTGGGGGACGAGGGGCGGGTGTCGAGCACGGCCAGAGGGTAGTGCTCTTCTCCGGTCTTGATGTCGGTGATGACCGCGTGCCGGTGCGAGAACGTGCCCCGCCCGGAGTCCTGACCAGACAGCCGCACCCCGATGCCCTCGTCGAGGAGGCTCACGAACGCTGCCTGCTCCCCGATCGCCCAGTCGACGGGCCGCTCCCCGTCGAGCATGGCCCGGCGCTGCTTGAACAGCCGCTTGATCTTGGCGTGCGCGGTGAAGCCCTCGGGAACCGTATTGGCGGCGCGCAGCAGCTCGACGAGCCGATCCTCGTCGAACGTGGTGTCGACCGGATCGGACAGCCTGCCGTCGAGGTACCGCGACCACATGACGGCCATCATCGCGGCCTTGTGAACCGTCGGGTCGGTGTCGACGGTGGGGCCGTCGTTGGGGCGGGAGTAGGTGGCCTCGTCGGGATCACCTGGCTTCATGGGCACCCCGTGCCGCTCCCCGGGCACCGGAGTGGCCGCCCGCTCGGCTGCGCGCTGCATCGCGTCGAACGACTCCTGGTGGATCTGCCGGCACTCCTCGTCGGTCAGCGTGCCGATGCGCACGAGGTGCTCGGCATAGACCTCGCGCGGGTTCGGCTTGTTGCGGATGACCTCGTACATCTTGGGCTGGGTGAAGGACGGCTCGTCGCCCTCGTTGTGCCCGTGCTTGCGGTAGCACAGCATGTCGATGACCACGTCGCGCTTGAACCGCTGACGATAATCGATGGCCATTCGCGTCACCGCCGCGACGTCTCGCGGAACCTCCCCGTTGACGTGGAAGATCGGTACGGCCAGCATTCGCGCGATGTCGGTCGCGTACTCGGTCGATCGCCCCTCTGCGGGGGGGGTGGTGAAGCCGATCTGGTTGTTCACCACGACGTGGACGGTGCCGCCCGTTTGGTAGCCGTGCAGCTCGGAGAGGTTGAGCACCTCCATCACCGAACCCTGCCCCGAGAACGCCGCGTCACCGTGGATGAGGAGGGGCAGTACCCGCCGCCCCTCGTCGTCACCCGCCCGCCGCTGCTTGGCCCGTACCCGCCCCTCGACGACCGCGTTCACCGCCTCGAGGTGGGAGGGGTTCGGCGTGAGGGAGATGTGCATGGGCCTGTCGACCAGGGTGACCTGATCGGAAGAGTACCCGAGGTGGTACTTCACGTCGCCAGAGCCCTGGGTGGTCCCGTGGACCCCCTCGAACTCGCTCACCACGATGTGCGCGGGCTTCCCGAGGATGTTGACGAGGGTGTTCAGCCGGCCCCGGTGAGCCATGCCGATCACGATCTCGTCGACTCCCTCGAGAGAGGCGTAGTTCACGACGAGGTCGAGAAGCGGAATCAGGGTCTCGCCGCCCTCGAGGGAGAAGCGCTTGGTTCCGGGGAATCGATTGTGCAGCATCCGCTCGAAGTTCTCGGCGTCGCACAGCTTCCGGAACACGCGACGCTCCGCGGTCGGCGAGAGGACGGACGTATCGGGGAGCGTCTCGAGCGAGTGCTGGATCCATCGCTTCTGGGGGTTGTCCATGATGTTCATGAACTCCGCCCCGATGGCCCCGCAGTACACCCGGCGAAGGTGCTCGATGAGCTGGCGCAGCGTGAGCCTCGGCGGCAACCCGTAGGCGGGAGCCGTGTCGACCTCGACGTCGAGGTCGGCCTCGGACAGGCCGTAGTACTCGAGGGTCAGCTCTTCGTGCTGATGGCGCTCCCGGCGCCCGAGCGGATCGATCCGGGCCGCGAGGTGCGCGCGCACGCGGTAGGCGTTGATGAGCTGCACGACCTTGGCCTGTCGGGACCCCGACGCCACCTCGCCGGTTGCCACACCGTTACCGCCGTGGAAGATCGACGGCCGATACGGCGAGGGCTCTCCCATCGGCAGGCCGTTGGGGGGCCGCTCGTCGAGCGACTCGAACCAGGTTCGCCACTGGGGCTCCACCGATTGAGGATCTTCGAGCCACCGCGTGTACATCTCGTCGAGGTACGACGCGTTCTCGCCACTGAGCAGACTGTCGGGAGTCACGGACGGGCCTCCGGTGCCTGGTCCCTTCGCGGGCCCCATAACTGGAACGTCGGTTGACCCGTCCGCCCAACGTCGGGTGGGAGAGACTCGCCTGGCGAGCCTGCGTCAGTTCGCTGCGGCCCGAGCCAGCCAGGCCTCGACCCGCCGCACCAGGATGGGGAGCGGTACCGCCCCGGCGCCGAGCACCTGATCGTGAAAGTCCGGGTAGGAGAATGCGTCACCGAGCTGGGTCCTCGCCTGGTCGCGCAGCCGGGCTATCTCGAGTTGCCCGACTTTGTAGGCCAACGCCTGTCCGGGGGTGTTCACGTAGCGGTCGACCTCGTTCGCGATGTTGTTGACCGCGAGTGGTGTGTTTTCCTCCATGAACTGCTCTGCGCGCTCACGTGACCAGCCCTTGGCGTGCACCCCCGTGTCCACCACGAGCCTCGAGGCCCGCCACGCGTCGAAGGAGAGCATGCCGAGGCGATCGGTGTCGCCGCTGTACAGCCCCATCTCCTCGGAGAGCCGCTCGGTGTAGAGGGCCCATCCCTCCACGAACGCGGTGAACGAGCCGTGCCGGCGGAACGCGGGCAGCGCCTCGAGCTCCTGGGCAATCGCGATCTGGAGGTGGTGCCCCGGGATCGACTCGTGGAACGCGAGCACCTCGGCCTCGTGACGGGGCCGGGTCTCGGGTTGGTAGGTGTTGACGAAGTAGATGCCGGGCCGGGACCCGTCGGGACGGGGGCGCTGATAGTAGGCGATCGTGGTGTGCGGAGCCAGGTAATCGGGGATCGGCTCGACGACGCAGGAGGCCTCGGGCACTCGCCCGAAGAAGTCCGGCATCGCCGCCTCCGCCCTCGCCAGCGCGTCTTCGGCGGTCTGACGGACCTGGGCCGCCGTGTCGAACCGCAGCGCGTCGTCGGTGCGGAGCCGCTCGAAGATCGCCGCGAGGTCGTTGGTGCCGAACACGCGCTGGCCGAGCGTCCGGAACTCGGCGTGGATCGACGCGAGCTCGTCGAGCCCGAGCTGATGGAGCTCGTCAGCGGTCCGCGGAAGCGTGGTGTGGGCCTCGATCAGCGCCTCGTAGCAGGCCTCCCCGTCGACGAGGGCGTGCAAGCCGATGGCCTCTCCGGTGCGAGCGGCGGGCACGAGCTCGTCGCGCAGCACGTCGCGATACTCCTCGAGCGCCGCCCGGACGTCGGTGTCGAGGGTGGCGAGCACCTCGGCGCGCCAGGCGTCTCGCCCCTCGAAGTCGGGTGCATCGTCGAGCGGCTCGGCCATGGGCCAGTCCACGCCCTCCGCCGCGAGCTGCGCGTCCAGCATGTCCACCACGAGCGCGATCGACCCGGCCACGCCGACGCGACCTTCGGCGAGCCCTCGGCGGAGGTTCGCCGTTTCCTGCCGTATGACCTTCGGAACCAAACGGTATCGCGCGAGGAGATCGCTGGCGTCGGCCGCATCGTCGAGCCGGGGGTTCTCGGCGAGCGAGTTGGCCCCGACCAGGGCGTTCGACCGCGCCGAGACGGACCACTCGTCGAACTGGCAGACCCTCGAGCGCAGGGACGACCGCAGGTCGCGCTGCAACAGCTCCCGGGTGAGCCGATCGCGAACGGTCAGCGATGCGTCGGGGATCGCCGACAGACGCACGAGCCAGTCGCGCTGGGCGGCCATCCACGCGTCGCGGGCCTCTGGCGAAGGATCGTAGAGCGCGGTCGAGAACCGTCGGTCACCGAGATCGTTGGCCCACTGCGGGAAGCGGGCCATCGTGGCCGACCAGTGTTCGGCGAGGAGCGTCTGCAGCACCGGGGTGTCCACCCCGCGCAGCGCCTCGTCGCGGAGCGGTGAGACGTCGCGGACACCAGGTTGCTCGGAGAGCCCCTCGGGGCTCCCCTTCGGACAGCCGACCATCATCGCGAACCACACCTGCAGCATCTTCGTCGTCCCCAGCCGAGAGAGCAGCGCACGTATCGCGTCCCCGCGGGCTACGGTGCGGACCCTCCGTGGAGGAGACGTGCTCGCAACTGCTCACGACGCCCCTCTCGCCGGGATCCGCGTCCTCGACCTCACCGTCAACCTGCCGGGTCCCTACGCGACCGACCAGCTCGCAGCACTCGGGGCCGAAGTGCTGAAGATCGAGCCTCCGAAGGGCGACCCTGCCCGCGCGATGCCCGACCTCTTCGAGGCGCTCAACCACCGCAAGTCCGTCCGCACCCTCGACCTCGGCGAGCCCGCCGACCTGGCCGCGCTCCTCGACCTCGCGGAGACCGTGGACGTGTTGGTCGAAGGGTTCCGGCCCGGCGTCGTCGATCGCCTGGGCTGCGGGCCCGACGTGGTCCGGGCTCGCAACCCGCGACTGGTCTACTGCTCGATCAGCGCCTTCGGCCAGACGAGCCCGCGTCGCGAACAGCCGGCCCACGATCTCAACGTCCAGGCGCTCGTCGGCACCTGCCACCTCAACCGCGACGCGCGCGACCACCCCGAGGGCCTCCCCCTCCCCGTGGCGGACCTCGCGGCGGCCAGTCGCGCCGTGACCCGGATCTGCGCCGCGCTGTACCTGCGGCAACAGACGGGAGACGGCGTCACCCTCGACATCGCCATGACCGAGGAGATCGGAGCGTGGACCCACGTGTGGTCCCAGGTCGACCTCGTCGGGGCCTCCAGCGACGTGGTGCCGCCGTGGGCGCGCTCGCTCGCCGCCCCGACCATCCGTCGCATGGCCCGCCTCGGCCTTCACGCGCTGCCGCACTACGGCGTGTTCCGTTGTCGCGACCGCCGGTTCGTCGCGATCGGCATCGTGACGGAGCGCCACTTCTGGCGCGAGCTCTGCGAGGCGCTCGACCTGCAGCGCTTCGCGTCGTGGACGCTGCCCGCCCGGGCGATCGCCGGTCCCGTCCTCCGACCCCTGATCGCGAGCGCACTCCGGCGGAGGGACCAGGCCGAGTGGGTCGCCCTGCTCTCCCACCTGCCGGTGACCCCGGTCCGACACTCGGGTGAGGTACGCCAGACGTGAGCCGTCGTCCATCGACATCCGTTGACAGCCTGCGTTAGAGTCTCCCGGGTTCGGAGGAGTCCCACCCACGCTTTGTGAGCGGGCCGAACTTCATCATCGAGGAGACACACATGCACCGCTTTGCACTTTTCGCCGCCTTCTTCGCGGTCGCCTGCGAGGGCGACTCCGACAAGGAATCCGTCGTCGACACCGGCATGAACGGTGGCGATCCCATCGCCGTGACCGGCATCGCCGTCGACTGTGGCGACACCGACGTCACCCTGACCCCGAGCGCCTCGGGCCCCGTTGCGGACCTGCTGCTCACCGCCGCCGACTTCGCCAACACCGGCGTGTTCCTCATCGAGGAGAACAACTTCCCGTTCGACGCCATGGGCAACCCCGACGCCCTGTCGCTGACCCTCGCCGCCTTCCCGGCGGGTGCGGGCGAGACCGCGTTCGACTGCGCCAACCACTACGACGAGACCTCGCCGGTCATGGTGTACGTCGTCCGCGCGTACGACTCCGCTGACGTCCTCGCCGACTGTGCCGCGGGCTCCGAGACCGCCGGCGACGACCAGGGCTTCCTCGACGACGAAGGCGCGAGCGCGGCCAACGGCATGGCCTCGAACCCTGACCAGTTCGTGAGCTGCGAGACCGACCTGGCGATCACCTACTGATCTCGATTCCGTCCGATCGCGACGCCGTCCCGGGCAATCCCCGGGGCGGCGTTCGTGTCTGGGGCCCTCGTTCGATACCACCTCCACGACTAAACGGAGATCACGCGATGTACCGGACGAAGAACAACCTCCCCGAAGCCACGCGTCAGGCCATGGTCGCGCTCCTCAACGAGCGTCTCGCCGACACCATCGACCTCCACTGGCAGGCCAAGCAGGCCCACTGGAACGTCAAGGGCGAGAGCTTCATCGCCCTGCACGAGCTGTTCGACACGGTCGCCGACCACATGGACGAGCACAGCGACCTGCTCGCCGAGCGCATCGTCGTGCTCGGGGGCCTGGCCGAGGGCACGATCCAGGTCGCCGTCGAGCGAACCACGCTACCCGCCTACCCCATCGATGCCACGGCCCAGCAGGCCCACGTGGACAGCCTCTCCACTGCACTCGCCACCCTCGGCGGCCACCTCCGGACGGCCATCGACGCGGCCGACGAGATCGGCGACAAGGACACGGCCGACCTCTTCACCGAGATCTCGCGGTCGGTCGACAAGGACACCTGGTTCGTCGAGGCCCACCTCACCAACTGACGGGTTCGTGCTGCGCATCACCACCTGGAACCTGAACGGTCTCGACGACGCCCGCCTCGACGAGCGGAGCGAGGCCGCGTGTCTGCGCCTGCTGCTCCGTCCGGATCCGCCCGACGTGGTGCTGCTCCAGGAGGTGGTTCGGCGCAGCTGGCACGCCCACCTGAAGCATCACTTCGCCGCGGCCGGCTTCCGGGCCGTGCCGCCCGACCCCACGACGTCGCTCCACGAGTACTTCGTGCTCGCCTTCGTCAGCGGCTCGCTCACCATCCACGGCGCTACGTTCGAGCCCTTCGGCAACTCCTCGATGGGGCGCGGCCTCCTCGGCGTCGAGGTGTCGAAGGGCGAGGGAGCACGCCCGGTCTGGGTGGCCACCGCCCACCTCGAGAGCGGGCGGGAGGCCTCCGACGTGCGCGTCGCCCAGCTGTCCCACGCCCTGCGCCGGCTCCTCGAGCGCGACGGCCCCGGGGTGTTCGCGGGCGATCTCAACCTGAGGGTGGCCGAGGAGAAACGAGTGCCCGAGCTCGCTCTGGTGACCGACGCCTTCGCCGCTGCGGGCTCCCCCGCCGCGGACCGCGTGACCTGGCCCAGTGTGCCCAAGGCCTGGCAGCGCCGTCCCGGGTCGGGTGCCCGCTTCGATCGCGTCTACCTCCGCGCCCTCCGGCTCGAGCGCTTCGCCCGGATCGGCGCCGAGCCAGGTCCCGGGCTCGACGAACCGCCTTCGGACCACGTTGGCGTGGAGGTCGACGTCGCACCCGACGAGGCCGGTTAAGCCACTTTCGGCATGAGCGGCGAAAGGCGAGCAGTCTCCATTGACCAGCCGGTTCTGCTCGCGGCCCTGGTGGCGCGGGACGAGGGCCTCCTGGCCACGTTCCTCGACCTCCACACGGGTGAGCTCGTCCGACTCTTCGATCCGGCCGTCACGGGACGCGACAACGCGAGCGTCTGGGCACGAATCGACGAAGAACCGGAGCGGTACGCGGAGATTCCGCGATACACGAGGCAGTTCCGACTCATGCAGGACTTCGTGGACCTGGTCGAGGACGACGATCTCGCTCGCCTCCTCGACACCGCGCTCACGGGCCACGAAGCGTTCAGAAAGTTCGAGGTACTGCTCGCGGCGTGGCCGCAAGAGCAGGCGCGCTGGATCGACTACCGCCACGAGGCGCTCGTGCGGTGGGCCGTGGGCTGGCTGCGCTCGCTGGGCGTCGAACCTCCGTGGGCCCGAGGCCTCCCGGAGGAATCGGCGCTCGACGTTCCCGAGCTTCTGCGCGTGGCGCTGGAGGCACCGGGGGTCGCGGGACGCCGAACCGTCGTCCTCGACACCCCCGAGCACGCCGCCCAGGTCTTCGTGAAGCTCGCGCGACAGCTCTGCGAGCTTCGGCGGGAGCCGTTTCGCGCGCGCCGCGTGAGACAGCTTCGCCAGTTTCGTCGTGGCGGCATCGAGATCGTCAGGGACGATCGCGCCGTGACGCTAGCTATGGTTCGAGACGATCGACACCCCGGGCCGGAAACCGACGTCGGGGCCCCGTGAACGCGGAAGGGAGCGTAGATGAGTTTTTCACTTTCGAGTTACGACATCGAGGTACCGGAGATCATCCGGAACGGATCGCCCGCGCAGCTGTACGAGATGGGCCTCAAGCACGAGGCGGGAACCCAGATCAGCAGCACCGGGGCGCTCGTCGCACTGTCGGGCGAGAAGACCGGCCGCAGCCCGAGCGACAAGCGGATCGTCCAGCAGCCGAGCACGCAGGACGAGGTCTGGTGGGGTTCGGTCAACATGCCGGTCGACGAGCACACGTTCGAGATCAACCGCGAGCGCGCGCTCGACTATCTCAACACCTGCGACCGCCTCTACGTGATGGACGGCTTCGCGGGCTGGGATCCCCGGTACCGCATCAAGGTCCGCATCGTGACCACCCGCGCGTACCATGCGTTGTTCATGAACAACATGCTCATCCGCCCGACCCCCGAGGAGCTCGAGAGCTTCGGCGAGCCCGACTACGTCGTGTTCAACGCGGGGGAGTTCCCCGCCAACCGCCACACGACGGGCATGAGCAGCAAGACCAGCGTCACGCTCAACCTCGAGCGCAGGGAGCTGGTCATCCTGGGCACCCAGTACGCAGGCGAGATGAAGAAGGGTGTCTTCACCGTGATGCACTACATCATGCCGAAGCGGAACGTGCTCTCCATGCACTGCTCGGCCAACGAGGGTGACGACGGCGACGTCTCGATCTTCTTCGGCCTGTCGGGCACCGGCAAGACGACGCTCTCGGCCGATCCGCGCCGCAAGCTGATCGGCGACGACGAGCACTGCTGGACCGCCGACGGCGTCTTCAACATCGAAGGCGGCTGCTATGCCAAGGCCATCGACCTGTCGGCCGAGGACGAGCCCGAGATCTACGAGGCGATCCGGTTCGGCTCGATTCTCGAGAACGTGATTCTGGACGACAAGCGCGAGGTCGACTACACCGACAGCTCGATCACACAGAACACGCGTTGTTCCTATCCGATCGAGTACATTCCCAACGCCAAGATCCCCTGCGTGGGTGGCCACCCGAAGAACGTCATCCTGCTCACCGCCGACGCGTTCGGGGTGCTCCCCCCCGTGAGCCGGCTCACCCCTGAGCAGGCGATGTACCACTTCATCTCGGGCTACACCGCGAAGGTCGCGGGCACCGAGATGGGTGTGACCGAGCCGCAGGCCACCTTCAGCGCCTGCTTTGGCTCGCCGTTCCTCATCTGGCACCCGGCCCGCTACGCGGAGCTCCTCGCCGAGAAGCTCCGGGAGCACGGCGCGAACACCTGGCTGGTCAACACCGGGTGGACGGGGGGTCCCTACGGTACCGGGCACCGCATGAGCATCGCGCACACCCGCGCGATCATCGACGGCATCCACTCGGGTGCGCTGGCGGACGCCCCGACCCGGACCGACCCCTGGTTCGGCTTCGAGGTTCCGACGTCGTGTCCGGGCGTGCCGGACGAGGTCCTGCTCCCGCGCAACACCTGGGCGGACCCCGCTGCGTACGACGCGATGGCGCGGAAGCTCGCCTCGCTGTTCCAGCAGAACTTCGCCCAGTTCGAGGACGGCTCGTCAGACGCGATCAAGAACGCGGGCCCCAAGGCGTGATGGTCGTTGTCCAGGGTGCGGGGGTGTCTAGGTTGGTCGCATGACCGACTTCTCTCGCACCCCGGTGACGCTGAGGCGCATTGCCCACCGGGGACTGAATCAGCTCCAGACCATCGGACTGATGGCCATCCTCGTCCTGCAGACCGCGTTCGTCGGGTACCTCGTCGCGCGGGGGCCGGGCGCGCTGCTCGCGATCGTGATGGGACTGGTGTTCGCGGCCGGGGCGGCTCGGATGCCGGGCTGGGCAGCCTTGCGCATGCTCGGGGCGACACCGCTGCCGCCGTCGCGCGCCCCCTGGCTGAACCGGGTCGTCGGCGCGCTCTCCCGACGCGCCGGCCTTCCGCGCGTGCCGCAGCTCGCACTCCTCGAGTCTCCCGAGCTCAATGCGCTCACCGTGGGGTCTCCCGACCAGCCGGTGGTCGCGGTCACTCGCGGGCTCCTGCGCGGGCTCTCCGAGAGGGAGATCGTGGGCGTGCTCGCTCACGAGATCAGCCACGTCGCGCATCGCGACCTCCGCACCCTGGCGCTGGCCCAGGCCTTCGCGTCGGTGACCGGTCGTCTCGGGCCAGTCGGACTGGTCCTGGCTCCCGTGGGCCTCCTGGTCGGCTCCGGCCAGGTCGCCGCCATAGGCCTGGTGCTGCTCTCCGGCCCCGTCCTCGCGCAGCTCCTCACCCTGGCCGTGTCTCGCCAGCGGGAGTTCGCCGCGGACGACCTCGCCGTCGAGCTCACCGGAGACCCGGCTGGCCTCGCCACCGCCCTGAAGCGCATCGAGCAGACCGGACGCCGCACCGCTCGTCGCCTCGGCGTGATGGTCGACGAGTCGCCCGTGTGGCTCCGCTCGCACCCCACGACCGCCGATCGGGTCGGACGACTCTCGACCCCCTGAACGGCGTGCTCCGCAGAGGTGCTACGCTGTCAGCAGATGGCATCCGCTGCGCCACCCCGCGAGCGACCGGTGCCCGAGCAGGTCAGCGGCCGCCGGGACTCCGTGCTCGTCGCGGCCCTGCTCGGGCCGGTCGCTCTCGCCCAGCTCGTGGGGCTCGTCGTCGCCTTCGCCGTGGTGGTGCGTGGCGCGGCCATCGCGGCCAGCAACGATCGCGTCGACGCAGCGGGGTCCATGCTCGTGGACCGTGTCCGGGACGCCGCTCCTCTCGTCGACGAGCTTCGGGCCCTCGGCGCCGACACGACGACGCTCGAGGCGTCGCTCGACGCTCCCCGAGGAGAGGTCGTCAACGCCCTCGCGTTCGTGCGGGAGGCCGGCGAGCTCGGGCAGCAGCACGCCAGGGGGTCCCGACACGAAGCGAGACTGGTCCAGCAGCGGATCGCGCGCCTCCGCGACGCCCGGGCTGCCTTCGCAGAAGCGTGGGCCGCGTGCGAGTCGCTGGCCGCGACGACGACCGGCCGGTGGGCCCTGACGTTCGGGGTTACCGGGGCCGCCTGCGAGCCCTTGGGAGAGCCGTGACATGTGGTGGTCGATCCTAGCTGCAGCCCACGCCGCACCCGTGGAGGTGCCCCTGCCCGAGCAGACAGCCATCGCGCTGCCCATCAAGGCCGAGGTGCGCCGCGTCAAGGGCAAAGTCCCGGGCGACGACTGCCCGGGCGCGGTCCAGGCGGCCTTCGCCAAGGCCCCACGCGGCTCGACCGTCCTCGAGGTCCTGCTCGACGCGGGGCCGACCGGCATCGCGACGACCGAGTGTCGGCAGCGGATCGCGGGGCCGAGGGTCGCGTCGAGTCGGGTGGAGTTCGACGTGGTGGTGCTCTTGCCCGGGGCCCCCGAGAGCGTCTACCCGAAGCTCGACGCTGACCGCGCGCTCCAGATCGTGAGGATGCTGACGGCGCTCGGCGAGGGGAGCCCCGCCAACGTCCCCATCGACGACATCGAGGGATCGGCTTGGGTGCGCTTGCCGCGTCGGGCCATCGAGCGGGTTCTCGACCCCAATCAGCTCGACCGGAACGCGCGTGCGACCCGCGCATTTCAAGAGTTCGTGGCCCGGCGGGCCCGGGACCTTGCCCCCATCCTCGACGGGATCCCCGAGGTCGACGGAGCGGTCATCGAAGTCGACGTGGAGTCCGAGGATCCGAGCATCGGGCGAAAATCTCACCGATCCGAGGTCTTCCGCTTCATCGTCCCGAGCCCCGCGTTCCGTCGCTACGCGGTGGGCAAGCTCACGACGGAGCAGTTCCTCTCCGAGATGCGCATCGAACACGCGCCCGACGCCAAGAAGCGCCGGTTCGAGCGTGTCAGGATCGATGTCGTCGAAGGTGAGCTCGCGGTCGAGGGCGCGCCACCGCCCCGGAAGCGAGACGCTCGTGAGGCCCCTGACGTCGACCTTTCCGGCGTTCGCGACGAGTAGCCCGCCGAGACCACGCGGAATAGGCGGTCGCGTCGACGGAGGGTGGCCAGATGATGGCGTTTGCATGGGCTTGGGCATGGATCGCTGGAGCGGTGCCGCTCCCCAGTGGGTCGGAGGAGCCGGCCTCCGCCGAGGTGGTGGCCGAAGCCGAGCTCGAGGCTCCCGACGAGGGAGCGGAGGACACGGGTGAGCCCTCCGCGCCGAGCGAGATGGCGCCTCCCGAGCCCGAGCTTCCGGCCACTCCCCAGGGGCGTCCCACGTTCCTCGCTGGATCTTCGCTGGTCGTGCCAGCGCAGACCGGCGACGTCTTCGCAGTGGCCCGCTCGATTCGGGTCGACGGCCCCTTC
>CAZZLC010000023.1:40758-49392 GCA_964655065.1 uncultured Enterobacteriaceae bacterium | reverse complement strand
GCAGACCGGCGACGTCTTCGCAGTGGCCCGCTCGATTCGGGTCGACGGCCCCTTCGCCGACAACGCGTTCCTCCTCGGCCCGAACGTCGTGGTCGACGACGTGATCCACGGCGACGCCGTGATCGTCGGGGCGACCGTTCGCATCAACCAGCCCGTGTACGGGGACCTGTACGCCGTGGGCGGCGTGGAGGTGAGGGTCGACGCGCCGATCTACGGCAACGTCTACGTGGGCGGCAACCGGGTCTCGCTCCAGAGCGACGTCTACGGCTTCGTGGAGGCCTCGGCCCGCGAGCTCGAGCTGTTCGCGACCTTGCACCAGGACGCGAGCTTCCAGTTCGTCAACGTCCGATATGACGAGGGCACCCGGGTCAACGGTGACCTGAACTACGTGGCCCCTCGTCCCCGCGACGGCCTCGACACGATCACCGACGGCGACGTGGGCTTCAAGCTCGGGGACTTCGACGTCGACTTCGATCCGAGCGACCCCGTGGCCGTGGCACAGGAGGTCCTCTGGGGCTTCGTCGGTGTCCTGCGGAGCTACCTCGGCCTGCTCCTCACGGGAGCCGTGTTCCTGGCCTTCGCGTCGTCGTTCGTGAATGGCCCCGCGAACGCCATCGCCGAGCAGCCCATCATGTCGGCAGCCCTCGGTCTCGTCGCGTTCCTCACCATCCCGGTGGTGGGTGGCGTCGCGCTGCTGTCGGTGTCGATCCAGCTCGGGGTCGTGGAGCTCGCGGTGGTCGCATTCGGGCTGTGGGGAGCGGGGCTCTTCATCGTCCCGATCTTCACCGCGGTCGCCATCGGGCGCGCGATCAACAAGCGCGTGTTTCCCAAGCTCGGGGACTCGGAGCTCGGCGCTCTCGCCACCGGCGCCGTGCCCCTCGCGATCCTGTTCGCCATCCCGCAGTTCGTGGGGATGATCGTGTGGTTGTTCACGTCGTTCGTCGGCTTCGGCGCCCTGTGGCTTCACTGGCGCGACGAGGCGCGCGACCATCGGCGGAGTCGACGGAAGGAGGCCAAGGCCTCGGGGTGATCTCGTCCGTCGACCGTTGGTCGCGTTACAGGTCCATCGAGCGAAATTCGAGGAGATACCGGATGACCGACCGATCGGAACGACTCATCGAGCACATCCGCAACAGCATCCTCGGCGACGAGACCGCGATCGACGGTCCGTTCGGTCCTCGACGCCTGACCTATGCCGACTACACGGCCTCGGGCCGGTCGCTCGCATTCATCGAGGACTTCATCCGTACCCAGGTGCTGCCGCTCTACGCGAACACCCACACCGAGACGAGCGGAACGGGCCTGCAGACCACCCGCTTTCGCGAGGACGCTCGGCGCATCCTCCGGGACGCGGTGGGGGGCGACGAGCGCGACGCGGTGATCTTCTGCGGCTCGGGAGCGACCGGGGCCATCGTGAAGCTCATCGACATCCTGAACCTGCGCATCCCCGCCGATCTGCGCGATCGCTACGCCCTCGACTCCCTGATCCCCGCCCACGAGCGGCCGGTCGTGTTCATCGGTCCCTACGAGCACCACAGCAACGAGCTGCCCTGGCGAGAGTCCGTCGCCGACGTGGTGGTCATCGACGAGGACCACAACGGCCGCATCGACCTCGAGCTGCTCGAGCAGGCGTTGCTCGACTACGCGGACCGGCCGCTGAAGATCGGCAGCTTCTCCGCGGCCAGCAACGTCACGGGCATCGGGTCGAAGGTCCGGGAGATCTCCACCATCCTGCACCGGCACGGCGGCGTCGTGTTCTGGGACTTCGCGGCGGCCGGACCCTACGTCCAGATCGAGATGAACCTCGCGGACGACGGACCCGAGGGTCATCTGCAGTACAAGGACGCCGTCTTCCTCTCGCCGCACAAGTTCATCGGCGGACCCGGCACGCCAGGGGTCCTCGTGGTCAAGCGCCACCTGTTGACCAATCGCGTGCCCAGCGTGCCCGGCGGCGGCACGGTCTCCTACGTCTCGAGCGACGGCCACACCTACATCAGCGATCTCGAGCACCGTGAGGAGGGCGGAACCCCGGACATCGTCGGTGCCATCCGCGCGGGACTGGTGTTCCAGCTCAAGGAGGCGGTCGGCGCCAAGGTGATCCGCGCTCGCGAGGAGCGGTTCATCCGACGAGCCATCGAGCGCTGGAGCCAGCACCCGAACCTCCACATCCTCGGGAACCCCGATGCCTGGCGCCTGTCGATCGTGTCGTTCGTGGTCCGACACGGACAGCGGCACCTCCACCACAACTTCGTGGTCGCCGTGCTGAACGACCTGCTCGGGATCCAGGCCCGCGGCGGCTGTTCGTGCGCCGGTCCCTACGGCCACCGGCTGCTTCAGATCGACCTCGACACGAGCCACGAGTTCGCGCGCGAGATCAATCGCGGCTGTGAGGGCGTCAAGCCAGGCTGGGTCCGCGTCAACTTCAACTACTTCATCAGCGATCTCGTGTTCGAGTTCGTCCTCGACGCGGTGGAGCTCGTCGCCGAGCAAGGCTGGAGGCTGCTGCCCTGGTATCGGTTCGACCCGGAGACCGGCCAGTGGCGGCACCGGGAGGGACGGCCCGACCCGGCGATGCGACTCTCGGACGTCTACTACGACACGGGACGGATGGAGTACCGCAGCCTCCACCGCACCGAGCCCGAGGCAGCCCTTCCCGGCTACCTCGACGAAGCCCGCCGCGTGCTGGCGGAAGCGCCGGCCCTTTTTGCGGACTGGACGCTCGAGGGGCCCCACCTCTCGCCCGACGTCGAGTCCCTGCGTTGGTTCCCGCTCCCGACCGAGGCCCTCGACGAGCTCCGCGGCAAGCCGCCAGCTCCGACGCCGGCCCGCATCGCGAAGATCGGCTGATCACCCGTACCGGACCACCACCGGAATGCGCTGCCGGCAGTGTGGGCAGCGGCTCGCCTCGACCCGGACCGGACGGCCACAGGCCGGACACGGGGCCCGACGCCATCCGTCCACCACCCGCTGCACGCCTCGAATCGCACCTGCAGCGACGAGCAGGGGCATCACGCCGAGGGCCACGATCCCGAGGGCCACGAACGGCGCGAAGAGCAGGATCCCAGCGACGAGAGCGATGATGGCGGTCTCGAGAAGAGTCGCTACGCCTGCGAACCCCACGTCGCGCACCAACCGCCACACCCGGGCCCGGGCGCGGTACACGACGGCGTGGAGCGCCAACGCCGCGAGGAGCGCCCCCACCAGGCCCATGGCCCGTGGAGGACTGCCGAGGTCGACCGTGGCGCCATCGGTCGCCGCGCCGACCACGAGCCACGCCCACGCCACCCCGATGCCCACCACGCCCTGGAGCTCGAAGGCGGCCGGGAACACCTCGGACCACTCGGTGGCCCGCAGGTGGTGCTCGCCCCACACCAACCCTCCGACCACGATCAGTCCCGCCAGCGACGACAGGCCGTCCTCGCCGACCAGGAGGCCCCACGTGGGTCCTCCGAACAGCACGACCAGCGTGAGCAAGGGGCGAGCCGTGGCGAGGATGCCGACCACCAGCACGAGCGCGAGGAACGCCACCCCCTGCCCGACCGAGAACGTTGCTCCGGGAGCGAGGAGCAGTCCCTGGACGAGCTCAGAGCCCATCACCGCCCTCCACGAGCCCCGCGAGGAACGCGAGCAGCACAACGAAGCCGAGGGCCACCGGCAGGACGAGCCAGCCCCAGTCCCCCGCGGGACGAGCGAGGGCGCGTCGGACCCGGCGGCGCACGAGCCACAGCGCCCCCTCGACGTAGAGCACCGTCACCAGCACGGCGGAGCCGGTCGACACCCCAATCCCGAGTCCGAGGAGCGCGATCAGCGGCGCGGCGATGACGTTCGCCTCGACGGAGAGCGCCAGCATCACCACGAACCACGCTCGCACGATCAGTCGCACGAGCATGCGGTGCTGTACGGGCAGCCACGCGGTGGGCCGACGCACCAGCCAGAAGTTCGCGACGAGCATGCCGAGCGCGGTGACCAGGGTGGAGAGCATCGGGGCCCATCCGATGACCAGGCTGCCCACGAACACGCCCCCATAGGCGACCACCCTGGTGAAGCGCGCGTCGCGGTCGAGGCGCTGGAGCAACGTCGCGGCGTGGTCCTCGCTGGCGAAGAGGGTCAGCGACCCTTCGCAGCGCCGGCACGTCCCGCCCGACAGCCAGGTGACGGACGGCTGGAACTCGGCGCAGTGCGGGCATCTCCGCCGCTCGACGAGGCGCCGCTGGTGCACGAGCGAGGGGGACGAGTCCGACATCGAGGGGCCAGGTATCGCGGCCCCCCGAGGATCACGAGTCGACCCGAATCATGCCGGAGACGTCTGGATCCGGTGGTACTTGTCGAACCGACGCATCGCGACATCGAAGTCGTCCGAGGGACACCGCTCGAGCACCATCTCGATCTCCGGATAGACCGCACCGAACCGGCGCAAGTACGTGCGTACGCCCCGCTCCGAGAACCGAAGCCCCCGACGGCGGAGGGCCCGCTCGATCTTGGCGGGTCCCGCGACCGTGGTGCTCACGAAGCGCCCACGCGCGAGGAGCCGGAGCGGTGCGAAGCAGGGCCCCGGCAGGTGCGTGCACAGCAGCAACCGGTGCCCGGCCCGCAGCAGCCTCGCGGCCCGCACCAGCTCGGGCACGGTCACGATCTCGTCGATCAATACGACGCGAGGCTCGGTGAGCTGCTCGGCGGGTGTCAGGTCCACCGGGGAACCGGGCAGATGGGCGACCACGAAGGACGGCCCCTGCCAGCCGGGGTGGGCGGCGAGAAGCCAGCGGGTCAGCGTCGACTTGCCGCTCCCCGACGGTCCCCCGAGCGCGAGCCACCGGTCCCGACCCGACGTCCGGTCGAGAAGCCCCGCAAAGTCGTGTACGTCGTCGTCGTTCAAGACCCGGGACTCCAGTCCGCAGGCCAGTGCCAGATCTCGACCGGGCCCTCGAGCTCCACGTCCACGAGCTCGGGAACGACGAGCTGCGCCTCCCACCGCAGTCCGATGCCGTGATCCGAGCCCACCTCGGCCGGAGGGGCGAGCTGCTGGAAGGCGGGTCCGAAGTCGACGTCACCATCGAAGGCCTCGTCGAGGCGAACGCCGGCCGACCATCGGGGAAGCTCCCGGTCGTACAGCACCACGGCCCCGATCGGCTCGGAGAACGACACCGTGCGCACGTCCGTGCCGCTGCCTCGGCGGTACTGGCCCCGCTCGAGATTGCACGCGACGATGCGGAGCCGCGGACGCACCACGTCGACCCGGGGCGTGCCGCCGAGCAGCTTGCCGATGGGGATGCGGGAGTCGGGAGCCAGCGGAGGCACGAATCCCCACTCGAGGCTCGCGTAGCCGGCGAGCTCCTTCATGACCTTGTCGTAGACGAGCTTCCCCGCGATCAGCGAGGCGACGATCCAGACGAAGTAGAGGAAGCAGAAGCTGGTCCACCACGCCACGACGAGCCCCCCCAGCACGCCGGTGCCGTAGAGAGCGAGCTGGGTGACCACGCGGGAACGGGCGTCGGGACCGAGGCTCTGGATGGCGAGCTCGATCGACCAGTGGTCGCGCGGCGCCATCAGGTCGCCGTCGCGCGGCGAGGGACTGCGCGCGATGCGAGGAAGCGGCACGATGGCCTCGGCGAGTACCTCGTCCTTGGAGAACCACCCGGACTTCGGGACCTTCAACGTCACCACGACGTCGACGGTCACCTGGGGTCCGTCCCAGGCGTAGGGGACGGGGGTGGGGAGCGTGATCGGGAGGATCAGCTCGGTTGCGTCGAGCGTGATCGTGTCGGACCAGAGCACCTCGTTGCCGTGCACGGGTCGGCTGTCGTGCACGGTCACGCGGTGGACCGCCTCGACCACGACCTCCTGCCCCACCACGGCAGGATCGAGATCCTCCACCACGAGATCGAGCCCACACGGCGGGGTGAACCCCACCATCGATCGCGTCGCCACTTCAACGCCTCCTCCGAGCAGCGTAGCCAACCCGGGCCGGGCTACAGCTCGCGCAGCACGATGACGGGGGCCGCGATCTCGTCCATCGTGGTGGGGTGACGCGTGACCTCGATGCCCTCGGGGAGGATCCGGGCCGTGAACTCCGAGGGCCACCGCAGCCGCGCATGGTGTTGGGTGACGAACAGCCAGGCGTGGGCGCCGTCGCGCTGCGCGATGACGCCCTGACCCGTCGCGAGCACCGCGACCTGCTCGGTCTCCGTCAGCGGACGCGGGTAGGTCACGGGGAGGCTGCCCTTCGACTCGTGCGAGTCGCCGTCGTAGACCCGCCACTGCTCTCCGTCGCGCACCGCGTAGTCCGGAGGCAGCAGCGGCGGACCCTCGTGCCACCGGACCTGATCGTCGATCAACAGCTGCAGCGAGGGGTCGGGCCGATCGCAGATCCGGCCGAACAGCGCCTCCTCCAGGACCTTCCACTCGGCGGCGTTCGAGCCCTCGGGAAACGGCACCTCGTGCATGATCTCGGTGACGGGAAGCACCACGCTCGTGCGCAGCCACGGGCGTCCGTCGAGCCGGAGCTCCACGTAGCTGGCGTAGGCGTCCTTGCCGTCCTCGATCAGAACGCGCAGCTCGTCGGTGCCTCTGCGTCCATCGAGCTGCGTGCGAATGATCCGCCAGCCCTCCTTGTTGGGCTCCTGACGCAGGAGTCGTCCGCGCAGGGGGGCCAGGCGACACCGGGCCTGGGTCGACCATGCGGGGAGCATCTCGACCGGACGGAACCGCAACCGAGGCGCGGGCTCCGGGGCCGGAACGAGATCGATGCCCAGTCCGCAGGCCAACCACGAGGTAATCAGCACCACCTCAGACTCCTTCGATGTAGTAGAGCGACCGCGGCATCGCCCGGCGGTCTCTTGTCGAAACGACGCGGTCGACCATCCACGACACGAGGGTGGACCGTCCGGGCCGGACCTCGACCCGAAGTACCGCCGCCGTCGTGAACAGGTTGAAGAACCCGATCCCCTCGCGAACGTCCGTGTTCCCGACCCGCCCCTGGAGGATGCCCCCGAGCAGGACGCGCCGCGACAGGCGGCCGAAGGGCTCGGTCACGTCGATGGCGAGGTGTGAGGTGTCCACCGTGAGCTGCATCGTCGGAACCTCTGCGGGCTCGAGGGCGATCTGCGCCGTGCGGTCCGCCGCATAGCGGCGGCGGCCCCGTGCGTCGACGGGCGCGTCGATCATTGCGTGCACGAGCAACTCGTGGGCTGCATCAGCTGCCGTGGCCGCGATCTTGCGCGAGATGCCGAAGCGCGTGGCCACGAGTTCCACCGCGCGGACCGTCCGGTCGCGCTCCTCGGAGGTACGGGGGTGCCAGGTCACGTTGCTCGCCCCCCACATCAGCACGTCGGACGACAACGGAACGTCCTGCTCGGGGGCGACGGCCCGCCGCACGACGTAGGACAGCTCCCAGGGTCGGACCCCCGCCGGGAGCCAGGCCAGCAGGCCGATGATCTGGGGCACCTCCAGGGCCTTCGCGACGAGCCGGTCGGTCGTCTCGGGCGTGAGCACGGCGAGCTTCGTCTGCGGCATGTCGCGGACCGCGTCCACTGCGTCGTTCAGGTGCTCGTGACCGACCACCATCACCCGGGGAGCGCCTTCGAGTCGGGCCAGCGTCTCGGCCACCGTCTTGCCCGAGGTCAGCGGCATGCCACTGGCGGCCGACGACATGCAACGCCCGACGGACGGCGCGGCACCTTCGTGAATCACGAGCGCCATGTACGGGATCGGGTTCCGGTCGGTCACTGCGCCACCCCCAGAGAGCGACGCGACGGTAACCTATCGGCGCACCAGATCGGCGAGCCCATGGTCCGGGGCACGCACGCAGCGGTTCACCAGCGTGCCAATCCCCTCGATCGTCGTCGTCACCACGTCCCCGTCACCGAGGTAGCGGCGGTGGACCGCGCCGATGCCCTCCGGGGTGCCCGTGAACACGAGGTCCCCGGGCACCAGCCGGGTGACCCGAGAGAGGTAGGCCACGAGCGTGGGCACGTCGAAGAACATGTTGGCCACCACGTCGTTCTGGCGTTCGACCTCGCCCACCCAGGTCCGGATGCGGAGCTCGGGGAGGCGGACCTCGTCGGGCGTGACGAGCACGGGGCCCGTCGGGCCGAACGTGTCGAACGACTTGCCCAGAGCGAAGTGGGCCGGCTTGGCTGCGAACTGGGTCCGGCGGTCCGAGATGTCCTGACCCACCATGAAGCCCGCGACGTGGGCGAGCGCCTCGGAGGGCTCGAGGTCCTTCCCGGGGCGCCCAATCACGACCACCAGCTCGCCCTCGTAGTCGCAGCGATCCGATCGCATCGCCACGTCGGCGGTGGGACCCACGATGCACGACGGGAACTTGGTGAACACGAGCGGATGGGCGGGCACCTCGAAGCCACCCTCCACGGCGTGGTCGGGGTAGTTGAGCCCGATCGCGAACACCTTCGAGGGCCGAGGGACCGGCGGCCCGAGCGTCACCTCGTCGAGTCGGGCCTCCGGTGGCCGTTTCCCGAGGGACGCCTCCAGGTCGCGCACGGTGTCGAGACGGTCGAGCACGGCCATGGGATCGGCGGGCAGCGTGTCCCGGCTGGCGACGGCGACGTCGTGGAGGTCGGAGCCACGCACGAGCATCGCGCGGCCGGCGAGGTTGGCGAGGCGCACAGGGTCACCGCG